>JAYVZE010000046.1:0-109208 GCA_043783625.1 Blastocatellia bacterium | reverse complement strand
AAAAAACAAGTTTGGTCTCGTAACTTCAATTCATTCTGTGTGTTTAGTGGACAGCGTGCAAAATACGCCTGATCTCTTTTTCATGTCAAGATATTTTTTCAATGTTGAAGATTTTATTAAAACTTTAAGAGCAGCGTAACATCCACCTGCGCTACGTTCTCATTCATAAACTTGAAATGCAGAAATCGGCACGAAGTAAGGGCGACTTACTTCGTGCAGGCTTCTGCATCGTAATAAACATTTTTCGCAGGTTAACCGCGAGTATTCACTTTAAAATTCAAGTCATTCAATTCTAACTGATAGAACGTATTGAATCCGGGATATTTCGCAGCGACGCCTAATTCCTCTTCAATTCTTAGTAATTGATTATATTTGGCGATGCGATCTGTGCGCGAAAGCGATCCTGTTTTGATCTGTCCGCAGTTGGTGGCAACGGCTAAATCGGCGATGAACGGGTCTTCGGTTTCGCCGGAACGATGCGAAGAAATTGCGGTGTAGTTATTTGTTTTGGCCAGCTCAATCGCTTCCAGTGTCTCGGTCAAGGTTCCGATTTGATTCACTTTGATTAAGATTGAATTCGCCACAACTTCTTCGATGCCACGTTGTAAATACTTCACATTCGTAACGAATAAATCGTCGCCGACTAATTGCACGGTATCGCCGACTTCTTCGGTAATTTTCGCCCAGCCAGTCCAATCATTTTCGGCTAAGCCGTCTTCGATGCTGATGATCGGATATTTTTTAGTCCATTCCACCCAGTACGCCACCATTTCATCCGAACTCAAAACTCGCTTGTCGGATTTTTTGAAGACGTAATTTCCTTCTGAATAAAATTCGGAAGCCGCCGGATCAAGCGCGATAGCAATCTGTTCGCCGGGCCGGTATCCCGCCTGCTCAATTGCTTTGAGAATGACTTCAATCGCTTCTTCATTGGATTTCAAACTCGGAGCGAATCCGCCTTCATCTCCGACAGCAGTCGAATAACCAAGACCTTTCAGGACTTTCTTGAGGCTGTGAAAAACTTCGGCTCCCCAGCGTAAAGCTTCCGAAAAGGTCGGCGCACCGGCGGGAACAATCATAAATTCCTGAAAATCTACGTTGTTGTCAGCGTGCGCTCCACCATTGATAATATTCATCATCGGCACGGGTAACGTGCGAGCGTTGGCTCCACCGATGTAGCGGTACAACGGGATTTCTAATTCAGTTGCAGCGGCGCGGGCGGTAGCCATTGACACAGCTAACAGCGCATTCGCTCCGAGCCTTGATTTCGTAGCCGTGCCGTCTAACGCGATCATCGTCAGATCAATTTCCGCCTGATTGAACGCATCCATTCCAATTAAATGTGAGTCCAAATCCTGATTAATATTTTGGACTGCCTGCGTGACGCCTTTTCCTAAATAGCGGTCGTCGTCACCGTCACGTAATTCGACGGCCTCATTTTCTCCGGTCGAAGCACCAGAAGGGACAGCAGCGCGTCCGCACGCACCTGATTCCAAAAAGACCTCGGCTTCGACGGTCGGGTTGCCTCTTGAATCTAAAATCTCTCTGGCTTTTACTTGCTCAATCGCACTCATTATTTAATACCTTTCTGATAAAGTTTTGTTTCTAATTAATTGAAACGGGTATCATACAAAACAAAGGGGAAAACAGAAAGTAATAGACCACCGATAAAGCGGATCAAGCGGATTTTCGCGGGTCTGATCTGCGCAAGAATATGTCGTCACGAATCATCAATTCAGGAACCAAATACCAACGCAGCAAAAAAGGTAAGTGCTACGAAACTATTTAGCTCTTTGCGTCTTTTCAAAAACTTTAGTGTCTTATGATTTGACATACTTATTCCAAGCGGGAAGGATCGAAAATATGACGACTGAAGTAAAAAATATTTGGAATGATTTTCACAAGGAATTGCGAAGTTTTATCGTGAAAAAAGTGCATAACCAAAGCGATGCCGATGATATTTTGCAAGATGTATTTGTGAAAATTATTCGTAATAGCGACAAGGTAAATCAAGCCGACAATATCCGACATTATTTTTATGGAATCGTAAAAAATACGATTAACGACTATTTCAGAAACAATCAACGAACAATCAGCCTCGAAGATATTCCCGAATTGACGAATACTGAAATTCCCGAATTTCTTTCACATGAAGAAACAAATTCGCTGAACACAACCATTTCGGAATGTTGCGTCAAACCCTTCATCAACAAACTACCTGACAATTACAAAAACGCCCTTCTCATTTCCGAGTTTGAAGGAGTATCTCAAAAAGAGTTAGCCAGAAAACTAAATATTTCATATTCGGGTGCAAAATCTCGTGTCCAACGCGGTAAGCAACAGCTAAAAAAACTTATTCTTGATTGCTGTGCTTATGAGAGCGACGTTTACGGTAACTTAATTGAACCGGAATCAAAAAACTGCGATTGTTAAAATCATTTTGCGTCTTTTCACGGCTTCTACAGTCATACAACTGACAAACAATTTGTCAAAAAAAGGAGTAAAAATGGATACAGAAACAATCAAAGCAGAAATCAAAAAATCATACGGCGAGATTGCCAAAGGTAATATTCAAGTTAGCTGCTGTGCCGATACTGCGTGCTGCACTACCGATGAATTTAATACTTCAATGGCAGAAGATTATTCTTCGATAGAAGGTTATCAAAAAGACGCAGACCTTTCGTTGGGCTGTGGACTTCCAACTGAAATTGCGAATATCAATGCGGGTGATACAGTAATTGATCTCGGCTCAGGTGCTGGAAATGACGTATTTATTGCACGAAAAATTGTGGGCGATTCGGGACGAGTTATCGGCATTGATATGACACCCGAAATGGTCATTCGAGCATTGCAAAACAATCAGAAACTTGGTTTTTCTAATGTCGAATTCGTTCATAACGAAATTGAGGAAATGAAAGGAATCGCAAACCAAACCGCAGATGTAATCGTCAGCAACTGTGTGATGAATCTGATTCCTGATAAAGAAAAAGCCTTCAAAGAGGTCTTTCGGATTTTGAAAACAGGGGGTCATTTCAGTATTTCCGATATTGTTTTTAGCGGCAATTTGCCCGATGGCATTCTTGAAGCGGCTGAAATGTATGCAGGCTGCGTTGCGGGCGCAAGCGAAAAAGGTGCTTATCTGGGAATCATAAAATCAGTTGGGTTCAAAAACATTCAGATCAAAAAAGAACGGCTGATTGATTTGCCGGACGAATTGCTATCAAAATATGTAAACGCTCAAGAACTGAACGAATTTCGAAAATCAGGCTCAGGAATTTTCAGCGTAACGGTTTATGCGGATAAGCTTGACGAAGGAAATTGTTGCGAAACAACCGAAACTGGATGCTGCGGAAGCAGTGCTCCAAAAACTGAAACAACTTCCTGTTGCGGAACGGCTTCAGCTAATAGCGGTTCAGTCTGTTGTGGGTAAAAGCGGTAACTAACAAAAAACGGGCTACCCTCAGAACGTGGTTAGCCCGTTTCAAATTTCTAAAACGATACGCTAATTTACCGCAAGTCTTTTCAGATACGTTGGTACGGTTTTCTTGAAATATCGCAGAATCGGTTTATGGCTAGATTGCGGACATAAATCCTTATATTCTACAGCATACTTCCCTACACCAAGGCAATATCGAACTGTTCCTGATGAACAGCCGGATCGCTCTTGATCGTAACGACTCCGGTAAAATGCGATTCGATGTCAGCAAAAATTTCACGTTCAGTCGAGCGTAAAGCTTTCGCTACTTCAGGATTGACCCGCAAAATAACTTCGCTGGGATTATCCTGATGCTTCGCTACACGGCGGGTTTCCGCAAGTAATTCGTAGCAAATCGTCTGCGGAGATTTCACCATTCCGCCGCCGCCGCAATACTGGCAAGGCTCACAAAGGGTGCGCTCCAATGATTGTTTGACGCGCTTGCGGGTAATCGCTACCAATCCGAAATCATTAAATTCCAATGTTTTGAATGGAGCTTTATCGTTGCGCATATCCTGCTCCAAAGCCTGACGGACGCGCTGTTTATTGCGGCGTTCCTCCATATCAATGAAATCAAGAATAATAATTCCGCCCAAATCCCGCAGGCGGATTTGACGCGCAATTTCTTTTGCGGCTTCCAGATTTGTTTTGACGATGGTGTCTTCCAAACGGTTGGAACGTCCGACAAATTTTCCGGTATTCACGTCAATTGCAACCAATGCTTCGGTTTGATTGATGACGATGTAGCCGCCGGATTTCAACCAGACACGCGGCTTGACCGCTTTATCAACTTCCGCCTGAACACCGTACTCTTCAAGAATCGGGGTGTCTTTGGTGTAAAGCTTGACGCGATGAATCAGCTTTGGAGCAAAGCGATGCACGAAATCTACGATGCGTTCATACTCAAGTTCATTGTCAACGCGAATCGCCGTAAAATCGGTCGAAAGCTGATCGCGTAAAATTCTTTGCACGAGGTCTAAATCACGATGGACAACGGTCGGCGCTTTCGTTTTATCAGCGCGTTTGCGCATGTCCGTCCAGGTACGTCCGAGGTATTGCACGTCATCACGTAACTCTTCATTCGTGCGTCCGGCAGCGGCGGTACGAACAATAAAACCACCGGGGATATTGGCTTCGATGCGGAGCTGATTCAGGACTACTTTCAAGCGACGACGCTCTTCATCATTGGCGATTTTACGCGAAACGCCGATATGTTCGACGGTCGGCATGTACACCACGTAACGCCCTGGTAATACGACGTGAGAAGTGATGCGTGCGCCTTTTTGTCCGATTGGTTCTTTGGCAATTTGGACAATGACTTCCTGACCTTCACGGAGCATATCTGAAATGATCGGTCGTGATGGACGAGGTCCGCCATTGCCTCCACGCGAAGTCAGAAAGGTGTCTTTTGGCTCAACTTTTTCTTCCGGTTCCTGTTCTTCAGGAGCTTCTGCCGTGACATCCTGATTATTTGAATTTCCATCATCCCCTTCACCTGAAGGGCGACGACGACGCCCCCGACCGCCGCGACGAGTGGCAAATTCAGCCGCAGCAGAATTATCGCGTAATTCGGCACTGGCATCTTCAAGCGGAGCCGAGGCTTCAATCACAGCCGCTGATGACTGCGCTTCCAAGGCTTCATCGTCACTCACTTTTTCAAAGTCAGTCACCACGTCAGCCGCTAAAGAACCAACTAAAACTTCAGGAGTTGGCGCGACTTCAAGTTTCTTGGTGATCGCTTTTTCAGCGCGAGGAGCGCGACGACTCGGCTTGATGGGAAGGTCATCGTCAGCGATGCGCTCCATCGGTTCCCCAGTGTTTTCGAGCAGTGTCGGATCGAAATTTGAACCTGAAGATTTTTTCTCCTTTGAAGTTTCCGGTTCGGCTTCAGTCACAACTTCATCCACAGTTTCAATTGGTGCGGCTTCGACAGCTTCAATGGTTTCAGGTTTCGCGCCACGCTTGGCACCACCACGAGGAGTCCGGCGGCGGCGGCCACGACCAGAAAATTCTTCTTCTTCTGCTTCTGCAACAACCGGAATTTCTTCCACTGGCTCGGCAACTATCACTACTTCAGCTTTTACTTCAGCTTTTTCGACGGCGACTTCCTTAATCTTTTCGGGAGGCGGCACAAATCTAAGCCGTTTAGAGCGACGCTGATCGAAGCTGTCCTGCGGTGGCGCGATAATTTCAGTATTATTCGGCTCATCGTCGTCAGCATGCTCAATCACCGGCTCTTCACTAATTTCCTCAATATGGCTCAAAGCTTCAAGTGTCGCGGCTTCGTCCTGATCTTCTTCAGATAACTCCTGATCCATTGATGATTTCGCAGCCCCGGTGGTAACTCTTGGCGTGCGAGGACGCTCCTGACGCTCAGGCTTCTGCGCTTTTCCCGGAATTGTGATCTGACGCGGTTCCTTCTCTTTGCGATCATCGAACGCGCCTTCAAATTCTTCATCATCAATGAAGTCGGAAACATAGAGAAAGGCATCACGTTCCAGACCAATATCTACGAAAGCGGATTGCATTCCCGGCAATACTTTCATCACTTTGCCTTTATAAATATTCCCGACGATGCCCTGATTTTCATCCCCACGTTCGACGTAAAATTCAGTGACGACATCATCTTCGATAATGGCAATTTTCTTTTCCCGCCCGTTAAGACTGACTACTAATTCTTTGCTCATAATTCTCCCGTGCGATGAATATCGCACTCAAGCTACAAACTGAAAAACCTGCCAGGCAGTTGAACAAGCAGCTTATATGCAGCGCGAATAACGCGCACAGTGCTTATTCCTGCCAAGAACAGGCTTACAGTTTTGAATATTTTTTGTTTTAGCGTTGCAGAAAAAGTTGGGGAAAAATTACTACTAGAATTCGATGGAGCAACTGCTTCCACATCAAAACTATCAAAATCCCTGACGATGCCTGAACGCTGAAGAAGGAGAGTCAAGAGACAGGCACTGCTAACTTTGGCAGCATCTGCGTCCGACTGCGGAACAGCGTACATTAATAAACCTGTTCAGATTCAAGCACGACTCATTTGCCCATGAGCGCTAAGCGATGCTTGAAGAGAGCGAATCGTATTCGTAAAAAATACGGGATCGCAAGAACGTCAATTGACGTTGGAGTGACTGTGTTTCACAACTTATTCGGTAACTCTAATTCACAAATCGTCGCAGCCCCACACTCAGACAAAGTCCAAGCGCAAATAACGACGCGAGAATTGAAGACCCACCATGGCTCATCAGTGGTAACGGGATTCCGATGATCGGCAAAAAGCCCAACACCATCCCAACATTGATTGCGATATGATAAAGAAGCAAGGCAACGATTCCTGCGACCAGCAAAGTTCCTTCGCGGTCACGCGCTTGTTGCGCTGTCTGGATCAAACGCCAGATGATTATCAAATAAGCTGATAAGGCGAGAATACATCCGACAAAGCCGGTTTCCTCGCCGCTGATTGCGAAAATAAAATCAGAATGAACTTCCGGGACAAATCCCAGTGGCCCCTGAGTGCCACTGCCAATTCCTTTTCCGTAAGAACCTCCCGAACCGACAGCAATACTGGATTGCTCATATTGATACCGATACTTCGGTTTTGCTAACTCAGGCCACCACGCGGCTTTAATGCGTTCGTATTTGTAGCTGGTTCCGGCTTTAATTTTGGGTATCGCCAGAAAAAATGCCAGCGACACAACAGCCAGACCACCCAGAATCCAACGCCATTGCAAACCGCTAAGGAACAACAAGGCAGCAAAAAAAGAACAGTAACTGAGCGTACTCCCCGTGTCATTTTCTAAAAAAACTAACACTGTCGGTACAATCCAGATAGCACCCGCTATCACCATCGGCTTGAACTTCAACGGGCGCTCTCGAACATCTGCGAGGTAGCGAACTACCATCAACAGGGTGAAAATCTTAGCCAGCTCGGAAGGCTGACCACCAATCGGCCCAATCTGAATCCAGTTTTGATTGCCATTGATATTTTTACCAACACCCGGAATCAGAACCAGCACCAACAGGAACAATCCAAAACCATAAAGGTACGGAGCGACACTAAAAATCCGATTGTAATCAAGCTTCGTCACCACAAACATGATGACCAGTCCAAGAACCATGGCGACAACCTGCTTTTGCCACAAGCCTGGCAGCTTTGGTTGCGCACTACGAATTTCCACCACACCAAAAGTCATCAACCCGATAATTAACAGGAATGATAACCAATCAAAATCTCTAAAAAACCTCGGATTCGGTGCAAACATAAACTTCAGTGAGGGCGCCACGGATCATACGCTATTATCTCAATTATCGCAGCATAATCCTGTCATGATTACCATTCATCATTTTTAACGTCATTGGTGTAAGGCGGCCTGCGCTTCAGCCTGAGGTGGATTCAATCCGCCCCGCCGATAAAATTGTTCATAGATTGCCCGCGCGCGTGGAGCGGATTGCTTTCCGCCAAAACCCGCATTTTCAGTTAGCACAACCGAACAAATCTGTGCCTTGTCGCGCGGCGCAAAACTGATAAACCAAGCGTGGTCTTTGTTTTTGACACCAGCTCGCTTGTTCGAGGCGACTTGCGCTGTACCCGTTTTTCCACACACGTCAAAGCCGGGAACGCTCGCGCCCCCGCCCGTTCCGCCAGAGTTCACCGCCGCATACATCCCACGCTTCACAATATCGTGAATTGCCGGCGACATCGGAACCGTAAAGTAATTCGGGTCGCTCCACTTTATTTCAGGATGAAATTTATCCTCACGATCTGTCCCTGGCGTTGTTCTGATTAAAAAATGAGGTGTATGCATGTGTCCGCCATTGGCGAGTCCACCAACATATCGCATCAACTGTGTCGGGGTGGATTTATTCTGCCCCTGTCCAAAGGCTGAAGCAGCCATATCGTAGGATGTCCATTGTTCACCCTCTTTCAGAGTAGCCGTTAATTTAGCTTGTAATTTCTTTTTCTCTTCAGGAGTCTTGGCTGCATCAATTTCTACCTGAAGTTTTTTGGCGATATTTTCTGCAATCATCTTTTTCGTTTTGGCAACCGGCTGAAGTCCATTCCCTTCTTGCGGTAAATCAATACCTGTTTTATGACCAAACTTGAAATTCTCAACCCACTTGGCAAATAAATCTTCGCCCATCTTGATGCCTAAACGATAGAAATATCCATCCGCAGAAACGGTGATGGCACGCACAATATCGGGCATTCCTTCGTGTGACATTGAGTGCATGACATAAGTTCCAAGCTGAATGTCGCCGTCCTGAACACGAGACTCTTGCGGCGTAATCACATTTTCATTCAGAGCCGCGACCGTGGTCATGAGCTTCCAGGTTGAACCGGGGACAAAGCCTCCCATGATCATCCGATTATAAAGTGGACGATCTTCATCCTTCCAATACTCAGAAATAGCTTCTTTGCCCTCAGGAGTTTTTGAAAGCTGAGAAAAAATATTCGGATCGTAAGTCGGGCGGCTGACAAAGACCAGGATTTCCCCATTATTCGGATCCATCGCGCCAATTGCGCCACGTCCCGCAACCATTCCGTCACCTTGTACTTCAGCAATTTTCTGGAGTTCTAAATCTAATGAAATATAAATATCACGACCCGGTATCGGTTCAGCCTGATCCACTGTTTCCTGAATAATTCCACGACTATCAACCAACACTCGACGATAACCATCACGTCCCGTCAGAATTTCGTTATAGTAATCCTCAAGCCCTGCCTTGCCGACTACTGTTCCATAATCAAATCCTTTTTCAGCACTATACCTTCCTCCTGGAGCGAGGAGCTGTGCCTTGCTGACTTCGCCAACATAACCAAGTGCATGAGCTGCCAGACTTCCATAAGGATAGTATCGCTGAGGAGCTTTTTCAGCTCGTAATTCAGGATATTCCCACTTGTGAGACTCAATCCAGGCAACATCACTCGGAGAAGCTTCTTCTTTAATCACAATAGATTGCCAGCGGGGTTTTAACTTAGCGTCCTCCAATCGGTTCGTCAACCAGTCTCGTTCAATACTGAGATTCCTGACCAGAAGATCAATGACTTCGGGAAACTGCTCAGGCTTGATCTCTCTCGTTCCAAGCTTTCGTTCAAGAATCAGGTTATAGGCATACTTGCTATCAGCTAACAATTTCCCATTCCGATCATAAATCCGCCCACGCCGGGCTGAGACTGGTAAGGTTCGATAGCGGTTAGAATCAGCTCTTTCCTTATAAAAATCACCGTTCTTGATTTGCAACCAGTAAAGCCTCCCGCCCAACGCAACGATAACAGCTATCGCCACAAAGCGGAGGATTTCAAGGCGCAGCAACATCTGCTGTTTACCTTCAATCGAATCTGCCGGGTTGTTAGGCGCTGATCTCATCTCAAATAAAAACTGAAAAATTATTAATACCGTCGCCGTTTTCGAGGCTTCATTTTCCAACGCGGATCACTATTTTTTACCATCCATTTGCGGCGGCGCGTCATTTTCCGTAACGCTTCGGCACGACGCATTTTAGCACGTTTTCCGAAATCGAAAATTTGATCCAGCGCCGCAAAAAGTACCAGTGAAACCATCAAATTTAAGGTCGGACTAAGGATTAATTCCAAGGCGGCTTCGCGTGGCATCGCAACATCAACGGTGAACGTATAAATGGAAAGCTTGAGGATTGAAGCGACCACCCCTGCTCCCGCCACAATCGCAGCCCGAATGAGTAAGCCTTCTACTAAAAATGAACTGGAAGACCAAAAACCGATGTAGGCTGCGACGACATACGAAATTCCACTAACACCAGTCACCGGAACATTGGATCCCAGATCATTCAGGATTCCTGCACAGGTTGCCGTCACCATTGCCACGACCGGATTGCGCATCAGGCTAACATAAACGGTAATCAGCAGTAACCAGTCAATATATCCAAGCCAGGGGGAAAAATTTTTTAACGTAACCTGCGCGAAAGCAGCAACAATCAGACAGATACCAATTACCCACACCCGCGTTTTACTGGTCTTCTCGGTCTCCAATTTCTTTTCTCAGTGAACCACTGATAATAGTGGCTGCGACTCTCCAAAGTTGATTGTTATGGCTTCTCAGCCTGTTTTTTTCTTTGCAATTCGTCCAGGCGTTGTTGTTTCAACTTATCCTGTTCGGCTTTTTCTTTATCTCGCTCAGTCTTGTTAAGGTCTTCGACCTGCGCACGAATTTTATCTTTGGCCACAATCATGATGCCCACGACATCTATTTTATCCAAGTCAGCCGAAGGCTCTAACGGAACGACATCAGGTGATTTTTCGTTGGCATTTAAAGGCTCAACGACACGCCCAATAATCAATCCGCGTGGATACAATCCATCCTGCCCGGAAGTCACAATTAATTCACCCGTCCGGGGCTTTTCTCCGGTTCCGCCGACCAGCTTCAGTTCGCATCTAAAATTGCTTTTGCCATAAGAATTGCTGGTTCCCTGAACAATTCCCATTATTCTGGATTCCGTCGCCTGCCCAATCGCCGCACCTGCTGCGTGTCGCTCATCAGTGAGTAGCAGAATTCGAGAAGCGGTGGGAGCGACTGTCACGACACGCCCGACAAGCCCTTTTTCAGTCACCACTGGAAAGTCTTTTTCAATGCCGGAAGTAGAGCCTTTATCAATCGTCACGGTGCGATACCACTGCGTCGCATCACGCGCAATGACCTGCGCTTTGACGACATTGACATTCGGCTCCGGCTTCCAACTATCAATCTTGAGAATTTGCTCGGTATTTTTTAATTGCTCTGACAACTTGGCGTAATCGGATTCCAAGGTGGCGTTCTTTTCCAGCAGCACTTTATTTTCGGCACGGGCATCCTTGAGAATGATGTAAGAATCCTTGATGCCACCCACGCCGGAACCAGTCATTGTCAACAACGTCTGGAATGGCTGAAAGAACGTCATCATCACCTGTGCGCCGAATGTTCGACCGACTCGCCCCGGCATCGGGTTGAACAAAACCACCAGCAAATGCACGGCGAGAAGCACCACTAAAAGAAAGGGAGGATTGTTTTTCAGGCTAGTTCGGATGTCCACAAAACAAGAAGTGCAAAACTGAAATTGATCCTACGACTGAAGTTGAAAAATCCATTTCAACTTCAGTCGAGAGTTAACAAACTTAGGCCGGTAAGGTTGAGCTATCCCAGCGAACGCGACGTAACAAATTAAAGTCTGAGAGCATCGTTCCAGCTCCCAGCACCACTGAAGATAAGGGGTCTTCAGAACACGCCACGGGTAATCCCGTTTCCTGCATTAATCGGGCATCTAATTTTTTGAGCATGGCTCCGCCACCGGTTAACACAATGCCACGATCCACAATATCTGCTGATAATTCAGGCGGTGTCCGCTCCAGAGCAACACGAACGGCATTCACAATCGTGGCCACAGAATCAGCCAGCGATTCACGAATTTCTTCATCCGTGACGACAATTGTTTTGGGGATTCCCTCAATCAAATTGCGGCCTTTAATTTCCATCGTCAGCTCTTCATCCAGCGGAGCTGCCGAGCCAAGTTCAATCTTGATCGCTTCGGCTGTCCGCTCACCGATTAATAAATTGTACTTGCGCTTAATGTATTGAATGATCGCTTCATCCATTTCGTTGCCAGCGACACGAACGGAGCGCGAATAGACAATGCCTGACAATGAAATGACCGCGATGTCGGTGGTTCCGCCGCCAATGTCAACGATCATATTTCCATGCGGTTCGGTAATCGGGAGTCCGGCTCCAATCGCGGCAGCCATCGCTTCTTCAACCAGATAGACTTCAGCAGCTTTGGCGCGGTAGGCGCTATCTTCAACCGCGCGTCTTTCGACCTGCGTAATTTCTGAAGGGATTCCGATGACGATGCGGGGGCTAACCCATTGCTTCCCGTTATGAGCTTTGCGAATGAAGTACTGAAGCATTTTTTCAGTCACTTCAAAATCGGCAATAACGCCGTCTTTCATCGGGCGAATAGCGACAATATTTCCAGGGGTTCGACCCAGCATTTCTTTGGCTTCTTTGCCAACAGCTTCGACCTTGTGCGTCAGTTTGTTGATAGCAACAATAGAAGGCTCAGAAACAACGATGCCCCTGCCACGAGCAAAAACCAAGGTATTGGCTGTTCCCAAATCAATCGCTAAATCACTGGAAAATAAACTAAATATCGAACGAAGATTCATCTAACGTTTTCAAGACCGTCCGGGGTGGTGCAGTTGATTAGAATTCACGTTTCCCTTCCGGCTCCGACTCCAAAAAAAGGTTGTTATTATAAAAAAATCAAGTGAGTTGAATTGTGAGCCGGGGGATTTCCGGCAGCAGGCTCTTCGCAATTCAAAACAACGATGATTCACGGTTAGTTTTTTGCAAGCTTGACGTTATTCTTATTCGCAGCTTTTGCTTCGTACATTGCCAGGTCTGCTTTTTCTAACAAATCAGCCGCAGAATCAGCCTGGTATCTCGGATAAGAAGCAATTCCAAAACTTGCAGTCAAGTGGAAGGTATTTTGACTACCTCCCTTAAATTCATACGTCGCAACTTTCTGCCTCACACGCTCAGCGGTAATCAAGGCTCGCTCGGCTCCAGTGCTGGATAAAACTACAGTAAACTCGTCCCCGCCGTATCTCGTGACAACGTCGGTATCGCGGACGGAGTCCAGCAATAAAGTTGCCATTTCTTTTAATGTCTCACTGCCCACCCTGTGACCGAATCTATCATTGACACCTTTAAAACCATCCAGGTCAATAAAAATCACTGCTACTTCACCGCCGTAGCGACGGACTCGACGAAATTCAGTTTCAAGATACTGCCGCAAGTAACGACTATTATGCAATTGCGTTAAGTCATCCTGCATGTACAAGCGTTCAGCGCGGGCAAACTGAACTGCATTATTCAGCGCCGTCGCAGCCACCACTGAGAGTTGCTTAATCGCTGCCTGATCAGATTCAGTAAATTCCGACTGATTAATAAATCTTGTCGCCTGACTGATTCCAATGACTTGATTATCAACTTTTAAGGGGCAGCACATCACGGAACAGATACTGGCATCCGCTTGATACGCTTCCCTGAAATCCGGGTCGCCAGCTTCAAAAGCCTTGAGGTCTTCCGACCCGAAAACAATTAACTTACCTTCCGTTAAAGTCTGCTGAACCAGTCCTTTACGATCAGCTCTCAGGGTTAAGGAAGGAGGGCGAGTCCGCACACCTTCAGCGCCGATCAATTCCAATATTTTTTTATCATCTGAAAGAACATAAAGCTGCCAATTATCGGCATCCACCCAGCTCCTGATGGAATCAAGAATCTCAGCTCCAACACGCTGCTGATCCAACGAAGAATGCATTCTGGTAGAGGCTTCCAGCAATCGCTCTAACTGTGACCGCTGTTGAGCCTGCTGCATGGAATCGCGCCGCTCTTCAGCATAACGCAAAAATTGCGGCAATTGAAGAGCTACCCGATCAATCTTGACATGTCCGAGATAACCAGCCTGTTCCGAAGCCTCTTCCAGCAGACGACTGGCGCCTTCAACCCCTATTCCCAGATCACAGGCGCAGGAAATCAAGACAGCATTTGGAAATTGCGTTTCAATCCCAACCCGAAAATCTGAAGAAAGAAACGGCTCTTTCGCTTCACAAATAATCAGCTCTAAATTTTCTGTCGCGGGAAGTTCCTGTCCGTGAGACGATTCAAGCGGCAGTTCCTGAAAACCAAGCTCAGGGATCGCGGCACGGAGCCGATTCCTGGCTTCAACACTCCCGATGACACCGATTGGCGCGGGATAATGAAATTGTACTTCTGATACCTGTTCGCTGTTTTTCATGCCTGCTTTACTCAAAATCGAACTATTTGACGACCTGTATTGCCATCCTGATCTTCCGCCTCAACCAGCACTTCCCGCGAGCGTGAATTCAATGTTACCAGTGCTTTGAAATTTCCCTGACTGTCTATTCTGGCGAGCGCACCACCAACTTTAATTTTTGCGCCAACCTCGCAATGACCTTCCAACACATAGCTGCTCCCGCCCATCGGAGATTTATTTAAGATCTTAATTTCAAGAATTCGACGATTCACATTCTTACCAACAATCGTAAACTTATTGGGATCGCTAAAACTTCCCTGCTCCTGTCCTTTATCAGCCCGAACCCGCCAGTAATAAGAACCGGGTATCAGATCAAAGATTGCCGAAGGAGCACGTAAACCGTCTCTGCTATTCAATACCGTTGCGCCAAATGTTGCAGAAGAGGCAATTTCAATCGCGTAATTAGTAGCTTGCGGAATTCCACTCCAATCGAATTTCACAACCCCTTTCCCTTCCGGTCGCAAGGTTTGCTGATTTTCAGGGGAGCGAAGCGTGGGAATTTGTAATAAAGAAGTCTTAATTGCCTTACCAGATTGTTCGACTTCTAACCGCTCGTTAACCCGTGCCTGGAAGACTTGTCCGGTTTCAGTCCGAACTTCAGCGCCTCCCCGTTCGACCTTAATATCCGCCTGATTACCAACTTCTCCCGTCGCCACCGTCGCGGTAGTATTACTCCCAACTTTTGCCGAAGCGACTTCAGTCTGGACAACGTTGGTTGAACCCGGAGCCTGTTCGTTCGTCGCCAGATTAATCGTACCAACCCGAACGTTGACTTTAACTTTCGTACTCTTATCCGCCATCAACTCGTTGTCTTTGATCACCAACGTGGTGTCAGGCTTGATCGTGTAGCTCGCGCCATCCACAAATTGAACTCGCGCCACTGCATTGCTCATTGTCTGGATCGTATCACCTGCTTCGAGCGGCATCGCCTCATTTGCCGTGACGAAATCTGTCGCAGCTTCTTTTTTCACCCGCACTTGCCCCGAAATTTCAATGAACCTCGCACTCTGAGTTCCAATCGGAATAGAGCTGATGACAGCCCTTTTCAAACTTGAATACGCCCGATAACCAAGACCTCCCACTGCGGCCAGAATGACGATCCCTACGATCAGCCGACGTACGAGCTGGGCCGAGATGACATACCAATCAACCGAAAAGCGTGAACGCTTTACTTCCGACATACCAGAGAGTTTTTTTGGGGCAGATGCGCGACTTTGACCGAACTTTAGTATCCCACATCAGGAAGTTCAAGGTCGCTTGAATTGCTATCGAATTAATTTATCCCCTGACACCTTGTCAAAGGACGGTTGCGGAGGGCTTGGCAACTGCGACATAAATTATCACAGTGGTATCCAACATTCAAATAGTTATTTATTTAGTGAGGTTTATCCCTGTTTGAGGAGTGTAAAAAGTACACCCTCCAACTACTTTTCAGCCGGTGTGTCAGCATCTTGCTGGCACATCTGACAACTGAAGTATGCAATGCAGAAGCCCGCACGCAGTAAGGGCGCCTTCACATTGAGACAACACCCTTACTGCGTGCGGGTTTCCGCATTTTTGCATAAAAATGTGCGAGCTATAAATTAATAAGTTGGTGTCCGCTCTCATTAAGGTCAAGCGCTTCGTAAATTTCATCAATGATGCCATACCCGTAGCGCGCCAGAAAATAACTCACATTCAGTTCTCTTTCCTGTAATCCTTTATTGGGATACAGCACCGCGAAGGCTCGTTCAATTTGCGTTTTCTTCGCCTCGTCGCGCTGGCTGACATTTTTGACGTAGGTCGCACGGAGACGGTGAATATTGGAAAGAATATTTGCTTTCCCGCCTTTGAGAGCCTCAGCCAGCGGCAAGTCAACTTTGAGCAAAACTTCCCGCAGTTTTTCTACTTGCTTCTCAATGACGGTTTCCGTTTCCTGAAAGGTGTCAGAGGTTTCTTTATCAAGGCTCTGCTCACCAATCTTCGTGAGAACTTCAGGAAGCCCCGCGAATAAATCCTGAAAATTCAAACCATTCTTCGTCAGCGTTTTGGCAAATCTTTTTTCAATTAACGTAAAGCTCGCACGAGGCAACACCAACGGTTCGATCCGACCCAATAGTTGATAGCCTGAGCGAATTTGGGCAAAGTAGGCAATCTCCGCCGGGCCTCCGATATACGCCACAGTCGGAAGTAGAAAATCCTGCACAATCGGACGCAACGTCACATTCGGGCTGAAACAATTCGGGCAACGATTCACGGTGTCGAGCAGCTCTTCCGATTTGATTTTTTTATCGCTGCCTTTGAAATGAAAATATCCGTCGCGTTGCACGAGAGCCGTGCGACGACCTTCATCCATAATAAATAAAGGCACAGCTTCCCGGCTGGTATACACCTGTGCATGGTAGCCAGCGGCTTCCAGCGCAGAGCTTTGCTTCACCAAAGTATCGGCAAATTCTGAAGCGCGGGTCATCGCCTGCGTATAAATTTTTCCGGCAATATGCTTGAGCCGATCATCCAGCGGATTGATGAGAACGACGCCGTATTTCCCGAATAGCTTCATCATCATTTTGCTGAAAGCATCGGCAAATCCCGTTCCTGCGGCGTAGGCTTCACGCAGATCATTCGCCAATTGCGGGATAAATTCAGATTCGGGCAGCGCGGCTAATAATTCATCAATATTGTCCTTAATTTCTTCGCATAACGTGACTGCTCCGACAGGCTTCCCTTCCGCCGGAGAACAGGCTCCGTAGGTGATAGTCACTAATTGTCCGTCCCGATTGACGAGCCGCGTATGATTGACTTCGGCAAAGTCGTGATCTTCGGCGGCGACCCAAAAAACCGGAACGGCATTGACTCCGTTGGTACGCAATTCTGCCGCCAGTTTGATCGCGGTGAGAGCTTTGAAGACCGTATACAAAGGCCCGGTGAACAATCCCGCCTGTTGCCCGGTGATCGTCACGACAGAATTTTTTTCGCGTAATCTTTCGATATTCGCCAGCGTTTCCGCACCCGCTCCGGCTTGCAAATTTTGATCAAGGAGGACATCCGCGACGGCTTCGCGGTTATAATTTTGCGCCGCTACGCGCTCCGCCCGTTTCACCAAAGTCGGCAAATCCTGCCCGCCTGCCTCATAGAAATTTTCGACTTTTTTGAAGTCATACAGGAAATCCGAATACAAACGGGAGGTTTTCGGAATTTCACTGAAGCGAATCGTCTCTGTCGTCATTTACTTCTCCGGTTGGGTACTACTGTAAGCCATTAGGTATTAGCTTTTAGCAGTTAGCCAGAAGCTCCTACCCTAGCTAATCGCTAAAGGCTAATAGCTGACAGCTTCTTAAAATTCTACCTCGCGCAAATCATCACGTTCCTGAAACGGGAGGTGATCCAGCACGCGCGCAAAAAATCCGCTTTCAAGAATCGCCTGTTCGATTGCTTCTTTCTCGGTTTCATTCGGAGCAGGCATCGGCGAACGCGGTAAAAATCCGTACATGCCACACATATCCTGCGCCGCTTTTAACCATCCGACGCCCGGGGCAGCAACGGCTTTGGCTAATGCTGCGATGCGGGTTTTAAGGCGTTCGGCACGTTCCGTATCGCCAAATTGATACGACCGGAGGGCTTCACAACAGGCACGTGGAGCCAAACTCGCCACGGCAAAAATCCCGCCTGTCGCTCCCAGCGATAACCCTTCCGTCAATAACGGCGGTGCACCCAGCATCACACTGAATTCTTTTTCGCCCAGCTCCGTGAAAAGCTGCCGCAAAGATTCCAGATCACCGGAGCTTTCTTTCAAACCGATAATGTTCGGATGATCTGCGAGTTCGGAAATCGTTTCCGGCATCAGATACACGCCGGAAAATTGCGGAATCAAATAAATCATGACCGGAATCGGCGAAGCGTCAGCAACACGCCGATAATGCGCCGCGAGATGTTCGTCAAACAAAATCTTTTTGTAATAGAATGGCGTGACGACGACGGCGGCATCCGCGCCGCGATCCGCCGCAATTTTCGTCATCTCAATCGTATGCCGCGTAGACAATTCGCTTGTCCCGACCAGCAACGTTTTATCGTACGGCAAATTGGCTTTGACAGTATCAATCAACGCCAGCTTTTCATCTTTGTCGAGATGCGGAAATTCGCCGGTAGAGCCTAGAATTAAATATCCGAGCAGGTCGGTTTTATTCCACTCCTGCAAGTTATTGACTAATTCTTCATGAGCAATTTCCCCGGATTGATTGAATGGTGTGGGGAGGGCTGCAACAATTCCGCTAAGGTTTAATGACATAGTTTCTTTCGTAATTATGTTGTAGGAACCGAACGGGCATTATAGCCGTGCACGCGGAAAAGTAGCAAATGCGGAAAGGAGTTCAGAGTTCACACTTCAGTGTGCGAACGCCGCCCGGTCGTGCATGATCTGACCGCTAAGAACTCATAGATACGTGACTATCCCGGTTACGCCTGTCAGTAATTTATCAAGCGATCCTCCGGTACTCGCGTGTCCGATATAAAGCTCGTCTCCCAATTCAATCATCAGCTTATTTCTCGCCGCCGCTGTCACCTCGCTGGCGCGTGTCACGCTGCTTTCAAATGGCGAAATGATTAACATCCTGCCATCGTTTAGCGGTTGCTCAAATTCCAGTTCTACTTTCTTTTTTAACCCGCGTGCGAGGACAAGAATAATTGGTTGCTGACCTTTGAGCAGATAATGCAAAACGTCCTTTTCGAGTTGTGAATGAAAGCCGCTGATCACGCAATTCCCGGCTTCGCGTTGTGCGATTGCCCAATCGTAGCATTTTAAGACGATACTCGCGGGAACTTTCCGACTGCATAAGAAAGCCGTTTTTGATAGTTTTAATAATTCGGGATTGCCGATTTTGTCTATGATTTCAATCATTTAAGAAGTTCTATTCAACTCGGTTTCAAATTCTTCGATGGTTGGAATTTCCGCTTTCAATTCTTCGGGCAAAATTTCGGTAAAAGTAAATTCGCTGACACCGATTGGTTTATTGATGTCGCGCAAAGCGTATTCGACTTCGATTTTATCTTTGCTTTTGCAGAGCAAAATGCCGATTGTCTGTTGGTCGGCTTCGGTTTTCAGTAAGTCGTCAACCGCCGACAAATAGAAATTCAGTTTTCCGGCAAATTCGGGTTCAAATTCGACCGCTTTGAGTTCGATAACCACGAAACAGCGCAAGCGAATATGATAAAACAGCAAATCTAAAAAATACTCTTTCGCACCGATATTCAGCTTGTATTGTCTGCCGATGAAGGCAAAACCGCGCCCAAGTTCGAGAAGGAATTTCGTGATATGTTCGGTCAGGCGTTTTTCGATTTCCAATTCCTGCACATTTTGTTCGAGCGTCAGAAAATCGAAATTATACGGGTCTTTGAGAATTTGTTGAGCGATGGCGGCTTGTTGTTCGGGCAGAGTTTGTTTGAAATTGCTGATGGCTTTACCTTGCCGTGAAAACAAATTCTGCTCAATGTGCAAAGTCAAAACGGCGCGACTCCAATTATGTTCGATTGTTTGCGACAGATAAAAACCAGCGGCTTCCGCTTCTTTGACTTTGGTCAAAATCAAAATGTGATGTCCCCAAGGAACTTGGACGAGAAGTTTGAGAATATCGGACGTTTTTTCGTTTAGTGCGACAGCTTGTTGCACTGAATTTTCTTCGTCCGGTAAAAGTCTAACAGCTTGTTGGACTTTTTCACCCGTATAGAAAAGATAGAAACGGCGGATAAAAAACAGATTTGCTCTGGAAAAGCCGGAAGTATTTGAAAATTCAGCCTTTAAGTCTGCCGATAACTGTTCGATTACGCTATTCCCCCAAGAATTTTCGGATTGATTTATGGCAATAATTTCGCCGATGTTCCAATACATCGCAATCAGCGAAGCATTGACCGAAAGCGCGGCTTTGGCTTGACTGCTGTTGATTTGCGCTTTGATTTCAGCGAGAAAATCGGCGTAGTTTTCCTTGATTAAATTCATTTCATTCGCCTTCCAATTCCTTGCCCATTCGATATTTGATGTCGTAGTTGATGATGAAATCCAACTCCTCTTCCGTAAATCCGTAATGCTGTGCAAGAACGCGGTCTATTTCGTCTATGATTGGCTTGGAAAGCTTTGTATAGAATTCTTGATAGTGAATATTCCCCGTCTTCGTGCTAAGAGCTTTCTCAATAGACGTTTTTTTCATATTTTTCATCAATTTTTCTATAAGGTCTTGTAACTCTGATTTTATTACAGAGTCCGTTACTCGTTTATATGGCATCAGAAAAACGTCACTATAACCACAATGGAAGCCATCCGAATGAGAACGCCAAAACCAGTAAAACAGTGAGCTATTGAGGAGCGCAAGAATAGGAAATTGCTCAGCTCTTAGAAAATGAAACTCTTTGTAGTCTTCAGATTTTCCTTTACTCCCGTCACTTTTGATGAATATTGGTGCAAAATCAAGTGCCTTGATAAAGTAACGGACAATTCGATGAATAAAGATTGCTGAAGAGTTATCGTCCCAAAATTGCTCTAACGAAGGGCCTTGTACCTTCAACAATAAACTTTGCTCAATTCCCGTTGATAGTTTTGGGATGACTTGAGATGCGGAATTATTGTTGTTTGTTAATGCGTAAGCAGTGTTATGAATAAGAGATGAACGCTCATCGGATGACCAACGACGATACCCACCAACAAATGTGAACCGAGAGTCTTTGATCGGCGAAGTTGATAACTTTATACATAACCGCTGTGCGATTCCCTCAAACAACGAGCTTGGTCGCATATCGAAACAGCAAATCCACAAGCTATTTATATTTACGACTCGCCGAAGATCATCTGTACGCTTTGTACAAACAAGACTAAGGGGAACGATGAAACCAATTCTTCCGCCTTTACGCACAAGAGTGTTACTCTTTTCCAATACGCAAGCATACAAGTTGCCAGAAGTTATAGATTGGTATCCGTTGACTGAGTAAGTGGCTCTTACTTTGCTATACTCCACATAAGGTGGATTGCCGATAATGACATCAAAACCACTTTTGTCGTGGATAATTTCATAAAACTCAGCAAACCAATGAAAGGGTTGATGCGTGGCAAGCCATTTGTCATATTCGAGCTTGGAAGATTGTTTGTGAAGAAGTTCGCTGAGTTCTTTGTTTAGCTCTTTCAGCCTATCGCTAAGATCGTCTTTGGCCACTTTGAAGTCGGAAAAATCGTTGCAGTCGGAAAGCTGAATTGTTTTGTAACGCTCAAATGCCATCGCTACGACTTCACATTTTTCCTTCGTTTTTTCTGCGTCGTTGTCAAAATCAAACTTCCCGCTAAAGGCTTTATCAATCTCGCCTTCCGTCGCAAAACCAATCAGCGTATTGCCCGCCCGAATATTGAAATCAATATCGGGCAACGGCTCCAGCCCAAGATTCGGTTTGCGGTAATCGGCATCAACAGTAGCCACCAATTTCAGGAAAAGCCGAAGTTTCGCAATTTCCACGGCTTCGTTCATGATGTCTACGCCATACAGATTGCGCAGGATAATGCTTTTGTAAATAAAGTATTGCAGGTTTGGATGCGAAGGATTTTGCACATCTTCCAAAACTTTGCGGAAGTCTTGAAATTTGTTTTTGAAGATTTTTTTATCATCAATATTCTTGCGGTCTTCGTCTTCGATAAAATTGCGCATCCGTTGTAAACACGCCTCGTAAAGCGGTTCCAGAATGTTCATCGCGGCAAACAAAAATGCGCCTGATCCGCAGGTCGGATCAATGATGGTGACGGAATTTAAGGCCCGGTAAAACGCTTTGAGAAAGTCGGCGTCATTGGTGTTTTCAATCACGTCCTGCGCAAATTGCCGAATGTTCAGATTGTTGGTAATAAAATCGTTGATGCTGTTGATTTCACCGTTTTCGATTTTCGTCCTTACTTCAAAATAACGCTTGCGCCGTTCAACTACTTCGCGCCAGATTTCAGTCGGTAAAGCGTGAGTATTTGGTGCAGATGTATTCCAATCTTTCCGCCGTTCAAGTAAATTCGGAACAGGAATTTTATCGCCTGAAGGCGATACTCTGAACGCTTCCAAACCGATTTCGATTTCTGCGGGCAATTCTTCCTCAACGCCGTGTTTGACCGCATCGTAAATATATCGGTCGCCAGAATCTTTAATGAGTTCAGCGATTTTTAACTTTTCATTTTTAACTTTTAACTGCCGTTCGGTTTCATCAAACAAAAACGGCAAAACGCAGTTTTTGCTGATGTATTCGGTAATATCTTCTTTCGTGTAATATGCACCCATTTGTGCGCGGTCGTTGATGTATTTTTCAAAAATGTATCCGATGACATCGGGGTTGATGTCCTTGCCAGTAGCGGTGATACGCGTGTCGAGATGCCACTCGTACTGGTCAAAAAAATCAAAGATTCGTTCAAATGCCTGATCGTCAATCTGAATATTTTTGAAGTTTTTTTCGAGTTCGTGTTCGTCAAACAGACCGCCGTTGAGATAAGGAATCTTGCCGATCTCCGATTTTAATTCGTCATCGTGATTTGGTTCGCCGAGTCCTCGATGAAAAAGTTCGAGCAGAAAATTGCGATAAAACGAATAAAATTTATCTTTCCCTTTTTTGTCCTGCGAGGCTTTTAATTTCTCGCGCAGATAATTTTTGTTGTTATCCAAAAAGCCTTTTTTCTGAATAAAATAACAAAACATCAACCGATTGAGCATTAGGGAGACGTACCATTGTTTGCCCGTATTTTCTTTCTTGTCTTCTTTCTTTTTACAAGTTTTATTCCATTCATCAATCTGGTCGTCTATGCCGCTCAGAAAATCATAAAACGAGCCATGTTCTTTTTTGAATTTATCGTAAAACTGTTTGGTAACTTTCTCAGCGTTTTGATGGAAATTATCGGCCAGGCGTTGGGTGACATCAACAATCGTAATGTGTTCTTCTTCATCAATTTCAAAGAAAATTCCGGCGGCGCGTTGAAAAAGCAATTCGGGCGATTGATTATTATTCCAACGAGTTTCGGTAACTTTCGTCGGCTTTCCCGTTTGTCGAACTACCAATTGCCAAATTTGTTCGCTCTTTTTCGCATCTTGAAAAATAATCAAATGTTCTTGAAAAAGTTTCGTAACTTTCGATTCGATTTTCTTGCGCGTATCGTAATCAGGAATCATCCCTTCAGAGGTCGGGCTGCACACTAAAATTTTGAACCCGCGTTTTTCCGCGACAGCTTGTAAAGTGAACGTATGGTTATCCACAGTAATGGGTTGGGAGGTCTTATCATTGTTCCAACCCATCTCATTGAATAATTCGCGGAAGTTAAATTCGCGGATATAACGTGAGAATTCCTGTTTATTAAGTGACATAAGGTTTATGAATTCTTTAAGCCTAACGAACAAATGATTTGCGGTTCCCGATCAAGTTGTTCGTCTTCGTTGATGATGCAAAGCTTATCTTCTTCACGCAACGAAACGACCAACGCAGCTAATTGGTCGTCAGCGATGCCAGCCTTCAGTTGGCGACTTAACGTCTCTCTGGCAAATTCTTTTAGTTTGAAATTTAAAATTTCATCAATGCTTTTTTTCAGTTGTTCATTGACAAAAAGAGTGTTTTCAAATTCCTTGCAAAAGCGGTCAAGTCGCATATAAACGCGGTATTTTACGCCTGACTTCTTGCCTAAAGAACTGCCGGTATTCTTTTCGTCTTCGCGGATATAGCCAATTCCCTGCGTGACAATCTCATGATGGTTTTCGATTTTCTGTAATGGCGGAGTCTCTGCATTACAACGTGCGGCTTTGAGAATTGTATATTGTGATTGCGTGATAATTTCACCTCGATTATTCACCCAGGCTAAAGCATCATTATCTTCGGCGGTGCGCAAATAAACGATCACGCCCTCTTTTTCAGTAGCTTCGAGGTTCTCTTTGGTCGAGTAAATTACATTTGGTAAATCAGGGATAATTTTATGTAACTGCGGATCAGCATCCGTTGCATTTTGCCAGATTTGATAAGCATACGAAGCCAGATCAACCTCGGTGTCATCGCCTTCATCGTCTAAAATACCGCTCTTTTCATTGTATAAATCCGAAATGTTGATGGGGTCGCCATCAAAAAATGTTTCATCTGAACCAACCACTTCGGCATTTTGCCGAATCCGGTTGGTGAGCCTGCTCCGAAGATTAATAATTTGTTCAATTCCATCTTCAGGCAAAAACGAATAGCAAATGATCTCATCTGCTTTTTGCCCGATGCGGTCAACGCGTCCGGCTCGTTGAATCAGGCGAATAATCGCCCAGGGTAAATCGTAATTAAGAATAATGTGAGCATCCTGCAAATTTTGCCCTTCGCTCAAAACATCAGTACTAATTAAAACTCTGATTTCCTGTGCGGTGTCGGCGAGCTGCGGTTTGTTGTTACTGCGCGGGCTCAACCGATGTGCCGCATCAGTTGGATTTTCATGATCGCCTGAAACGCATTCAAGCTGTGTCACTCCTCGTTTAATTAACTGGTCAGCAAGATAGTAAGCAGTGTCAGCAAACTGCGTGAAAACCAAAACTTTTTCGGTGCGATGGGTTTTAGTGATTAAGTCAAACAAAGCATTAAGCTGGCGGTCTTCATCAGGGTTCCAATCCTTGCCGATGGTTAATGCTTTAATAATTTCCCGGCTATCTCTAATGAGTTGGGTTTGTAGTTCGGGTAGAAAAAATTCGCTCCTTAACCAATCAAATTTTTTCTGATGCGCTTCACTCGAAAAAAGCTGATACACCTTTTCCGCCTGTTGTAAGTAAGTAGTTTCATCCAATATTAAATTCAGCGGGGTCTGCTCATTCGATTCGTTGTCAGTATCACTATCTTCCAAAAAGTCATCCAGATTCTGTGAGATATTTTTTCCAATCGGAATTGGTAAATGATTTTGTAAGGCGTAAACAAAAATGTAATTTCGTAAAATATGCCGGCTGAGTGAAAGGAGAAATGAAAAACCGCTGCTCTCCAGGCGCTTGAAAAGATTAGTGCGACAAAATCCCATCAGCCGCTTACCTGCGCGGGAAAGATTGGCAGTAATTATCTCTTCATTTTTGGTTGGCGAGATAACAGGCTTTTTATTTAAGAAATGCCATAAACCATAGCGAGGCAATTCAAGATCGTTAATGAGATCAATGACTGTGGCTGAATATAGTTTCGCATATTGATCATTCGGGTCTTTCGGATCAAATGCATATTCAACTTTCTTCGGCGTACGATCAGGAAAATACGACCGCGAACCGTCAGCGAAAGTAAGATATTTCCTTCCGGTTCCTTCCTTTGGTTCGGCATAATTACTTTTAATAAAGCTTCGTGTTCGGCGCACCAGATACATTCGCATTAATTCACGCCAATCATCGGCATAATTACTGCGCTCAAATGCTTTGATACTTCTGATAAATGTTTCTGTATGTTTTGCCCCAAACTGAACGTGCCCTCCGATGCTTTCGATGTATCTTTCAGGACTCAATCCGATGTCTTTATCATCTGGGATAAAGAGACGAAGCTGGTTCGATAAATCCAGATAAGATTTGTTATAAGGAGTGGCTGAAAGCAGGATGACTTTACTCTCATTTTCTTCCAGATAGGATTTAATAGCACGATACCGACTGCCTTGATCGTTCCGTAAATTGTGGCTTTCATCAATAATTACCAGACGGTAACGGCGTAGCGTTGGCAGAATACTCTGGACTTTACTTTGGGAAATAACCTTCGCCCGAAGCTGATATTTATGAGCGTAATCTTCCCACATTGCAACCAGGTTTTTTGGACAGATAATTAACGTTTCTAGAAAAAAATCGTCTTCAAACAGTTTGGCTAAAGCTGTAGCTGTAACGGTCTTACCCAAACCAACCACATCACCAATTAATACACCATCTCTTTTGTGAAGATGATGGGCAGCAACTAAAACGGCTTTTTGTTGAAAATCAAGTAAGTCTTTCTGAAAAATTTTCGGTAACTTGAATTCGTTAATACCTGCCCGTGCTTCTCTCGAAAGGTGATAGGCGATTTTAAGGTAAATATGATAAGGCGAAACCAAGCGGTCAGCCGCCCAACTTTCGTCAATGATTTCAATTAGTTCCTGCGTGATGTCCCAACACCAGCGATCTTGCCATCTATCTTCAAACCACTTCGATAACTTGCTTGCAGCATCTTGATCTAAGACATCAATATTTAGCTCACCTTGCTTTGCCAAACCTGCTAAGGTGAGATTACTGCTTCCCAGGAATCCCATCACAGGAACTCTTTTATCATCGCTATACGCCAAATAAAGCTTGGCATGCAGGGTGTACCGCAAATGAAGTTTGACGACGACTTTCTTTTCTTTTAATTGCTGACTTAATTTTCGTAAAGCCCTTTCGTCAGCTTCTGTCGGTGCTCCAATCGTGAGTTGTTCTTTAAATTCCTTGGCTAATCTTTTCTTGAGTTTGACAGCTTCGGCTTGATCCAGCAGATGCTTGTCATCGTGGCTAAAACTTTCCCGTAGTAATTCCATTGGCATTTTTTGCATCCCAACTAAGAGCCTGCAAATGCGATGAACATCATCATCTCCTTCACTGATTATATCGCCAGGCAATTTTTCTATTTGCTCAGCGACTTCCTTCCATCCTCGAAGATTAAAATAGCCAACGCAAAAATCAGTGCGTTTGGAGAGGTTGAGAGTTTCGATTAACCCTTGATTGAGATGAGTATTTATATTGTCGTAAATTGTTGGCATAGGGTGAATGCTGAGTACTAGAGTTGTTGCGATGAAAGAAAAAAGCTAGTGTAGCAGGATGAAACTAGAGATCAAAGAACTGAAAACCAAAAGACAATGGCGAGCTATTGGCTAACAAAAAAGCTAATCTCTAAATCTAACATCCAGCCTTGAGTCTCCAACATCTTCCCCGCCTGTGCTAAACTGCATCGCTTATTCGCATCAGAATCAATTTTCTCTGGACAATTTTCACATGCTCAAACTGCACAATACACTCACTGCTCAGATCGAAGAATTTACGCCGCTGGAAGGCAATCAAGTTCGGATGTATATCTGCGGGCCAACGGTTTACGACATCGCTCACATTGGAAATTTTCGCACCTTCGTGTTCGGAGACTTGCTGCGCCGCTACTTGAAATACAAAGGCTACGATTTGACTCACGTGATGAACATCACGGACATCGAAGACAAAATCATCAAACGTGCCAGCGAAGAAGGCTCCGACTTCCGCGAATTCACGACGAAATATATCAACCTGTTTTTTGAAGACTGGGACGCGCTCGGGCTGGAACGACCTGAACAAATCATTCGCGCTACCGATTACATTGATGAGATGGTGGACATCATCAAACGCCTCGAAGCGAATGGCTTGACCTATGAATCGGACGGCTCCACTTATTATCGCATCGCCGGATTTAAGGGCTACGGCAAACTTTCTAAAATCAACTTTGAAGGCAATATTGACGGGGGTAGCGACCGCGTAGACGCCGACGAATACGAGAAAGAAAATGCGCGGGATTTCGTGCTTTGGAAAGCTTCCAAACCAGGCGAACCTTCGTGGCAAACTGCCATCGGCGAAGGGCGTCCGGGCTGGCATATTGAATGTTCGGCGATGTCCATGAAAACGCTCGGAGAAAGTTTTGACATTCACGCCGGAGGCATTGATTTAGTCTTCCCGCATCACGAAAACGAAATTGCCCAAAGCGAGGGCGCAACCGGAAAACCGTTCGTCAAATATTGGGTACATTCGGAATTTCTTTTGGCAGAAGGCGAGAAGATGTCGAAATCCAAAGGGAATTATTACACCGTACGGAGTTTGGTCGAACAGGGATTTTCGCCTCGCGCCATCCGCTACATGCTGCTTTCGGCGCAGCATCTGAAGCAATTTAATTTTACGCTGGAAGGTCTGCGCGGAGCTGATAGCGCGGTCAATCGTTTGAATGATTTTCAGTTGAGATTGCAGGAAGCGAATTGCCATCCCGGATCAAACGCCGCGATGCCGGTGCTGAGTAAACGCGCTTTACAACGATTCGAAGCGGCACTGGACAATGATTTAAACGTCCCCGAAGCGTTGGCTGCGATGCACGATTTTGTCCGCGAAGTGAACATCGCTTTGACTGACGGGACGATCAAGTATGATGACAAATACGCACTGCTGGAGGTGCTTACTAAAATCAATTCCGTCTTCAATATTTTCGGTGAAGCGAAACAGGAAATGCTGGATGCCGACGTTCAAGCATTAGTAGATGAACGTCAATCCACCCGCGCCGCCAGGAATTTCGCCCGTAGCGATGAAATCCGTAAGCAATTATTGGAGATGGGAATTATTTTAGAGGACACGAAAGAAGGTGTTCGTTGGAAGCGAAAGTGATTATATTGTGAGCCATTGAAAACTTCTAAATTCAGCGATTTTTTGAAAATCACTGGCGTTTTTTGTGAATACAGTAAAACCCTGAGCTGCGACGCTCATCGCAATTAAGGCATCATTCGTCATTCGTGATTTACCAATTAAATCATAGCCATATTTAAGACCAATATTTGACAGCACTTGACCTGCTAACACCCAGTCATTTTTTTGCGGAACCAAAAGTCTGCCAGCTTTGACAAAATCGTACTCCATCGCTTCAAAAACTTTCCGTGCTTTACTGTCAGCAGCACCTACATAAAGCTCTTCAAGAACTACTACGCTTAACCATAAAGGTAACGACTTTTCTGTCTCCAGACGCGAGGCGCGACGCAATGACAAAAGGGAGGAATCACCCTGTCGTAACGCCGCAATGTAGACTGAGGTGTCAAAAACTATCCCTGCCATTACGGTTCGTCCACTCGTCCAAAAACATCATGAACTTCGATGCCGCTTTTGATTAATTTTTCCGTCGCTTTCCACGCCTGATGATTACGTTGCCTTTCATTAATCATCTCGGTCAAGGCAACTTCAATCGTTTCTGTATCAGATTTGGCTCCGATTAATTTTCTCGCCAGTTTTAGTTGATTGTCATCCAAAATAAAATGCTTGTTGCGACGATTGACAGCATCTTTCATAGTAATTTCCACCTCCGGTATTCTTAGCTTGTAATACTGTACATAATTTTGGATGTTTTGTACATGGACTTACTATTATGCGCAAAAGCGCATGGGCAATTCCAGACTGACTGATCTTGCCCGAAATTGCCCACGTGATGAAATTCGCAAGCAATTATTGGATATGGGGATCGTCCTTGAAGATACGAAAGAGGGCGTCAGGTGGAAGCGAAAATAATTTCGCTCCCACTGTTAATGAGACAGCGAGGTCACTGTGGCGGTAGGCAACGCTCCCAAAGCCTTTTGGATTGACGCGGTACAATATTGAATCAGCGAATTACCACCACCATTAGTAGTAATATAAGCGTCAGGATCGAACTGTGAATCATCCAGCGAAGTACTATCGTACTTCCCAATAATAATGCCACCTTTGATTGTTCCGTTGCCCCCGCCATTTCGCCTCACAATGCCCTGACCCAACACAATAATCAGCCCCTCATAATTAAAATTACCATTCAGAGTCAGCGTACCGGTTACCACCAGCATTCCTGTCCCGCTATTCGTCAAAGTCATGTCGCCTTTTACCAGCACCACCTTAGGCGTAGTTGAAGTCCCCATATCTGCCAGAGTTAAGTCACTACCACTATTTACAACACGATGTGCGACCTGTGAAATTTCATTGACGAATTGATCTGCTTTGGTCTGATTATTACTAAATGGAACTTGACCCGACACGCCATAAGCAGAATTAGGAACAGAGATGTCTGCCACAATATGGCTGGTTGCATTATTATATGTAGTGACGTACTGACCGTCATTCGTCTTAAGACTGTTATTCCATGCATAGTCGGCATTTGTTTGCCCGACGGCGCCAACGATTGGTCTTTCTGAGGGGCCGCCGCAATCCAGTCCGCTTAAAGATTTTGCCGCACTGTTACCCACTGTTCCCTTCGGTTGATTCCCCAACAGCGTCACTGCCGCCGGAATATCTGTCAGGTTATAATTACTCAGAATAATGCCGGAATCTTTCAACCGCATCTTCAAGGTACGCCGGGCGCCCTGCGGAGCGATTCCAATGGAAGTAATCTGAATATCAGTCGTATTCAGTTTCACTATTTGCAATTGATAAGAAAGCTGCTTATTGGACGACTCGGTCGGATTCAAGATGACAGCGCCACTGGCAGTTAAAGACGAATATGGCAACCAGCGCGAAAGACGCGCGTAAGTGACGGTATCAGTACTCTTATTTGAACTGGCGGGAGTTGCTCCAATTTGCAGGTTAATTTGATTAAGCGAATTGGTCGAGCTTGTATTGGTTGAATTAAGCGGGAGGCGATTACCGCGCAAAACCATGACCGCTTCGTCAAGTCCGGCCTCCGCAGCGTAATACGCCTGATTTGCCAGCGTCTCACTATTGGAACTGAGGGTTTCATTCCCGGCAGAAAACACTAACGACAATCCTAAAACGGTCATCAGCATGAGGCTCAGCATGGTCATCACCAAAGCGCTTCCCTCTTGACTCTTCAAAGACAAAGTACTGGTCTTTTTCATATTGGTTACTTCCGGCTAGTAGTAAAACTCTGAGGTAAAATCAGGTTTTTTAATGCTTTTTTGGCGTTTACGATCTAACGTTTCCGGGCGTTTTCGGGATGAGGCTCTCGTCAACTTTTCGTCAATAGCCATCCATAATTCTTGGTCGCAAAGCAATGGGGCTTTCAAGGGTAATGGATCCGTTAACCGTGCTACCTTCAATAATATCCACCGTCACTACGATATCAATGCGGGCAACCTGAAACCGCTCCGTCTGAGTTAATGAACTACCTGCTGCCGGCACAAACTCACCACCTGCTGCATTGTAGTAACGAAAACTCAGTAACGAAATGTTGCTGGCCATGACCGCAGTTCCAAATTCAGTGTCATTAGGGGCGACGCGATAAAGCCTTCTGGAAGCAACATAATAGGTAATATCGTCGTTACCATTCGTTGCAATATTACTGCCAAAAGTGCCATCACCTTGACGATCCCCATACATCCGAATTCGATCTGAGTAAGCTTCAGCAAGCCCCGGTATAACGCCCGCTGTTACCGAGATCGGCGTTAATCCGGTGGCTCGCACATCTGAGGTAATCAGGTTAATTGCTTTACGCGCCCGGCTTTGCGCATTCATCCGACCACTTTGTTTCTGAAACAGCTTTTGCGATTGGTTGAGCAATTGCAGGCTCATCGCGATGATTCCCACGGTAATACTCGTAGAAATAAGCAGCTCCATCAATGAAAACCCCTGCTCGACCCGACGCAGAACTGGTTGCTGGTCAGACTTTTTCCACCGTGAAATTTTTAAGATTTTATACATCTTGAATCCTTACGCCTTAGCCTATGAGCCTGTCGTATTGCCGTTAGTCGAACTGCTGCCGGTACTACTCTGAACCGTCAGGGCGCTGTTGTAATAGCTTCCGAGCGGGGCTTTATCGTTGGAGCGATAATTTACGAAGGTGAAGCTTCGTTTCCCACCTTTCAAATCAAAGTTCGTGTCTTGTACCGTGACAGCAATTTTTTTTGCGGTATTGCCATCAGCAGTCACAGCAGTCGTTACATTATATCGGTCATTATAACGGGTGGTGGTCGAGCCGACCTCAAGCGTGGAAAAATCCTTGGCCCGCAAGGGTTCAATCACCTTTTGCGCAGCGCGGGCAGATTCCACCATGTTGCTGCTGGTTTTATTCATCACAGTAGCTACGGCAATGAGCTGAGCCACTCCCAATAATCCAATATTGGCAACTAACAGGGCGACCGTAACTTCAAGCAGCGAACTACCTTGTTCCTGATCGCATTTCCGCTTTCGCAGGAAGCCTGACAATTTTTTGATTATTTTTTGCTTCATTTGCTTTTCCCGTCCTTTGGTTAGATGCATCATTATTTAGATGCATCCTTATAATGTACCGCTGATGTCGCCTGCACGACTGAGAGTCAAGGTTTTAGCTCCCGCCGAACTGACAAAGCTAAATCCCGAATATAACACTCCATCATTACCTCTCATGGTCGCTTTTCCACTCGGCGTATAGATCACGGTTAAGGTTGTGATTCTTGCCGGAAACTGAAACTGCACCCCGGCGGGTAAGCTGTGAGTAGCCGTAGCCAGCGTTCCGGTAATGGAAAATTGGAAAGTATAGTTGCCACTATTGGTAAAAACCACTTGCGTATTCACATCGCGCTTGGTGGCTTCGGCGCGTGCCACTTCCAACACGCCCATCGCGTCACGACGGGCGCTAATTAAGATTGCGACATCCCGCGTGCCTTTCAGAGTAAGCAACGACATTGAACCTATGACGGTAATCAGTCCAGCCACAATGCTCAGCTCCAGCAAGGAAAATCCTCGTGATTTTTTTCTAATTTGTAACTTCATAAGTTGTGCCTTCTCCAACCTTAACGGGGTTTAGCTGCCAAAATCAGTCAACCCTAAGTGGCAAATATTAGCAGCCTGACGAATCTCTAAGCCTCATTCTCAGCTATATTTCAAATTTGGCATCAATCCACTCCAAGACATCGCTACGAATTCAACGCTCTCCCAAATATCTTACTCTGCCAAACAAATGTACTGTTTACTTACCATTAAACCTGGGAGGGACTATGCTCAATGATAAACCATAATAGCGCCCTCTCTCGGACCATCAATACATGTCAGTCCTTGTTTTTGATGAACGCGGATACATCTTATGCAATCTCTATGCCGCCCCATATTGCTCACAAATGCCGGGGCAGCTTTCTAATTAGGAAGAGATTCAATGGGAGGGAAGGTTCGGAATCTACCCGACAAGGGGATTCCATTCAGGCAGTTGAAATCCGCCCGATCCGCGTCATCAATCGCCTGGCTTTCTTGCTGAAGACCGAATGAGCTTGTTTCATTTGCTTAATTACTGTACATAAATCCTGCTTCTTCTGTACAATTTCTTTTGTCCCCATAAAGAGGAAATACTGATATGTACGCCCCACGCCTGATAAAATTTCTTTGCCTTGCCCTGCTTGTGTTGATACCGCTCACCAGCTTTGCGCAAAAACGCATTCCGAAGCGCAGCAAACCAAAGCCGAAAATTGCGGAAGTTGCGAAGCCTGTGCCAATTGATCCTGAACACGATGTCTTGCCGCGTGCAATGATGGCACTGACGCTGGCCAAAGTCGTGTACCTGCTGCCTGATCTTGATAGTAAAAAAACCGCGTTGCAATCCCGCGAATACTTCACGCAATTCAAACAACAATTGCCGGGAAATTTAACCTTGATAATGTCCGAATCCGACCCGCGTACGGGATTGCGTGTCGCCGCCTTCAAGCCAATCAATCCGCGTTCCGGCACGACAAATTTATTCATCGCTATCGCCGGGACAGAAGGCTTTCGGGACTCCATCGCCGATTTGAGTTTCGGGCGTAGTCAGAGTCAGCACCTGCTGGAAGTGATTGACGAGCTTTTCGCTTCCAATGCAATTCCCAAAAATCCTGAAATAATCCTGACAGGTCACAGTCTGGGCGGAGGCTTAGCGCAAACGGTTGCCTGGTATTTACAACAAAAATTACCGCTCCGAAACATCACGCCAAAAATCTGGTTATTTACGTGGAATTCATTTGGAGCGCAGGAATTAATTCGCAAACAGGAACCGGCGTTTAAAGCCTCACAAGTGGGCGTGACTTATGCCGCCAATTACTTTGTCGCCGGTGAACCAGTCTCTAAAATTGGCACTCATCTCGGCCCGACCATGGCCCTGACTCCGCTGGAGTCAGGGCCCAAAAAATCAAGAATTTCTTTTCTCAAAATGGATGGCCTCAATCGCCATAAAATTGAGACGATTATTGAAATTGTCGAAGCGGATCCGATGATTTTGATTCAGGCTGAAGAAGTCAAAACCGAACGCAAATTTTATAATTCGCTCTTAACCGGAGTGATGGATAAAACCAGTGTCATCACGAAGGCGCTGCCAAAACTAAGTTTTAAATTGTCATCAAAATCCCTCCCTGAAGTCTTAACCGACCTCTATCGCCAAACCTTCAGCCTGCAAAAACCGACCAGGGAAGACCGCGAATTTTTCGATTGGCTGGAAACGACGACGCAGCGGTTATTCCCCGACATCAGCACCAAAGCCAAAAATATTTTTAATGATTTACTCAGCGCCAAAGACGCCGCGCTGTTGACCTTCTACGAACTAAAACCAGTCAAAGCCACCAAACGCACAGCCGCAGAAATGAAGCGATTTTTAAAGAAGGAATTTGAGTAAACCCAATGGCAGGGCAGATTGAAGCCCTCACCTGGCTGAAGGAGCTTGGCGTTGCGTGCAGGTTAGCCATCGCACCTAATATTTCGCTACGCTAATTTCAGCAACGCTTTAAGTGCCGGATAGTCCACTTTTGCATTATGACGTTTATCAACCGGGATTTTGCCAATGACGTAAATCTCATCCAGCTTCGCCCAACGCAGCCCTTCTTGCATTTCCGGTAGCGCGATTTTTTCATGCACATCATTTCGCTCAATCAACAACCAACGCTGTGCGCGATGTTGCATCAGAGCGGCACGTTTGACGTTGGGATATATCAATGCAGCGCACTCCACAGCAAACGGGTACAAGGTGCCACGCTCGTCAACAATTTTTGCCGCGCATCTGCCCAACAACCAGAGCTTCCCGGCGTCGTCCAAGTAACCCGCATCGCCAGTGCGATGCCAAATCTTTCCTGCAACACAAAACTTGGTTTCCTCATCGCCGCGTCCGTGCAAATAGCCTGACAAAACGTGAGCACCACTGACAACAATTTCTCCGCTTTCATGGGCGGACAATTTTTCAAATTCAGCCACTGTTAAGGGGCTGATCGCGCTCCCCCATTGATCGGGAATAATGCGCAATTCAATTTCCGGGACAGGCGTTCCCGCTAATAACCCATTGCCTTGCTGCATCAACAACCAATCCCGTGAAGTCATTTCACAGTTCGCCATTTCCGCAATGGGTTCCGCTTCGGTGGAGCCATAAACCGCAACGATTTTGGCTTGTGGGGCAATCCGCTGAAGTTTCGCCAACAATTGCGGAAAAACTGGTGCGCCACCTGTAAAAACCTTTTGCCAACTTATCAGACTAATATTTTTTTCCAGACAATAATCTGCAATTTTTTCGAGAAAAGCCGGTGAAGCGGCGGTGCGTTGCAATTGATATACTTGAATTTGCTCAACAATTGGCGCCGGATCAATCGCGCCGGGAAACCGCAAATCAGCCTGTGGAATCAGGCTGGTCACACCTGACGCCAAATTCGCCAAGACAAAAACCGGTAACGTCGTCAGATCAATGTCGCCTTCCTTCAAAACAAGACTGCGATGTAAGACTTGATGTTGCGCCAGCAAAAATCCGTGCGTCCGCAGTGCTGCTTTCGGTTGTCCAGTGCTGCCGCTGGTGAACGTAATTAATGCCTGTACCGGGAGCACCTGCATCTTGCAGGCGAGCCTCGCATAAGAATCTTTTTGGATCGCAGAGGATTTGCTCGCCACGGCTTCGCCCGCAGGATGCGGGCGTTCCCAGTAGTGAATTTTCGTCGCACCAAAAGCGAAGCCTCCCAGTACAAATTTTTTCGGAATTCTTCTTAACTCCGATGAAACCAGGCGTAGCAAATGCACTTTGGGGCTGGCGATAAGAGCTTGTGGCTGGTGCAACTGGCAACAACTTTCAAGATGTTCGCGTCCGGCGGAAGGGTCAAGAAACATCGCTATCATGCCAAGCCTGAAAATTGCGCCAAGCGTGCTGTAAAGCTCCGCCGACATCGGGTAAAACACCAGAACTGTATCACCCGCCTGCAAGCCTTCGTGTTGTAACAAGGCTGCGATTTTTCTCGAAGCGGCTTCAAGTTCGGCAAAAGTAGTAACGCGCGTTTTGCCGCAATGCACATCAATAATCGCCGGACTATCTGGATGTATCTTCGCGCGTTGTTGAAATAATTCGACGATATTCATAACACTTTTCCAAACAGTGCATAGCGGCGCAATTCTTGCGAGTAATGCTTACTAATGCTGCGTGATTTATTCGCTTCGTGCATCAGCGCATGAATGGCATTCGTGAAGCCAAGTGAAGCACCGATTTCGTGACTGCGTGCCACTAACAAGCTCCCAAGTCCCGCGAATTCCGGTGCGGGCAAGACGGCGACAGTTTTGACGATGAACGTCTCAATCGCCTGTCCGCGCTGCGCTTGTGCCATCTCAGGGAGCGCGAACAAAAATCCGACACAACGGTTTTCGTGTTCAGCCATGAGGACTAATTCCGGTCGCACAAAATTTTTGATCTGCTCGTATTGCGCAATAAAATCAGATTTTTCAATCGGGGTGTAAAGAAAATTATACTGAAACGCAGCGAGCGAAATTTCGTAGATTTTCGATAACTCCGACAGAAAATTTTCAGGCTGAATGGAGCGAATTTTCACGCCGAGGGTTTTCATTTTTTCTGCGACGATTTCCATCCGTGGATCGCGCCTCCGTAAATCATTTGTGATCGTAGAATAATATTCCGCGAGAATCGAAAACTCATTCGCTAAAAAATGCTGTGGCAAATCATCAGCATTGTCAGGCTCAAGAAAAAATGTCAGATGCGTCCCGCGCTCAGTCATGAGGCGATAGCGGTTCCACGTATTGCCATCCATCGGCCCGACCGCCATTGTGCAACCGTGCAATAAAAGCGTCGCGCAAGCTTGTTGCAAGATTTCTTTTCCAGCTTCCTCGTCATTCGCGGAGTAGTGTCCGATTAGCCCAAGCGTATGATTTTCATAAGGTGGCGTATTATTCCACCATAATGAACACCGCGCCGTTACTTCGCCAGTTTCATTTTCGAGCATCAAATGAGTGTCAGCTTTTTGTCGTGCTATGCCTTGCGGATTGAGCGTTGGCGGCATCTGACAAAAACGCTCAAGCTTGTCTGGATCGTGAATTATGGTCAACATATTTTCGTTCCTGTCCCAAGACCAAAGCGGAAATTATCAAGACCGTCAGCAGGGTCACGGTGAATAATTCCTCATTGGTTCTGGTCAATAAATTCTTCAGAAAAAGACAGCCGGCAATGGGAATAAAGAGGTTATCCAGTCCGCGCCACGACAACGCTTCGACGAGAGTGAGAACCAAGCCAAGCGTGACGGAAAGCAACCTCGCATCCTCCACATTAATTTCAGTAAACATCACCAAAGGTGCATAAGTAAAGACTGTGGCGACAGTCAGGAACGCGAGACAGCCTTCAATACTTTTTTGTCCTTCGATGACGCAAAAACGATGTTTGCCAAAATGTTCACCGATCAAAGCCGCCGCCGCATCTGCGAATGTCAGCACTAAAAGTGGAATCGAATACAACAACATTTCATTTTTCGCCAGGCAAAATATCACCGTTACACCGACAGCAAAATAAAGCTCTCCGTGCGAACGTCGCGCCACACTTCCCAGCACTGCACCGTAGCTACATCGCAATTTTTTCACTCTTCGCAAAGCAATCAACAACGTCATAGTTGCGCCGCACAGCAATCCCGCCGTTAAGCGATTCGGGATCAGGAATGGAAAGGACAACGCAAATAATCCCATCCCAACGTGAAAGAGTTTGCGCATTAGTTCGGGGTCAGGATTGAATTTGCGCTGCACCGCTCTGAGCACGATGAGCATTGTGCAAAACACGATGAGGATGATTAACATTCCAATGATTGAATTCGCCATGCACGACCTCCTCGATGACAATTGCCTGATAAAAAAATGCTTTGTCCTGTTTGAATACTTTTGTGGCTAAATTTTCCATTGGCTTGATTTCATCCGCCATTGACGCGGGTCTACGCCGCTCAGCAAATAAATTCCAATAGGCCAGTCGCGCCTCGTGGCGGCTGACGCGAACCAATTCATTCAACAATCCGTGATAGCCGGGCAACGAAACGTATTCAAAAATATTACTGAGATTAAAGCGGTCAATTGTATGTGATTGGCAATTGGCAAGAAATTCTTCCAGCGATTGCTGGCGAATTCCCAGGCGATCAAGGTTCGCCCGGATCGCGTCAAAATTTTCAGGTCGCAAGGCGAAAGGCAAAGCGGTGGTGTGGTGCCCCGTTAAAATCCATTGCAAATAGGGGTTGTCCGCTGGATTCAAGGCAATCGCTGCCGCTTCCGTTCGTGCCAAAATTCGTGCCGCGACGTTGCCGTTAACGTACTTGAAAAACTCAGGATCACGACCGAGCCGCCCCATCACAAAGCGCGAGAAAAATATTTTGAAGAGAGCTTGCCAGCGTCGCGTGTTCCAAATTGTTTCGTAAAATTCTTCGCGCTCCGTCCCGGTTTTATCGCGCAATAATTCTTCGACAGAAGATTGCGAATGAATCAGCGGCAAAACGTAGTTCCGAAACATTGCCAGATAACGCTCAAACTTCCCTGCTCCGCCGAAACCCTGAGCAATTTCATCTGAATGCGAATCCCAAAATATTCGGGTCTCAGGCGGAAGCAATTTGCGACAACGATGATAAAGTTGTTCACGGCGATAGCTGGCACGCGAGCCAATAAATTCAAGCATTTCGTGATGCTCAAGCTCCTGATAAGCAGCAACACGCAGGTGCAGGCAGGCAAGTTGGGCAAAGCTCAAATCAAGCGCGATCACCTGTTCAGGAGCGCGGCTCAACAGTGCCATTGTGTTATCTCCTGCCGAGGCAATGGACAGGCAAACGTGATTGGTTTTGAGATCGAGCGCATCCAGCAAAACGTCAGCATCTTCCCAACATTGGGCGTAGCGAATTTCAGAAAAATCAGCGCGTTGTAAAATCTCAGTTTTCATATTTTATACCGGGAACGCCCACCCTGGGAGCGCCCGCATCCTGCGGGCGAATCCGTGGCGCACGAATTAACTGCGATGAAAGCGCAACTCTTGAACGGTTTCGCCCGCAGGATGCGGGCGTTCCCGGTTCGCGGCAATTCTTCTGACCATTCCCGTGCTGCCATCCATCTCAACCTCGTCTCCATCTTTCAACCATTGCGTAATTCCTGCGAGGGAAACAATGGCCGGGATGCCCATTTCACGGGCTACGATAGCGGCATGCGAAAGCAAACTGCCGCGCTCGACAAGCACCGCCGCAGCCACAGGAAATAACATAATCCAGCCTGGGTCAGTCCGCTCAGCGACAAGAATTTCACCGGAATGAATCACCGCATGGCGTGGATCAGTGATGACCCGGGCTTTACCGCGTACAATCCCCGGACAACATCCAAGTCCCTGACGCGTATCGCCAATTGTCGAGATTGATGCCGTCTTTATTGATCGAAATTGATTTCCCTGATGAACTGTTCCGTGCGTTTCAAAACGATCAGCCGGAGCTTGCGCCTGACGATGCAGTTCAAATTCTGCTTTCCGCACGGCAACCAGAGCTTTCAAATTCGTCGTCGTAGCAGTGCCCGCAATGAAGCCTAAAATTTCTTCGACTTCGAGATAAAAAATATCGCGTGGTTCGTTGAGTAAATTGTCAGCATAAAATCGCTTGCCAATTTCAATGAAAAGTCTCCGTGCCCGCCCAAATAATCTGGTTCTTTCAAAGCGCAAATTTTCCCGATCACGCACCCGATCACGAGCGTTGCGCAAAATCCAATTAAAAATCACCCGACGAACCGGATGCCCTGAAAATAAGGCTTTGATGCGTTGCTCGGCTGCTCGTCGTGACAAATTTTCAGAATTCTTTACGACCGTTTCATTCAAAGATAATCGTTTTGCCAGGTTCCCAATCGAACGAAAAAGCATCAGCGGATTGTCATTGAGAGTTGCACTTTCCAGCTTCAATTCGTCCAAACAACGATCACCAAACTGCTGTAAATAAGTTGAGAATTGAGAACTGAGAATTGAGGATTTTTGCAGGTGAGAATTGATTTCCGTGACAGCTCCTTGACATAACAACTCGATAAATTCTGGATTATTTTTTACGCTTTCCGCCATCGTCTGAATGCGCTTCGCAGGCTCAGCACTGATAATGCCGCCTTCGCCACAGAGCAAATTATTTTGTAAACTTCCATCTTTGTCGCCGCACCATTTCTCGACCAAACGACGCAACGTTCCATAAAAAATCATGGCAAAAAAATCATTGATGAGCGGCGCATCCCAACGCTTCAATAACTGCGCTTCGATCTTGCGATAGTAGGCAGATAATTCATCCGCACGCATCTCATTCAGCGTTGGATTAGTCTCCTGTAAAGCATCGTTCAGCCGCCCATAAAATGCGGAAATTGTGACCGACAGGCGAAAATGATTTTTGACCAGTCCACCAATCGTAGCCAATAGATTCAGACTATCGCGGAGTTTTTCGCCCTGACTTGCGCTTTCCAATTCGGTCAGCAAACTTTCGGGCAGACCTTCTTTCACGCCCATCATTTGCTCCATAAACCGGCGATTGATTTTGAAGCCGGGCAACATCGCCAATACTCGATACCAGTTCAGCAAATTGTAAAAAACACGTCCGCGAATGAATCCGAGCATGTGGCTGAACGTTTGATCGTGCTGTTCAATGGTCGCCGCTGGCACCAGCATCAAACGGCAAAATTGACGGTAGACTTCTTCGTACGCGCGACGCGCAAATGAAAATGTCAGTGGCGAAGTGACTCCGCCATAACTTTCTGCAATATTGCTGTTGTCCCATAAATTCAGACCTCCATCCGGGTCAGCAAGTTTCATCAGAGTGGTGATGGGGCGGGATTGCAATAACCAAATCTGACCATTTTCAATCGCCCACTCAATGTCCTGTGGACGATTGAAATGTTGGTTACAAGCTCTGACGAGTGTAGCGATTTCTTTGATTTGTTCATCGCTCAAAACTGGTAAATTTCCGGCTACTTTTCGCGCCACAATTTCATCTTCACGGTTAACGTGAAACGTATCAGCGTCGCATTCACCTGAAACTAATGCGGCGCCGATGCCATTGACTGCGGAAACGATTGTGAGGTTGCGTTGCCCCGTGATCGGGTCTGCACCAAACGCAACGCCAGCCGTATCAGCATGAATCATTCGTTGAATCAGAACCGCCGGGGGCGCAGGCAAAAAACTCAAATTATTTTCGCGGCGATAGGCGAAAATTCGCGCACTGAACCCTGAACGCCACACGTCCACAATTCTTTCCATTACCTCGCAGGCAGGAACAAACAGAAAACTTTCGAGTTGTCCGGCAAAGGAATATTCCGCGCCATCTTCATCCATCGCCGAAGAGCGTACAGCTATGGATTCGCTCTTCGGACACAATATTTGCAGGGCGTTTGCGATTTCGCGGCAAATATTTTCGGGTGGCTGAAGACCAGCAATCGCCGCCTGAATTTCTGCTTCGTCACAAGCAAATATTAATTCCTGCCTTGAGATCAGGCTCGACCAGAAGGCTGCTGGAGTAACAACCAACCACGCCGGAATTGACATTCCCGAATTTTGTAACGAAGCGAGTGCCTGCGCTTTGCCTCCGATATTTTCGGCGGCATCGTTTGGAAAAATAATCACACTCATCTGGAACCTCCTGCTTTGACCAACATTGGAATGGCACCCAGGCTCAAATACATCAGTAAGGTCCAGACGCCAGACATCAATTCAAATAATTTTGCGCGTTTGGATTCGGGCTGCTGAAGAAATCTCAGGCTGATGATTGCAGCGGCGCACAGTAGGATTGAAAGCACGCTTGCCACCGGAACTACGAAATCAATGTTGCTTGCTGCCAGTACTGCAAAGATTGCCGTTGCGAACATTGCACTGAACCAAACCAATACCGCCGAGGTTCTGCCCCACAACACCGTGTAGGTTTGGACGCCTGCTTCTTCATCTTCAGGCGCACGCAGTTTGCGTCCAATTTCGATGACGATGCCATTGCAAAAACTGACTGCTAAAAACCACCATAAACCGTCGGGAGGTGATTTACCCAATGTCATCCAATCACATCCTGTTGCGTAAAAATCCACCAGAGGAACAATCAGCATGTGCGTCCACAGATAAGTAATTGGTTTCGCTTTGAGCCATTCGCGGGCAAAAAATTCGACGCTCATCAAAGCTAAATAGATCCACGCAATAAACAATAAAATCAGTAGTGCGGGCTGCAACCACAACGCCAGAATTAACTGCGTAACAGCTCCCATTATTCCGATAAATCCCAGTTCTCGCAGCTTCACTAAACCACTCGGAACCGGACGATACGGCCTGAATTGAGTGTCTTCCGCAAAATCCTTGAATTCGTCTGCGATACGAAGTTGAAGGAAGAAAATCAGCGAAGTGATAAAAGCTGTCACAATGGATTTGAGATCGGGCCAGGCTGAATCGCCACGCAGCAAAGATGAGTAGCTGATGGCGGAAAAGCTGAAAGCGAGCAGCAACGGCGAGTGCGCGAAAACCGGGAAACGTTCGCGTTGATACACCCACCAGCGATTTGTGGTGACTACCTTATTTTGCATGGCGACGACCTGACCTAAGTTTTACGACTTTTACAGTCTATTGAATTTCGTGAGCGACAGGTTCAGGTAATGTCACACTTTCTGAAGTGCCACATTGCCACAGCGAGGCAACCCATGCGCCTCACGAAATTTTCCTGCTGCCTATTTCGCCTGAGCTGTGCAATAATTACAGCGGGTCGAAGCCCGATCACGTATTCACTTGAAAAAGCAGTTTTTACTTTCGTCTGTACTTTAATTCTGTACTTTGATGATGACCTTAATCAGACAACACGTCCCCTCACTCAGTCGCAAAAATCTTTTTGCGGACTAAGCTCCATCCGTTTTTTTGTTTTTAAATTTCCCCTCCCTGCGAGCACTCTCCCAAATAAACAAGATGTGCCACAGGCTCCCCGTTTTTTTGGATTGAAAATTCCAGACCCATTCCCATGGAGGTATTTATGTCGCCCAGCAATGTTATTGATTTAGCCGCAGCCAAGCTTCCGATGCTGACAACCGAGCTGCCCGGCCCGCAAGCCGTAGCCATTATTGAGCAGGACTCCAAATATATTTCACCGTCTTATACGCGCCCCTATCCGCTGGTCGTCAAGCGTGGCAAAGGCGCCATGGTGGAAGATGTAGACGGCAACGTCTTCCTTGATTTCAATGCCGGAGTCGCCGTCTGCGCGACCGGACACGCGCATCCGCATGTCATTGCAGCCATCAAAAAACAAGTGGATGAATTTCTACATGTTTGCTCAGCAGATTTTTACTTCCCGCAGTTGCCAAAGCTGGCTGAAAAAATTGCGGCACTTACTCCCGGCTCATCCGACAAAAAAATTCATTTCGGGAACTCAGGAGCCGAAGCTGTTGAAGGCGCGATTAAGCTGGCGATGTACGCGACGCGACGCTCAAAATTCATTGCGTTCTTTGGGGCTTTTCACGGGCGGACACTGGGCGCATTGTCATTGACCGCGAGCAAAGCGCGACAACGGGCGGGCTTCGGGCGTCAGGCGTTGGACGTGACGCATGTGCCATACGCCAATTGTTTTCGCTGTCCTTATAATTTGACGCAGGAAACCTGTGGCGCACTTGAATCAAAGGGCCCGCATTGCGCCCGTGTCATCGAAGACGTTTTATTCAAAACTACCGTTCCACCTGAAGACTGCGCGGCAATCGTCGTCGAACCAATTCAAGGCGAAGGCGGATATATTGTGCCACCTGCTTCGTTCCTTCAAACGCTGAAAAGCATTGCGGAGCGTCACGGGATTTTAGTCATCGCTGACGAAGTGCAATCGGGCTTCGGACGCACCGGAAAATGGTTTGCGTCGGAGCATTTCGATTTTGTGCCGGACATCATGACAGCGGCCAAAGGCATTGCTTCCGGCTTACCGCTCAGCGCGACAATTGCGCGTTCAGATTTGATGCAATGGATGCCGGGAGCGCACGCTTCGACATTTGGCGGCAATCCCGTGGCGATTGCTGCTTCGCTGGCCACCATTGAATTAATTGAGGAAAGCTTGTTACAAAACGCCGCCGAAATGGGGGAGTACTTAATGGAAGGCTTGCGCGAATTGATGAATAAACATCAGATCATTGGCGACGTACGCGGCAAAGGATTGATGATTGGAATCGAATTAGTAAAAAACCGGAACAGCAAAGAACCGCATCCCGAAGCCTTGCATCACGTCGAAAACGAATGCTTCAAGCGCGGGCTGATTACGCTGGGTTGCGGAGCGAGTACGATTCGACTTTCGCCGCCGCTGGTGATTGATCGGAGTCAATGCGATTTTGCAATTAAGACGCTGGACGAAGCGATCAGCAGTGTTCATGAATCAGGTCTTTGAGTTTTGGCTTTTGGTCTTTGACTCTCTCACGATTAGTAAATATCCGGGGAAAGGCAGAGGTGAATATGCATTTCAGACTAAATATTTTCATCACTTCAGCCAAAACCAAAGACCAAAAGCCAAAAAACAATCACCGACAAATTTGCAAAATTCCTGCTTCTATGTCTCGACACGGTTAAAACTTCATTGACACGGTTAAGGAACTAGCCGTAACATATTGACTCCACGAATGATTACAGGGAGGGAATGGTGATGACGAGAGCAGATTTAGCTCGTGCGATTTATGACAGACACGGTGGCGTCTCCAACTTGGAAGCTCAACGAATTGTGGACTTGGTCTTTACCATCATGAAAAAGCAGTTATTGAGTGGAGGCGGAATTCACATTGTTGGATTCGGTTCTTTGGAAGTAGTGACACGTCGTGCCCGCAGAGGTCGTAATCCAATGACAGGTAGTGACATTCAATTACCTGAAAGGAAAGTACTCGTTTTCCGCCCCTCTCGCACAATGAAATCTATCTGATAAAGCATTACCAGCCTCATCAACTATTTTCTTTATGGCTATGTTAACCGCTAAACAAGAGTATTCCGTGATTCCCGATAAGTTATTTTTTAAGATTGGTGAGGTCTGCGATTTGGTGGGTGTACAGGCGCATGTGTTGCGGTACTGGGAATCTGAATTCCCGATGCTGCAACCCCAGAAAAATCGAGCGGGTCAGCGAACCTATCGCCGCAAAGATGTCGAGATGGCGTTACGCATCCGCAGCTTGTTGTACGATGAAGGCTTCACCATTGCCGGTGCAAAGAAGAAACTTCAGGGCGAAGGACGCGGCAGCTCGACCCGTTTTAAAGTCGTCCCGCCCGGTGCCACGGCTTCAGATTTTGAACCTGCCATGACCTCCACGCCCAATGTTCATGTCGGACAGGAAATGCTGGCGTCAGGTCTGACGAATGTGACCGCGACCATTGGCAGCCCACTCTCGCGTGATGCCTTACAACGGCTAAAATTAATGCTTGAGGATATGTTGACTTCGCTGAACCGCGATGTTATAGATTAACCCGCGTTGATTGACAATCAAGACGGAAAAAGCCGAGATCAACTCTCGGCTTTTTCGTGTCCATCCAGTTTCAGCCCGTAGCGCAGCCTGGTAGCGCGCTTGCTTGGGGTGCAAGAGGTCGGGAGTTCAAATCTCCCCGGGCTGACCATTATTTTCAATCATTTACATAAATCTTGAAATTTCTGCCGCAACATTTGCCGCAACAAGCTTGTGAAATAATTTCTTCAGCTTTCTGCGTTTCCTCCGGGCAATTTCTCACGCCGCTGCATTTTCCCGAATCATCTCTAAAATTGAGACGATTCGAGTCGCGTCAGTATCATTGAAAACGCCATCTAATCCTGATGGACTAAAATCGGTGAATGGTGGCGCGTAAAGTATCCCTGCATCCATCACGCCATTCTGTGTCAGGTAATCAATCATCTGATCAATGAAGCGAATCTGATTCGCGCTGAGCAATTTGTGCGACAAGTATTCGCCAAAAGCTTCTTTGGCAGCTTCCCGATCCAGCCCGACCAGCTTGCGGATGAACAATCCGAGATGTTCCTGTTGACCGTACGCTTTTTCAAAATCTTCTCTGGTTCCAATTTCGCCGGACTCAAAAAAGATGCGCTCAATTTCTGCGATGTCGCTGGCAGTAATCGTCAAATTCCGTTTGAGTTTGTGAAGCACCAGATGGTTTTCATGTGCCTTCAGAAAATGAGTTACTTTTTTCTGGTACTGTGCGCGGTCAGCGGATAAAGTCAGCCCGCTGAATTCCACTTCCCGCAGTTCTCCCAATTCATCTTCAAAATCCGTGTACACGATTTTTCGCTGCTTGCGATCAATGAATTTCACTAAATCGCGCAACCGTCGCCGCACCTCTTCCAGAATCGGCAACGTAATGTCCGCCCAATATTCATCCTGTTGCAAATCCAGAATCAGCTCAAGCTGTGCTCTGACCATCGGCACACTTTGTTTTTCTTCCAACCGATGGGCAATTTCTTTCACTTGTCCACATAGGCGATTATAGGACATGTCAATCTGAAGCAATGACAGTTGCAGTTTCAGCAACAACAAATCAAACCGTTTGGCAGTTTCGTCTTCCGGTTCCAATTCGTTCGGAAGCCCCGCCAGGATATGTTCAATTTCAGAAAATTCTTCGGCGTCTAATGTTTCCCACGCCGCTTCTTCGCGGTATTTTTCAACCTGTTGCCGATGCGGACGAACCACAAAATTATCCGTATTCATTGCCGCGACTTCATTGCGGAGCGTACCGGAAATATCCCGATCCAGTTCCTTTATTCCTTCATCATCGCTCGTCATCCGGCGAAAGCTTTCAAGCAGTTCCAGACGTGTTTTGAAAATCTTTGTACTGAGCGAATCCTGACTGTTCCCTTCAACACCTTTCGCGTTTTGACTAAAGAATTCGAGATTCCGGCAGCAATCAAAAATGTAAAAAAATTGCTTATCATCACCGGGGCCGAACAAATCAGGCCGCAGCCGCGTCCCGCGCCCGACCATCTGAAAAAACTTCGTTTTCGAGCGGACGATCTTGAAGAACATCAGATTCACCGCTTCCGGGATGTCAATGCCCGTGTCGAGCATGTCTACGGAAATCGCAATTTGCGGACGCTTATCTACGTTCGAGAAATCATCCAGAATGCTTTCGGCGTAGGCTTCATAATTATCAATCACCCGCGCAAACGTGCCTTTGTAATGCGGATAATTTTTATCAAAGCGTTCCTGAATAAACACCGCGTGCGCGTGATTTTTGGCAAAGATAATGGTCTTGCCCAGCACATCCCCGCCAGCAACTTTTTGACCGCGCTGCATCAGCGTCGCCAGTGCTTTATCAACCGTATCTTCGTTGAAGAACCATTTATTCAGTGCCGCCGCTTCAACCGATTCCGGGACTTGTCCTTCTTCGTCCCAATCCACCGCTTCCCATTGTTCTTTTTCTTCCTCCGTCAATTCATCATACCGGATGCCTTGCTCGACAAATTTCAAGGGAACTTCAATCGGCTTCGGCGGCACGAGAAAGCCATCTGTCACCGCTTGCGTCAATTCATACGACGAAGTTGGCGCACCTTTTTCCAAATCAAAAAGTGAGTAGGTATTCCGGTCAACTTCATCTTTTGGCGTCGCCGTCAAACCGATCAGCAGCGAATCAAAATAACCGAAGATCGCCCGATATTTTTGATAAATAGAACGGTGCGCTTCATCAATGACAATGAGATCGAAATGTCCAATACCAAAGCGGCTGACTCCGTCGTCTTTTTCATTAATCAGCCCCATCATGGTGGGATAGGTGCAGGCATACACGCGGCTGCCGGTCGCCATTCGTTCCGTCACAAGATTGACCGGACTTGAATCCGGTAAATGTTTTTTGAAAGCGTTCGTCGCCTGTTTGACGAGGGCAACGCGATCCGCCAGAAACAGGACGCGCTTGATCCAGTTGCAGCGTTGCAGCAATTCGCAGAGCGCAATCACAGTGCGCGTCTTCCCCGCTCCAGTCGCCATCACGATCAGCGATTTGCGTTGCTGAGTGCCAAAATGTTCAGCGACGCGCGTGATGGCTTCGATTTGATAATACCGCTCCACAATCGCTTCATTGACCGCTTCCCCCCGCTAATTCCCGGCGCGAAAGACGCCGCTGAATCAACAGTTCAAGCTCATCTTTTTTGTAAAAACCCTGCACTTCACGCGGCGGATAATTCAGGTCATCCCAGAGCCACGTCTGATAGCCGTTGGTATAAAAAATCAGCGGTCGCTGCCCCGTCATTTTTTCCAGACAATCCGCATACAGTTTTGCCTGTTGCTGCCCGATGCGCGGGTCTTTTGAAGTCCGCTTCGCCTCCACCACTGCCAGCGGTTTTCCGTTATCGCCCCACAACACATAATCCGCGTAGCCGAGGCCTTTTTCATTGGGCATCCCCGTCACTTCAAATTCCCGGTCTTCGGATTTATCCAAAGCCCAGCCCGCTTCGCGCAGCAACCCGTCAATGCGATGCAGCCGCGTTTCCGCTTCTGAATAATCGTGCGTATCGGGAACCGCTTCGTTTTTCTTTTTCGCTTCGGCAATCTCTTTTTTGAGCTGCTCAATTTGCGTATCCGTATCCGCCTGCGCCAACGATATTTTTGCCAGCTCGGCATTTTTCTGACGGATTTCTTCTTCCAGTTTTTTCAGATGCTGAACCGTCTGCTTCACGATTGTCGTCACCTGCGGCGGAACTTTGGCTTCGTCGAAATTAAGCCCATCATAATTTTTGACAGCCGTGCGCGTATACGTTCGTGCGATCCAGTACAAAAAATGAAACAGTTCTTTGGCCGTTCGCAGCGCGTCGCGTTCCGTCATGGATTTGCGACCATGAACGGCGAGGTTGCCGTCATCCTTGATGTTCTTGACCTTGAGGAACAAATCACCAGAGAGATTATTTTTGAAGGATGGTTCGTAAATTAAGGCACTGAGATTATTGTCGTACGGACGCTGGAGCGCACCATCGTGCTGGTACAACCATTCAATCGCCAGTTCCAGCGTCCGCCGCGCATAAAAGCAGCTTGACCGCGCATCATTACGAATCAGATTTTCCGCCTGGCGAGCCGAAGCGTAAAGCTCTGTCCATTCAGTTTTGAGGAAGACAAAATTGGACATATTCCCCCCCGTGTCGGTACGCCAGCATCCTGCTGGCATTTCTTCTGGTCTGCCAGCATCCTGCTGGCTGTTTTTCTGGTGCACCAGCATCTTGCTGGCAAATTAAACACAGCCAGCAGGATGCTGGCGTACCAATTCTAAGCTAAATTTTCGCACGAACTCGCGCACTACTCCATTCCCAATCTTCCGGTTTCTCGCACAGTCCCGCTTTCACCGGATTATTTTCAATGTAACGCACGACCGCCTGAAAATGGTGTTCGTCACGGATGAAGCGATCAAATGGCTCACGCTGCCAGAATTGCCCTGTCTGTTCCAGCAGCCGATTGCAGTGTAGTGCCGTGAACGATTGCCATGAATGCAGAATGCTCTGCCACGTCCATTCTTCCAGCGGAGTGAATAACGCATGCACATGATTCGGCATCACGCACCACGCCTCTAATTCATACCGTTCTCCCTCAAAGTGCAACAACGCATCCTGGACGATAACCGCGACGTGCGGGTCGTTCATCCAACAACTGCCGTGTCCGGCATCCAGATATTTTTCAACGAGCTTATATTTTTCTTTTTTCGCTTCTGATTCCGGTAGGATGCGCAAATCCTCCTGCCACTTTTCCACCACCTCTAACGGCAGCGAATCCGCCAACCGAAACGTCACATGCTGCATTTTCCCCGCCGCGTGATAATGCGGTAAATACCCGCGCGAACTCCATCCCGGCATCCCTCGCCGAAATGCCTCCGCCTTTGTCAGTACTGTATACTTTTGCTGATTCATCCTCATTGGTCTAACTGGTGTGCCAGCATCCTGCTGGCTGCTTCTGGTACGCCAGCATCCTGGTGGCTTTATAATTATAGTCCCCTCCCCCAAAATGCCAGCAGGATGCTGGCATACCAACTAACTGGTGCGCCACCATCCTAGTGGCAGAGCAAGGCAGCCAGCAGGATGCTGGCGCACCGACTAGAGTTCCCCTGTGAAGGCGCGTTGTTGCAGCGATTGAAAAAGTGCCTCACTTCGCTTTGCATCTTTCAATAAATTGCGTTCGAGACTTCTTATTTTGATCACTCGTCGTATGAACTCATGTTGTAATTGCAACGGTGGAGCAAGTGCAGTGATTGCTCCAAGAGATTCGGTATTAATGTTGTATTGCCCTGCCGATGTTCGACAACGAGAACGTAATTCCCTCTGACCTTGAGCAGTATTCAGAAAGTGTTGGAGAAAGATAGCCTCAACTTGATTCTTGTCGAGCCGTGCCCGAATCAAGTATGACGCATAGATAAATTCATCTGCTTGATAACCAACCGCCTCAATTGACTTGCTGTCAAAAACAGCACTACGCCCAACATTATCAGGGTTTCCATTTGTTCGGACAAAAAGTAAATCACCATCAACTAACTTCAGCCTTTCAAACTCATCCGAAGATACAGGAACATATTTCAGATCATCCAAATCAATTTTCTGTCCAACTACATTTGGAATGCGAAGCGTAGGCTTACCAATGCTTTCAGACTTATTCGATGTTCCATATCTGAATTCCTCAACGAAGGATGAAAGTTTTTTGACTTCCCACCCCATCGGATTCGTCACCGGATCGCCGAACATGTCAATAAACACGGACTGCAACAGCGCATCCAGCGTGGCGATGGACTGCCGCCGCTTCTCGCGTAGCGCGTCCGCCTTGTCAAGAATCGCCGCGATACGACGCTGTTCGGGCAGTGGCGGGAGTGGGATTACAGTTCTATAGATGTCGTCCCTATTGATTCCAGGAATTGATGTTGTGATCGTATGCTTCGCAAGATTTGCATCTTTGAGAGCATAGTAGAGATACCGAAGGTCTGTTTTTTTGGTATCAAAAATTTCAACGTAAAAAGCAGTGTCAATTACCCAACCACCTTCAGGAACGAATGTTATCGCGCCGACAGAACCTTTTCTCCCAATAATTATGCTTGGAAAACTGAATAAGGAATTTGAATGATTGCCAATTTTTCCGCTGGAACCATAGACACTAGACAAGCCTGATTCTTGCCTTTCTTCCGACTTGAGTGCCTTTCCGTAGTGAACACGAATGAGGTCTTTAAGCATAACTTTAATCACAGCATCGTCTCCCATTCAGTCATCCCTATCTGAATCATAAAATCATTCTCTTTGATCGCTGCGCCACTGGTGCGCCACCATCCTGGTGGCAGGTGCCAGCAGGATGCTGGCACACCAACTAATTGGTACGCCACACCCATCATCCCAGCATCGCCGCTAATTCCGCCATCTCATTTTGAATTTCCTGCTCCAGCTTTTTCAATTCTGCCAGAATGACTTTGGGCGCGGCAAGCTGCACCTGTTCATACACAACTTCCTTGTAACGATTAATGCTCAGATCGTAGCCGTTGGCGGCAATATCAGCCTTCGGAACAGTGAAGGATTGCGCCGTACGCGGTCTCGTTTTTTCTGCCGTGCGATTTTTCCAGCGGGTCAGAATATCCGCAATATTGTCGGTTTCGTGTCTGGCGTGGTCAAGCTCGTTGCGCTTGTCGTCCAGTGAAAAGCCATCGGCTTTCATATCGTAAAACCAGACATCATCTGTGCCGCCGCTGTTGGTTTTGGTGAACAGTAAAATCGCGGTCGAGACTCCGGCGTAAGGCTTGAACACACCGGAAGGCATCGAAACAATGCCGTCTAATTTATGCTCTTCAACCAGCGATTGCCGCAACGTTTTATGCGCGTTCGAGGAACCGAATAAGACGCCGTCAGGGACGATGACCGCCGCTCTGCCGCCGATTTTCAGAAGCCGTAAAAACAGGGCGATGAACAGCAATTCCGTCTTTTTCGTTTTGACAATTTGCTGCAAATCTTTCGCGCAGCTTTCATAATCCAGCGACCCGGCAAACGGCGGATTGGCAAGAATAACAGTGTAGGCCTCTTCGTCTCCGGCGTGGTCTTCCGACAGCGAATCTTTGTAGCGGATGTTCGGGTTTTCGATCCCGTGCAACAGCATATTCATACTGCCAATACGCAGCATCGTTGCATCAAAATCGAAGCCATTGAACATCCGTTCATTGAAATGATGACGCAGCTTGTCATCCGTAAAAACCTGTGGATGATGAGTTCGGACATATTCGCTGGTCGTCACGAGAAAGCCACCCGTCCCGCACGCCGGATCACAAATAATATCCGTCGGTTGCGGCGCGATCATCTCGACCATCATTTGAATAATATGGCGCGGCGTACGGAATTGCCCGTTCTGTCCGGCGGAAGCAATCTTGCCGAGCATATATTCATACAAATCGCCTTTCGTGTCCCGCTCTTCCATCGGGATGAGGTCAATCATATCCATCGACTTCGCCAGCAAAGCCGGAGTCGGAATCGTAAACCGCGCATCCCGCATGTGATGGGAATAGGTCGAATCTTCGCGCTCGCTTTGCAGTTCTTTAATGAACGGAAAAACCTTTTCGGCAATGAGCCGGTACATCTCCGCCGGAGCTTCATGCTTGAAGCGCGACCAGCGCAAATTTTCCTGTTCAGGATTAAAAACGGGCTGTTCAAGGGACGATGTAAACGATTGGCTTTTTTCTCTTGTGCGATGTGCAGATCATCCAGCCGCTTGATAAAAAGCAGGTACGTGATTTGTTCGATGACTTCCAGCGGGTTTGAAATCCCCCCTGAATAAATCGCATCCCACAGACGGTCAACTTGTGATTTCAATTCTCCGGTAATCATAATTTGGTACGCCAGCATCCTGCCGGCAAGCTTGGTGCGCCACCATCCTGGTGGCGATATTTAGTTGTTTGCGCTGTAGCCAGCAGGATGCTGGCGCACCAAACTGACCTAAGAAACGTGCATCATAGCATAATGCTTGCGGTAGGATTTATAAGTGAGTCGAAACAGAATTGCTGAAATCAGTGAAGCCGCCCCAACTGTGATCGCCAGCGAAGTGCCGACCATCTTCGGATCATTGAACAAGAAATCATTGAAAAATCCCGGTAAATAAGGACCCAAAATTAATCCGAATAAATTCAGGGTGAAGACCTGCAACGCGCCGACCTGTCCGCGTACCTGATTGGGCAGGATCAGTTGCAACGCCGCGTACGAACTGCCAATCGGCATCGCCAGAAAGAAATATGCCGGGACGAGCAAAGCGATTTTCCAATTTAAAACATTCATAGCCATTGCCAGACAAAAGAAAACTCCGGCGCAGGAAGTCGCAAGTACGCCGACGCGCAAGGGCGCATCTGTTTTGCCTCGCTTCTGCCAGAAATCGCAAAGAATGCCGCCAGAGAAGGCTCCAAGCAATCCCGTAATTAACGTAATTATTCCGAGCATAAACCCTGTTTCTGTTGGCTTCCATCCGTGGACGCGGATAAAATAAGTTGCGAGCCACGCTTGTTGCGCGTAATTGCACATCGCTTGAAACGCAAACGCGAGACAAATTCCCGCGACTGATTGCCAGCGCAGTTTCACCTGCGCGAAAACTTCCGCAATGCTCAGCTTGGAATCTTTTTCACCCAACAAATTTTTTCGGATCGGTTCTTTAATCGTGAACATCAACAAAGCGGCGATCAAGCCCGGCGCACCGACAATTAAAAATGTTGTGCGCCACGATCCGACATGCTGAATAATCATTCCACCCACGATCAGAGCCAGACCGGAGCCGAAAAATACTCCCATTGAAAAAACGCTCAACGCCCGCCCTAGTTTTTCTTTCGGGAAGTAATCGGAAAGCAGCGAGAAAGCCGAAGGAGAAAGCGTTGCCTCGCCAACACCAACACCCATCCGCGCCAGAAACAATGTGCTAAACCTGCCGGTCAACGAACACGCGGCGGTCGCCAGACTCCAGAAAAAAATTCCTGCTGCAACGAGATTACGCCGATTGCCACGGTCTACAATGCGTCCCATCGGCATCCCCAGCACGGTATAGAAAATTCCAAATGCCAGCCCATGCAATAATCCCATGGAGCTGTCACTGATGCCCAGTTCCAGCTTGATCGGCGTCACCAGCAACGCCAGGATTTGCCGATCAATAAAGGACAACGTATTGCACAGCATCAGGACGATGGCGACGTACCAGGCATATTTCAGATTTGAATTTTCGGATTTGTTTTCAGGGGTCATTTTTATTCCTGCGATTTCTATATTTTTTTAGTAGCCCAGTCGTTTACGGCTGGGTAGTTTTCGCATAACTACCGCAGCCCGATTTATCGGGCTTGGCAAGGGCTTAAGCCAGGAGACAAGGACGGTGAACCGCCCTTTAAAAATTCTTCCTTACCTACCCAGCCGTGAACGGCTGGGCTATTGGAAAATAGCTAACCGATAGATTTCAGAATCTCTTTCCTTAATCTAATGTTCCTGTACTCAGAACGGTAAGCCGACATAATTTTCAGCCAATGCGGTCGCGGCGGCGCGTGAGCTGACCACGTATTCCAATTCTGCCAATTGCATCTTTTGCTGAAACGGATTTGTCTCAGGAAAGCGATGCATCAAAGAAGTCATCCACCACGAAAAATGCTCGGCTCGCCAGATGCGGCGCAGACAGGTTTCGGAATACGTTTCGAGCAAATTATTTTTGCCTGACTGATAATAATCCGTGAACGCCTGTGACAAAACACGAATGTCCGCCATCGCTAAATTCATTCCCTTCGCACCAGTGGGCGGGACGATGTGTGCGGCGTCTCCGGCTAAAAATAAATTGCCGTATCGCATCGGCTCCGTGACAAAGCTGCGCATCGGCGTCACGCCTTTGTTCAAAATCCGTCCTTCTTTCAAAATTAAATCACTCGCGCCTAAACGTAATTCAAGTTCCGCCCAAATGCGATCATCGCCCCAATTCGCAATGTCTTCGTCGGGTTCGCATTGCAAATAAAGCCGCGTGATTTCCGGCGTCCGCATACTAAATAAGGCAAAGCCGCGTTCGTGATGACAATAAATTAATTCTTCTGATGGAAGTTTGGATTCCGCCAGAATTCCCAGCCATCCGAACGGATAAACGCGATCATAAAAGTTCAGAATTCCGGTTGGAATGCTGGGACGACAAATGCCGTGAAAACCATCGCAGCCCGCAATAAAATCACAAACGATTTCCTGCGCTTCGCCGTCTTTCGTAAAACGAATTTTCGGTTGGGCAGTTTCTAAATCGTGAATGCTCGTTTTTTCAACTTCAAAAAATAACGGAGCACTTGCGTCCAATCGCGCTTTGATTAAATCTTTCACGACTTCCTGTTGCCCGTAAACAGTGATCGCGCGACCGTTCGTCAATTCATGCAAATCAATGCGATGCCGTTTGGCATTGAAGCTTAATTCGATGCCGTGATGAATTAAGCCTTGTTTATTTAATCGTTCGCCGACACCGGATTCATTGAGGATGTCTACGGTTCCCTGTTCCAAAACTCCGGCGCGGACGCGGTCTTCAAGATAGCTGCGATTCCGATTTTCGACGACGATGGATTCAATCCCCTGCAAGCGCAGCAAATGCGCCAGCAGCAATCCTGCGGGACCTGCACCGACGATGCCAATTTGTGTTCGCATAAACACCAATGATGTGGGGCGATTTCTTTAATCGCCTTCTTTAAGTTTTGTGAAATAAAGACGCGGGTAAAGAACCCGCGCCACATCCTGCTATCGCGGCGGCAAGCGCAACGCCCCATCCAAGCGAATAACTTCACCGTTCAGTGACATATTCGTCACGCAATGCGCAGCGAGATCAGCGAATTCCTGCGCAGCTCCCAACCGTTTTGGAAACGGAATCGAAGCTGCCAGGCTCTTCTGAATTTCTTCCGGCAAATTCTCGAGCAGCGGAGTCAGGAATAATCCCGGCGCAATCGTCATGACACGAATACCGAACTGCGCGAGTTCACGCGCCGCAGGTAATGCCATCGCTACGATGCCGCCTTTGGAAGCGGAATACGCCGCCTGCCCAAGCTGCCCATCAAACGCCGCCGCTGAAGCCGTATTCACAATCACGCCGCGCTCGCCGTCTTCCAAGGGTTCGAGCTTCGACATGTCCGCCGCCGCCAGTCGCAGCATATTAAAACTGCCGAGCAAATTGATGCGAATGACGCGTTCAAAATCTGACAAAGCTTGCGGGCCTTCTTTGCCGAGAATTCGCTTGGCTACGCCGATGCCCGCGCAGTTAATAAGGATACGGGCTGCGCCGTGTGCTTCACGTGCCTGCGCAATCGCAGCTTCAGCGGCTTCAGGACTGGCGACATCGCAGACAATTGCGATGCCACCGATTTTAGCGGCGACGGCTTCCGCCGCTTCCTGATTGATGTCGAGGACAGCGACTTTGACGCCTGCGGCGGCGAGAGTTTCCGCCGTGGCTGCACCTAATCCTGAACCGCCTCCGGTAACAATAGCGATATTTCCTTGAAGTTTCATTTGATGATTTCTCCTAATGTAAAAAAGATTTTTAATCGTGATCTACGCACATTTTTTCCGTTAGCCCAGCCCGTTTACGGCTGGGTTAGGATGCGAATTAATTATCTCAGCCCGATTTATCGGGCTTTGAGCTAAAGCAGTTGAGAAGCCCGATAAACCGGGCTGGGCGGTGCTTGCCACAACTTTTCCCAGCCGTAAACGGGCTGGGCTAATAGAAAATATTATTTGCGACATTTCTTACGCTGCATCTGTATTTTCAATCAGCAACGCAATGCCCTGACCGCCGCCAATACACGCCGAAGCGATGCCATAGCGTGTGCCTGACCGTTTCAATTCGCGCGCTACTGTGACCGACAAACGGATGCCAGTTGCTGCCAATGGATGCCCAATGGCAATCGCTCCACCATTGACGTTCAATTTATTTTCGTCGAGTTTCAATTCACGCGCACAAGCTATGACCTGTGCGCCAAACGCTTCATTAATTTCAACGCGATCAATTTGATCCAATGATAAACCTGCTTTTTCGAGGACGGCTTGAATCGCCGGAACCGGGCCGATGCCCATAATTTCCGGTGCGACGCCAACTGTCGCGCCTGCCACAATTTTGCCGAGTGGAATTTTATTGTGAGCCTTTAAATATTGCCCCGAAGCGACCAACGCCGCCGCCGCCCCGTCTACAATCGCCGAACTATTTCCGCCAGTCTGGACGCCGCCAAACGCAGGCCTGATCTTCGCCAGCACTTCCAGCGGTGAAGGTTTAATGTGCGTATCCACTGCCGCTTCTTTATTTCCACGTGGCATTTTAATGCTGCGGGTTTGCAATCCTTCGACTTCAAAAATTTCATCTACGACAGCCGTAATTTCTCCGGCGAGAAATCCGCTGGCTTGAGCGGCGAGGGCTTTTTCAAAACTGCGAGCGGCGTAGGCGTCAACTTCTTCGCGGGTGATGCCATATTGCTTCGCCAGATTTTCCGCCGTCATCCCCATCGTGCAATTCGACCCGGTGTCGAGTAACGCCTCCCACAAAAAATCTTTGAATTCGACTTGCCCCATGCGAAAGCCGCTGCGATGCGTGTACGCGGCGACCGGATTGCGCGTCATAGATTCGGCAGAAACAGCTAACCCCAGTTCTGCGCGACCAAGTGCAATCGCATCGGAAACTTGCATAATCGCTTCGATGCCTGTACCGCAAACGCGCTGCACCAGATGCGCCGGAGCTGATTGCGGAGTGCCTGAATACAGCCCGATGTGACGCGGCAGCATAAAGGCATCGAAGCTGGCTTGCGCAACATTTCCAGCGACGACGATGCCGACATCAGAGGCGGATAAACCGGAACGCTTGAAAACTTCGCGGGCGACTTTGATGCCGAGATCAGTGGGAGAAATTAATCCGAGTGTGCCGATGTAATCTACAAACGGCGTCCGTACGCCGTCAGCGAGCCAGACATCATCCCAGCTTGCGGTTATTCCATTTGGTTTGGTCATTTAATAATTTCCTTTTATAAATGATTCGCGCAATTTCCAGAAGCTCGTAGATGAATTGCCACGAGTTTTAACTCGTGGCAGCTTGTGTATAGCGTGGAGGCTTGAGCCGAATTCATAAAATATTCTTTTTCCGATTTGCTTTAGCCTAAAGAAACAGCGCTTTTTGATTACTTCTCAAATATTTGGCTAAAGCCTTTTTTGTTACTTGACCCTTACCACGCACTAAAGTTGCGTGGCAATTCATAATTCAAAGGACAATCACACACTCTGATTTTTGATAAATTTCCTCAACTAATTCCGTCCGCCGTTCCAACACGGCACGTTGATTGAGATAGCCTTTATCCGTAATTTCTCCAGCATCAATGGACGGCGGCTCCACCATCAACAAAGCACGAGTGGCGTAGGTCGAACTGCCTCCGCCTTGTTGCTTTAATTCCTGCATGCCAACTCGCACGGCTTCGCGCACACGATCATCTGACAACAATTCTGTCAGTGATAAATCGTTGTTCAAATCAGGGCAAAGGCTGCGACAACCTGCCAGGCTGGGAAAAATTAAAAATCCGATTTCATCGCGGTCGTGACCTGTAATCACAATATCCTGCGCGACGGGAGCCAATGCGGAAATCGCTTTGACGCGCAACGCTCCCACGTGAACCCACGTGCCGCTGGTCAGCTTAAATTCTTCAGAAACACGTCCCGCGAATTCAATCCCCTGCGCTGGATCATCGGGATCAACAAACCGCGCCGCATCACCTAATTTATAAAACCCTTCTTCATCAAACGCAGCGGCAGTCAGGTGATCCTGCCGCCAATAACCAGGCGTAACGTTTTCGCCCCGCACGCGTAATTCATATTTATCACCTCCGCTCACCGAAATCATTTTGACTTCGACACCGGGAACCGGAAGCCCCAGCCCGCCCGTGCGCGAAGTTTCAAAATGAACCACCGTCACTCCGGGCGCAGTTTCCGTCGCACCATAACCAACGGTCAGATAAATGCGCTTGCCAAGTTCAGCGACGGCGACGCAGTTCAGGCGTTCCCATAAATTCGCGGGGAGCGCGGCTCCGGCGTATAACATGATTTTCAGGCGCGCAAAAAAATTCCGTCGCAGCTCAGCATCGGTTTCTAAAAAATGTAATAAGGCTTCGTAGCCGCGCGGCACATTCAAATAAATCGTGGGAGAAATTTCGCGTAGATTTCGTACGGTTTTCTCAATCATTCCCGGCATCGGGCGACCTTCATCAATGTAATACGACCCACCATTCACGAGAACCATTCCGAAATTAAAGTTACCAGCCATCGTATGATTCCACGGCAACCAATCCACCAGCACGGGAGGTTCTTCCGTCAAAAACGGCCACGCCTGTGCGTGTGCCTGCTGATTAGAACACATCATCCGTTGCGTATTAATCACAGCTTTCGGCTCGCCTGTCGAGCCGGAAGTGAGCAGGAATTTTGCAATCGTATCGGCGTGGATGGCGGCGAAAGCAAGCTCAACTTCTGCTACATTTTCCCGTTCCAGGAATGACGCAAATGACTGCGACGGTCGCGTTACGGCTTCAGGATTTCGCGCCGTGACCAACTCAAAATCGTACGGCTCAAGCGCAGCCAAAGCAGGTGCGTAGCGTTGCCCGTCATCCACGAAAACCAATCCGGGAGTAAGCAGGGAAAAAATCGTACGAAGCTTTTTAAAATCCCGCGACAGCAACGAATACGAAGCCGAAATCGGGACATACGGAATTCCAACATGCATCGCCGCTAATCCCATCAAGGCATGTTCAATCGAATTTTCTGAAAGAATTGCCAGTGGTCGCGTAGCCGATAAATTATGCGCGAGTAGCACCGTCGCAATAGTGCGAACCTGTGTTCGCGTTTCCCCGAAAGTCAGCGTCCGCCATCCATCACCATCACGTTGCGCCAGATAAATTTGCTCTGGTTTTTCCCGCGCCCAGCGTTCAAGAAATTCGCCGAGGCAGCGAGCGTACGGCGCAAGTATTTCAGGCGAACGCAAAACCAGCGTCCCGTCAGCGCGGCGTTCGACGTTAACTTGCGCGTCGAGGAAATTGACGGGGATAAACTCTGTCGCGGTGATGGCAGGTGAATCAGTCATCTTAATTTACAATGCAGAAGCCCGCACACAGTAAGGGTGTCTTCACATTTGAGATCGCGCCCTTACTGCGTGCGGGCTTCTGCATTAATTACTCCATACCTCACTGGCAATTTCTGAAGACAATCGCAGCTTGGCTTCCTGATCGGCTTCAGTTAAGTGATTGCCTTCCAGCGTTGAAGCGAAGCCGCATTGCGGGCTTAACGACAACCGTTCCAGCGGGACAAATTTCGCAGCTTCTGCAATCCGCGATTTCAATTCAGCTTTATTTTCGAGCGCAGCTTTTTTAGAACTGATAAGACCCAGTACGACGGTGCGGTCTTCCGGCACTTCGGCTAACGGTTCAAATCCGCCCGAACGCGCATCATCAAATTCCAGGAGGAAGCGATCAAATTTTGTCTGGCTGAAAACCTTCGTAATCGGGCCATAATCGCCCTGCGCATAAAATTTGCTTTGATTGTTCCCACGACACAAATGGAGTCCGAAACTGATGCCGGGATTATTACCAATGACGGCGTTATCCATTTCAATCGCCAGCTCAAGCAGGCGGTCAGGATCGTTGCCGCGTGCGCGATAGCCTTCGCGTAAAACCGGATCCAGCAGTGCCGTATATTGCGGTGAATCAATTTGAATATAGTTGCAACCGAGTCGAATGAGTTCAGCAACTTCGCCGCGCAAAATGTCTACGAGATCGGCGAGATAAGCATCCACCGTCGCATACGCCGACTTGGATTTTTCGCTGTCGTAATAGGCCGCTGCTTGTTGTGCGCTAATCAGTGTGACTTTCGCCGGGGCTTTGGTTTTCGCTCTGAGATAAGTAAATTCTTCCGCGCACATGTGACGCTTGCGCTGAAGCTTTGACACGACGACAGGACGTTGCAAAACGAGTTCTTCACCCGCTTCGTCACGAAACGGAATCGCCCATCCACCGTATTTATCAAAGCCATCAACGGCATCAATCAAATGCCCGTAAAAAGCATAGCGGCGTAATTCGCCATCCGTGAGAACTGCGATTCCGGCGCGTTCCTGCAAGGCGATGGCTTCATCTACGGCGCGGTCTTCGATTTGTTTGAAGGCAATATCGGAGAGCTTTCCGGCTTCGTATTCAGTGCGGGCGTCTTTGAGATACGCTGGACGCAATAAACTTCCAACCACGTCTGTTTTGTAATTATTCATAAATTATTTCACTTCGTAAAAATCAAGTAATACTTCTTCTTTGGTGCGGACGCCGGAACAAACGCAAATGATGCGATTGAGCCACGCATATTTTTTATCGCCAGTTTCAAAGGTCGGAGAAGCGCGAAAATAATATTTATGCGGATCAACCTGTTCGCCTCGCGCAATCGCCGCGAGAACTTCCGGCGGCCCGTGACGAAACCCTGAGTTGCGCACATAAATCAATGCGCCATCATCCGTGCGGAGTGTGTATCGCGCTTCGAGCATTGCCGTTCCATCAGATGCGACGATTTGCCAATCGGCTCCACCGGGAAGAATTTCGCCGCGCATTTTCGCACCTTCAAAACGCCCGCCCGTGATGGGAATGATGCGACGTTCGCCCGTGAGTACGGCTCCGATCATTTGTGGTGCGCCGATTTTGACGGCGACATGGCACAACGGTTCAAGGCGTGGCGTTGGGGGTTTTAGTTCCATAAAAAGTTCGCGGTTTAGGTTCCGTCGTTTCACAATAAATTCGGGAAGAGCGATCAAGTTAAGCAGGTCAGATCAGCGAAAACCCGCTCAATCCGCGTCATCCGTGGTCTATGGCGTCAAGTATCGCCATCACTTCGCACTGTACCAAAGCAGTTCCCGGCAAATCTGAATTCAAAAGGCTATGACGCGCCGGACGAGAAGTTTCATCAGGAAACATCAGTAACCATTCTTTATTGATATGCGGACGTAACGCTTTATCCTTCACCCAAACTGTCATCTTGATAATATCTTCCGGCGTACCGCCTGCCGCTGCGAGAATCAAGCGAATGTTGGCGAACATCTGCCAACATTGCTCTTCAATACCTGGGGGAATCATTCCAGTACTTGCGTCTTTCCCGAAAATTCCGCTCGTCACCAGAAACGACCCGATTTGCGAAGCGACCGGAATCGGATTCTCGTGCTGCAAGCCGGGGATTTCAAGGCTGCGTCGTTTGCTCATTTTTATTCACTCACTTCTCACTTACGCTCAGCTATAGCATTGACCACTGCGCGATAATCTTCCGGCGGCTTACCACCGAATTCAGCCAATAAATTCAGGCTCGCGCCCCAATCCTGCCGTTTGACAATCGCTTCTGTCATTATCGGTTCTACGCCAATATCGCGCAGCGTCGCCGCGACTTCCTCCAACTCTCGTGCGCGTCGTTCGCCGTGTTCGATCACGCGTCCGACCATGTAGCTCGCCATTTTTTTCCAGTTCATCCCCGGCATTGTTTCTTCCAGTGTAGCGAAAACGCGTTCATCTGCACCGTACGGAACCGCGCCAAGTACACATTCTAAAAACAATGCTTCCATCCCTTTGACCATAATGCTGCGACACATTTTCGTCGCCGAAGCCGCGCCGATTTCTTCCGAGATAATTTCTAAATTCATTCCCAGCGGTGAAAATAAATCTACAAATTTTTGCGCGTGTCTTCCGCCCAAAAACATTGGGACACGATGCCCGTGCGGAGGAACCGGAGACATAATCGCTATCTCCACAAAAGCGGCGCGATGCGTTTCAATTAATTCCCCAATCGTTTTTTTGAGATTGGGTGAAATAGAATTTAAATCGGCGTAGAGGTGTTGCGCAGTTAAGTACCGCGCATTTTGTTCTGCCGCTTCCAAGGCTTTATTTGCCGTGACGGTCGAAAAAATCACCTCAGAATTTTCGACGAGTTCCTGATTTGATGACAATAAATTTACGCCACTTTTGGAAGCGCGTTGCCGAATTTTTTCTCCACGTCCTGCGGTGCTTGAGTGAAGATCAAATGCAAAAATTTCCGCTACGCCGACGCTGCGCAAATCTTTAGCCAAATGAAACCCTGCTTCACCAAAACCGACAAATCCGATTTTCAGTTCATTAGACATTAGAGTTTTGAGTACCGCCCTTAGGCGGCTTTCTCAATTGTTGAATCCGCCTCAAGGCGGTACTCAGAACTTTCCACAGGTAAAATTTTCGGCTTTCGTGTTGTCGCCACTGCCTTTATATTTTGCCACCAGCGGATAAGCGCAATGCGGGCGCGTCATCACCGTCGCATTATTCACCGTGCGCTTGCCTGCAATCACATCGGGCGCGACTTTCTTTTCTACCCAATCAACCATCGGCGTGAACCAATCGGATTCGTCACAGCCCACACCGCCGCGACAGTGGAACATGCCTGGAATCATATACAGCTTATAAAATCCGCTGGTTTGCTTTGCGCCAAATTTTTTCTGCACTGATTCGTAATAGTCTACTGACACTTGCGGATTCACGAGCGCATCGGCCCAGCCGTGATAGTGAATGAGCTTGCCGCCGCGTTGTTTGAGCTTCGACAAGTCTGGGTCGGTCGCATCAATCAGTTTTGAGAACGCGGCCATTTGCGGCGGGTCTTTGTCAAAATCGAATTGCTTCCACGTCCACGCCTTGCCGCGTTGCGGTTCAAACGCCATGAATCGCATCGCCGTTTCACCATACGCAGCGCCCGCGCCGCCGTCGCCGCCGATGCTGCCGACCCACGCACTGCGGATTTGTCCGCCCATACCCGCCGCAGCGATCTCAGCGCCGAGGGGCTGGCCCGGATAAAGCAGCTTGCCTTTTGAGTCGCGCACACCGCCGTAAACTTTTTGCAAGCCCTGCAACTGCGCCGCAGTGAAACAATCCTTGCCGTCCACATCACCAGCGCATTTCGGCAAATCTTTCAGCGGATCGAAATTGCACTTGCGCGGGTCGTTGATGAGGCCGTCAGGCGCACCGTCTATGCCATCGCATTTCTTATAAACCGCAGCGGCAATCAACGGCATCTTGTCGTGGCTCAATGCGCCAGCGCCTTGCGCAACGGCCTGCGCATTCCAGATGCCGCGCATGTTTTCGCCCGATGCCTTCAGCACCGGCGCGCCGATGACATAACCATCGAAATCTTCAGGAAAGCGTTGCGCTTCCATCAAGCCCTGTCGTCCACCCGTCGAACAGCCCACCCAATAAGAATATTTCGGCGCGCTGCCGTAGTAAGTATTGATGAGTTGTTTGGCTAACACAGCGGTGTTATGTACTGCCAGATATGCGTAATCAATTTTCTTGCGGTCAGCATTGGGATTGTCCGCGCGACGTTCGGCGAACGTGCCCAACGGTTCTTTTTGAGAATCGTGTCCGGTGTCCGTCGTCGCCGTCGCGTAACCTTTCTGCAAGCCTGCATTCATCTGCGGCAAGCTGAGGTTTCCGGCGTATCCACCGCCGCCGACCATATAAAATCGGTTGTTCCAATCGGTCGGCAACTTAACGGCAAATTTTGCTTCAGGCGCGATGACGCCGCGCACATCGCAATGCGCGGGCACTTGCGGCGTAGTGGCGACGAACGTGGACGAATCAATCTTCACGTCCGCGCCGAAAGAGGTCGCCGTGATCCCGGCGCATTTATCGCTTTGCGCCAAGACCTGCGATGTTGCACAAAAAATAATCAGCCATCCGCTCAGCCCGATAAGTGCCAGATGGATTCTGCTTAGTTCGTAAACCTGCTTCATTTTGAGACTCCTTATCTTTTTAACAATTCCAGTAATAACGGTGACGGGTGTCGTCGCAACGAGATTTATTTTTAAGATTATATTGCGTATTGCCTTCTTAATTATGACGTAATATATTGCGGAAGCTTTTTTATTTCAATCTTTCTCGCCGCAATTTTCTGTTTTATTTTTCGCCGATGGCTTCGCCACTGGCATCACTTCTACCTGAAGAAAGAGCAACCCGTAGTAAAGGAGTTTCATGTCTAACGCTGCAAAATCATTATTTATTTTTGGCATCTACGCCATTCTCACCGGACTCGCATTTTTAGCCGTCCCGGATGCGCTCATTTCACTTCTGCGCGTACCTCCCATTTCTTCGGGATGGGCGCGTTTGATTGGCTTGCTGGTATTAGTCATCGGAACTTACGATATAATTTCCGCCCGCTCAGAAATTTTGCCACTTATCAAAGCTTCCGTGCCGATTCGATTCGGGTTTGCCTTAGGAATTTCGGCACTCGTGGCAACAGGTCAAATGCCTGTCGCCGCGATGCCATTAGGTCTGATTGACGCCGCCGGAGCAATCTGGACACAAATCGCCTTGAAGTCGAGATAACAAATGAAGCGAGTGCAACGAAATCATTTACGAATCGCCATCGTCATCATCGCGCTGACCATTACCCTGTTCACGAACAGCGCATCCGGATTTCAGAATACGCCGAACAACTTCAGCCAATTCTGAATTGGCAACTCGTGATATTTACCAAGTCGCTACCGCTCCTCGTACCATACCGCGCCGTTCGGCGCATCTAAGTTTAAGGTCGCACGCATCTGAAAACCGCTATAAAAGCAACTTAGAAATTCAATTTAAGCGCAACCTGCAGTTGTCGAGCTGATGTGATCGTGTTGGTGATGCGTCCCGCGTTGGGATTACGAATGCCAGCACCGTCACAATTGCCAGTTTGCCCCGCAGCACACGATGGGCCAGTGAACAGCGTTAGCACTGGCATTCCGAAATTAGCATGATTGGCGAGATTGAAAGCTTCGGCGCGAAATTGCGCGTTGAATTTTTCTTTGATTTTGAAAGTCTTTGCCAATGATATATCAAAGGTCAACAGGCTCGGCCCCCGTAACGTATTGCGCGCCAAATTACCGAACGTGCCTGGTGTCTGCAACGAAAATGAATTTGGGTCGTACCACTGTTCAGGGCGTCCTAAAATCGGGTTCGTACTGGCTCCGGCAACTAAATTCGGACGCGAAGTCGCGGCTCCGCCGATGCTGGCGCGATCAAATCCCGTCAGTACGGTGAACGGCTGTCCGGTGCGTCCGCTGGCAATCAAACTTGCTTGCCAACCGCGCACCAATTCGTTTGCCTTGAACGGCAATAAGTACACCAAATTCCCCGTGTAATTATGCCGTACATCAAAACCGCATAAGCCTTTTTCGGTGGTCTGATCGTAAGGATTCAATTGCTGACTGTTCGCCGCATTGCCTTCCAACCCGTATGAGACTGACCCCTGATCAAGACACTTCGAGTAAGTATAGGACGACTGAAATTGCAGCCCCTGCGCCAGATTGCGCGTCAAGTAAAGCTGCAACGAGTTGTACCACGACGGTGCGTTGGGGCGGCTAAAAATCAAAGCTCCGATGTTAGTATTGGGGTTCAGGCGCGGTGCCGATGCGCCAACACCAGTGCTGGTTGCGGATTGGTATACCTGTACGCCATTCACTGTGCGCGGCACAACCGGGTTGTTGTCCACTGGCACTAACAAGTCGCGACCTTGTGAGCCGACGTAAGAAGCCGTCAAGATGAAGCTGCCCGGCAGTTGTCGCTGCACATTGAAATTATATTGCATGACATACGGAGTCTTTTGCGGATCATAGGTCATCGAGTTGCCAATCGTAACCAGCGGCGTCGAATTCCCCTGGAACGGAATCGGGAAACTCGGCGCGACCTGCAACGCCGCTTGATATGGACCGGCGAAAAGGTAAGCCGGCATGTAATTGCGTACACCGAGCAAGCTGTAAAATATTCCGAAGCCCGCTCGCAATACGGTCTTGTGGTCACTGAATGGATCCCACGCCAGTCCTACGCGCGGAGCGAAATTTTTAGTTGAAGGATTGGTTTTGAAGACATTCGGAACTTTGGTGAAACCGGCATCTGCTGCGGGGTTGACGAAAGCATACAAGATGCCATTGGCTTCTGTGGGATTAGATTGGCGATCATAGCGCAATCCCAAATTCAGTGTCAGATTGCGCGCAGCCTTCCACGTGTCCTGCACATAAGGATAGAACCTCATTTCACGAAAGCCGCGATAAGCATTGGCGCGATTCGGCAACGCCCCTGTGAAGCTGGAGGGCGCGGCTTGCAGGAAGCTCACTAACGTCGTGAAAGAATATGTTCCGCTGGTGAAGAAATTGTCTACGTGATTGCTTTGCAGTCGTCGAAATTCCATACCCAGTTCGAGCGAATGTTTTCCCTTGACCCAAACCACGTCATCCGCCAGCGAAAAGCCGTTCTGCACCGAGAAATTCGGCGTGAACTGGCTGGGGCCGAAGCGCCCCAAGGGCCCCACGCCGACGCCGCCGTTCTGGCGACCTTCACCCGGAAAGAAATCCAGCGGTGAATAACTGGCATTCGCCCTTGCACCACGATAGGTGCGCACAAAACTGAAGCGTGCCAAATTGATCAGCGATGACGAAATCGTCTTTTTATCTTCGACAGTGAAATACTGATTGCGTCCGCGCGCGCGCTCCGGGAACAATCCCGTTTGCCCGCCAGCCACCGGATCAAGCAGTGTGCCGTGGTCGAAAATATACCGGACAAAGCCACTGTGAGTCGCTGAGAAACTATGATCAAAGCGCGTCGTCAAAAAATTTTCACTGGCAGTTTGTTTTTGCACACTGATATAACGTGCGACACCGCCGCCTAAATTGATATTGTTTGGCAAAGGGAATAAATCAAGAATCGGTTTTGTTTTGGCATTGACGCCAACATTGGCTAAGCCGTTAACACACGGAAGCGCCGTAGCACTGGCGCATGGCACGAATCCGTTTCGAGCATTTTCATCCGGCACAGTGGCGATTGCCGTGATTCCTAATTCCTGCCCCAGTCCCTCATAATTTACAAAAAAGAAACTTTTGTTTTGTTCAATGGGGCCGCCCAATGTTGCACCATATTGATTGCGATAGAAATCAGGCTTCGTTGAACCATCAAAAAAATTCCGTGCATCAAAGCGGCTGTTGCGCAAAAATTCATACGCTGAGCCATGCCATTGATTCGTGCCTGATCGGGTAGCCGCATTGACGACGCTGCCGCTGCCGGCAAAGCGTGCGGTATAAGTGTTGGTGCTGACCTGAAATTCTCCGATGGCTTCGACACCGAGCGAAGTTCCGACCACAGCGTTGCCGCTGGCGTGTTCCCAGAACCCATTGATGTCCGCGCCGTCAAGCCAAACCGCTTGACCTGTTGGGCGTGAACCGGAAACCGAATAACTAGGCTGGCGACCATAAAACGAGCCGATCGCGCTGGTCGTCGCACGTTGCACGCCCGGTGCCATCAAAATCAATTGTTCGTAGTTGCGCCCATTCAGGGGCAATTCACGCAACTGACGCTGACTGATTAAGGCGGAAATTTCTGACGATGCGGTTTGCAATTGCGCCTGATCTGCAGACACGTTAATTGTTTCAGTCACGGCACCCGCCGTCAGGCTTACGTCAGCGACAATTTGGCTGCCAACACTCAACGTGATCCCGGTCTTAACCTGCTTTTTGAAACCCGGTGACTGCACCTCTATATCATAAATGCCCACAGCCAGACCCGGAGCGACATAACGCCCTTCGCTATTAGTGACGGACTGCGTCGCAATTCCGGTTTGAGTGTTCCGCAAAGCTATCGCAGCGTTTGGGATTACCGCACCCGAAACATCAGTGACCACTCCGGAAATTACTCCGCTGCCAACCTGCGCATTAACAGGCAAACCGATGCTTAATACGATCAACAGGGCGATAAAATACCGACAAGCCGAAGAAAATCCGAAGTTCATCATAGTACTCCTTTTTAGGTTAGTTAAATTGTTACACGTACAGCAAATCGAAAGTAGCGACATCATACAGGTACTATAATTCAGAGTCAAGCCTACAAGAGTTGCACTATAATGCAGAACAACTCAAACAAATTCTCCTCCTTTAAAGCTCTCTTTCTCTCACCACTTTTTTCAGTGCTGCCGACACAGAGCTTTCACGCTGCATTGATATTGAGTAGAATTATACTACTTATCGTTTTTAGGATTAAGATGTACTATATTGCAGCTATCCAAATATGTTCAATCCTCGATTCGAATTCCGGGTTTATTTTCGAGAGAGAAAACGTCGCAACAATTTGCGAAAGAATCAGGCAAGCTATGAAACGAATACGATTTCAGCGAATTTTACTGCGCATCACTGTCATCACCATCCTGATGACGGGATGGTTTGCCGTCATTTATCAAAGCGGTCTTGCCAGTTATCAAAAGACCTCGGACTCGCTACACTGGATTGAAGCTGGTTCGAACGGAACACTACCTGCCGAAATGTATTTTGAGAATGCCGGAGGAAAAGTCGGTGTGCTCAATATTTCCGGTGCGATTGAGATGAAAGGTCATCCGTTTTTTGAACCACTCGGCATCAATCCGCGTGGCTGCGTGACCTGTCATCAACCTGCTAGTGGGATGAGCGTTTCGGTAGACGCTTTGCGCGAGCGTTGGCGCGTCACCAAAGGCGAAGACCCGATTTTTGCCGCCGTAGACGGGTCGAATAATCCCAAGCTGGCGCAAGGTTTGGAGAGTTCGCATTCCCTGCTGTTAAATCGTGGATTGTTTCGTATCGGGCTGCAATGGCCTCCCAAAGATAGTCACGGAAAAATCATCAATCCTGAATTCACCATTGAAGTCGTCCGCGATCCGACGGGCGTCAACCTGGATCAGGATTACGGCTTAACAGGTGTCAATCCAACTGTCTCAGTCTTTCGCCGCCCGCGTCCGTTAGCGAACATGAAATACGTCATGTCACCGGACGATGTTTTCAATATCAAGACCGGAATGTTGATGGCGACTGACCCTGAAACGGGCAAGCCTGCCAGCATGAATATGATGGCGGATGCGCGACATCTAACCTTGCGACAGCAGGCGTTCGGTGCTTACAAAGATCATCAGGAAGGGCGACAGGGAGCATTATCAAAAGAAGAGCTGGACAAAATCGTCGCCTTTGAAAATCAGGTTTATGTGGCGCAAAGCTACGACAAATGGGGCAGTAGTTTAGTTGAATCCGGCGGCCCCATCGGACTTGGAACACAAGCGATGGCGAACGGGAAAATTCATGTCCTCGCCAACAACAATCGTGATCCGGTATTTCGATTATTCGAAGCCTGGAAAAAACCGGAAACGATGCCGAAAGAATTATCCGAAGCTCAAAAAGAATTTCGCGCTTCGGTCGCACGCGGAAATGATGTTTTCATGTTTCGACAATTCTGGATTCGTGACGTGACGCATATCAATACGATTGGTCTCGGCAATCCGGTGAAGCGCAGTTGTTCGACGTGCCATAACGTGCAAATGACCGGACAAGACCTCGCGCCGGGATGGATTGACGTCGGCACTACAAATTATCCAACGTGGACGGAACCCGCTGTTTTCAGTGATAAAGCCGAGCTTCCCGTTTTCAAATGCACCTGCGAAAAATCCGCGTCGCCGCACCCGTATCTTGGTCGCGTGATTTATACGAATGATCCCGGGCGCGCTTTGATTACGGGCAAATGTGTAGACATCGGCTCCATCGTGATGCAACAAATGCGCGGACTATCTGCGCGTGCGCCGTATTTTTCAAACGGCTCCGCGAAGAATTTGCGCGAAGTGGTAGATTTTTATGATCGCCGGTTTGATATGAAATTGAGCGAAATGGAGAAGGTTGATTTGGTGAATTTTTTGAGTGTGTTGTGATGAGTTGATTATTGAGGCAGCACTGTCCAATTCAAGTTGCTCGACTGCTTCGAGTGGATTGTAGCGGTATGTTATACTGCCCAACAACAGGAGTAATTATGCCAACTCAAACTATAAATCTTGATAAAGTTGAAAAGCAGTTAGCCGAGTTGCTGGCAATCGTCGAACATGGAAGCGAAATTGTAATTGCCCAAAACGGTAAGCCAATTGCCCGCCTGGCATCTGTCGCGCCCACGAAAAAGAAACGAATCGCCGGCTTAAATCGTGGAATGATTTGGACAAGCGAAGACTTTGACGAACCATTACCGGACGAGTTCTGGTTAGGAAAAGAATGACTATAGATTTGCTTTTTGACACGCATAGTTTTATTTGGTGGGCGGATGAACCGATGAAACTTTCGCAGGCGGCGTTGGCAGCTTTGGAAAATGAAGACAATCGCTTGTTTGTTAGCGATGTCAGCATTTGGGAAATTCAAGTCAAAGTGCAACTTGGAAAGTTGAAATTAAAGTTGTCGCTCGACGATTTACTTGAAAGCCAACAACGAAATAACGAAGTTAAAATTTTACCAATTACGACGGAACACATTTTAGCGTTGAATAACTTGCCGTTTCACCATAAAGACCCGTTTGACAGATTGTTGATAGCGCAAAGTATCGTCGAAGGATTTACTATCGTCACAGCAGATTCAGAGTTTCCCGCTTATCCAGCAAAACTTTTGTGGTGAACTGAACAATTCAATGGCTGAGAAAAAGAATAGAGGATTTCTTATCGCGTTGTCTTGTTTTCTTCGGTTTCTGCGTCTCAACCGTTAGCTCTATACCAGAAACTAGCTACTTAATAATTCCTTCCCACATCATGGATCGAACATGAATAAAATAATTTCTATCGTTTTAATTTCCTTAACATTGCTCATCACTAATCAGGAAAAACCTTCAGCCAATCGCCGTAATTTCGTCGCTTGCCCCATCGTGCGCGATACAAAAACGTTGCCCTGCTGGTTAGCGGAATACGAAGGTGAGACATATTTCCTCGGCTTGCAAGGCAGCAGTGCTTCGGAATTCTATCCTCCGCAGTTGAATCACGAAGTCCTCGTCGAAGGGACTGTCACCAACGAACCGCGCATCTGTGGCGGCATCCCGCTCAAGCCGGTCAGGATTTCCGCCCTGCCGGAAATTAATCGCGCCTGCAATACATTGTTGCCTGCGGAAGATGGAATGGAGGCTCCGAATATTCCAGCCAGGCGATTCACTGACGAGATGCGCAAAGCCGGAACGGACACCGAAACGCGAGAATTTATTGTGCCGTTTGATTTCGACAATGATTACCTGACATTTCATACAACAAAAATTGTGGGAGAGGCGGCGCGAATTGCGAAAGCAGTGAAAGCCGCTAAAATCGAAGTGACAGGCTATCGCGCTACGACTTGGTTATCCAACGGGCAAAAATTCATCGAAACGCCAATCATCGCCGAAAAGCGTGCCAAAAAAATTGGTGAGATGATGATTGGACTAGGGCTTCCAGCGACGGAGGTCAAGGTAGATTGGAAGAGTGAACCCGAACCCTGCGACGGCGTGAATGATGCGCAAAAACGGCGCGTGACGATAAGTCTGAAACCTTAAAAAGAAAGGCTGAATTAATTTTGTCACAACCATCAATACGTCCTCTCGAAGGCATTACCGTCCTTGACCTGACGACCGCGTTGGCGGGGCCATTCGCAACTTTAATTTTAGCGGGACTGGGCGCACGAGTTATCAAAATCGAGAATCCCAAGAGTGGCGACACCTGCCGTACCAATGCGCCGTATCTCGGCGCATCAGGCGCAAAACTCACTCGTGAAAATGAAGACGATATTTCAATATCGGCGATCAACCGTTTACGAAATAAACTAGGCGTGACACTCAATTTAAAACATCCGCAGGCGCGTGAAGTGTTCGCCGCCCTCGTCAAACAAGCGGATGTCATTGTCGAAAATTTTAGTAGCGGTGTGATGAATCGTCTCGGAATCGGCTACGATTTTGCCAAAGAAATGAACCCGCGCATTGTGTATTGTTCGATCAATGGATTCGGTAGCGATAATCAAATCAAAGAACCAAGTTCCGGCAAAGCGATGGATACGATCATTCAGGCACTCAGCGGCGTGATGCAAACTTCGGGCGAACCGGATGAGCCGCCGATGCGCATCGGCGTTCCTTTTGCTGATCTCGTGACGCCATTGTTCGGCATTATTGGCGTTCTCGCAGCCCTGCAACAACGCCATCAAACAGGCATCGGACAACATGTAGATGTTTCGATGCTCGGCGTCATGACTTCGCTCGTGGCGTGCGAACCGTTTGATCTTTTGGAGCGGCTGGGCATTCCAACGAAAACCGGGCAGACGATGCCGCGTCTGGCTCCTTTCGGTGTCTATCAGGCGAGCGATGGATATATTGCGCTCTGTGCGCCGACCGAGACTTTTGTGCAAAATCTTTTCCAGGCAATGCAGCGCCCTGAGCTTGGTACGGATGAACGGTTTTGCACCCGCGACAGCCGGGTCAAACACGTCAAAGAAATTGATGCAATTGTTTCAGAGTGGATGGGTTCACTGACACAGGCGGAATTGCTCACGCGACTAGAGGCTTTCGGAGTTCCCGCCGCTGAAGTCCGCAATCCACAGGATGCCGTCCGCGATCCGCTGGTTGTCACACGTGGCGAAACTATGCCGTTAGTACATCCTAAGTTCGGCGTCGTCGAAGATGTTTACGGCATTGGCATGCCGATTCGATTCTCTGCGGCAACCGCCGGATTCGATCAACCACCACCGGAAATGGGCGAACATAATGAAATGATTTACGGGCAGATGCTGGGCTATTCCGCTGCACAGCTTGAAGAACTACGAACACAAGGCGTGATCTGAGGAAATACCAACCATGAAATCCACGAACAACAATTTTCATCCACGAAGTGACACGAAGAATCACGAAGAAATTCAGGGGAGTTATCGTCCTCCCTTCGTGTCTTCTTCGTGTCACTTCGTGGATAAAAAATCTTTTCGCGCCAACGCAACTTTCTGCTTACAGTTGGGTTGTGCATTACTAGCAATATCTATCCTCTTTACGAGCTGCCGTAATCCCTCCAGGACAAATTCGAATCAGCCCTACAAAATCGGCTTCGTACTGGCGTTGAGCGGCGCGGGCAGTGTCTTTGCAGACTCTGCGAAACAAGGGATGGAACTGGCGGTGGAACAAATCAATGCGACCAATGCTGCCGGACGCCCGATTGTTATTACGATTGTAGATGACGCGACTGATCCGCGTACTGCCGCTGAAGTCTGCAATCGGCTGGTGACGCAGGAACAGGTCAACGCGATTATTGGTTATGAAAATACGCCGTCGCGCGTCGCGTGTAATCAGGCGGCACAACGCGCAGGGATTCCGTATCTTGCATCTTCGATGTCGGGCGGCGATTTATGCCTGCCGAATTTATTTCAGGTCGGCATGGTTCCCAGCCAGCAAGTGACGGCGATGGTGGATTATTTATTGAAAAGCGGTGCGAAGAAATTCTATTTGCTCGGCAGTGATTACTCGTCACCCAAAGCCTCATTTGAAATTGCAAAATCGTATCTCGCGGCGAAAGGTGCAAGCGTCGTTGGCACTTCGTTTGAGCCGGTTGGTGCCTCGGATTTCGCGGCAGACATTGCCAAAATTTCTGAAGCGAATCCCGATGTCGTGATCGAATCTTTGACGGCGGCAGATGAGATTGCGTTTTATAAACAATTCCGCACCGACACACGCACCGCAAAACTCAAAGCCGCCAGCATTGAATTAAAAGTTTCGACCGCTAAAGCTATCGGCGCACAAGTTCAAGATGTCATCACGGCTTCAACGTATTATCCTTCGATTCAAAGTCCCGCGAACGTAGATTTCCTGAGCGCAATAAAACAGAAATTCGGAGACAAAGCACAACCCAGCGAAAGCGCGATGTTACCTTTCGATGCTGTGCATCTTCTGGCAGTGGCGATCAAAGCGGCAGGTTCGTCAGATGGCGCGACGGTGACAAAGGCATTGAAATCTGCCATCTGGGAAGGCCCGCGCGGCAGGATCGCATTTAGCAATGGCATTAATTACGCGACGCTGGATGTTTACATCGGCCTCGCGGGAACGGATGGCAGCTTCACTGTCAAAGAAAAAATCAACGCAATGGAGCCGCGCTTGAACTGTAAGTAAGAATGGTGGTCGGTGGGCAGTGGTCGGTGGTCGGTATTTTGAGGAGCTATTAAATTACGAATTGCATGTTAGCTCGCAAACTGCCTTCAACTGACCACCGGTCTCCGACCACCGACCACTATTTATGCATCTCGCCCTTGATCTCATCACCGCTGCCGGAACGCTGATCCTGATTGTGCTGGGGCTGGCTCTCATCCTCGGTTTGATGGATGTCGTCAATCTGGCGCATACCGGATTCATGGCGGTCGGCGTCTATCTAACCGTCAGCGTTTGGCAAGCAGGTGTAAACATCTGGCTGGCTATGTTTATTGGTACGATGGGCGCGGCCTTGCTCGGCGTAATGGTCGAATGGTTAGTAGTGCGACGACTATACGGGCGTCCTCTGGATACGATTCTGGCAACGTGGGGCATTTCGCTGATGGTCGTGCAAGCGATTTCGTGGGGTTATGGACGCGGGCCGCAAACGCTCAATCATCCGTTCGTCTCGCAGGTGTGGTTTGGTTATTCGGCATATCGGCTGATGTTGTTATTTGTCGCGGCAATCTTCGTACTTGGTTTGTATCTGATCGTTCGTTTCACCAAATGGGGTTTGATCGTGCGGATGGTGATGGCAAATGAACAACTGGCGCAAGGCGTCGGCATCAACACAACACGAGTACGGCAAATCACTTTTGTGCTGGGCGCAGCCTTTGCCGGAGCCGCTGGCGCCTTGCTTGGCCCAATGCAAAGCATCAATCCAAATTACGGTGTGACAATCATGGTTCCTGCGTTTCTGGCGGTGTTATTGTCGGGCAAAACAATTTCGGGATTGGTGATTGGTTGTTCAATCCTGGCGGCAACACAGACGCTTTTTTCACTGTATGCCAATCCGATTTACGCCGTAGTCGCAGTGATTGGGATGGCGGTTTTATTGTTGCGCATTTTCCCGGAGGGACTGATATGGCGCAAAAACTGAACCTCCGCTCTGTCGTCACTATTGCCGCAGTCGCAGCCGTCATCGGGGTACCTTTTCTCGACGACCAATTCATCATCTATTTATTGACGCAAGCCTTTCTTTACGCGGTGCTCGCCATCAGTTTGGATTTGATTTGGGGCTATACAGGAATTCTAAATTTGGGACATTCGTTGTGGTTTGGCACGGGAGCATTAGTGGTCGGAATGATGACGACAACGGTTTCGGAAAGCGGGATGGTGACGAGCATTCACGGCGGTTTGTTCACTTATCTGGCAGCGATTTTCAGCGGTATCATTCTTTCCGCTTTTGTCGCTTCACTGGTTGCGTGGTACTCGTTTTCGACACGCGGCTCTTCGCATTTTTATATTGCGATTGTCAGTCTCGCGCTGGCGGCGGCAGTACAAATTGCCTACCTCCAATTTCCCGCAATGACCGGAGGCGAGAACGGATTGTTCGGATTCGCACTGCCGGGCGTGTCATCACGTGCCTGGTATTTCATCACAGCAGCGGTGTTGGCGTGCGTGATTGCGAGTGCGCTGATTTTTGTGCGGAGTGATTTCGGGTTATTACTCGTTGCCATCCGCGATCAGGAACGGCGTGCGAGCTATCTTGGCTACGATGTGAATTTCGTCAAGATTCTTATCTTCGCCTTAGGCGCAGCACTGGCATCCTTCGCAGGTGGATTGTACGCAACGATCTTCGGATTAGTGTCTGCGCCGCTGTTCGGTTTTCTGTTCGCCACAGAAATCTTAGTTTGGGTAGCGATTGGTGGACGCGGTACGATTCTAGGCCCGGCACTGGGTGCAATTGTTATCAATCTGATTGGGCCGCAGCTCAATCAACGTTTTCCGTTTCAATGGCAATTGCTATTGGGCGCGTTGTTCGTCGCGGTAGTCGTGCTGCTGCCGGAAGGAATCATCGCACCACTAGGGAAATTATTGCGACGTGCGAGTGACAGTACAGGGAGTGTAAGCGACCTGCACCTTGTCAAGGCGTCCGCCGCCGAAGCTCAGGTCGCTCACGCTCCCCGTACTGTACCGATTCTGAATTTTCGTGACATTCACTTTGCGTACGGCGCATTGCAAGTCTTGCGCGGCATTGATCTCGCCGTCCGAAAAGGCGAATTGCTGTGCATCGTCGGGCCTAACGGCGCGGGGAAATCTACCCTGCTGAATATTTTGACGGACGGACGCATGGGACATACGGGTAGCATTGATCTGAAACTTTCAAGCGACATCGCGCAAAAAGGCGCAGCACCGTTTCGCCTGGTACGCGCAGGACTGGGACGCAAATTTCAAACGCCTGCGCTCTTTCCCACATTAACGGCGGCAGAAACAATGATTCTTGCTACGCGACGTGGCAAGCTGCCTTCGTGCTGGCGACGCACGAGCGAAGTTATCGTCCCGCCATCTGTCCTGCGGCTCTTTGAAGTCGCCGGATTGCAGGATCATTTGCATCGTCCAGCGCGTGAGTTGGCGCATGGATTGAAACAGGGGCTTGACCTCGCGACAGCGATTGCTTCCAAGCCCGATGTGTTGTTATTGGACGAACCAACCGCAGGCTTGACTGCGAATGAACGTACGAAAATCGGCGCAGTGATTCAACACCTGGTGCGTGACGCGGGCGTGACAGTAATTTTGATTGAGCACGATTTAGATTTTGTACTTCGTATCGCGGATCGCATCGCGGTTTTACACGACGGACGGGTCATCGAATGCGGACCGCCGGAGGTAGTCGCTCATTCGCCCGTCGTCCGCGAAGCATATATGGGAACCGGCGGAAATTGAAATTCTGATGCAATTAGAAGTCGAAAATTTATCCGGTGGTTATGGCTTGACCATCGTCGTGCGCGACGTGACATTCACGTTGCCGCAGGGCGCAGCACTCGCCATCGTTGGACGCAACGGAATGGGAAAGTCGACATTGCTGCGGGCACTGTTGGGTTATTTGCGCACGGTCAGCGGCACGGTAAAAATGGACGAAGCTGACGTACTTGGGTGGCCGACGTTTCAGATTATTCGTCAGGGCATTGCCTACGCACCACAGGAAGAAGCCTTGTTTGTCGAATTGACCGTCGAAGAAAATTTAAACAACGGCACCTTCGGCAAAGCGCGTTCAGCAGCACGTTGGAGCGAAATCATTGAAGCTTTTCCGCGCCTCGGCGAACGCTTGGCACAACGCGCAGGAACCTTGAGTGGCGGCGAACAAAAAATGTTGTTGCTGGCGCGTGCTTTATTGGCAGAGCCGAAATTGCTGATGCTGGATGAAATTAGCGGCGGCTTGCAACCCGCGATGGTGCAGCACGTTTGTGACATATTACGAAATGAACGCGAACAACGTGGCACGACAATTCTGATGGTCGAACAAAACCTCGATCTGAGCCTCGCAGTAGCAGATCGCATCGGCCTGCTGAAGCTCGGACAACTGGTAATGCAATGCGCGGCGACCGAAGACGAACGTCCGCGCCTGATGGATGAACTTGCTCTATAACTTTTTCTGACGTTAGGTGTCAGTAATTTCCTAGTGGTTTATGGCTGAAACAATTTTTTACTCTTGGCAATCAGATTCCCCAAACTCTACAAATCGTGGCTTTATAGAAAAGTGTATTAAGCAAGCCATTGAGCAAATAAACTCAGGCGACTTAGCTATTGATTTTGAAATTGATAGAGACACTTTAGAACAAAGCGGCAGCCCAGATATTGTGCAATCAATATTTACTAAAATATCGAATTGCCGAATCTTTGTTGGCGACGTTAGCATAATAAATCCAGAAAGCTTGGAACGCCGCTTAACACCAAACCCAAATGTCCTTATTGAACTTGGTTGGGCGGCTGGTGTTAAAAGCTGGGATAATATTATCTGTGTTTTTAATCAAGCCTCTGGGAAAATTGAGAATTTGCCTTTTGATCTTAGAGTTAGGCGAATTATTTCCTATACATTGCAGGATTCTGATTCAGGTAGGTCTCAGGTTAAAAGTGAACTTACGGGCAAGCTAAAAGCAGCCATAGTTTCAGTAATTAATGACCTTCCCCGTTTAGCAAGTAAGCTTAAAGACATACTAACCAAAATTAATCCTGAAATTAGAACTAAAATTTTGCAAGGTCAAAGAAATTTCAGCATCAACGTTATTCAACGAAACGATAATCTTCTTCAGGAAATTCAGGAAAATTCTCAATTCGAGCAATTAGCTACTATTGCTTCAAATGGTAATTATGTGTCCAGCAACTTAAACTCTAATGGAGGTATAAACGACGTGACATCGGGGCCTTTGAATGGCTACAACGTTAATGTAACAGATATTTTTGCTCAATATATTGCCTAATATAAATTATGAATTCTTCGCCACAAACCATGCTCTTCGTCGGTGATTTGATTCTGGACGAACCGGAACCTGATTCGTTTTTCGATGGTGTACGCGAAACGTTGCTACGCGCTGCCATCGTCGTCGGCCACGTCGAAGTGCCGCACACCAATCGTGGCAAAGAAGCTTCGTCGGATGTGCCGGCGCCTGCCGCGAATCCGTTGCATCTGGCTGCGCTTGGTCGCGCTGGCTTCAATGTCGCTACGCTCGCAGGCAATCACATTTGCGATCAGGGCGCAGCCGGAGTCGAAGACACGATAGCCGCTCTGCGCGAGCAAAGCATTCAAACGACAGGCGCAGGAATGAACCTTAACGAAGCGCGGAAGCCTGTCATTATTGAACGAAATGGGCTTCGCTGTGGTGTGCTAAGTTACAACTGTGTCGGGCCGCGTGATTCGTGGGCGACGGCGAACAAAGCGGGTTGCACTTATGTTCACGTCATCACGCATTACGAATTGAATTACGCCAGCCCCGGTGGACCGCCGACGATTTATACTTTCGCGGAACCTGTCACGATGGAGGCGATGTACGCTGACATTGAAAAATTACGTCCGCAAGTAGACGTGCTGACCGTAGCGTTTCACAAAGGCATCGCGCACACGCCTGCCACCATTGCGATGTACGAACGGCAAGTCGCCAAAGCTGCCATCGAAGCTGGCGCGGACATCATCATCGGGCATCACGCGCATATTTTGCGCGGGATTGAGACGTACAAAGGCAAGCCGATCTTTCACGGGTTGGGAAATTTCGTGACGGTGACACGCGCTTTGAATGTAGAGAATAATGCGAGTCCGGCGCGGCTGGCGTGGGCAAAGCGAAGGCGCGAATTATTTGGCTTTGCGCCTGATCCTGACTACCCGACATTTCCGTTTCATCCCGAAGCGAAGAACGCGATCATTGCGTTTTGCGAGGTGAATCAAGACGGCGTGGGGCGTGCCGGATTCATCCCATGTTGGATCAATCCGAAAGGCGACCCTGAAATTTTAGGCAACAATGAACGCGGTCAGGCTGTGGCTGGTTACGTCGAACAGATTACGCGACAAGCCGGGCTGAATACGAATTTTAAGTGGCAGGATGATCGTGTTGTAATCAAGTGTTAAGAAATAAAGAATAAACCACGGAGAGCACGGAGGAGACGATAAAGACTGGCTCAAAACTTTCCTTGTACTGTTTTTCTTCGTGCTCTCCGTGTACTCCGTAGTTTATTTTCAGAAACAACCCTTTTCTAATGAAGACTGCACTCGAAAAATTGCGCTGGCATTATGAAAATCAGCGTACCGTTGCGCTGGAAAAACACGAGGCTGGAATTCCGGTCGTGGGCTTCACCGCCAATACTGTGCCGTATGAACTCATCCGCGCCGCTGGCTGTTTTCCGGTGCTACTCAGTCCGCCGCATCAGGCTACGCTGCTGGCGGATGAATTCATGGAGCCGGTTTTTGAAACGGGAATTCGCTGTATTTTTGATCGTGTCCTGGCGGGCGATTGGTCGTTTCTCAAATTGCTGATAATCCCGCGCACATCGGAGCCGCAGCATAAATTATTTCTCTATCTACGTGAAGTTGCGCGGCAAAAACCAGACGCCATGATTCCGTCGCTGCATTTATATGACCTGCTTCATACGCGCTCACCGCACAGCAATGATTATGGTTTGGCGCGAACTGGAGAGCTGGCGCAACGACTCTCAGAAATCACAGGTCAGCCGATTGACGATGATGCATTTGCGCAAGCGATTAAAGAATCCAATGCCGCACGCGCCGCGATTCATCAGTTGTTGCGCTTGCGCCGCAGAGAAAGACCGAAGCTGAGCGGTACGGACGCACTCGCTCTCATCGGCGCGTGGAATTTTATGGAGCGTCATGAATACGCCGAACTTGCGGCGCAAGCCGTTGCCGACTTGAAACGCCGCCCGGCTCTCACAGGCAAGCGCCTGCTGATAAAAGGCATTCCGCTCAATCACACAGGCTTACATCGCGCCATCGAAGCGCACGGTGCAATCGTCGTAGCCGAAGACGATTGGCACGGTTCGCGCAGCGCCGGACGTGACATCGCGCTCGGCAAAGATTTGCTCGCCTGCATCTTTCGCAAATATCACCGCGATACCGACAGCCCGCGTGTCTTTCCGCTCGAAGAGGCTGACAAATGGTTTCAGCGCGAAGCTTTGCATGGCATTGATGGCGTCGTGTTTTATCTGCCGCCCGATGATGACGTGCGCGGCTGGGATTATCCGCAACAGAAACAATTTTTGGATGAACATTACATTCCTAATTGGCTGGTGCGGAAAGAAGTCACGAGCGACGAGGCGTCTTCCGAATTGCATGGGCAGCTCGAGACATTTATTCGCGGGATTGCGTGGCGGCAGTAGGAGTGATTAATGACGGATCGAAACGACAAACAATTGAATTGCACTCGCGCCGCCGCCGACCATCAAAAAGCGTGGTTTGCGCAATTACGGCAGGAAGTCTTCGCTGACCACAAGCCCTACGCGATTGTGCAGGCCGATATGCCGCTCGAAATTTTTAGCGTGATGGAGGTACCGATCATCAGCAATCAATGGTGGGCGGCGGTCATTGCGGCGAAACGGATGTCGGCGACGTATTTCGATACGCTTAACGCACAAGGCTTTCACGACGGGCTTTGTCGGTATTGCAGCTTGGGCTTGGGCTGTACGCTGGCAAATGATCCGGCGACTGCGCCGTGGGGCGGATTGCCAAAGCCTGCATTGCTGTCGGCGCGGCTGACCTGTGATTGCATTCAGCGCGTATTTCATTTGTGGGCGCAGGCGTTTGGCGCACCATTCATTCCGCTTGATAATACCGGAGCCACACATCTACCGCCGCGCTGGTGGGAACTCAGCCGCCATCATTGGCAAGAATTATTTGAACCGCATCGCCTTGATCACATGGTCGCGGAAATGCAAACCTTGATTCACGCGCTGGAAAAAATTACGCAACGAAAATTCGACGTGCAACGACTGCGCACTTTGATGGAAGCGGTCAATCAGCAGGAATTGTATTTTGAAGAAGTCCGCGAGTTGATTTGTAAGGCTCCACAAACGCCCGTGCGGATGAATGAACAGGTGCAAAATGTCATGACGACGCAATGGCATCGCGGCAGCGAATGGGCAGTCAATCACGCACGTACCTTTCGTGATGAAGTGAAACAGCGCGTCGCACAAGGCATCGCCGCCGTACCAAATGAAAAATTGCGGATGATGTGGGTCGGCGCGGGACTCTGGCACGACACCGGATTTTATACGGCTTTTGAAGAACAATTTGGCGCGGTGTTCGTGTGGTCAATGTATCTGGCGTTCGGGCCGGACGGCTACCTGCGTTACGGGTTGGATGATCCGCTACGGGCGTTGGCGAGCCGTGTCGTCAGCTTCAATGAACAATTGCATAATCCGCCCTGGGCGAATGAATGGATCGTCCATCAGGCGCAAGAACATCGCATTGACGGCGCGTTGTTATTGATTCCCAGCGGTTCGCGTCCGAGCGCAACGGGCAGTTATTTCATCAAACGCGCACTCGAAGCGGCGGGCATTCCGACTTTAGAAATTTGGGCGGATATGGTGGATGCACGCGGCTGGGACGGAGCAGAAATGCGGCAGCGTGTGGCGGAATTTATTGCAAAGAGAACATCATGAAATTACCGAATCTCTCAACCATCAGAATCGCAATCCTCACATTCGCAGTGTGCGGTGTTGTAACTGCTTCTTTCGCGCAACCAAAAATCTCCAAGCCCGGCGTCTATAGCGGCTACCAGAAACAAACCTATGACGGATGGAAACGCTTTTCGCAATACGTGCCTGTCCGCGACGGAACCAAACTCGCTGTAGACATTTATCGTCCAACACTGAAAGGCGAAGTCGTGGCTACGCCGCTGCCCGTCGTCTGGCAATTCACGCCATATCGCCGTGCAATGTTCAGCAAAGACGGCAAAATCACGTCATCGAATAGTTTCAATTCCACACTGGAATTGACGCGCTACGGCTATGTCGCCGTACTCGCCGACACACGCGGCAAAGGTGCTTCGTTCGGTATCCGACAAGCTCCACACAATCGCGTTGAAGCTGAAGATTCTTACGATCTAATGGAATGGCTGGGTACGCAAAAATGGTCTGCGGGAAAAATTGGGATGATGGGCGGATCGTATCTGGGTGGCACGGTTGAAAACGCCGTAACTACGATGTCGCCTTATTTGAAAGCCGTTTTTTTCGGCATCACTGATTTCAATATATATGACGGCTGGGTACGCGGCGGCATTTTTCGCTACACCGCCGGAGCCGATACGCCCTACGCCGACGACCTGCAAACCGTTCCAGTGGATGAAGACGCCGACAGATCAATGCTGAAGGCCGCCGTCGAACAGCACAAACAGAACGCCTCGCTCAATGCGTTGATGAACGAAACGCCGTACCGCGATAGCTGGTCAAATCTTTCCGGCAGTTACTGGTGGGCGGAAGTCAGCATGAGCAACCATCTTGATGAAATCAAACGCTCCGGTGTTCCCGCATATATGTACGGCGGCTGGTACGACTTTCTGCGGCGCGACACGGTCATTTCGTATGCCAACTGGCCGCATCCGAAAAAGATGGTCATCGGCCCGTGGGCGCACGGCGGCAGCGCGGGCTTCGATTTCACGCAGGAACAAGCACGCTGGTTCGATTACTGGTTGAAGGGCGTAGACAACGGCATTATGAAAGAACCTCCGATCTGGCATAGCACTGTCAATGCGGCAGCCGGCAAGGAGTGGCGATCCGCATCACAATGGCCTCCCGTCTCAAAACCGCAGGTCTATTTTTTACAAGGTGGTAAATCGGGAACATCGCCTTCGATCAATGATGGCAGCCTAAAAACGTCTGCGCCCGGCGAAGCGGAAGCCGGAGATGAATACAAAATTGTTTACGGAATTACCGCGCACGTCGAACCGCTCGGCGTACTGCCACCTTACAAAGGCGCGACGGAATGGGATCAGAAAGGCTTGACGTGGACAAGCGAACCGCTGAGTGCAGACACAGAAATTGCGGGACATCCGATTGTTTCGCTGTGGTTGTCAGTTTCGGCGGAGGATGCTGACATTTTTGTTTTTCTCGAAAATGTAGACGCGGAGGGCAATTCAGTGTACGTGTCTGACGGCAGGTTGCGGGCATCTTTGCGAGCGATTCACAAACCCGACTACGATTTTCTCGACCTGCCCTGGCATCGCGCGTACAAGGTGGACGAACATAAACTAACGCCGGAGAAGCCTGTCAAGCTGGCGATTGATCTAATGCCGACGGCGACGATTTTCAAAGCCGGACATCGGATTCGTCTCACCGTCACAGGTTCGCAAGGCCGCACGAATTATCAACAATTGAATCCCGCACCAACCCTGCACATTTATCGTGATGCCTTGCATCCATCGTATCTCGCACTGCCTCTTGCTCGTTAACCACTTAACTGTCGCACCGAAAGAAGCTATGAACATTGAAGATAAATTTGCCATTGAAGAACTCATCGCCCGTTATAATTATTCCATTGATAGCGGTGATTATGAAACCTGGGTTGATTGCTGGAGCGAAGATGCAGTGATGGACGGGATCGGGCAATACCGCGCCGGCATCGAAGCCATCCGCGAATTTGCCAACTCTTACGAGCAAAATCATCGCAGCAGAATCCCCGGACTCCGCCATTTCACCGTCAATATTATTTCTGAGATTAATGGCGATGAAGCTACGTCGCGTTCATATCTACAACTGACGCGCACCGGAGCAAAAGGCGTGCAAATTATTTTCACGGGACGCTACGAAGATGTCTTGATTAAGCGTGAAGGCACATGGCGTTTTCGTGGACGCAAATTTATTCAGGACATACCGCCTGCAATTGTGCAGTAAATTTTTAGGTTGTGAGATTTTTCTTGCCCAAATATCGGCGTAAATTGAAGATTGAGGCTATTCCTTTCTTGCCACCAGCTTCACTTTCGTCTGCCATTTTCCATTGACTAAACTTTTAGTAGTGATTTTGACTTTCTTTTCATCTGCGATGGTAGCGTCTTCGACCACTTCCAGGATTTTTTTCGGTGCATTATTCACCACCGAAAATTCTTCGGTGATGTGCCAGCAACATCCACTTTTATCAAAGGTGCGCAAGAGTTTCTTCGGCTTATCTACCTCAAACATTCCCAGATGTTTTCCCAGCCCACTGAATTTTTTATCGTAGACGAATTTTCCGGCGGAACGTGAAGACAAAAATATTTGATATGACGGCATCCCGTACGCGCCATTTGTGCCATCACAAAGCGCCACATCTTCCATCCCGTCAAAATTAAAATCGCCAATATTCACCGCGCTTTGCTTGTCATACAGCAGCGTCTGATTTACTTCCGGCTTCCCTTTCTCATCCAGCTCGACATAAGTGTCCGGCAAAGTAATCACCTGATAAGCAACTTTCCCGCCTTTCTTATAAAAAGCAAACGAAGCTTTTCCCCGGCAAGAAGTATCTTCGCATTTAGCGACCGTAATTTTAATGTCGAAATACTGCGAAGCATTTTTGAGATCGAATGTTTTTTGCGCGAATGCCGAAGAACAAATCAGCAACATGAGTAGCAGCGGTTTCATCTTATTTCCTCCTAAGAATGGCTGATAGTACCGCGATGACAGCAAATTTCGCAATTTTGGATTTCAACTAATTACATCGTTTGCACACGCTTGAGTTCTTTCCCCTTCAATCCAAAAAATAATGCCATCTGATACACCTGATCTTTTCTGGCGTAGTCGGCGGGGGTGGCGCAGAAACGTTCTACGGAGGGCGTAAAATCTTCGCAGCGCATCTTTTTCGGAATGGTATTTCCGAGCGTACAGCTCGTGTTGGCTGATTGCAGTTTGCAGAGTTCACATAAAATCATAGGGGGGAGCGGTTAGCGGTTAGGTCTTAGCTATTAGCCAGAAGTGATTAGCGATTACTACATCGTTCTGGCTAATAGCTAACTGCTAACTGCTAATTGCTGACTCCTTTTTCATCTGAAATCATGACTTCGGTCGTGAGTAAAAGTCCTGCAATCGAAGCCGCATTCTGCAACGCGGTGCGCGTGACTTTGGCGGGATCAATCACACCGGCGGCGACAAGGTCTTCGATTTTTTCGTTGGCGGCGTTGAAGCCTACCAATTCATTTTTTTCAGTGCGAAGTTGCGCTACGATAATCGCGCCTTCGGCTCCGGCATTGAAGGCGATTTGTCGCAACGGTTCTTCCAAAGCTCGCCTGACGATGTTAACGCCGATTTGTTCGTCTTCATCACCTTCGCCATTCGGGAAGACTTTATATTTCTCTAACGCTTTCGCTGCGCGTAAATACGCTACGCCGCCGCCCGGGACGATGCCCTCTTCCACTGCCGCGCGGGTCGCGTTCATCGCATCCTCAACGCGGGCTTTCTTTTCCTTCATTTCCATTTCGGTCGCCGCGCCAACTTTGATGATGGCGACGCCGCCCACCAATTTGGCTAAGCGTTCGTTCAATTTATCGCGGTCATATTCGCCAGTCGTCGCTTCCGCTTGCGCGCGAATTGTTTTGACGCGGCTGGCCATCGCTTCTGCCGACCCTTTGCCTCCGATGATGACCGTTTTGTCTTTATCAATAATTATTTTTTTGGCGCGTCCGAGGTCTGCCAGCGTAACTTTTTCAAGTTGAATGCCAAGATCATCACTGATGACTTTTCCTCCCGTGAGAATTGCCAAATCTTCCAACATATCTTTACGACGATCACCGAAGCCCGGAGATTTCACTGCCGCGATTTTCAATGTCCCGCGCAATTTGTTGATGACCAATGTTGAGAGCGCATCGCCATCAATATCTTCAGCGATCACCAGAAGAGATTTATTTTCCTTCGCGACCATTTCCAGCACGGGAAAAAGATCATTCATGACGCTGATCTTTTTTTCGTGGAGCAGAATCAAAGTGTCTTCGAGGACAGCTTCCATGTGCGTCGTGTCAGTGATGAAATACGAACTTTGAAAGCCGCGATCAAATTGCATTCCTTCGACGAATTCCAGTGTCGTTTCCATGGTCTGCGATTCTTCGACGGTGATGACGCCGTCTTTGCCAACTTTCTCCATCGCCTTCGCAATCATTTTGCCGATGGTCGCATCGCCATTCGCGGAGATCGTCCCGACGTGGATGATGGCTTTGCCGGAGATTGGCGTCGCCAGTTTTTCGATAGCTTTCAAAGCAATCACGACGGCTTTATCTATGCCGCGACGCAGTGCCATCGGATTCGCTCCGGCGGTCACAGTCTTCACACCTTCACGAAAAATCGCCTGTGCCAAAACTGTCGCGGTAGTCGTTCCGTCTCCGGCAACATCTGAAGTTTTGGAGGCGACTTCGCGCACCATCTGCGCCCCCATATTTTCCAACGGGTCTTCCAGTTGAATTTCTTGCGCAACAGTCACGCCGTCTTTGGTCATCGCAGGTGAGCCATATTTTTTGTCAATTGCCACGTTGCGCCCTTTGGGGCCAAGCGTAATTTTCACGGTGTCAGCCAGTTGATTGACGCCACGTAAAATTGCAATACGAGATTCCGAACCATAAATTATTTGTTTTGCCATATATTTTTTCTCTTCAATTTTGAGAACGGGAAGTTTTAGTACGTTGAAAGCATGCGGGCTTAGACGGAATTCATGACAGTGACAGACTTAGCAGGAAAGAGCAATAAATATAAGGGGTTCGTAAATTTAGTTCAGCTTGTCACGCCTGTCCATATCGGCGATTAACCGGATGATTGATGTTGGGTTCTGTCACTAAGCACTTTCCCATTGACGGCTTGACGCTGAGTTACTTCAATGGGTTCGGACAGCTCCCAGCGCTGTTTGACTTTGTCATTCGCAGCGAGTTGCTCTGAAAGCACGACCTGTCGCTCACGCAACCACACTTCCCTTAAAATCAGAGATTTGCTGGCCAGTACTGCAATTTTCTCACGCTCAACATTCGTCATAATTCCCTCCTTGAGTCATCGCGTTTTTGGAAACTGAGGTTGAGTAGGATTGAAAACGCTCTATGATTACGCAGTCCGAAAAAAATAGCTGTTCAATATTAGACAAGACAGGAAATAACCGAAGCAATTTCACCTCTGCCTCAGCATTTGTTTTGGTATGGCGGGAGGCTAAGGTGCCACCAATAATTGCCAGCAAGATGCTGGCGCACCGACAGAGGATCACGTTCTGCTCACAATTTAACTTTGAGTCGCTCCGACTTCAGCGATGAGCCTGCTCACAACTTCTTCAATCCGATCAAGGTCATTCGGCTTCACAAGATAGGCACGGGCACCCGCTGCCAGCCCCTGCTGCCGGTCTTCCTCAAAGGCACATCCTGAATAAAAAACGACTGGCAAATCGGGGAGGTCGGCGCAGATTCGTTGACATAATTCGTAGCCGCTTCCGTCGGGCAGCCTGCTGTCGAGCAGACACAGGTCGAAAGATTTGCTCCGTGCCAGCTCCCACCCTTCCGCCATGCTTTGAGCCGATGTGATCATGTAGGCAGGACTGAACCACTCCTTCATCATTTCGCACGCGTCATGGTTATCATCAACTAAAAGAATTTGCCGTTCAGAAACTTGCATTGCCCTCCTGCTAAAAATTCGTGCCTGGACGCCTGACGATTAAGACCAGTTCAGTCCTTATAAAACCGCCAGCCGACACTGATTCTATCAGCGTAATTTAGAGTGAAACCCTGCATTCCGAGGGGAGTAAAGAACCTTACGGTCAGAGTCGCACTCTAGATCACGCGATGGAAATTGTCGGAGATTACAACCCTAATATAGAGGCAGCGCCGAAGTCCGTCTGTGCGATACAGCACTTATAGATTATTAATTTTTAGGTTATAATTTCTCCTTGTATCACACTGTGTCGCAAGCTCTCATCTTAGAAAGGCTGTTATGTCCAATTCTGCCCAAACACAAAATCCACTTGAAAATCACCTGCTCGCCGCCCTGCCAAAAGAGGTTTATCAATCGCTCCTGCCACATCTGGAACCCGTATCCTTTTCACTGGGCGAAGTCATTTACGAATCTGGTGAACAAATGACGCAGGTGTATTTCCCTACGACTTCTATTGTTTCGTTGCTCTATCTGATGAACAATGGAGCGACCGCCGAAATCGGCGTAGTTGGATTTGAAGGGATGCTTGGCATTGCTATTTTTCTGGGCGGTGACACCACGCCAAATCGGGCAGTAGTGCAGAGTGCGGGCAATGCCTATAAAATGGACGTGCAGGCCTTGCGTGACAAATTTGAAATTGGTGGGGCGCTGCAATTGCTCTTGCTACGCTACACGCAGGCGTTGATTACCCAAATTTCACAAACGGCTGTTTGCAACCGCCTCCACTCGGTCGAGCAACAACTCTGCCGCTGGTTGTTATTGAGCCATGACCGCCTCCGCTCTGACAAATTGGTAATGACGCATGACCTGATCTCCAATATGCTGGGAGTACGCCGGGAAGGTGTCACAATGGCGGCTCAACAGTTAAAAGAGCAGGGCTTGATCTCTTATGTGCGTGGAACCATTACCGTGCGAAATCGGCCCGGGCTGGAAGCGGAGGTCTGCGAATGTTATCAGGTAGTGAAAACCGAATATGACCGCCTGCTAAATTAGTTTCTCACCGATACTTTACTTATCAGCTTAACAACGTGATATAACCTCAGCACTCGTTAGTTCTAAGTTCATCATTCGACATCTGGATCGGGTTAATCACCTTCTCCTCTTGCCGTCGTTGGGTTTCCCAAATAAGACAGCAACCAAGGAGAAAATTCATGCCACGATCCACGAAACTACGTGAGAAAATTGAAAACCAATTGCTCGCCGCCCTTCCTCTTAAAGAATATCAACGATTACAGCCTGATCTGGAGCAGGTCGCTTTAGACTTCGGCACAATTCTTTACCAGCCTGGTGATGTGATGCCCTACGTTTATTTCCCGAATCAGGGCATCGTCTCGTTGCTTTCCACGGTGGAAGAGCGTTCACCGCTGGAAGTCGGGATGGTTGGCAGTGAAGGAATGGTCGGCATCGGGATTTTTCTGGGAGCCAGTACTTCGCTCAACCGGGCGTTGGTACAAGGAACAGGAACGGCGATGAGAATGAAAGCCGGGGTGCTGCGTCGGGAAATTAAGCAGCAAACGTCATTGCCGGATTTATTGCGTCGCTACACGCATTCGTTGTTGGCTCAGATTTCACAGGGAGCGGTCTGCAACCATTTTCACCGCGTGGAAGAACGCCTCGCACGCTGGCTCCTGATGACGCAGGATCGGCTCAGATCGAACGAATTTCGGCTGACGCAGGAATTTCTCTCCGATATGCTGGGCGTGCGCCGTGAAGGTGTCGTCAGAGCCGCCCGTGTCCTGCAAAAAGAAAACCTTATCACTTATGTGCGCGGTCAAATCCAAATCCTTAATCGAGCCGGACTGGAAGCAGCGTCGTGTCAATGTTACGAGCTATTGCGGCTAGTGCAATAAGTCAGAAGAATTGCAAAACTGAGGCTGAAAAAAATAGCGCAACCAGATTTGGTTGCGCTGAATCTTCATGCTTTTTCGAGGTAGGGTTTTATTTCTCAGACTTACGCGCCGAGTAACGCCCAAGCGTGTTTGAGAAGGCTCGCAGTTTGGCGGGTGCAGTGCCTTTGTTTTCCTGCAAGACCTCTTTCGTAGTGACTTCGCCGTATACTTCGCGCATATCATCTTTGTCCGGCTTGATGACGACGCCTTTTAGTTCCAGTCCGGCAAATAATCCACGACTGCGTGAATAAGATAGAATCTGCGCACTAAGTTTAAGATCAGTCGAAGCACCAACCTGACGACCCACCGGCCCCGCCGCGACCGAAGCGTCACCGCCCAGCGTAAAGCTGTCTGACAACAGTGAATTCATCCCGTCTTTATTCATAAACAGCATCACAAAATCAGTAGATTGGGCACCGATTTGAAAACCGACACTCCCGCCTGCCAGATTGAAAAATGCGGGTGCGCTCCAACCAGCCGCTGTCCGGCAACTGGCGACGCCGCGTCCACCGCGTCCGCCGATAATAAATCCGGCTTTGAGCACTTGCGGAAAAACGGCGACACATTCCGCGCTGTCCAGCAGTTGGTTAGGGATGGCTTTATCAGGGGTTCCCATAATTTCGTTAAAAACCTTAGCCGCCTTTTCCGATTGTTTGGTTTGATCCTTGAGACTTTTTTCTGACTTGCCAGAGGCCATGCAGACGGTGCTGAATGCCAGCCAAAAAACTATTGCCAATCTAACAATTAATTTATTTTTCATATCTTCCTTTTTCAAATATTACGCTCCCGCTTATCGCGGGTCAGCCGATGCGATTAAAAGTGAGGCTCGGAAGAGGAGGAGTGGCACAAGCAGAGCGCACCCTCAAGCTTTTACGCTCGTACCGCCTAAGTCTCACTTTTAATCACACCTGTCACCTTGCGGCGTCTTAGATGCCGACACATAACTTGAGGTCTTCCGCTTACCTCAGTGGGGGAGATATTTATTTTCCGTCAGATGGGGATTACTTACTGTTCAATATTGGACAATGATGAAAAGAAATATGGCAGATTTTGTCAGGGTGATGAAAATGGTGAGACTGCCCTGCTCATTCACATTCGCCTCCATTCCACCCGTGTTCGAGCCGAGGCGAATGTCGTACAACTACTGTCACTTGTTGTTGCATGTTGTGATAGTTGGCTGAAGCTTTTAAGTGGCGAGGGACTGGTAGTGCGAACTGACAGTTCGCACTACCTATTTCTCATTATGTAGAGCTAACACCCGGATTCACTGAAGATCGGAATCGTCAAGGTATTCACAGCCGTCGTCACGCGGGTTTTATGCAGTGTCCGAATTCCTGACCATTTATTCGTTCCGAGCTTCGGCGTCATAATTAATCCGACGGCTCCGGTCACATTCCACCGCAACGTTCCCGTTCGTCCGGCTGGAATCAAGGCATTATTATTGACGCCAATCTGCGAACCAAGTCCGCCGGGAACTCGTGGCGTTTTCGGATCAATCACAAAACTTCGTTGACACGTCCCCGTCCACGGACTTGAGAAACTGCCCGGCTTTTCGCCGTCGTTGGAGGCGACTCCGACTCCGACCTGCGCGGCTCCTGTACCCGCGATACCGCTACTCAAGCTGCCTGTCAATCCAACTGTCACCAGCTTTTGTCCGATGGAATCATTCGGACTTTGGATTTCTGCGACCAGTTGATTCGGCTGCATGTCATACACTCCCGACCCGCAGTTCCCTGAAAATCTGAGCGTTGCTACTGAGTTTGTTAAATCGCAATCCGCCATCGCCGGAGCATTGTGCGCCCAAAATGCTTCCGCTCCATAATTGCCCGTGTAGGCTCCATCATTGACGAAGGCATTCCCGATTAATCCGTTGTATTGCACCGGACAGCCGATTGCTGTGCCGCCCCAGTTCGCCGGATCATTCGACACCGCTACGGCGATCAGATACCCCGTATTTTCGGGATCGTATTCTGAAGCTAAAAATGACTGGCTCGCATTCGGCGTCAGGCAGATGCTTATATCCGCCTGATTGCAACTCGCGTCCACAAAGAACAAGTGAATCGTGGCATTCTTATCACCTGTATTACTGATCGTGAGGCGCGTATCCGATCCATTTTTTGAATTGTAATAGGGGAAGATTAGCAATGATCCGGCCTTGCCATCTCCAACCCCGACGACTACGACTACGGCGGCAGGCGGTGGCGCGACAACTGTGAGCGTCGCAATGACCGTAGACGTGCTACTCCCATTACTGGTCTGTAAAGCTCCAGTCGGCAGCGTATTGAAATAATTCCCCGTCATCGCCGCAGTCACATTCACCGTCACGGTGCAACTGCCGGGAGAACCACCTGGAATTACGCCTCCCGTCAAAGTAAAGGCAGTGCCTCCTGCCGGGGCGGTCAACACGCCGCCACAGGTCGTACTAGCATTCGGCGTCGCAGCAATGACCAGTCCGGTCGGCAAACTATCCGTGAGCGGCGCAGTCAGAGTCGCGGGTGTCGCATTGGGATTAATCAAGGTAATTGTCTTGGTCGAAACTCCGCCCGCACTAACAGTAGTCGGACTGAAAGCTACGCCGAGCACTGGTGGGCCACTTGACGGAATAACGGTCAGAGTCGCAATGGCCGCAGCCGAATTGCTACCGTTGCTGGTTTGTAATGCACCCGCAGCCAGCGTGTTGATATAGCTGCCTCCGACTGCCGCAGTCACATTCACGGTCAAGGTACAACTGCCGGGAGCACCGCCGGGAATGGTGCCTCCCGTCAAAGAAAAGGCAGTTCCTCCTGCCGGAGCGGCCAGCACTCCGCCACAAGTCGTACTGGCATTTGGCGTCGCGGCAATCAGCAACCCTGCCGGTAAATTATCAACGAGCGGAGCTGTCAGAGCAGCAGGCGTCGCATTAGGATTTATCAAGGTAATCGTCTTGGTCGAAACGCCTCCCGCGTTAATAATTACCGGACTGAAACTCACGCCAATCGTCGGACGGCAAAACGTAGCGGTGATGGCGTTGGTATCCATTGTCACGGCTCCAGTACGCGCCAAAGCTCTACCAGTCAAGGTTGCGCCTGTATTCAGCGTTACACTAGCGAGTGCAATAATACTTCCAATGAAATTCGTGTTGGTACCGAGCGTGGCAGAGCTGCCGATCTGCCAAAACACGTTGCAACTCTGACCGCTATTAATCACCTGAACCGACGAATTGCTGGCAGTCGTAAGCGCAGTTGCAATCTGAAAAACAAAGACGGCATTGGGGTCGCCCTGCGCATTGAGAGTGAGCATTCCCGTCAACTGTGCCGACGACGTAAAACAATAAACACCTGGCGTCAGCGTCAGTCCACCTAAATCCTGACCAGTCAGGACGGTGTTGCACGCCATCCCAGCCAGCGCATTGTAAGCCGTCGTAGTATCAGCCTGTGCCTGAGATGCGACAGCATCGGTCATGTGGATCACACCAGTCACATTCCCCGGAGGAAAGCCTGTGTGGAAGTGCCCGGACTAACACCCAGACCTCCGGTGACGGTGGTTGGCCCCGTATTCGTCACGGCGGAGGCACCCAGTACGCCAAAACTCTGCGACGTACCCAGTAATGCCTGAGCCAGCGTGGGAGAGGCGCAGAAAATCAACACCATACATCCCGGAAAAATTAACAACCGTCGTTGCCATCCTTTGATGAATTCCATTGTTACGCTGACGTGAGAGGGTCGAATAGGCGATTTCATGTGAAAAATCCTTCGGAGAGGTATTCTCTTTTATTGAATGGTTGTGAGTGTAAGAGATTTGCCCAAAAGACGAGGACGAAGACCAGTGAGTTCCTGCGACAGGCAGCAGTGTTAATAAAAATTAAACTGAGATTTCCATCATACGCAACGTGTTACGTCTCGTCTGTGCGGTAACACGCTTATAAGGAATATTGTTGGACAACCACGAATTAAATTTCGTATATTTGCGAATTTTTACGGCGCAACTTCGCCGCCAGCCACGGAGCAAAAAGCATAAAAATTAACCCGAATCCCATCAGTCCGCCGCGCGAAACATCGTAATCTACCAGCATTTGTTCCCGCGAATAATTCATCACGAAATGCCCCAGACCGAATTCAAACAACGTCATTACAATCATCCACATCAAACCAACAACAAAAAGTGATTTAACATTTGGTGCAGAAATCCACCGGATAAAAAAATAAGTAATCAGAAAAATCAGTAAGACTGCAATAAAAAATGAGATTCTCCGTGCCGTAAAATCTCCAATTAGCGATGTGAGAAAAAGTTGCCGAAGTGTGCCGTGAACGCTCTCGGCAAAAATTATCACCAGCAAAACTGTCAAGGCTCGAACAAGATACATAAAATCAATATTTACTATGGATTACATTCAATTTGTTAGATTGATTTTGCAACCAAACATTACGCCAAAGCCCACAAATCAGGCATATCTATACCGGGCTAATGTCTTTGAACCCCACAAAAAAGCGACAATAACAGCTACAATCGCAATTAATGAATAGTGAATTTCAGGATAATCAACCAACGGATTGTGCGTTTCATCCTTTGGAAATAAAGGTCTTCCGACATTCAACATCGTATGAAACAGGATGCAGGCAAATAAACTTTTTCCCGTGTTGTTGTAAATCCAAACGATCAAAACTCTGACGGCAACTGTTCCGAGCGTTCCCCAAGCAATCCAAGTTAGATTATGACCCTGTTGAATGATTGACGGATAATGCCAAATTGCCCAAGGAATTCCTATCAAAATATTTGCGGTTAAAGCTCCGAACCGTTCTTGCATCGGATCAATGGCATAACCCATATAGCCGATTTCTTCGACCACAGCTCCGATAAAAAAGAGCAAAATTAAAACTGGAATAGAAAGTAAAGAAATGTGAAATTCACTTGGAAGTGATAATCCTGTAATGCGGATTACTACATATATCAACAGATACATTAAAAATGGCAGCAAAATAATCGGCACATACCATATCTTTTTTGTGATTCTTTTAAAATCCAAGATTCTCTTAAACAGTTCGCTAATTCCACCCCTTCCTTCTTCTTTGTGAACGAGAATGGTGGCGGCAATTAGTGGCGTAAATGCAGCCAAAATGTCTGTTATCGGAATATCTAACGGCAATCCTTTAACGTCAATAAATGTTTCAATGAGCCATAACGGAATAGACAATCCATAAACAATTAGAAAGAATTTTAGTGGCGACCTTTTGACGGATGAACTGTTCATATAGTTAAAGTTTAGTAACCGCTTTGAATTTAGTCCCCCATAAATAAGTTATTGCGATTGCTGTAATGATTAACAAAACACCAAAGATAAATGGGTTGTAGTGTGAACCATAATTTGGAAAAAGAAAAAAACTCACATTCAATGTTGTGTGAAAGATAATTGTTGCCAACAAACTCTTTCCGGTATTGTTATAAAGCCAAATTGTTATAAATCTAATCGCCACAATCCCAACACATTGCCAAAAAATCCAGCTTGGTCTTCGATGAGCCTGAATGAATGGAATAATGTGATAGACAGCACAAAAAATCCCAAGTATTAATGCGGCTTTGATTGCCTCGAAACTCTCTTGCAACGGATCGGTGACGTATCCTGTCCAACCAACTTCTTCGCCAATTGCTCCCACAAAAAATACGACTGAAAAAATCGCAACATCAATAAATTCTATGTGTGGATTTGGCAAAGGATAATTAAGCCATTTCATTATCAGATAAGCCAAAAACATTAGTGTCGGAATTAGTAAAAAAGTAGGAATAAGCCAGACGCGATTGCGGATTTTCTTGTAATCCAAAATACGTTTTAATAATAGTTTTACGCCGCTTGTTTTATCATCCCGCATTGCCAAAATTATTGCGGCAGTTATCGGGCAAAGGAATATAAGTGAACTAATGGGGAGGTTTATCGGAATGATTTTGGAAATATCCACGAACCCACCCAAAATTAAAAATGGAATTGACAATAACGAGACGAGTACAAAAAATCTTAGATATGTCGTTTTCATTTTCGATCAAAGACTGCTAGCAAATTTATGACGGTGGTCTGCCTTGCTCATTTCGATAACGTTGCCGTCTTTAATCAAGATTCTGTTTCGACAGGTCGCGCTCGGCTTCAAATTGCGCCAACAGCGAACGAGGTTGTAAGACATTTTTTTGCGCATCGGCTTGTCTGACTTGCTCCCTGATCGCATCAATGTCGGATGCCAATGCGGATGATCCATTTTTGCATAGTTTTGGAATGTACCTGCTTTTTATGAGCATCAATCTCTTCGGTGTTAAGGGTGATCGGCAACGCAGGATTCTTCGCTTCTATTTGATCGCTCTTCCTTCGTTTGACTTAGTGGAAAAAAACATCTTCTTGAAAGCTATAAATTTTCAAGTTGCTAATCCCGCGCCAACGCCTCAATCGGGTCAAGCTGTGCGGCTTTTCTGGCGGGCAGATAACCAAAGATGATCCCTGTCAAAAAAGCACACGCGAAGGCCATGACGATTGGCGCAACAGTGAAAATTACGCGCCAGCCGGCCAGCGCCGAGATAGCTAAACCGCCGCCTATGCCGACAAGTACGCCCGCCAGACCGCCGATAAAACACACCATCACGGCCTCGGTCAGAAATTGAAACAGCACGTCGAAGCCGCGTGCGCCAATTGCCATGCGGATGCCGATTTCGCGTGTCCGTTCGGTGACCGAAACCAGCATGATGTTCATCACACCAATGCCGCCGACTACGAGCGAGATGACGGCAACCGCCGCTAACAAATAGGTGAGTGTGTTTTGCGTTTCATTCGCCGTAGCGATGGTGTCCGCCATGTTACGAATATTGAAATCTTCTTTGCCATGGCGACTCATGAGCAACGCATGAAGCCTATCTTGCACTGCGCTCATGTCCGCGCCCGGCTTCACTCGCACAACGAAACGTCTGAAAAAGCGTTGCCCGAAAATGCGCGCTCCGGCGGTGGTGTGGGGCAACCAAACAGAGTTATCCAGATCGTCTCCACGTCCGGTTGAACCTTTGCTGCTCAGTATGCCAATCACCATGAAAGGCGCGTTGCCAATAAGCACATATTGCCCCACTGGATTCGTGCCAGTTGGGAATAAATTCTTGGCGACAGTCTGACCGAGCGTGACGACCTGAGCATAGCGTTGCACATGCTCCGCTGAGAAAAACACGCCGGACTGTGGCAGCCAATCGTGAACTTGCGGAAAGTTTTCGCCAGTTCCGACCGCTGTGACCATCAAATCTTGATTACCAAAACGCAACAGCGCAGATGATTCAGTTTCGGGGATCGCCATAACAACACCCGCCACGTTGGACATGGGCGGCAAATCTTCAGGCAGGAAACTGGTCACAGTTCCGGCGGCGGCGCGTACCGCAGGCCGTCCGCGCTCAATAGTCAAGAGGTCTGTGCCCATCGCCTGAATGCGCTCCAGCACATCCTGCTTCGCGCCGTTGCCAATCGCCATCAGCGCGACCACTGCGGCGACGCCGATGATGATGCCAAGCATCGTCAACGCAGTTCGCATCCGATTGTGGATCAACGAACGCAACGCCATCTTGAGCGATTCGCCGAGAACGGCTACGCCCGACTTAGTGTCAGTTGCTCTTTCTCCCAGCTTCTCTTGATTGTCTGTTTGCTCTTTCTGCTGCTGTTCGTCGGAGGTGATGCGTCCATCGGTGAAGCGCACGATGCGATGTGCATAAGCGGCGATGTCGCTGTCGTGCGTCACCAGAATGACCGTGTGTCCTTGCCCGTGCAGCTTTTCCAGAATCGCCATGACTTCTTTGCCGCCCTTGGTGTCCAGCGCTCCGGTCGGTTCATCGGCCAGAATCACCGGCCCGCCATTCATCAGCGCACGAGCAATGCTGACGCGCTGTTGCTGGCCGCCGGAAAGCTGATTGGGATGATGTTGCAAGCGGTCGCCGAGTCCGAGTTCGCGCAACAAATCACTGGCGTGCGCCTCGCGCTGAGGTTTCGCCATCCCGCAATACACGGCGGGAACCTCCGCGTTTTCGACGGCGCTCAGATCAGACATCAAGTTGTAGCGTTGGAAAATAAAACCAAACGTATCGCGTCGCAGTGCTGCCAATTCATCGCCGCTTAGACTCTCTACATCACCGCCACGGATGTGATAGGTGCCGCTCGAAGGCTTGTCGAGACAGCCGATGATGTTCATGAGTGTAGACTTGCCCGAACCGGATGCGCCCATAATGGCGACGAATTCGCCGCTCTGAATCGCCAGGCTTACATCTTTAAGCACGGTCAGCGGTTCCCCGCCCGAAGTATAGGTGCGGCTGACTGCATTTAATTCGAGCAGCGGTGACGACATTAGCGTCCTCTCGGCTGACTGCTCAGCGGGCTTTTCGTATTGCCTTGTACCTTGATTTCTTTGATCACGACTTGTTCTTTTTCCTTAAGCCCTTCCGTGATCTCCGCTGAGATTTCGCTTTTGATGCCGATCTTGATCGTGCGCAACTCGACGCCGCCGTCGGCTTTCAGCACTTTTACTTTGATTTCTGCGCCTTCGCTGGCATTGCCAATGGCGGCGGGCGGGATCAGCAACACGCCCTTCGCTTGTGCCAACACGATGAAGACCTGTGCTGTCATTTGAATACTCAGATCATGATCAGGATTCGGAATATCGAACAGCACGTTATAAAAACTACGTTGTTGATGAGTTCCGGCGTGGGCAGGATTTGCCTGACCTTGCCGTTCCAGCGCCGCGACTGCCCCAACACCGTGAAGTAAACATCCTGGTCGAGTTTGACGCGGACAATGTCCGCTTCCGAAACCTGCGCCCAGACCGTGACCGTACTCATGTCGGCAATTCGCATGATGTTCGGTGCTTGCTGATTCGCGTTGAGCGTTTGCCCTTCCAGAGTGTTAATGGAGACAACCTGCCCGGCCATCGGCGACGTGATTTGGGTATAGCCCAGATTGGCTTTCGCGGTGTCTACTGACGCCGTGGCTTGCTTCACCTGGGCTGAGACTGAAACCACGTCGGCGAGCGCGACATCATAATTGGAACGCGTGATGTCACGGGCATCGGCAGAGATGATCCCTTCCGCAAAGAGTTTATCGTTGCGGGACTTTTGCACTTTGGCGAGCGCCAGTTGCGCCTGTTTCACCCTGCGTTGCGAGGTCATGTTTTCAAGCGTTGCGTTGGCTGAGGTGAGCGCCGTATTCGCCAGCACCGGGTCAATTTCGGCGAGCAACTGGTTCGCTTCCACCTCATCGCCGCGCTTCACCTTCAATGATTTCAGCTTGCCAGAAGTCTGCGCACCGACATCCACATACTTGATGGGTTGCAGAATGCCCGCCGCTACGACTGTACTTTCTACATCGCCGCGTTCGACGGCAGCGGTGACGTAGCTGATCCTGGTTGCGCCATACGCCCGGTAATACCAGAACGCGCCAACCGCAGCGACGAGCAGTGCGCCAATCAGCCAAACGCTGCGGCGACGCAGGAGTGCTGGTAATTTCCAAGTATGACCCACAGCAGGTGCGGCAGTTTCATCCGTCGCTGTTGATTCCGGTAAAAGTGGTGGTGCGACCAACGTCTCAGGTTCCTTCATAAAACTTTAGTAGCTCGAAATATTTAAAATTCCCTGCAAAATAGCTCCAAGTATATTCAATGAGCCATTGTTGTTAGACCCATATTGGTAACGACTGTTGTACCCGTCTTCATAACCTCGCTGAAAACCTTGCTGGAAATAGTATTGATACTGACCGGAATTCACATAATTTTGATAACCAAAATTGCCTCTTCGATAAACTAAAGAGCCGTTATAGTTACTTGAACGTCGTCGGTTGCGATCATCACGTCCGGCCCGATAACCTTCCTGATAACCCGCATTGACTGCGTGTCGGAGCAGGTCAGCCCCACGATTATCCGTTTGGTAATAACTGCCGTTGCGATAAACGCGAAAGCGATTATTGTCGGAACCTACTCTCCGGTTGGGCATCCTCCGAATGCGCATGTGTTCCTGACGTTGATCCGATCTGATCCGTCGGTCTTCGCGTTGTACTTCTTGCCTTTGATTTCTTTGCTGCTCTTTTTCGTCGTGCTGGCGCTGTTTTTCAACTCTTTGCCCCTGACGTTGATCTTCTCTATTTCGTTGAGCATTACCAGCCTGGCTTACTCCGAATAAAACTGCCAAGCTAACCGTGATTGTCGCTATCGTTCTTCTGAAGATATTTAATTTCATGGTATTTTTCCTGATTATTCTTTTTTTCTTTAAGCCGTTGACACCATTGCATAAGACACATATCCAACATAAACCGGCATCGGGTTAATCAGATTAATCAACGTTTTCGTCGCGTCGCCTTCTTCAATTTCAAGCACTCCGGCTTGCGCATTGTTTTCATTCCGATAGGCGATTTTTACCGGCTTCGAGATGGTGTGCGCCTGGTGGTGTTCAGTATTTTCTCCGAGCGAGATTTCGATGACGCTCGTTCCAGATTTATTTTCATGGGTAATGCCATTAAGAATAAGTCCTTCAGACAAAATTTGGGCACCGACCGATTCAGCGATTACTTCTACCTTTGTATTCCAACCGAAACGCCGTTTACTAAAATCATTTAGAAATTCTGTCCACTTTTCTTTTGGTATCTCAATGGTCATGTTTTCACCTTGGTTTTCTGTAGTCTCTGTAGCCGTTTTTTCTTTCTCGTGATCTGACATGTTTGTTTTCCTTTCCGGTTAAAAGTTGACGTTGCTTTCTTCGCCGAACTTGGGTTTATGGTGCGCTCCTCTCAATACTAATTTGATGAGCAGTGCGTCCGTTTTCTGCCGATATGATTACTCCTTGAGTGTTCCACCTTCACTTCTCCTCATACTCTCCTTCGTGCTTCATGCGCTCATCAAAACCTTCTGACGAAGCCGGGTTGAGTTCCCACCGATGCTCATCTCTTGATGCTAATTTTTCCTCTGAATGCAGCGGCTCGCCGTCTTCGTAATTCAATCCCATAGCTTCACCCAACTCTTCCACCACATTCTGATCCGGCGTTGGATTTCCACCGCCGACTGATTCTTCACCGACGTCTGCATCTTCCCACGCGGCGTCAACGTCACCGCCAGAGAGTACAGACGAAGTCGCATGATGCTCGCGTAATTTTTTAATTAACTGATCTTTCGAGCCGAGCTGAGAAGCATCAAAAAATTCGCTCTTTACCTCTTCATCCGGCTCGAAGATTTCGCTTTCAACGCTGCCCGAATCAATAAATTTTTCCTGTTTTTTCTTATTCATAATCGTTTCTCTCTTTTGCGTGGGACATTACATCTTTAACTCAATGCGTGTGAGCAAGTGGCGCAGAATCTGATCGCGTGAAATCATCCCTGCCAACTTCCCGTTGGCTAAGGCTGGCAATTGATTGAGGTCTTCGCGTCCGATGATTTCCAGAGCTTCGATTACCGGTGTTTCCGGCGACACCGTCCGTAATTCATCAAGCGGACGCATGGCCTCGTAAACAGTGGTGAAAGCCCAGTGCGCCTTGGGAACGCTTTTGACCTCACTCGGAGTAATCAACCCTGTCACTACTCCCTGTTCGGCGACCACAAAACAGCGGCGTCCGGTGTGCAATAAGTAGTCGTTGACGAATGTTTGCAGGTTGTCATTACCGTCCACCATCGGGCAGTCACGCGTCATTAAATCGCCAACTCGCACGCCGCGCAGGCGTTCGGTCAGTTCTTCCTGTGCATAAGTAGCTTTCGCCGCATTGAGCAAAAACCAACCAATAAAGGCCATCCATAATCCGCTAAATCCGGCACCTGCGAAGAAACGATACATGCCGAGAATGATGAATCCGAAGGCAACCACTTGCCCCGTCAGTGAAGCGATACGCGTGGCCTGCTGCGCGCTGCCTGTGTACCACCAGATAAGCGCCCGCAAGACACGCCCACCATCCATGGGAAAGCCTGGCAACATATTGAAAACTGCCAGCCCAACGTTGATGTATCCCAACCAGACCAGCACTGCCATGACTGGCGTAGTCGGCTCCGTCATCATCGTCCAGCCGAGCATCCACGCGAGCAATAGGCAGAAGAACCCAATCACCGCACTGGCGATGGGGCCGGCGATGCTGACTAGAAATTCGGTCTGAGCGTCTTCGGCTTCTTTCTCGAATTGCGCGACTCCACCAAGTGCAAATAACGTAATCGAACGCACCGGCAATCCCCGCCGTCTGGCTATCAGCGCATGCGAAAGTTCGTGCGCGACGATGGCGGAAAAAAAGAGTAACGCGGTGAGAATTGCCATGCCCCAAATCACGCCTCGCCCCCAGTTCGAATGCGCCTCACCGAAATGCCCCACCAGTGAAAATGCAATCAAGAACGCGATAATTAACCAGCTATAGTGCAAGCCTATCTTGATGCCGAAGAGGCGTCCCAGTTTTATTTGTGCTTCCATATCTGCTTCAACCTCTAACCCGTCAATGGCGACCAGCCCTCAACACGAGCGATCTCGTAGTGAGTGTAGTCAATCGTTAAAGTGTTTTTTCCTGAAATTTTCACCTGTGTCACGGACTCATCTTTGAGCGGCAGCCAGAATTCTCCAATCTTCTGATTGCGCCGCACAAAATCAACCCGCTTGATCCAAAACGACGGGTTTTTAGCGGGCTGACCCACAATTTGAACGACCGCAAACTCCGTGGCATGAATCCAGATTTTCCCTTTGAACAGATAGCTGTCGTTCCGTCTGGGGATGGCTTGCACGACTAAGCAATGGTAGCCAGCCATTTCCTCTTCACCGAGCAGAGTAAAGGCGTAGTTGTCAGGGCTGATTGAGCTATTCTGGCGATTGCGACCAGCGGCAGTTGCAACTTCACTTTCCATCAAAGGCTTGAAAACACGAGACCGGATCAGTCCTGACCCCTGCTCGGAAACAATCTTGAACTCTTTGGTGCCAGGCGCACGATAGTTCATGACAACATGAACTTCCGCACTGACCTGACCTTTGTCATTTTGAACCCGATAGATGCGCGGTGCTGAATATTGCTGGAGCCGGGTTTCTCTCAGGCGATTATGTTCCAGCAATTTCGCCAGCACGAGTTCTCCTGTCATCTCGTTGTTGCTGGTGAAAGAAGCCTGCACTGTCTGATTGATCGGCAACCGCACAACCGACAGGAATCCCAGCAACGCCGCTCCGATGAAAAATCGTCCTAAAAGTTGAACCACTCGTTTCATGAGAATTGCTCCTGGTTCTAAAATTTCGCCGACAGGCAGCGGAATAAAATCCGATTCATCGCACAGAATAATCCGTAAAATTCAATGCTACGCGGACTCAGGATGCGTTACTGTGCAATATTAGACGGTTCTGCAAATAAATAAGATTTATGCAGCTCAGAATGATGGCGATGGAGCAAGTCGGCTAATGAACGTAGTAGGATTTCCGCAGTGTCTGGTTTTGAAAGAAATATTCGCAGGTCGCCTTTAATCAGTGTCATTCCGGCACTTTCTATTGCCACGTCCGTTCCCGTTCCCATCGCAATGCCGACCTGCGACTGAGCTAATGCCGGAGCATCGTTGATACCGTCACCTGCCATCGCTACGATCCTTCCTTGAGCTTGAAGTTGCCGGATCACTTCGGCTTTTTGATCAGGTAGCACTTCGGCAAAGACCTCATCAAGTCCAAGCTGGCGCGAGACAGCCTGCGCTGTTTTTTGGTTATCTCCCGTTAGCATGACAATGTGAAGCCCTTCTGCTCGCAACTGCTCAATCGCCTCACGCGCTGATTCTTTGATCGGGTCGGCTACACCCAATAGACCACCAATGTGACCGTTAACTGCCATCATCATCACCGTCTGACCTTCGTCGCGCAGCTTGTCGGCGACCTCGCTTAACCTTGCGTCAGAGGCGATGCCGAGTTGCTCCATCAGCTTCTGATTGCCAAGCGCGACGGATTGATTGTTCACGCTGCCGCCAGGATTGAAGAGTTGACGGGCATCAAACGCTCGGCAGTACAAGTCAGCAAGTTTTTGCAGCGGGAAGGCTTAAGACGAATGAAAGTGGGAATGATACCCGCCAAAGCAGAGGTCGGGAAACAAGCCGAGTTCTTAGACCATGAACTTGAGCCGCGCCTTGAGGAACCTACCAAAGGACAAAGAGAGGTCTTTTTTTAGATTCGGCACACTTTGTTTTATCTGCCTTTTTAGGCTATTTATAGAGTTTTACGAGAATTTTCATCAAATCTCCCAGCGGCAGACAAAGATTTAATGTCTTGGGCGCGGTGTTATTCACCACACTCAGCGCCAGTCTGTGAGAAAGCCTGCGGCAATCGCCGTCACGCCGCTCAAATTCGTAGGGCGTCGGGCCGGTTAAAGTTGCTCCATTCGATGACCGTGCCATCGCTCTTGAGCGCCAGACTATGAGACCCGCCCGCAGCAATCGCCGGGAGGCGAAAGGGTTCGCCGACCTGTTGGACTGCGCCGATGTGCCCGCTGGCCGCCACCGAACGGGTCTGTTGCCAGAGCGCGAAGCCGAGCAGTAGGCTCAGGATAAGAAAAATCATGATGTTCCATTGGAGTTTACCTTTCTCTGCCAGTGGCAGTTCGGGTGAGTTTGATGTTGTCTTTTTCGCTGACCAAGTGGAACCACTGCTGCTGTTCAGGCAGATCGTCTTCCTTTGCGGCAGCGTTCATGAGCCAGCGTGACCCTCCCGAACAACAGCCCTCTTGCGCTGTTCGGGAGGGACATTCGAGTTTATTTGAATTGGAACAGTGCTTCGCGGGTGCTGCCATCCTTGAATTTCAGGATCAGCTTGCGACACGTGCCTTTCCACGCTTTTTCGGTCTTCCACACGTAGTGATACCGATCCGTTATTGCGTCATAGCTCAGGCTGCTGGCTCCAGCAGTGACGGTTTCTTCAATCGGAGAAACGGCGCTGCTGCTGCTACATGCGATGGGCTGCGAGGCTGGATAACCTGCCGCAAAAATGTTCAGTCCCTGATTACCGGTCAGGCTGAACTTGACCGGAATTGCCTGCCCTGCCGTTACGGTGTTGACAGTCGGCGTATTATCTACGGGTTGGAAGAAGCCGACGAAGTTGTATTGCAGCGCGGTACAGGCGGTTGCCCCAGCAAGTGAGGTAGTTCCTGACAGACAGGCAAGCTGCGCTATGGCGGCAGGCAACGGGACATAGTACCCCGGAGAAGCCAGCGTACAACTATTCGCACCCGTGTTGGGTTGGTAAGAACCTGCCGGGCAAGCGGTGGGTGCGAGTGCCCCGGTTTGATTGACGAAATATCCCGCCGAAGCTGACGTACAACTACTGGCACCGCTGTTGGGTTGATATGTCCCCACGGGACACGCCGTCTGAGTGCTGGCTCCGATTAGTGCGACAAAGTTCCCGGCAGAAGCAGTAAGGCAACTACTTTGACCAGAGTTGGGCTGATATGATCCTGCGCTACAGGCTGTTTGTGCGAGCGCCCCGGTAACATTGACATAGTTCCCCGGCGCAGCCTGTGTACAACTCGCAGCACCTGTATTCGGTTGATAAGTTCCTATGGGACAAAGTGCCTGTGCGGTTGCGCCTGCGGTCGCAACAAAGTTCCCTGCTAACGCGGCAAGACAACTGGTCGCACCGTTGTTGGGTTGATAGGTGCCGACCGCGCAAGCCGTTTGTGTGATGGCCGCCGTTGTATCCACGTAATTCCCCGCTGAAGCCAATAGGCAACTACTTGCGCCCGTGTTGGGTTGATACGTGCCGACCGCACAAGCCGTCTGTGCGCTTGCGCCACTGGTATCAACATAATTCCCGACGGACGCCGCAAGACAACTGGAGGCACCAGTATTGGGCTGATATGTCCCCACCGCGCAAGCTATCTGCGCCGTAGCAGTCGTAGTGTCCACAAAATTGCCAGCGGAAGCGGGAAGGCAACTGGTGGCTCCGCTGTTGGGTTGATAGGTGCCAACCGCACACGGAATCTGCGCCGTCGCGCCCGCGTTTGGTACATAATAACCGGGGTCGGCCAAGACACAGCTTATCCCGTTATTGTATTGTCCAGCGGGGCAGGTGAGGGCTTCCGCGTTGTAGTTGTTGAGCAAGACCGAAACATTGTTGGAGTCCGCATTTGCGACCACCAAATCAAGCTTGCCATCCGCATTGAAGTCCCCCACGGCAACCGCATCAGGGCTATCGCCAACGACAAAATCCGTAGTCGTGCCGAAGTTGCCCGCGCCATCGCCCAGCCGCACCGAGACGCTATTGGAACCCGGGTTAGCCGTCGCCAGATCAAGCTTGCCATCGCCATTGAAATCACCCAACGCAACGACCAGCGGATTCGCTCCCACTGCGAAATCAGCGGCTTCACTAAAGCTGCCCACGCCATCACCCAGCCGCACCGAGACGCTTGCAGAGCCGACATTTGCCGAGGCCAGATCAAGCTTGCCGTCGCGATTAAAATCACCGACTGTGACCGCGAGCGGAGTTGTCCCCACGTCAAGCTGCGTGGTCTTGCCAAAGCTGCCTGTGCCATCACCATACAACACCGAGACATTGTCAGAACTGCGATTGGCCGTGGCCAGATCAAGTTTGCCATCGCCGTTGAAATCACCTACTGCAACGGAGCGGGGTTCCGCTCCGACCGCGAAATTGAGCGCCGCATCAAAGCTGCCTGCGTCGTTCCCCAGCAACACCGAAACATCATCAGAACCCCAATTGGCAATGGCCAAATCAACTTTGCCATCCGCATTGAAATCGCCGACCGCGACCGCATGCGGGCCATTGCCAACGCTCATATTCGTAGCTTCGGCAAAATCGCCTCCGCCCTTGCCGCGCAGCACCGAAACATCGTTGGAAAATTGATTCGCGGTCACCAGATCAAGCTTGCCATCGCCATCGAAATCACCTACGGCAACGGAGCGCGGATGATTGCCGACGGGAAGATGAAGGGCTGGCGCAAAACTGGGAAGCGGCGTGTCGCTCATCGCTTGGGCGGTGGTCACGCGGTGTTGTTGCCACAACGCCAAGCCAAGTAACAGAACGAGAGTGGAAAGGGTAGTAGTAATTCTTTGTTTCATTGGATTGCTCCTTTTTCTGCCGGGGCAGATAACTGGGGTTGAGAGTTTCATTTTCCGGTTAAGTTGCTAGCAAAGCGGCCCGTCACTTCCTGATTGGGAGGACTTTCATTTCCTTCCATCTCTCTGTAAAACACACCAAGAGACAGAACCACGGGAACAGTACCGCGCACGGTACTGTTCCCTGCGGCAGGAAATGGTCGTCCCTTTATTTGGTTAGTTCACGGCGGATTTATAGGCTTTGCGATAATACTGATACGCCGATTTGTAATTTCCAGCGGATTTAAAACCATCCGCCTGTGCCAACAATGAGTTGGCCTGCGCGGTGCTGGCTCCGGCAAGTTTGGCGATGGTGTCAACGACGATAGCACGAACGAGGTCAAGGTAGCCGCCGTTGGTGGTCGGCGTCACATACAGCCCGACATAGGTGGCGTTGTCGGCTTGGGCCAGGTCGGCTTCGATTTGCGTTCGCAGCAGCAAATCGCGTAGCTCCGTTTTATTGGCATTATCATTGTTGATAATCATCGTCTTGTTCGCATTATCGTTGTTGACGATGTTCGTCGTGTTGGTGTTGTCGTTCGTAATAATCGCGGTTTTGGCGGTCGTCAGATTCGTATTCAGTGTTGTCGCGTTGGCATTATCGTTGTTGACAATCATCGTTTTATTACTGTTGTCATTGTTGATGATGGCTGTCTGCGTGTTCGTGATCGCCGTGGTAAGCGCCGTCGAACTCGCGTTCGTGGTGTTGTTGATGGAGGTCTGCGCATTCGTAATAGTCGTCGTCAACATCGTTTTATTCGAGTTGTCATTGTTGATGACAGTGTTTTGCGAATCGCTAATCGCCGTCGTGATGGTCGTCGTTTTCGTGTTCAGCGAGCTGAGGATGAAGTCTTTGTTGGTGTTGCTGTTGTTGATAATGTCTGTCTTGGCGGCGTTGACGATAGTTCCGACTGCCGCTGCATCAAGGCCAGTGCAATCGTCCTTAATGGCTTTTAAGGTTACCAAACTCAGTGCTATTCCCTTAACAATCGCAGTGGCGGCAACCGCAGGTATATTAAGCACCGGCGGTATTGCGTCCTGTATCGCTTCCGCCGCAATAACGGCAGCTTCGGCAGCCGAGATGTCGGTGTTGCTAACATCCGCGCTAATTCCATCCGCGCAGTTATCGGGAGTAACGGCCTCCAGTTGAATGCCTCCGCCTTTGGCTGCCAGCCGGGTTTCAAGCTGTCGGCGCAAGGCCGGGTTAATCAGCGCATTCATATTTTGGGGAACGTCGCGCCAACCGGGGAATTTCGCGTAGACCTCACGCATCTGGCGCAGGTCTTCCGG
>JAYVZE010000045.1:0-7387 GCA_043783625.1 Blastocatellia bacterium | reverse complement strand
TCAACAACTTGGCTTTTTGACAATGAATTAAATCAAAGTAAGCTCATGCGGTTACTTTGATTTAATTCTCCCAAACCTAAGTCGTTGCTGCTAAGTGCTTTATTTCTCGTTAAAAAATGTTCACAGTATTGATAGATGCTTTTTGTATGGAAAACTGGTTCAGCATAATTACCGCAGACTGCGAACTTTCAGCGAATGCTATCCAAAGCCTGAATGATGACGGCTTCGTTGTTATTCCGAGTCTGATTGCTCCAGATAAGTTGGCGCAGTTGTCTGCGGCGTATGATTCTGCTGTTGCCTCCGCAAGTTCTGACGATGTGCGCGTAGGCAGGGCGACAACCAGAGTCCACGATTTCGTCAATCGGGGTTCGGAGTTTGATGAGTTGTATGTATGCCAACCTCTGCTCAAAGCCTGTTGTCAAATCATCGGTCAGCCGTTCAAACTCAGTTCGATGCTAGCGAGGACGTTACATCCGAACGCTCAGGCGCAGGGGCTTCATATAGATTTCAAACCGGATGAAGAGAGATTCCCGATGGTGAGCTTTATCTGGATGGTTGATGAGTTTCGCAGTGACAACGGAGCCACTCAATTTCTGCCGGGTTCACATAATTGGTCAGCGGTTCCGCACGAATTAACAAATGACTGTTTGGCAGAGTATGAAAAACAAACCGTAACGGCGTGTGGTCAAGTCGGTTCTCTACTTATCTTTAATGGTTCCGTCTTGCACGGGCATTCCGCAAATACAACTGGTGCGCACCGACGCTCAATACAAGGTGCGTTTATCCCGCGTGATGCCCAAGCCGGAACTGACTTTTCAACTCGTATGCGCTCTGAAACTCTTGCCCGTATCGGTTCGCTTGCAAGGTATGTATTAGTCATTTAGAAATTGTTTGCCGCTGTCGACGCGAAGCGAACACCGTAGCTAACAATTCATTCAACCAGAGCGGCGATTGCGTGTCTTTCATGCTCATTGTATTCTCCAAACTTGAATGGTTTCGCGCCGCCCGGTTAATTCGGGAGACAGGCGTCTAGCCTGTCTCCCGAATTAACCCAATAATTTTATCTTTAGCGAATCTCTGTGGCAGACGAGACGCCTACCGTACACTAAGGAATGAATACCCAAAATCCATCAATTATGCCGCCCGTCTACCGCCAGGTTCGTTGGTGGATTTTGGCATTATTGTTTTGCGTCACGGTTATCAATTTTGTAGATCGTCAGGCACTCTCGGTTTTGCAGGCGGACATCACCAAAGCATTTAATCTTTCCAATGCGGGCTTTGGATCAATTGGTTCGCTTTTTCGTGCGGGAATGTTATTTGGTGAATTTCCGATGGGATGGCTGATGGATCGTGTCGGCGTTCGCATTGGATTAACGTTTGCCGTGGTTTGGTGGTCGCTCGGAAATGGATTGAATTCGATTGCGACTTCGTTACGACAATTTTTATTTTTTCGTTTTTGGCTCGGCACAGGGGAATGCGGGAATTATTCCGGCGGCAATAAAATTATTGCGACGTGGTTTCCGATTCGTGAACGCGCTTTTGCTATCGGAGTTTTTAATAGTGCGTCAATGCTGGGTTCGTTCATCGCCATGTTTTTGATCGTTTGGATTCGTGAACATTATGGTTGGCGCATGGGATTTTTAGCACCGAGCATCTTAGGCGTTATCTGGGCAATTGCCTGGTGGTTTGTTTATCGTCAGCCTGAAGATCATCCGAATTTATCTGAAGCCGAAGCGCAGTATATTAAAAGTGATGATGTAGGAAAAAATGATGAAGCTGCACCCGGTAATTGGCAATTGTTGCGCTTGCCGCAAACGTGGGGCTTGATGTTGTGCCGCTTCTGGGTTGGGGCCGTCGTAGATTTTTATTTGCTCTGGATGCCGAAATATTTTTATGACGTGCGCGGATTAAGCGTGAAAGAAAGCGCGTACTTCAATTCGTTCACGTTTATTTTCGGCGACATCGGCAGCATCGGTGGCGGCTTGGTTGCAGGCTGGTTATTGAAAAAAGGATTTGAGTTAAAATCAGCCCGACGGACAACCTTATTTTTTGGCGCAGCGTTGTGTTTGCTCAGCATTCTGATTCCGCTGACTTCCAGCGTGTTGTTAGTTGTGGTAATGATTTCGTTCGTGCTGCTGGGACACACGTTTCTTTCAGCGAATATGTTCGCTTCGATTTCGGATGTGTTTCCAAACTCTGCCGTCGCTCGCGTCACCGGATTAACTGGTGTCGCGAATGGCGTCAGTGGAATTTTATTTCCGATCATCACCGGGATGATTGTGGATCGAATGGGTTATTCGCCCGTGTTTGTGATGGCGGCTGTGATGCCGATGGTTGGCGTATTGATTTTGGTAGCGACGCTGAAAAATTTTCGAAGAGTTGAAATATAAAATGCCTGACGTACTTATCTCAGAAAATATTGCAGGTGCAGAAATGGACGTACTACGTGCAAATTTCGATTGCACCTTTGCGCCGGATTTATGGAAGCACCCTGACGAATTGCATGCAATGATCGGCAATTACAAAGCGTTAATGGTGCGCAATCAAACACAGGTCACACGCGAACTCATCGCTGCTGCCACAAATTTACAAATCATCGGACGCGCAGGCGTTGGCTTAGACAATGTAGATTTGCAAGCCGCTACCGATCACGGAATTGTTGTGGCACTCACGCCTGAACAAAATGCGAACTCCGTAGCCGAATTGACCATTGGGTTAATTCTTGCGCTCGCCCGAAAAATTCCTGCGGCTGACCGCGATACAAAATCAGGCGGATGGAAGCGGCAACAGTTTACCGGGATAGAAATTCTCGGCAAAACATTAGGCGTCGTCGGCTTTGGTCGCATCGGCGTTAGCACTGCAAATAAAGCCCGCGCCATGGGGATGGACATAATTGCGTACGATCCGTTCGTAGATGCTGAAAGCCTGAAAGCAATGGAAGCCCGCGCCACCATGACCCGCCTCGAAAATGTTTTGCGACAAGCGGATTTTGTTTCGTGTCACTTGCCCGCGATCAAAAGTACAGTAAATTTATTTGATGAAAGTAAATTTGCGTTGATGAAATCAAGCGCATTTTTTATCAACACTTCGCGCGGCGAAGTCGTCAACGAAGAGGCTTTAATTCGGGCGTTGCAGGATCACAAAATTGCGGGAGCCGCATTAGACGTGCGCTCAACTGAACCACCAGAGGGCAGTGTGCTCGCAACGATGGACAATGTGATTTTATTGCCACATATTGGAGCCTTCACGACCGAAGGGCAAATCCGCGTCGTGACCGCGATCTGCAAAGATGTTGCTGCCGTGCTGGATGGCAATGCGGCAAAGAATTTTGCTAATTTTAGTAAACCAAAATAACAGTGCAGGCTTCTGCCTTAACATCAACCAATTCCCCCCGAAAAGAGAAACTCATGTCAGAGCAAATCAACCAAACACCTCCACCTGCGGCACAGCTTATGCAAATCATGTTCGGAATGATTCCGACGCTTGCTATTGGCGTTGCTGCTAAATTCGGAATTGCGGATTTTCTCAAAGATGGTGCTAAAACTGCGGATGAATTGGCGACGTTGGCGGGTGTCCATTCGCGTTCGCTTTATCGTTTGTTGCGCGCTACCGCCAGCGTCGGCGTTTTCAGCGAAGACGCCGAAGGGCGTTTCAGTTTGACGCCGTTAGCGCAACCATTGCGCAGCGATGCACCTGACAGCGTGCGCTCTTTTGCGATTCTTTATAGCGATGACTGGCACATGCGCGTGTGGGCTGAACTTAATTATAGCGTGCAACATGGATTACCTGCTTTTGATCGTATTCACGGTCAGGAATTTTTTCCATACCTTGAAGAAAACCCTGTTCACGCACAGATTTTTAATGATGCGATGACCAGCAACAGCGCGGCGGCGTGCGGGGCAGTGAATGCCGGGTATGATTTTTCCGGCATCCATAAACTCGTAGACGTTGGCGGCGGACACGGTTTGTTGCTGTCTTCAATCATGGAAAAATATCCGCAGATGAGCGGCGTACTTTATGACGCGCAATCGGTGATTGACGGAGCTACAGGATTAATAAGCGGGCGTTGCGAAGCCATTGGCGGAGATTTTTTTACGTCCGTTCCGGCGGGTGGTGATGCGTATATTATGAAACATATCATCCACGATTGGGATGATGAACATTCATTGAAAATTCTGCGCAATTGCCATGAATCCATGACGGAAGGCGGAAAAGTGCTGGTAGTTGAAATGGTGATTCCTGAGGGAGACGCGCCATCGCTCGGTAAGTTTCTCGACCTCGAAATGTTATTATTTTTACGCAGCTTCGAACGTACCGAAGCAGAATACCGCGCACTGTTTGAACGTGCCGGGTTTGAAATAACAAGAATCGTTCCGACACCTTCACCGTATAGCGTGATTGAAGGCGTAAGAAAATAAAAATACAGGGAATAGGGATGAGGGGTTAGGGACTAGAAACGAATTTCTCCCTGCTCCCTAGCCCCTCAGCTCTAGCCCCTCAACTTTTATGAAATTATTTCTCGATACCGCAAATGTAGATCAAATTCGCCAGGCCTGGGACTGGGGTATCATTGATGGCGTTACAACGAATCCTTCGCACGTCGCCAATTCAGGGCGCAAAGCGTTGGATGTTTATAAAGAAATTTTAGACATCGTAGACGGCCCCGTCAGCCTTGAATGTGTGAGTATGACTGCGCCTGAAATTCTGGTCGAAGGACGCGAACTCGCCAAGCTCCACAAAAATGTTGTCGTCAAAGTTCCCTTGATGAAAGAAGGCTTGAAGGCCGTCAAAGTTTTCAGCAAAGAAGGTATCAAGACGAATGTGACGGTGACGTTTTCGCCCTTGCAGGCTTTGCTTGCGGCGAAATGCGGAGCGACATACATCAGCCCGTTTGTCGGGCGTTTGGATGCTGCCGGACATTTCGGAATGGAAGTCGTCAGGCAGATCAAAACGATTTACGACAACTACGGATTTGAAACGGAAATTCTTGCGGCGGCGATGCGCCATCCGACCCATATTCTGGAATCCGCGTTAGCAGGCGTAGACGTTTGCACGATGGCGTTCGATATTTTGGATCAAATGTATAACCATCCGATGACGGATATTGTGATTGAGCAATTTCTGAAGGATTGGGCGAAAGTTCCGAAGTAATTGGCGTATAAGACTACGACTACGACAAGGAGAGTTTTAGTATGGAGTACCCTGTTATCGTTGAAAGAAAAAATGGAATTTACAAAGCGTTGATTCCAGATTTATCTGATCTAAGTGCTGAAGGCAGCACCAGCGACGAAGCTGTGCAGAATGTGCAACGGGCGGCAGAGGCTTATTTATCGCGTGTTGAGTTGCGAACGCTCCATCTTCCCGTCCAGCCAAAGCGATTTTCCACTGCACAGGATTGGATTAATGCGGCGGGAATTTTTTCGCCTGAGGATAAGTTGTACCAGGAATACCGCGCCGAAATTGAAGCTGAACGAAAACGGCAGTACGAGGAAGCTGCGCACGAAATGAATGAGTCCGCATGAAGCTCTATGTGCTTGATACCAGTGTAGTGGGGTTTGTTGAGCAGGCTCACCCTCCGACTTTGGGTTACTTTCAGAGGTTGGACAAAGAAGATTTGGTAGCCACTACGATTGTGACTGTGGGCGAATCCTTCAATGGATGGTTGCCAATTTGCCGTCGCGCTCGAACCAGCAAAGAAAGGGTTTATGCGTATGAGCGCATGCATCGTTCTTTTGAATTCTATCGAAACATGTCTTGCCTGCCATTTGATGATGTTGCTGCTACGATTTTCGACCAACTCCACCCACAAAAAATCCACATTGGCACAAATGATTTGGCGATTGCCGCGATTACGCTTTCCGTCACGGGCGTTTTAGTAACGCGGAATATCGTAGATTTTCAGCGCGTGCCTAACCTTGTAATTGAAGATTGGACAAAATGAAAACCTATCCGCTTTATCTCAACGGCGAATTCATCACGACTGACAATGTCAAAGCTATCGTCAATCCAGCGACCGCTGAACCATTCGCAAACATCTCCACCATTGACCGCACTCGCGTAGCGCAAGCCATCAGCGATGCACACATCGCATTAGCAAGCTGGCGCAAATTAACAGGCAAAGCGCGTGGTGAATATCTGCACGCGATTGCTGACAATGTAGAAAACCGCAAAGATGAAATTGCTAAAGTCATCACGCTGGAAAATGGCAAGCCACTCGCGCAATCTTTAGGCGAAGTCGCAGGTGCAGTAGATCACCTGCGCTGGTTTGCGGAAGAAGCGCGAAGGGCTTACGGGCGCATTGTTCCAAATCAAGTGGATGGCAAACGTCACCTGATTATTAAATCTCCGATTGGCGTCGTTGGCGCAATTAGTCCGTGGAATTTTCCGCTCATTCTTGCTGTGAGAAAAGTTGCGCCAGCGTTGGCTGCGGGTTGTACGGTAGTTTTGAAACCTGCTTCGCAAACGCCAATTTGCGCGGCAATTTTTGCTGAATGTGTAGACGCCGCGAAATTACCGAAAGGTGTCTTTCAGTTAGTCGTCGGCTCGGCATCAGAAATCGGCGCGGAGTTTTTGCAAAATCCGTTGTGCCGAAAAATCACGTTCACTGGTTCCACCGAAGTTGGAAAACTTTTGATTCAAGGTGCAGCCGAAGGCGTCAAGCCATTGTCGTTAGAACTCGGCGGACACGCGCCAGTATTGGTCTTCGATGATGCTGACCTCGACAAAGCCGTCGAAGGCGTAATGATTACCAAGTTCCGCAACACCGGACAATCGTGCATCGCTTCCAATCGAATTTATGTGCAGCGCGGGATTTATGAAAAATTCCTGATGGCGCTAGTTGAAAAAACCAAAGTGTTGAAAACTGGCGATGGACTGGAAGCCGGAATAGACATCGGTCCGTTGATTGACGAAGCCGGCGTCAACAAAGCTCTCGAACACATTGAAAATGCCATCGCGCAAGGCGCACGTTTGATGTGTGGCGGCAAACGAATTGAAGGTAGCAACGGATTTTTTGTCGCCCCGACAATTCTTGCCGACGTGCCAAAAACTGCTTTGTGTATGAGCGAAGAAACTTTCGCTCCCGTCGCACCAATCAGCATTTTCGATATGGAAGAAGAAGCGATTGCGCTGGCGAACGATACAATTTACGGACTTAGTGCTTATGCTTTCACAACCAACCTTGATCGTGCCTTTCGTTTGATGGAAGCATTAGAAGCAGGCACGATTGGTATTAATGATGGAGTCCCTTCTACGAGCCAGTGTCCCTTTGGAGGCATGAAGCAAAGCGGGTGGGGCAGAGAATTAGGCATTGAAGGAATGGATGGATTTTTAGAGACGAAACACGTGTCATTAGGACTTAGAATTTAGGAGCATTATTGGTGCGCCA
>JAYVZE010000044.1:0-32096 GCA_043783625.1 Blastocatellia bacterium | reverse complement strand
CTATCGCAAATTGATCTCCGGCAAAAACCTCTTGGAATGGGTCACGGCGGCACAAACGGAAAGTCATCGCCGCCATGACCGCGCAGCCTTCTGGAATCTAATGTATCCAGTAATGATTTTTACTGTCATGGTGGCGGGGTTGGTGGTCGTATTGCGTCCATCCGCCTTTTGGCTGGCCTTTCCTTTTTTGTTCGCGTGGGCATTATCGCCGTTGCTGGCCTATATCATCAGCCGCAAGATTAGTTCATCGAAAGAATCCAGTCGTAACTTTACCGCCGAAGATCAACAAGCGTGGCGGTTGATTGCCCGCCGCACATGGAGTTATTTTGAAGCATTCGTCAGCACCGAAGATCATTGGTTACCACCTGATAATTTCCAGGAAGACCCATATCCATTGATCGCCCATCGCACTTCGCCCACGAATATCGGGCTGTTGTTGCTGTCCACCGTGGCGGCCCGCGATTTCGGTTATCTCGGCTTGCTCGAAACAGTGGAGCGACTGGAACTGACTTTCACCACGATGAAAGCACTGGAAAAATTTCAGGGGCATTTTTTCAATTGGTATGACACGCGCACGTTGAAGCCATTAATCCCTCAATACCTTTCGACCGTTGACAGTGGCAATCTCGCGGCGCATCTGATCGCTGTCAAACAAGCGGCACTGGAATTGTCGGAGCAAAAATTGTTCGATGAAAGTTTGCTGCGGGGATTCGCTGACACCGTGATGCTGTTGCAAGCAGAAGTGAAGCGTATCGGTGGAATCAAAGGTCGTACGCAAGTCGTCACGATCAAACAATTGCACCGGGAACTTGAAATCTGCGAGCAGTTAATCAAGTCCATGAAAAGCAATATGGAGGATGCCGGATCGTGGGCTAAGTTTTTCGCCGAGCTGCTGGCGCGTGCCGGAGAAGCGGAAGATATTGCGCACGCACTGGAACAAGAACAAGGCGCGGAGTCTGCCGAAAGTTTTGCGGAATTCCATCGCTGGATCGCTCTCCTCCTGAATCAAACGCGGGCTGCCCGACGCGATTTCGACATGCTCATCCCGTGGGAAGCAGCTCTAATTTCGCACTTAACACCGCTCATCGAAAACCATGCTCCGCAAGCTGTCGCACGTTGGCAGAAAATTGTTGCAATGTTCAACCACGTGCCGACCATTGGCGAAATCTCCACGCATTGCACGCTGGCTTTAGACGAAATTTCCGCTTTATCAACTGAACTCGCCGCGCTGGAAACATCAGATCACGCCGCTCCAAGCCGGGGGCTTGCTCCATTGAGTGCATTGGTCGTGCGAGTTTCACTGGCTGCCGCGCAACTGCAACAACGCACTACTGCCATCGCGCATACCTGCGATGAAATGGTTGAGGCCATGGATTTTCGTTTTCTGTTTGACGAGGAACGTAAATTATTTGTCATTGGCTATGATGTTTCCAATGGACGACGCGATCATTCGTATTATGATTTGCTCGCTTCGGAATCGAGGCTGACCAGCTTAGTAGCAATTGCGAAAGGTGATGCGCCACAAGAACACTGGTTTCGATTAGGCCGGAAAATAACGCAGGTGGACAGAACGGGGCGGGCGCTGGTTTCCTGGACAGCGACGATGTTCGAATATCTGATGCCACTGCTGGTCACACGCGATTATGCCGAAACCTTGCTCGACCAAACATATCAAACTGTCGTCGCGCGGCAAATCTCTTACGGACGCGAACAGGGCGTTCCCTGGGGCATTTCTGAATCGGCATACAACGCCCGCGATTTACATTTTAATTATCAATACGGTCCCTTTGGCGTGCCGGGATTAGGTTTGAAACGCGGCTTGAGTCAGGACTTAGTGATTGCTCCGTATGCGACAGCTTTAGCGGCGATGGTGATGCCACAATCTGCGCTCGAAAATACGCAGCGACTGGCTCAGCTTGGCGCTCTGGCGCGATATGGTTTTTATGAAGCGATTGATTATACGCCGGAGCGCTTACCGCAAAATCAAAAGTACATCATCATCAAATCGTTCATGGGACATCATCAGGGGATGAGCTTGATCGCGCTGGATAATATTTTGCATGGTGATGTCATGCATCAGCGTTTTCACGCCGATCCATTGATTCAAGCGACTGAATTATTATTGCAGGAGCGCATCCCGCAAGGTGTCTCCCCTGTTCGTTTGCGAGCCGAAGAAGTTTTGAGGGGGCCTGCGAATAACCTCAATACTCCTCTGGGCGTCAGCTACGAATCGCCCAACCTGCCAACGCCACGCACTCAGTTACTGTCAAACGGCGCATATTCCGTCATGATCACTTCCGCAGGAGCGGGTTTTTCGACTTGTGGCAACCAATCAGAACCGCGTTGGGCTGTCACCCGCTGGCGTGAAGATGCGACGCGCGACAACTGGGGCAGTTTTTGTTATGTGCGCGATGTTCGTACGGGAGCACTCTGGTCTACCGGTTATCAACCAACGACTCGTGCGCCTCAAAAATACAACGTCACCTTCATGGAAGATCGCGCTATCTTCGAACGTGTAGACGCCGGAATCCTGACGAAGACGGAAATTGTCATCTCGCCTGAAGACAATGCCGAGGTGCGTTACGTGACAGTCACTAATCGTTCGCCAAAAGTGCGCGAGATTGAACTCACCAGTTATTCCGAAATCGTGCTGACGACTCCTGCCACTGATGTCGCGCATCCGGCCTTCAGCAATTTGTCCATCGAAACCGAATTTATCCGCGAAGAAAATGCGCTGATTGCGCGTCGCCGTCCGCGTTCGCCGCACGATCCGACGGTTTATGCTGTCCATACGATTGTCACGGAAGGCGAGGCCATTGGCGCAGTGCAATATGAAACCAGCCGTCAACGCTTTCTTGGTCGTGGACACGACACGCGCGCGCCGCTGGCGGTGACAGAAGACCGTCCTTTATCAAACACAGTGGGGACGGTACTAGACCCGATTTTCAGCTTGCGTCAGCGCGTCCGGCTCAAGCCGAACGAATCGGCGCACGTTACATTTTCGACTGCTGTCGCGCATTCCCGCGAACATATCCTGATGCTCGCCGATAAATATCATGACCCGAACATCTTCGAGCGCGTCGAACGCCTGGCCTGGACGAAAGCACAAATTGAAATGCGGCACTTGAATATTGACGCCCGCGAAGCGCATCTCTTCCAGCGTCTGGCCGGGCGTGTGCTGTATTCTGATAATTCGTTGCGCCCGCGCTCCGCTGTTCTCGCCAGCAACAATCAAACGCAGTCTGCGTTATGGAAGTTCGGCATCAGCGGCGATTTACCCATCGTGTTAGTGCGAATTCTGCAAGGCGATGATTTGGAAATTGTCCGGCAAATTTTACGCGGACATGAATACTTGCGCTTGAAGGGATTGCCTATTGATCTGGTGATTCTGAACGAACATCCGCCGAGTTACCTGCAATCGTTACAGGATGAAATTCAAATGCTGATTCGCTCGACCGGTATGCAAACTTTGCAAGACAAACCCGGCGGCGTTTATTTGCGCCGGACCGACCTTATTGCCGAGCCGGATAAGTTGTTATTGCAAACTGTCGCGCGAGTCGAATTCCTGGCTGGACGCGGAGCATTGAAAGAGGAGCTGGCTAGTCGCCCGATTGAAGACAGCACTCCCGCCGCCCCATTTGTACCTCGCTTGCCCGCTCGTACTTATCCTGAAGCACTTGCCCCGGGGATTTCCGATTTGCAATTTTTCAATGGATTGGGTGGTTTTGCGTGGGAAGGCAACGAGTACGTCACGATCTTAAATGAAGGACAATGGACTCCGGCGCCGTGGACGAACGTGATTGCTAACGCCGGTGATTTCGGGTTTCAGGTGACGGAAACGGGGGCGGGCTATACGTGGTCAGTCAACAGCCGTGAAAATCGCCTGACGCCCTGGTCAAATGATGCCGTCAGCGATCCCCCCGGCGAAGTGATTTACCTGCGCGATGAAGAGACCGGAACGACCTGGACGCCGACGCCGCTCCCCATTCGTGAGTCACAACCGTATACCATCCGGCACGGTCAGGGCTATACAACCTTTGAGCATAATAGTCATGGCATCGCGCAGGAATTGACGATGTTTGTGCCGCGTGATGCGCCCGTGAAAATTATGCAAGTGCGGCTACACAACCGCACGGATCGGCGACGACGTTTGTCGGTGACGACTTATAACGAACTGGTGCTGGGCGTCACGCGCGAAAAATCTGTGCCATTTATCGTGACGGAATTTGACGAAGCTTCAAAGGCAATTTTTGCACGCAACGCCTACAACAACGAATTTGCCAACCGCGTCGTCTTCACGGCGATGAATCCAACTGCGACCAGTGCGACCGCCGACCGCAAATCTTTTCTGGGGCGCAATGGCAGCACGGCGCAACCATCCGCCTTACGACGTGCCAAACTCGACGAACAATTTGGCGCGGGACTTGATCCATGCACAGCGTTGCAAAGCGTCATCGAACTGGCTCCCGATGAATCACGCGAAGTCATCATCCTGCTGGGCGAAAGTGATTCGGTCGAAAACGCCCGACAAATCATTGCCCGTTACTTGCAGCCTTCCACCGTCAACGAAGCGTTAGAGCAAGTTGTGAATTATTGGGATGAGACGTTGTCTACCATTGAAGTCAGTACGCCCGATGCGGCGATGAATCTGATGCTGAATCGCTGGTTGCTTTATCAAACGTTGGCGTGTCGCGTCTGGGCGCGTTCGGCGTTCTATCAATCGGGTGGTGCGTATGGCTTCCGCGACCAATTGCAAGATGTGATGGCGCTGGTTTACGCCAAGCCGGAAATCTCGCGGGCGCAAATTCTGCGGGCCGCCGCACATCAATTCAAAGAAGGCGATGTCCAACACTGGTGGCATCCGCCGACAGATCGCGGCGTTCGGACGCGTATCACAGATGATCTTTTGTGGCTGCCTTACGTGACCAGTTTTTATGTTCGCGTCACGGGCGACCACGCCATCCTGAACGAAGTGATTCCATTTCTCGAAGCTCCGCTATTAGCAGAAGGCGAAGACGATGCCTACCTACAACCGCAGATTTCAGCCAAGCAGGGAACGCTTTATGAACATTGCTTGCGAGCCATTGATCGGAGTCTGGCAACAGGAGATCACGGCTTGCCATTAATGGGCGCGGGCGATTGGAATGACGGGATGAATCGGGTCGGCAGTGGCGGCAAAGGGGAAAGCGTCTGGCTCGGCTGGTTCCTGCATTCTACGCTGGAAAACTTTACGCCGTTCTGCACGGCACGTCAGGAAACGAAACGCACTGAAAAATATCTCGCGCACATGGCAAAACTGAAGGAATCATTAGAAAAAAATGCCTGGGATGGCGATTGGTATCTGCGCGCTTATTTCGATGATGGCACGCCGCTTGGCTCAGCGCGTAATGATGAATGCCGCATTGATTCTATCGCGCAATCGTGGGGCGTGATTTCCGGGGCAGCGGATAAAGTTCGCGTTGCGCGGGCAATGGCTGCTGTCGAAGAGCATTTGGTTTTGCAAGGTGACGGATTGGTTCTACTCTTCACGCCGCCGTTTGATCACGGCACACACGACCCCGGTTATATCAAAGGCTATGTGCCGGGCGTGCGCGAAAATGGTGGGCAATATACGCATGCCGCCTTGTGGACGTTGATCGCTTATGCACAACTCGGAGATGGCGACCGGGCGGGAGAATTGTTTGCGCTACTCAATCCTATCAATCACTCCTCGACACGCGCGGGATTATACAAATACCGGGTCGAACCTTATGTAGCAGCCGGTGACGTATACGCAGTGCCGCCGCATACCGGACGCGGCGGATGGACTTGGTATACCGGTTCGGCTTCGTGGATGTATCGCGCCGGGCTGGAATCAATTCTTGGCTTTCAGTTAAATGGTGATCGCTTGCGCTTGAATCCATGTATCCCGCGTGACTGGCGGGAGTTTGAAATCAACTATCGCCATCACAAGACTTCGTACAATATCCGGGTGGAAAACCCGCACAGTGTCTGCCGGGGAGTCGCAAGTATGGTGATAGACGGAGAAATCCAGGCAACGCCTGAAATTCAATTATCCAACGACGGACAATTACACCGCGTCTCCCTCATTCTGGGCACGCCGGAAATATAGGCAAATCAAAAGTATCTCGTACCGCAAAAACAATAAGTCAACTCGGCGAGTGAGAATAGTACAGTAACCGTACCGTTCTCACTCACCCTTGCCGTACCTAAACAATTCACTTCTTCTATCCTAATGCTCCCTCTCCTAAATTTTCGGCTTATTTTCACTTATCTCCGCTAAATACTGTCCAGGTGGAATAAAGGTACGCTAGTTGCATTCATAGAGATATGAATTATGGATTATTGACTAATCGAACAATCTGAGTACGTCTTTAAACGGATAACTCACAATTCAAATAAAGGAATAAAATTATGACACCCGCTAGTAAAATTTCAGAACTTCGTACCCGCGCCCGCAAAAAAATTGAAGAAGGCGCGATTACTGCCGATTATAAACTTAATGTGGATAAAGCTGTCAGCCTGTTGAATGAGGCCTTGGCGACAGAATTAGTGTGCGTGCTGCGCTACAGATTTCATTACTTCATGGCTTCCGGGATTCATTCGGCTGGAATCGCCCGGGAATTCTTGCAGCATTCCGATGAAGAACTTGGGCATGCTGACCAACTGGCTGAACGCATCAAGCAATTGGGCGGTAAGCCGGAGATGAACCCTGATGTGATTGCGAAGAAAAGTCACAGTGAATATAAAGAAGGGACAACCCTGGCCGATATGCTCAAGGAAGACCTGATCGCTGAACGCATTGCCATTGAGTCATACCGTGAAATGATCGGTTATTTTGGCGAGCAAGACTCGACCACTCGTCGAATGTTGGAAGAGATTCTGGCTGTCGAAGAAGAGCATGCAGATGAGTTGGCTGATTATTTATTTGCGGTGGAACCTGAGAGCGCAAAGCCTCGTCCACTTTACGCTCAGGATGAAGTTATGCCGGCAGCGAAATCAACTGCCACGGTCAAAAGCGCAAAAGCTTCAGCCGGAAAAAGATAAAACCAGTAGGGTGAGAAGTGATAATTAGTAATCCGTAGTAATAGTTAGATTAGAACATAAAGTTGTTGGTGAAAGATAAAAGATAAGTGCTAGTTATTACTACCAAAGGAAAATAAAATGATCAAAAATACAAAGATAGGATATTTATTAGCACTACTCATGGTATCAATACTAATGAGTAACACAGCCCTGGCTCAACGCCCTTTTCGCCCTACTGATCGTCAGCTCGAAGACCTCTTAACGAGCATCGAAAATCGATCTGATAGCTTTCGCGGCAGTATCAGCCGTGCGCTGAATGATAGTCGTTACAATGGCACGGCAAGAGAAGATGAAGTTGTTCGTTTAGTAAGTGATTTTAAATCTTCTACGCGGCAGTTGCGCGGTCAGTTCAGGAATCAAAATCAAGCCGCCAGCGAAGCCCGAACCGTGCTGGAACAGGGTCGCGCAATTAATAACTTTATTGAAAATAATCGTTTCAGTAATGATCGTAACTGGATTGCTATAAAAACTGACCTCAGTACCTTAGCGCGTTATTATGATGTTCCCTGGCAATGGAACAATGGTTCCTACAACTCTTCCGGGAGTCAGCGTAATAATAACTATGCCAGCCAGCGGTTGACTGGAACCTATCGACTGGATACTGCACGTAGCGATAACCCACAAGCAGCTATTGATCGGGTGACACGCGGACTTAATTCCCAGGATGGCGACCGGGTTCGCAATTCCTTGCAGCGTCGCCTTGAAGCACCGGAACAATTGTCAATAGACCAGAATGGAACCCATGTCACGATTGCCTCATCCAGCGCACCACAAGCTACACTTGATGCCGATGGACGAGCGCAAACTGAAACTCGTCCCAATGGTCGCACCGTCCGCACCACTTCAACGCTGAGTGGCAATACGCTGAGTATTGATTCCAATGGTGATCGCGGGAACGATTTTAAGGTGAGTTTTGCAGTAATAGATAACGGACGCAGGCTGCGTGTAACTCGCCGTTTCGATGCAGAGCGATTAGCACAACCAGTTTCAGTCCAAAGTTATTACAATCGAACTTCAGAGAACGCCCAGTTTGATATTTACGATGAGCGCAGAAATGATCGTGGACTAAATAATACTGCTAACAATCGGAATGATCGGTTTGCGATCCCGAACGACACAGTCTTAACCGCGACACTTGATAACGACCTTAATACAAAAGAAGCAACAAGTGGCGACCGTTTCACGCTTACGGTTCGTGCTCCGGGACAATATCAAGGTGCCGTTATTGAAGGACAAATCACTAAAGTTGATCGTTCAGGTCGCGTCTCTGGTCGGGCTGAATTAGCACTTGATTTTCAGCGGATTCGAATGGCGGATGGTCGCAGCTTTGATTTCTCCGGTTATCTTGAACAAGTGCGTAACACGAATGGAGACAAAGTTACAATCGATAACGAAGGTAGCGTCAAAGATAACGATAGCCAAACCAAAAAAACTGTTACCCGTGGGGGGATTGGTGCGGCCATCGGAGCGATCATTGGCGGGATTGCGGGCGGCGGGAAAGGTGCCGGGATCGGAGCAGTGCTGGGCGCGGGAGCGGGTGCTGGGTCAGTGGTTGTGCAGGGACGCAATGATTTGCTATTACAGCGAGGCGCTGAATTTAGCATCCGCACCAGTGCGCCACGCTCAACGTCCTGAGACTTGTAGCAAAATTATGAGTTACTAAAGCCAAAATACTGCCCAATCAAGTTTTATAGGTTGATTGATAGAAGTCATAGCTCTCTCCTTCCAAGAGAAAGCTATGGCTGCAAAGAAGAAAATTTATTGCGCAGATCATCATCAGGAACTTTAACCGTAACGTTGCCGCTAGTATCAACTTTAACTATCGCCAGCGGCGCGTAATGATGCTCGACGCCGTGGGGCGGCAAAGCATCCGGCGTACCTGTTTGACCCGGCCACTCGACATCGCCCGTCGCTACACGCGCCGGAATCAGCCAATAATCGGCGGGGCGATACTGCTGAGCGGGGTCACCCCCTTGCTTTGGCTGAAACTGAATTTGGACGCCGTCTTCCAGCTTCAGCCAGTCTTTTTCTTCCGTTCCTTCTGATTCTGTTACTAACTGCTTCCCTTCCCAACGACGTAAAATCACATGCTTGCTGAGATAATCATTGCTGCTGTGATAGGTCGGAAGTGCTCCTTCCCAAGCTACAATTTCAACGATTATATCTTCGTGCTGGATGGATTTTACTTTAGCAAGCGGGCCCGCCTGATTTCGCAATGTGATGTCATCATCTACTAATTCAACCCAATCATTAGGCTGGAGGCTGGAGCGTGCATCACGGCCCAGATGCGCAAGGGTAATTTTACTACCACCAACATTGAGTACCGGGAAAATCACGGAACCATTCTCGCGCGACCATTTGAAAGTGGCTTCATTTGCCTTGCCGCCTGTGTGAATCTCTACGCGATACAATTGATTCTCAGTACCGCGATAACTGGATGAGGGATTGATAATGCATGGTGTATTCGGATCATCCTTTGGCGCATCAGTCGCTCTCGCTTTTAGCCAGCCACGATTTTCTGGTTGCCAGGCTTTTCTCAATTTATCGAAAATCTCTAGGTTTTTGACTTTGCCACCCGACTTTATCTCCGCATTATTTTCAACTTTCACCTGCCAGACAATCTGGGCGCGCGTACAGGTATCGGGGCCACCAAGTGCGACTTCGCGGATGCCGGGATTGCCTTCTTTGTTTTCTTCGATATAAGTTACGTGACGTTCCCAAACATCAAGATAAGCCAGATAAGTTGTGTCTTTATCTTTAGCTAACGGGGGTTGATTTTTTTGCTCAGTGTATTTCAAGTCGCTATCGTTCTCGCATAGTATTCCATCAACATAATAGTGCCCTGCCCCAATATTAAAATCAGGACTCGTACCATTGGCAGCGAGCTTGAACCCGTCTCCTGGCCCACCGTGCGGCCCAATAATATCCCTCGCCAGCGTTTGCAAATAATGCAGCAAAATGGCTGTTTGCTCATTCCAATCGGCATCCAGCAAGACGCGCCCTTGTTGCATCAGCACACGCGAAAATTGTTTTTTTGGATTAAAGGTGTCGCGGGTAAAATCGCCTCGGTATTCGCCTTGCATAATTTCTCCTTCAGTTTGCGTAAATGATTCCGGCTTCGGTTCCCGCCGGTACATATTCCGTGAGCCGCGCGCGCAAATTGGCGGCGCGTTGTGGTTGATACAGGTCGTGATAAACGCCCATCTCAGATTCGGATTCGGCCCCGCGTGTGATTTCCTCGGCACAATCACCAGACAAACGGCAGTAGGTTGACGCGCCGTAGCGTTGGCTCTCAAAGCGAGGTCGTACACGATCACGTTCCGTTTGTTTTTCGGCTTCGATTTCCTGCTGAGACCATACACGATTACGCGCTGCTTGTAGCTCGGCTTCTTTCTTTTGTTCGACCAAATCGGGCTGGCAATGGAAGCGGCGCGGGGTGCGCGAAAGTGGTGTCACATAACAGAATCGTAAGCAACCGATCTGACTACGCGCAACAAAAACTTTGCCAGCAAAAATCGTATCCTGTCCAAGCGCAATCGCGTGAACTTGCACCGACCCAATAACGGTGCTGCGTTCGATAGCCAACACAGCATGCGCGACGGGACAACCGGGTGCGCCGATGGCTTCGAGTCCACTGTCGGTCGCATCCAAAATACTATCGCTGAGATAAAGGCAAATTGGATCAAGCCGTACCTCGCCATTGATGCCCTGACATTTCGCTCGCGCTATTTCGTGAGCCGGCACAGCGTCTGTATCTTTACTATTTTTCTCTGGCACATCCGGCACTTCGGGCAGTTCAGCTTGTACTTGAATTGTGCCTACGATGCTGTGTTCAATTCTAACTTTGACGAATGGGCTAAAAATTTCCAGACTCGGTTCGTTCGGGCGTTTTGGCTCGCAATCATTCTCCAGTGTCCAACCGGGAACCAGCGTCGAATGACGAATAGTGACTTCTGCAATTTCTCCAAAAAGCTGCATTCCGCGTCCAAAGAGGATCACACCATCCAGCGTAAACCGACTGCTTTTTTCGCCGTTCACAGTCAGACTGTCAGGACGATCCGCTTTCCAATCCAGTAAGTGAAGAACCGGTCGCACGCGGTTGGCGGCGCGAATTTGCAAGCTCTGATGTTCGCCCAATTGGATGTCCAGCGGTTCGGTAAATACGCCGCTTTCCATGATTTCAATAACCGCATTTTGTAAGTTTGTAGAACTTGTCTCTGTAGCCTCAGCTAAATCTTTCTTCCACTGATGTAAGGCTTCGTTAATTGTATTGAAGCTGTTTTCTTTACCTACCTGATAAAGGGTGTGCAGTGTTGGCTGTGAAAGATTTCGCGCATATTCACCGCCTCCGATCTCGGCACCAAAACCGTAATGATAAGAAACCTTCACGCCTTCTTTGGGGAGTTGACCGGGTGGAAAAGCGAGGCGTCCACGCACCGGGTCAACTGCAATTTTGCCGCGCGTGGGAAGGTAACGCCAATCACTCAAATTAGCCGTAATCAGCCGCTCCGCTTCGACGGGCACAAAATCAATGGCGGCTTCTTCTTTTTTACCTTTGGCGGATTTGCCTTTCGTTAACGCCTTACGTTTCCCTTCATAAATAAAAAAGCTGCGCCCCTCACTATAAAAATCAGCCAGCCGCTTTTCCAACGCACGGCGGCGAATGGGCGCAGGCACATTCAACTCTTCCGCAATGTGTGATGGATCAGGCTCTTTCATAGGCTTAATAAAAAGAGGCGTGTCGCTACCAAGCACATTAAAAGTGAAACAATGCGCTCCAATTTCTTCCAGACAATGCGCTGGTGTTTTTGTCACTGAATACGATCTCAAACGCCACGCGAACAATCCAACGCTCGGCAAATTGTAACGCCCTGGCGAATGATTGGAATTGATCCGACGAACGTCAACTGTATGGGCAAGCCGATCCAATGGGCTGTTAAGTAAATCCAGTGCTTCTCCATCACAGACATCAACGGTTCGCCCTCGCTCCATTCGCAAACTATTTAGGGGCTGAGCAAACGTGAGCAGATTACGAAACTCGACGGCGCGAGTCGGCCATCCGGTCACATCGGCAGCTAAATCCTCAAGCAATGCCAACGTACCTTTACGGCGGCGGTTGTGAATGGTGTCAGCGACATCGCGGCGCGGAATCAAAATTTTATTGCGCGCTTGTGCTGGCGATGAATTCGGAGCAGAAGGCTCGCCCGCTTCGTGAATTTGTTGATAGCCAACTAAATCCCCGATATACAGCACAACCCAATCCTCACAGGTTTCGATAAACCAGTTGTCATACATTCGCGCAATGTCGGCTTCGACCAGATTGGCTTGCTCCGCAATGACACGCAGTAATTCGCGCAACGGTTCGCCGCGCTCAGCATCACGATTGCGATAGACGACAGGCAGCAGTTCGTACAATCGGTCTAGTTTGTCTTTGGTCACAACCATAATTTTGCCTCTCCATTTTTTTCGTTAAGCCAATCAGACCGTTAACTGTCCATCAGATTTAGAATCAAAGTCCCTTTTACGTCTGGCGTGAAATAGGCAATCTGGGCAGGCTTTGGATTGCCATTTACGGGCAAGTTCACTGATACGTGCGGATTCGGTTTCTCCGTTTTTGCCTTTTCGGCAAGTGCCTTAATGATTTCAGCAATTCGGGTTGGCGTCGTTAGTGTTAAGCCTTCTTTTTCAGGAACACCGCCAAAAACATCTACGTCCACATACTCGACACCCCGCACGCCTTGCATGACGCTGATGATTTCGCCGAGCATGGCATCTTGCCCAAGCTCGCGCCGCTCGAAGCTCAACGCATCCAGCAACGCCGCGCGAATTTGCGGCTCGACTTTTTCCCACTGATAGTCGCGTTGAATCCGCACTCCGGCTTGCAGAATAAGCAGCATTAGTTCGCGCACTTCCAATTTCAGCGGTTGATACGGATCGCCGAGATCGTGTAACGCACGCGCCAAATTACGAAACAAATCCGAATGGTTATCAATCGGAATATCATCCGCTCCCGCGATGGTAACGTGAATTAATTCGCGGTGGCGATCAGAGATTTTTGCGGCGTAGGCTTTGCCGATGCCTGCGAAGGTGTGCGCAAAATCAGCATAATCCTGGACGGCGACTAAACGATCCAACGCCGTCACACCCAGTGGAGCATTTTTGCGTGCCTGATCGCGGCCTTCACGATTCGCGCCGCCTGTCGCAGGCAACGGATTGATGACTTCCTTGACGCCGAGCGGACGCGTTTGTAAAAGGGAAATCTGTTCGGCTTTGACATTGCCCGCTTTGCCAATGCCGCTGCGATAACTTGCCGTCAGATTTTCCCGACCCGTAGGCAACCGCGCACCCTGTTTGCCGTTGCCGAAAATAATTGCAGTCTTGTCATTATCATCAGTCTGCGTGATGAATTGACGGTCAGAAGGTTGCAATGCTACCAGCGCATCCGCCTCGTGCCATTCGACATCATTGACCAAAACTTTCAGCGAGCTATCGGCTCCACTCGCCGTCGGCGCAGCCATAAACGTCAGCGGCGGTGCTTTGAGCATAAACGATTGCAACGCTTTGCTCGCATCGCCACTGCCCAAGGCTTCCCGTTTCGTTGCACCGTGCGTAGCTTTGACAACGTTGGCATAAATCGTGACCGTGTCGCGTTTGAAGCAATAAGCAAGCGGGAAAGCTAATGTAATGAAGGTATGATTGCGGTCTCCGGGCAATCGTTCAATATCTTTACTGCTAGGAGTTGTTGGCACATCACTATTGGGAATTTCATTACGAGGAATTATTTGTACATCGTGCCTCACCGCAGAGATCATCGCCAATTCACTGGCAAAAACACCGCTCGTTCCATCTATAACCCGCTCACCGGAAACAATCACCCAACGCCCCGCTTCAAGCCCGTCATAGAGAGCGTCAAGTTCCAGTTCGCCTGTGCAAACTTCGGTGCTAATTGGTTCATCAGCGAGCGGCAGGAGTTCGCTTTGAGCATAGACATTTATCAGGCTGAGCAACTTACCAGATTTAGCTTCCTCTTCTAGTTGCTTTGCTGATAACCACGGCAATCTTAAAGTAAGTTGACTGACTTTATGAGAAACGGCAAAGGCCGTCATTGACTGCACCTGTGTTGTGGCAACTGGGAAAACATTTTCATTTCCATTTTTTTCCACCACAATCCAGCTTTCAGGAACAATGGGATCGTAAACAGTATCCAGCACAAGTCGTTGTAACCCGCTTTTTTCTTCAACCCCGGTAATTTGCCAAGCCTCTCTAAATGTTAGTGGATCATAAGCAACCGAAGTCACATTCTGATGATCGGGGTCTTTTGTGTACCGCAGTTTTCCTGGATGATTATGACCAAAAAGCGAGGCACGAGCGCGTAGCGCATAGACTTTAATTCTGCTTGGCTCTGTAAGTTTTGCATTGGCCGTTGCAATGGGTAAATTATTTCTCAGCTTCGTATCGAAAACACCCGGTAGCTGCAAATTACTTTCCGCGCCACTGACGAAATTTCTGTTTAATGCCAAGTCTAATCGCTGCTGAGTCGCAGGTTGTAGCGAGGCCTTTTTACTTAGCCCCTCAATGACTTTCGATTCATCGAATTGAAGGGTGTCTACTCCCGCTGTGATAACTTCTGCTTTAAGCAGCGAGACAACCTGACTGATCTCAATGCGAGATTTCTCAAGCACACCAGCCAATGCTTTAGCTGGTGCCCCAGTAGTAGGCGGCGTCATGCCTATCAGCTTGGGCAAAAAATCCGTTTCTATCGAAGCCAGCAGGTCTGCTGTCGTTTCGCTGGTTACCAGATTGTCTTTGAGTTTTACAAATGACGCCAGTGCCTTTTCTCCGGCTTTTCCCAATTGGCCTAGTTCTGCCTGAACCTGATTGAGTTTCAATTCCAGAGCTTGCCGATTGAAGCTTGCCTCTGGTTGGAAAACCACTTGCGTGCGGTCAGCAATGGGATCAGTTGTAGTTTCCTGAACGCGAAAAAACTGCGGCTTTCCATCCCCGAAATCAATCAACATCGGATCATTTGGTTTGAGATTTGTACTAATGCCTTTCAAGTAAACTTGCCGCATTCTGCCCTGCTTTGCATCCTCATCCAAAATCGTTGCTTTGGTTTGCGGCCTCGACATTTTTGGCTTGATCTTGCTCCAGCCTGCCCTTGCCTTCAACTTTTCACTCGTTTCAAACGTCTGCGGCGCTTCGCCTGGCCCAGGCACGCTCTGGGCAGCGGAGCCAATCGGGATAATGGTTTCTTCTTTGAACGAATCGTCCAGCAAATACGCTAAATACACACTGGCGGCAACGCCTGGTTTCAGCTTGTAACCGACTAAACGCGCCAGTTCTAATATCGAACGGCGTTCGGTGGCGGTACGCAAGTAGCCCTCGTTCGTGATGCGCTCCTGATAAAATGTCAGCACGTCCAGCATCGTAGAGGAGGCGTCGAGCAACGCCAGCGAAGCATCGCTTTCTTCACGTGTGGTGAGATTTTTTAAGGCGGGATGGTCCGCGCTTGTTAATCTTGCTTTCATCGTTTCGAGAAAGCTTGACTGGGTGCCAATACGATACTTGAGCGCACTCAGTCCGGGGCGATTGCTGGTTGGTAATGGCGTCAAAATCTCTGTGCCTTCGCAACAACCGCAGCCACTTGCGCTGACTGTTTTTACTTTGCATCCGCAGTTCGTATTCATAATCGCAACCCATCAAAATAAACTAATAAAAAGTGAGACCTCGCCAGTTGCAGTAAAGCTTATCGGGTATAAAACACATCCGATGCGCCGGGGACGTTACACAAATTTATTTCTAATCTCGTCTTTCCGTTATCAGCTTCTGCTCCAACGGTGAACGCGCCCCAGGCGACAAGACGCAAATGCGCTTCCCCGTCACGCACTGTGACTGTGCGGCTACGGTTGGAAAAGGTTGGATGGAGATGGAAAACAACCACTCCCTCTAAGGGATTCGAAGGGTCTAACGAACGTATCGTCAAATCCACTGCGTGCAAGTCCTCGTCATTTGGCACACGGCTGATGAGAGCTTCCAGTTTTCGATTATTGTTGACTGACTTCCCACCCCATTGACCTCTTTGCGGGTCTTCCGGGTCTATTGATAGAGCTTTATTCGGACTAAAGATTTCCTCACCTTTACCCATTGATTTTGGCAGGATAAGGGAGTTCATCTCTTCCAATTCTTCTATACCGCGTATTACCGTCTTGTTAACGCCTGCCTCCCCTAAGTCAGATTTACCAATGCCATTTTCGACAGCGGCTTTTGCCGCCGACGCTATCTCTGTCGCTGCCGCTGCGGCCTCATTGGAGGCTTGCGCTTTTTCTTCTACCGGCTGGATTCTATTTTCGACAGGCTTAACCCTTTCTTCGACAAGTTGTTTGACTTGCGCTTCAGAAAGCGAAATCTTTTTGTCGCCCCAGACAATTTCCTTCACCCGGGTCAGCAACGGAACAATCGCCGCCATAGCCAAGGCGTAAAGTGATTCTTGATTAAGCTTATGCCCCATCTCATTTCTGACCATCAATACGCCAGCAACAATAGCGATAAGGTACAACCAACAGCGAAAAATCGTCAGCGAGTATTGTTCTAATTTATCAAACATAAAATCCTTTCCTCCTCATCTTCCGCCTCTCATCTCCAGCGTTAGCTGACCATGTTCGGGGAAGCTCGGATCGTTGTCGCATTGTGCGATTTCAAAAGCGTTAAGTTGCAGAACGCCTGTTTCAAGTTCCCGATGCGCGGTTTCATTCAGGCGCTGCAAGGTGGTTACATGCACATTCTCGACGCCCTCTATGGCAAAAGCGGCAGCGACTAATTTGCTCAGGAAAATGCCTTCGCCAAACGTCAGATTGTCGGGATGGAAAAATCCTTTGCGACCGTCAGGCAAGATGCGTTGACTGAACAAATTAAGCAACGCGGCTTTGACGTGACCCGACAAATAATGCGGCTTGACACAAACAATCATTCCGATAGTAAGCGGGACGCGGGCGGCAGAAATTACTTTCACGTCATGACCGATGCGGCGATAGCGATTCAGCACGACAGCAATTTCAGCACGCAAGGCATCCTCCACTTCTTCACGCCCGAAAGGATCAACCGCTACAACGACCTCATAGCCGCTGCCTGTCCAGCACAATTGCGCTACGGCGCGTTGCACTTTATCTTTGAATTCGCGCTCGACGATGGTCGCGTAATCGGTGGCCGTAACGGCGCGTTGCAAATCTTTGCGTAAAGCATAGGGCGCGAAGAGCTTCGCCTCTGCCATCGGTTCAGGTGCGATCCCACCTTGCGCGGGGAATGGATTGCGAACGTTAGTAACGCCTCCGCTGATGTTGGTGGTGCGTCCAACCAAATGACGAATTGTTTCTGCGCCAACGTTCCCGGCAGTAGCTTGACCGATGCGATAGCGCGCCTGAAATTGCATGCCAGCTTCCGGCAAACGTCCTAGCTCACCATCTCCAAACCGTAAATGAGCGCGTCCGTCGTTATCTATTTCCGCGACAAAATGCTGATCGTTGCTATGGCTGGAAAGCAGATCGCGTTGGGTGCGCCATTTTGCATTACCCGCAATGGCCGGATCACTGGTGAGGCGAATTTGTGGCAAGGCTTTGTGCGGGTCTTGTCGTAAAGCACGTGCAGCAGATAAGCCCGACGCCAAAATTTCGCGGCACACAAGTGGAGTTTTCCGCAAATGCGGATTGAAGCGTTCCGCTATGATTGCTGTGTCGGCTAACTCCCCCTCGCATTCGCAGCTCTCACTGATGGGCTTCGATAGCACTGAACCTAAATCTTCAATGATCGTTGCGCCATGATCTGTCAGGATGCAGTTGCCACGCGCGACGCTCACATTTTCGATCACATTACAAGCAGGAGCTGGACCTAAAACCGAGAGGCATAAGGGGAACGGCAGCGCATCTTCTTCCGCCCATTCAATCTCAACAAGGCTCGTATCATTCAGCGGATCAGTTGAAGCTATAACGCTACGCAGCCTTATAGCATGCCTGTGACGTAGATCAGCATCCGCAACGTTCCCAGTTTCCGGCCCAATGATCTCTTCAAAAATCAAGACATCGCCCACCTTGAGATGAAGCAACGGAGAGTTGTTTTTCTCCTGCCCGGATTTTTCATCGGGGGTTGCCAATTCGCCAATCAACGTGGCATTAGTTGCGCCGCGTGGCAAACAACATTCACTGTCGCCCCACCCATAAAAGTGAATTTCATTATGAGTGGCAAAAAGAGAAAGTGGGTCTTTGCTCAACGGCTCAAATGCTTCGTAGCCGCTGGCCGGAATTTGATCTAACTCGTAAGCCTGTAAAACCAGAGGACTGTTCGGCGCAGCGTTGTTGAGATTCGTGACAAAAAATGTATCGCTGGCGATAAGCTTCAGATCACTGCTCACTTCCACGCAGACCCAGGTCCGCGCGTTACAGCCTTCGTGCAATTGATAATCCACCAGACGTGCATGCCGCCGGACTGAAATCCGTTGCCGCGCCGTGTCGAGATAGGCTTCCGTCGCTACAGCCTCCTGATAGTAGCTGAGGTAATCGCCTGTGTAGGCCAGCAATTCAACCAACGTGATTCCCAAATCTGCTTCGTGACGTTCTTGCCAATCCGGCATCACGACGGATAAACGATCTAACAGCAATTGGCGAAAGCTGGCGTAATCTTTAGTCAGGTAATTTATTTCCGGCTCAAGTCGCAGTTCGGGAGGGCAGATGTTTTCCTGTTGGCAATCTAAATCACCATAACAATCAATTTTGAAATTGAAATTGAGGCGATCATAACGTGGATCAAAGAGGTGATGCGGAATCAATTTTCCTTCTGTATTTTTTTCAACTCCACGTAATGTGTACCCGGAAAAATCGCCTGCTTTGTCTACCGCAATTTCGACATAATCATCCAATCCTTCGTGTTCATGATGAACCGTTTCCGCGCTGACAATTTTGATTCCGCGAATGCGTCGTCCACCTTCGATCACAAAGTTAGTCTTCTCTAGTTTATCTGGTACTTTGCCTAGAAAGAACACGCGCAAGGTGCGTTGCGTTTGATCTTCAGCCACAACTTCCAGGTAGTCAAGTCCATAAGAATCTTGCTGCTGGCGGACGACTTCGCGGCGCTTTTCGTTTTGGCAAATCAGGCTATTCATAACTCTCAGTGGTGACAGAAGCCCCGTTCACACGCGGCAGATAATTTTTACTATAGAGACCAAGAATTTCTCATCCACGAAGTCACACGAAGGAACACGAAGAAGAGGAAAGACAAGAAGACTAGCGATCATGAAAACTTCTCCTTTTCTCCAGGTCTTTCTTTTTCCGCCTCTTCTTCGTACTCATTCGTGTAACTTCGTGGGAAAAAATCATTTTTTTTGAAACCTATCAATGAGACCAATCTAAATGGCTCGTACAAAAGTTGCGGTTTGCTGCTGTTGCGTACGGCGCACCAGATACTGTAAATCTACGATCAACTTCGAATCATCACTGGTCACATGCAAGGCATGAATTTCCATCACATCGTTGAGCCAGCGTTGCAATGAAGCCTGCACCGTAAATTGCAAGGCGGCGGCAATTTGCGGCGAGTTCGGGCTGAATACCATTTGTAACAAGCCACAACCAAAGTCCGGGCGATTAACGCGCTCACCGGGATTTGTAAAAAGCAATTGCTCTATCATGTCTTTGATATGCTCGTCATACGCTGTCGTCGCAGTGCGCCCACGACTGTCAAAATGAAAGGGGAAATCAATATTCATAGCCTTTTCCTCAAGCTCTCATAAAGCGCTCACGCGTGGTTGAGTGACCACAATTAAAAGCGGCGTTCCTGATGGTGCGCAAATCGCCTGACTGGATTGCACCAGCAACGGCTGCCCGTTCGACAGAACACGTGTAGTCCCACTCATCCACTGTGCTGTCACGCAAGGCCCATTGGCGGCGGGCGGTGGTGGCAGCGTGCAACCTGCCACAACATAAGGCGCAGTCATTAACACCGTGGGCTGCCCGCCAGCCAACACACGTGGGTTTGGCGCAGTAGGTTTCGCCTGCCCCACATGTGAACATAAAACTTGTGACGCCACTGTCAGTAAAAATCCTGGCATAATGTTTTCCCTCGGCTTGATAATTTCAGGTGATCGTCAAAGCACCCGCATTGATATTTACTGCCGGGCCAAGCAGCGTAATCGAAGCGCCTTTGCCGTTTTGAATATAAATCCCCGTATCATTGACGATCAATGTTGCGCCGGTCGCGCTACGAATCATGATTCCGCCCGTGGGGCCAGGTACATCGCTAATGACCAAACCATTTTGTAATGGTGTTTGGAACGTGATTCCCGGCACGGCCGGCGGCACAGTCCGCGCCAGCGTTGGCACCTCAGCCGTTGAGCCAAGAAAACACCCTGTCCAGATGGGATAATCAGGATCGCCCTGTTCAAATTCCACCCACACACCCGCACCAATCAGCGGCACACTGAACATTCCCATTTGCAATCCGCCCACCGGAAAACACGGCATCGCCCACGTAGTCGGAATGATCGTCGAAACATCTGGCACAATGAGTTGAATCCGTCCCCGCTGTTCGGGGTCAATGTTATTGACGACTACGCCACGATATTTGCCCTGATAGTGTTGCGGCGGCGCAGCATCATCTTGGTCTGCTTCCAACAAATTGGGGTTAAATGGATTACTCATAATCGTTACACAGGTACAGTGCCAACCGTAGAAACTAATCCGTTGCGGGTTAGTTGAAAATCTTGTTTGTATTCGCCGCGTTTGATCTTGTGCTTGACGCTGCTGACGTAATAAAGACCATCGAATGCCAGTCCAGCCCCGCGTAATCCCACCAATTGCCGCGCCTTCAGCACCCGCCCGTAACGCAGGACATCCAGACTCCCGTTTGCGCCGACGCCTTCAGAATATTGCGCGGCTTTTGCCATGCCAATCAGGATGCCTTGAATCGGAGTCAGCCGCGCGGTTTCGGTGATGCGCTTAATCCCCAGCGAGAGCGGAGGGATGGCTCCGAGCGGCGGACTAAACGGCGTAATAGAAGGGATCGGAATTGGAATCGGAACTTTTGTCGCCTCGTTCTGAATCATCACAATCGGTAACTTATTTTTGTTTTTATCGAAACTGAAACTCAGTGATTCGACATTCGTATGGGCATCCATATTGACATTCAAAGCGGGCTGCGGGATTCCGACTTTGATGAGCGGCCCCCAATAGGCAATGCTCATTCCCGCTTCCGGCCCCGGATCAACGTAAAATACATACCCGACTTCCGCTGCCAATTTCTTAACGTAGTCCAGATCATTGCCCTGATGACGATAGATGCGCGTCGTCGGCAATGGCATATCAATCATTACGCTGGGAATCACCAGCGGCACGACACCAAACAACGCATATTTCGCTACGACGAGTGCGACGCGCACTTCACGCGGCATCGCCGGATATGGAATTCCGCTAAAATCAATGTAGCTCATCGCCACGCTCAAATCTTCGCCCATCACTGTCAACGTGGAGTGCCCCGTATTCACATCCGTACTAATTTGATGGCTGGTCATCATTCCATCCATCAACACCTGTTGCTGCCCGTTCACTGTGACGACGATGACGACACGCACAAAAGGAACATTCACCGCGCTCGTCAAAAGCAAAATCGTATGCAAAGGAGATTTATTGCTGAGTGTGAAACTCAGCGAAAACCCACTTGCCTGCCCGGAAGTCGTCGTGACTTCAACGCTGGTCAGTGCGTTAATCACGTCTTCCGAAACCGGCACAGGAACGGCTGGACCGATCATCAATGTCAGGTTGATACCTTTAAGCATTAGGGTTTCCCGGTAAGCCTTCCGGCGCACTAATCCGTAAGCGGCGTCCAATCTCTGCGGTTAATTCTTCCGGCTGCATCGCACGATTTGCATCGCAAATACGCCAGAATTGTTCAGGATCACCGAGGTAATGTGCAGCCAGATTATCCAGACGATCATGCTCAACTACGACGTGTTTCTGGATCAATGCCAGACGTTCCGGCGCAGGCACAAAGCGGCGGCGCAGGTAAATTATTTTTTGCCCCTCTGCCGTTTCCATTATCGTCGTCTCAAGGCCGTAGTAGCGGCTGGTGGGCGGAAAGAGTGTCAGCTTCAGTCCACCCGGTCGTAGGATTGCCTGTAATGCTTCATGCGGATCAAACATAAATACTCCCAATGTACGACAGGCGGCTCGCCTGTCCACGCGCGTCAAAGACTCGCTATCCCTAAATCGCTAAAAGCCCCATTGCGACTGCGTGCCGCGAGCCGTTCCTTCTGTTGCTGATACACCAAATACAAATTGCCGCCCTTATGATCGAAACCCAAATCATCCACACTCAGGACACGCATCCCTAAACTAACTTTGGCGCGAACCGGATTCAGGTTCACATCGAAGGCTTCTTCCGTAATGCTGAGTTCCGTCAACCGCACCGGCATCACCCGTTGCGGACTCCAAACAAAAACCGTGAGCAATGATTGCATCGGCGCGATTTCCAACTGCCCTGATTTCGCCATCACATTATTGCTAATCAACTGCTGACTGGTCGGGTAGACAATCAGTTCCAGTGCCGCCAATTGCGGATGCAACCCCACTTCCGTAGCCGTCCCGTCCGCCATCTCAAGCTGATCCGTCGCATCAATTTCCGCCTCCAGCTTGAACGTTTCCACGGGTGGCCCTTTCAATCGCAACGCCTCCGCGCGATCACCACTTTCTGCGCCCACACCTTTAATTTGGAACGAACGCGTCAACGTGTCCGGGTTGTATTGCAATGCAATAATCCGCTGCGGCTGCGAAGTCGCCGGATCAATCAGCACGATGCCGCCTTTCAGGAGGCGAGGTGAGTTAGGGTTACTGGTCATCTTTTGTATTTCTCAATATTTTAAGTTCTCAATAGTCAAATTTTACTTCTCACAATTGAGGTGGGTTTGGGAACGTCGGGAAAAGTGTTCACAAACCAGTCTCATTAAAAGCGGATGGTTGGCCCGGGGATAATGACTTCACCTGGGGCCTTCGGAAATTCAGGCGCAGTAGACGGAGGCATTTCGTGCAGTGATGGAGTCGGTGCCTCAAATTTTTTGCCCTTCGCCATTTGCAATAGTGATTTCACTACAGCCTGAACAGCCGCTTTTGTCTTATCTTCAATTGGCAGTAAGTCAATGGCCTTTTCGGCAATCTTCTCATCACCATCCTTCGCTGCATCAATGACTTTATCCCGTGCCCATTTGGGAAGCCCCTTGATGATCGGGTCACTTTTTAGACCTTCTTCGAGCCAATTCCTTTGAGGTATCTTCAGGTCGGGAATCTTTGGCGTACCGTTGGGAGTGAATAATCCAGACCCAACACCAGATTCTTTCGATTTCCCAGGCTCGAAGGTAGATAGCTTAGGCAAGGGTTCCGTTGGTTTTGGCAACGGCAGCTTAAAAGATTGTCTCATCTGTGGAATAACTTCAACGCGACGATTGCGGGCTTCACGACCTTTCGTCTCCACCGCAAGACTCAATTCTCCGAGACTACCAGCATGAATAATCGCTACAGGCAAAGCGCTGTCACCTGAGATCAATTCACTTTTAACTGTGTCAGCCCGCTCCTGTCCAAGAATATTGTTGTGTTTTTCTGAGTCTGTTGCATCGGTATGCCCAATCACGGAAATAAATGAATCGGGGTAACGTCCGAGCAGCATATTGAACCGCTCTTTGTACTCCTTTAGTTTGGACAAATGTTCTGGTTTCAAGTTGGCTTTGCCTGAGTCGAAATTGTCTAAAGTGATACTTTGTCGAAAAGATTCCCAGAGTAGTGTGCTTTTGTCTTTCTTGCCTCCTTGGTCGCTGCCAAGCGACTGGCGCTGTAATAACAAGTCGAAGATTCCAAAAGTCAGAGATGAAAGTGGCGACAGTTCTCGTTTTTCGTTACTTTGATTAGGCGTCAGCCCCTCTACCCCTGACTGCTGCACCACATGCGTCAATTCATGCGAAATCAACCGTCGCCCCTCATGTGTGTTTGATGCGAACTGACCCGCACCAAACACAATATTGTTCCCCACGGTGTAAGCATTGGCACTAACTTCCCGTGCCGATTTCTCAGCGGCTATGCCTGAATACACCCGTACCCGCGAAAAATCATGTCCGAAACGCGCCTCCATATCCTGCCGTAGCCCTGTCTCCAATGGACTGCCCGAACTGGCAAGCACGCGATCTACGCTGGCAGGTGCTGTATCCGTTCCTTCGGTTGCTTGCCCTTCGAAGCGTTGGATGCGTAGGGGTGCGCTGTTGACCGCAGGATTTGCTGGCGCAGTCATCACCTGATCGGCAATTCGGTCTGCTTCCAGTTCCAGCGGATCATTGCTCGCGCCAATGGTAAGCTTTCGTTGCAAGCCAGTCTTTTTCTTCCCGCATTCCGTACACTCTCCGCCAGCCATTGTGTGATTGCCGCACGAGTCGCACTTACGATTTAGGAAACCTGTCACACCAGAGCTTACAGTTGTTGCGAATTGTTGTAGTTGGCGGTTCATTCGAGTCTGGCACCATTGATTCTATTTACCCTTTTTACCATTGTTGGGTGCATGGCATGCACCCAACTTGGCGTCTAGGGTTTTGCTGGTTTTTGCCTTGCTGCTACGCAAGTGGCAACATCAAGACCCGCCACTCTACAAGCATCATCATCCAGCGGATGCTCGCCGGAACCCATGATCGAAAGCGGATTATCAAACCCTCCCGGCTTCGTTAATTGCTTGGCAAACCATATCAGCCTGTTAGGAACGGTCATAGATTGATTTTTTGCATGACTCTCAATATAGTCGTAACGATCCAACTCATAAGCAAACATGTGCATTAGCTCATGTGCGAAGCCTCTTGGTTCGCCGCCAGACCAGTTCTCGGCATCCTCCCATCTGGACGGATCTACGTTAGCAGTAAATGTCTCTGCATCCGGTACCTTTACAAATTCAATATCAACTGTAAAACCTTTCATCGCAGCAGCTTTTTCGATGCCATCTTCCATTTTTTTTATATTATCAATATCAGCGACGGCACCTGTTCCCGCAGCCTTTAGAAAAAGTTTTGCTTTAACGACAATATTCTTTGGATCAGTCCTATCAACCTGATATGTACCACCGCCAAATTTACCCTTGATTTTCACCCATGTTCTGGCAGGATCAGCAGATGCCTTTTCTTCAACAGTTAGATTTTTTGCTTCGGCAGGTTTAGCTACGCGTGTCTGTTCTTTCGCAGTTTCCTGAACCGTTGAGGCTTTTGTTTCCGTCGAAATAGTTGCAGGGGCTTTTTCTGAGGTACCAAAGAGATCTTGTAGTTTTCCCACATAATAAAGACAAGCGGGTTTTTTCTTCGCATCAGTGATGATGCTATCTGCCAGCGTTTTATCGGATAATGCTTTATAAGCAGCGGTTGCTTTTATAGCCTTAACGTTCCAGTCGTATAGCGGATCATTTTTCGCGGGATTTACACATCGTCGAATAGTTCCACATCCCTTATGTTGAAAAGATGAAATAAGAAATAACCCATCATTCCCATTACTTTGACTAGCCCTATTTCCATCCCCCGATTGCTGTACGACATGCGTTAATTCATGGGCAAGCAATCGTCGCCCCTCGTACGTCCTTGGAGCGAACCGACCCGCACCGAACACAATATTATTCTCCACTGTATAGGCACTGGCGTTCACTTCCTGTGCCGATTGTTCGGCGGTTGCGCCGGAATGTACCCGTACTTGTGAGAAATCGTGTCCGAAACGTGACTCCATATCCTGCCGTAAGCCAGTCTCCAAAGGACTGCCAGAACCAGCAAGTACGCGGTCTACGCTGGCAGGTGCGGTATCTGACTGCTCAGTTGCTTGTCCTGCGAAGCGTTGGATGCGTAGTGGTGCGCGGCTGACCGCAGGATTGGCTGGTGCTGCCATCACTTGATCGGCGATGCGGTCGGCTTCCAGTTCCAGCGGATCATTACTCGCGCCAATGGTAAGCTTGCGTTGTAAGCCACTATTTTTCTTCCCGCATTCCTGGCATTCCCCGCCAGCCATCGTGTGATTGCCGCACGATGAACATTGGCGTTGCAGTACTCCACCAGAACCTGATGAGGAGCTTGGGGTCGTGGCGAATTGTGTCTGGTTGCGATTATTCATACGATTACAAAGCTGCCAGAAAATGATCCAGCGCCTTTTCATTCAGTCCGCTGCGTTTCTTTTTCGTCTTGATCGCGTCAATAATCCCGTAAGCTTCGTCGCAATATTTGTCCACAAAAGCCCAGGTCATTTGCTGTTTACGCCCCCATGTCACACAGACCGGGCCAATGGTGGTGTAGCCTGAACAATAAACGTAATGACCGTTTTTCGGATTCGGCGCAGAGCCTGCGCCTGTCGTAACGTCCCAGATTTTGCCCGCTTGAATTTGTGGGAACGCATTATTGGGGAGGCTAAAGCCTAAGCCGACGCCTAAATCTATGAAGATCGCGCGCTTCATCTCTGTGTGGTCAGTTTGATCTATTTGAGCAAACGCTTTGATCTTGTAGCGTTTTTTCGCGGCGCTCCAACCAACCTTGCGCCAGAGTTTCAGCGAATCAAGCACGACTAAGCCAATATCAGCTCCACCTGTTTCTTTAAAGTATTCTCTTGTGACATCCCCATCGGTAATCTGTAAAACGATTCCCTGTTCAGCTTTTTCAAACCGCAATGTTTGATGTGCGCGTCCGGCAATCACGCAATCACCGAGCGCATCATTCGCAAACATCGGTAACGGAATGTCAGTATTATTAAGGTCGAAATCATATTCGGCAGGTACGCTGACAGGTGCGCGCATGATCGCGGCAAGCATGAGATTTCTTTTATCGCGCTTGGCTTTCGCTTTGCCAAGTTTGAAAAGCGGGTGTGCATTGTTCTTTTTTGCTTTTGTCATAAAATTATCTCCTAAGTAGAAAATTGAGTGTTGATACTTTGATAAACTGACTGCGCCACTTGCGTGCCCAAATCCTGCGGTTCAATCGCTGACGACAACACCAGAGGATTTGCGGCGACATTTGGTACGGCGACATTCATGACTTGATTAATCGAAAGGTCGCCCGCCGCGAATAAGCGCTGAAGTTCGGCTTCGACAGCCACTTGAATTGCTGCACTATCACGGCGTTCGATAGGCAGGCTGTCCAGAATTAGTCGCTCAATATGCAAGTTCAGTTTCATATATTCCACACAAAATCAGCTTCATTGATGGGTTTTCCCAGTTTGCGAAATTCAGCGCGGGCGGCATTCAGTACAATTGGCATCGTTACTTTCCCGCCGTTTCCTGCCGCCAAAAATGCGGCATTCAGCGCAATGCTGTGGATATTGCCGCCCGAAACGTTCAGTCGCGCCAGTCGTTCGTAATCCAGTCCGTTCACCGGAGTTTGTGCAGGAAAAACGCCGCGCCAAATGTTTTGGCGTTCGGTCGCGCTGGGAAATGAAAAGTTGACGATGAAGCGCAAGCGGCGCAGGAAAGCCTGATCCAGTGCGCTTTTCATGTTCGTGGTCAAAATCGCCAAACCGCGAAACGCTTCCATTCGTTGCAATAAATAATTCACTTCGATGTTGGCGTAACGGTCGTGACTGTCTTTGACTTCGCTGCGTTTGCCAAACAGCGCGTCGGCTTCGTCAAAGCACAAAACCACGCCGCCGCCGTCTGCCGCATCAAAAAGGCGACGCAAATTCTTCTCTGTTTCGCCGATGTATTTGTTGACGACTTGCGAAAGGTCTACGCGATACAGATCAAGTTGGAGTTCGTTAGCGATAACTTCGGCAGCCAGAGTTTTACCCGTGCCGCTGTCGCCACAGAACAGTGCGCTAATGCCCAGACCGCGCGTGATGCGATCCGCAAAGCCCCACGATTCATAGACCTGATGGCGTTGGCTGACCTGTGCGGCGATTTGCTGCAACAAGGTTTTCTGTTCCGCTGGCAACTCCAACATGTCCCAACCCGCCTTCGTCTCGACACGATGTGCCAATGCCTCCAAGTGTGGCCGAGTGACGACGCGACAGGCTTTCCATAATGCCGCGTGCAACGATTGCGAATCTTCCGCAGTAGGAACGGTAGCGATAATTTGCGCGACAGTCGCAGCATCAAGATGAAACTGACTGCTCAATAATTCGGCGGAGCGCGTAGCTTCTTCTGAACTTCCGTGTGTTTCGCTAAGCCCCGCGAACCAATGGTCGCGTTGTTCGGCGATGGTCGGGGTTGCGGTATCAAGTGAAAAACTGGCGCGTTGCAAAGGTGAGCGAGTTTCACGCGTACCAAGCAAAATCACGCCTTCAGCGCGGCTCAGAAAACGATTGAGTGGGGCTTGCAAATCGGCGGCGTGGTCGCTTTCCTGCGCATCCACATAAAGCGCGAGCGGCAGCAATAAACTTTCGCGTTGCCACAAACGCGCCAGTGTTTCCAAATCACCCGTCGGTTGCGGCAAAGTTTCAGCAGGCAACCGGAAAAGTTGTCGCCCCAGCGCTGCGGCAATGTGCGCTGCGATTAATTGCTTGCTGGCCGCGTCCGCCCCCAGCAACTGTAAAATCGGCAAAGGTTGATGGGGCGGAGTCAAGCGCCAATGTGCCAACGCTTCAGCCACGACGGACTGCTGCGATGGAGCCAACTCAGGCACTCCATTACTCGAAATCGGCGCAAGAAAAATACTCAGACGATCATCCAGTGTATTCAGCCCTTTCAGGTAGCTAACGATGCGTTCATCCGCACGCAGAGCGCTGGTCATCAACGGTTGTGCGCCGGGCTGATTAATTTCCAGCAAACGCCAGTAACGCAATGGACGTTCCGGCGAAACGGCATCCCACGTTGGCTCATCAAAGAGCCGGAAGGCTAACGCAAAAGTCGGATAACGCGCTTCACTTTGAATGCGAGCGCACAGTGCCGCCGCCTGCGGGTCAAGTTCCAGCGCGGCGCACAGCAACAGAATCTGTTTTTCAAAATTCGATAAACCAAGCGTATTACTCAGGATCGTCAACGCTGGTGGCTGATCGCTGTCTTCGATAGTTTTCATCGCGGCAGCGACGACTTCGAGCTGCTGGTCAAGGTCGTTCGCGGCTACAGAGGGCGGCAATAATTTCTGTTCAATTCTCCCGTCTCCCGGCGTCAACCAACTCCACAAACTTTTTTTTGCTGACTCATCGGTGCTGGCTGCATCTGTGGAAAAAAGTGAAGGAGCGACGGGACTGGTCGTCTGCGCCAATTTTGTCAGGCGCAACCGCAACCATTGCAACGCAACAGCGAGGTATTCACTATTTTGTTTTTGCCACTGCTCGTGTTCGCTCATGTGATGGTTACTTTCTGTGCGTCATCAAAGATCAATTGCCCCTGCGCGTCGTACTTGAAAGGTAAACTGTCTACGCCATCAAGGCGCAGGCGCAAAAATTCATTCGTTACGACGGGCGCATTTTCAATCACAAAAGTTAAAGAATTTGTCGCGGCAGCGTGCGGCTGCGCGATGATTTCGCGCCCAGCAAGCAGGAGCGAAGCACGCTGTGCTGGTAAAATTTGCGGTTTAGTTGTAAGGGTCAAAGTCACTTTCCCTTTTAAGTCCCGCGCTGCTGATTTAGGCGTTATGGAATCAATTTGCGCTGGCCAAGCGAGCGATAGCTGATTTGAACGCCGCTCTTCTGTACCATTTTTGACGATGGCTTCAACCAGATAAAAACCTGCCGTGCCTAAATCATCAGGAAGAATCAATTTGATTTCATCGGTTTTACGGTCTTGGACGGGAATCGGAATGATTTTCTCCTTCTCTAATTTTACCTGAACGAAACGCAGACTTAATTGATCGCCGCTTAATGCCTCTCCACTTATCGTCAGTAACAAATCAGGCTGTCCGCTCGGAAAAGAAGCAGGGCGCGGACGCTTATCAGCATCTTTGAGAACGCCGATATGGAGGTTGTTGAGCGACGGAAAAGGGCCAAGCAACGTGTCAGCGCCTGTATCGTCTTTGCCACGTTTCAGCACAGGCAAGGGTGCGACGGCGGGCTTATTGCTCTCAATCAGCACAACCGAAATTTGATAAGCGGCGCTGGGACGATAGCGTGCCTGAAAGGTCATCCACAGCTTCGACATTTCCTCACTACTCAACCGCTGAGGAATAATTTTGAGCTGCTCCACTTGATCCGCCAGATCAGACAAAGCCAGCATTTGCAATTCCGCAGGCGGTGAAATTCCACCCGGCAAGACAGGTTGCAAAGTTGCCCGAATCGCAGCACGAGTCAGTACCGGGTTTTCATGTAACAACTGCATTGCATATCCCAGCAGGGCTTCGGCGTGAAATTCCTGCTGTCCATAAACAGAAACTAAATAATGCAGATCAAGTGCAAGCGGCGGATTGCTGATTCTTTCGCCCGTATTATTGCGCGAAGCTAGTCCAACATTTTGCCAACCCTGATTTGGAGTCGCCTGATACATAAACAAATTGATGCGGCTGCGCTCGTCACCTTCGGAAATCGGGATGCGATCCGGGGGCAAAGCACTGACCGTGACATTGCCAACGCCAGTCTGCAAAAAGCTGTTGTCGTTGACGCCGTTGTTGAGCAGATCGCGCAACACCAACGTCACTGCGCCAATGGCAAATGCGCTGCTCATCCACGCCCTCCATTTCGCTTCTGCAAATAATCATCCAGGCTCATTGTGGTTGCTGCTGATGATTGTTTGCGAACTGGGGCAGCAGGTGCTTGTGAAGCGCGTACTTCGACGCGACCAATCGTGACATTAATAACAGTCTCAACGGATGCCGCAGGTTTCACCTGATTTGCGGCTGACATCACGATGGACGGCGCGATGATTGGTCTGATGGCACTCTCATCATTTGTCGGAGGAGTTCGTACGGCGGTCGGCTTTTCATTCACCCGTACATTTTGCAGTGGCGGATCAGCCTTGATCGGTATCTGTGTTTCCAGCGATTTTGCTTTCACCATTTGCGGGATTGGCAGCGCCGGAGGAACAATCAAAACTTCGCGCTTCACAATTGGTGAAAGCACCTCGCGGCTTTCTAAATGCGGCGTAGTGGCGAGAACAGATACAGGTATTTCCCGACGCATTATCGGGCTTGTTGCCTTTGTTTCAGTTGGAAGCGGCAAAACATTTCGCTTGTTTTTCTCTTCAAATTGCTGTGGCGGCGTAACTACACCGGACAGTGCAATGTTTGGTAATGAGAACACAGGCTTATTCGCAGTTTGGTGGTTTTCCAATGCGCTGACAGGAAAATTTATGGGCGACTGCTCAACTACCTTTTGCGGCACGGGGCTTTCCGTGCGCTCTGACCAGCCCTCAAGCTTGTTGCCCTGACTTGACTCAGTTTGCGAAAACTCCAAAGTTTGCGCCTCATATTCGTGCCAACGGCGCGGCACAACCAAACCCCCATGATGCGAAGGTGTAGCGAAACTGCGAGCCAGCAAATTGTTCAGGTAATCGCTCATCCATTCAAAACCATATTCAGATAAAGTTGTCGTCGTGGCTGACTGAGCTGCAAAATTTCCGCTTCACTCCAATGATAGGTTGAAGCCAGCAGATGAATTTCGCGCAGCAACTGTTTGGCGCGAGCTTCCAGCTCTTGCCACAAAAACGACACGATGTCGAAAACCGAGAGCCAGCTCTGCCGACAAGCCGGGCAATCCAGCGCAAGTTCAATGTTAGCCTGGCTGTCCACTTCGGCGATGCGTTGCACGGCTTGCGCTAACAGTTGTTCCGGCAAGGCAGTAAAGCTACATGCCTTCCCTTTTTTTGTCATTGTTTCAGCACAACGTTCAAGCAAGGCGGAACGCGCGTTATCACGATTACTGCCCGCAAAATTTGCCGCAATTTCATTCAGGTCATGACTGTTGGGCAAGCGGAATTGTGCGGCAAATGTGCCAACCTTTACGTTTATGCTGACTGGCTCACTCGCCTCAGCTAAGCAATGTTGCCGCAGCGTAGCGACCGCAAAATTCAATTCCAATGGCTCAGCACAGGTGGGGCAATTCACTAATGCCGCTAACTCGCGC
>JAYVZE010000043.1:0-53466 GCA_043783625.1 Blastocatellia bacterium | reverse complement strand
ATGGCTTAGTCTGGTCAATTCCCGTCACGCTTTCGGTGACTGAAGAAGAAAAAAATCAACTGACTATCGGCAACGATGTTGCCTTGAATGGCCGCGATGGGCGTTTATTGGCCGTTCTGCATTTATCGGAAATTTTTTCCTACGACAAAAAAGTAGAAGCCTTACAAGTCTACAAAACTGACGAAGAAAAACATCCCGGCGTGGCGGCTCTCTACGCGCAAAAAGATATTTTACTCGGCGGAAAAATTACTCTGCTTAATATGGTCAGTGAAGCTTTTGGCAAATATCGTTTCACTCCAGCGCAGCTTCGGGCGTTGTTCACAGAAAAAGGCTGGTCGCGTGTCGTTGCTTTCCAAACACGCAACCCGATTCATCGTGCGCACGAATATCTGACGAAAACGGCATTGGAATCCGTAGACGGATTGCTCGTTCATCCAATTGTCGGCGAAACGAAATCTGACGATATTCCGGCAGATGTGCGTATTCAGGCGTATGAAGCATTGCTGGAAAATTATTATCCGGCAGACCGCGCACAACTCGCGGGATTGCCTGCGGCGATGCGTTATGCCGGACCGCGTGAGGCGATTTTTCACGCGTTGATTCGCAAGAATTATGGTGCTTCACACTTCATCGTTGGACGCGATCACGCCGGAGTCGGCACGTATTACGGAACCTACGACGCGCAAAAAATCTTCAGCGAATTCACGCCGGAAGAAATCGGCATCAATTTATTTTTCTTTGAAAATACATTCTTCTGCGAGAAGTGCGGTGGCATGGCTTCGTCGAAGACTTGTGCCCACGATGTTTCGCATCAAGTGAGCCTCAGCGGTACGAAGGTACGTGAAATGTTAGTGGCAGGAGAAATTCCTCCGGTGTCATTCACGCGTCCTGAAGTCGCAAAAATCTTAATCGCAGCCTACAGCGCACAGGCGAAAGCGGCGTAAAAATAATTCCAGGCTCAAGCACCAGCTATGGAAATAGAGATTGAAGTGATGTCGCCAAGTGGCAAGGCAGAGGTCGGCAAAACCTTTACACATCGGTTCGATTCCGGTCATCACTTCAAGCTCTACTCGTTTTAATAAATTGAAAATTAGTCGGCAACTTATATTTTTGAAAGGAGTATTTTATGAGCGAAAAGTTAGTGCAAACAGCTAGTATCTTTGTTTTAATTTTCAGTCTTTCGTCAAGTTTCAGCTTGGCGCAAACTGCGACGGCGACACTAAAAGGTGTCGTTGGCGACGGCAATAATCAAATTGTCCCCGGCGCAAAAATACTTCTTATCAATAGTGAAACAGGTTTGAAAAAAACGTTCACGACAGATGAAAGCGGGCAGTACAGTTTTACTTTTCTGGCTCCGGGAATTTATTCACTGGAAGTGCAGGCGCAAGGCTTCAAGTTACTGCGTCAGTCGCACATTGGACTGACGGTTGGGCAGACAGCGGAAATAAATCTTGCTTTGCTGCCTGGTGATGTCACGGAAACAGTCAACATTGCAGCGACCGATCAATTAGGGCTGGAAACGACGACGAGTTCGCTGGGCGGCATCGTCGGGCGTGAACGGGTCGAAGTTTTGCCGCTCAATGGACGCAACGTTTTTCAGCTTGCGCAACTGGAAATCGGCGTTGCTTCCGCGCCCGGTTCACGCGGCGCGAATCCTGATTTGACTGCGATTGGAGAAATTTCAATCAACGGCGGGCGAACTCTAAACACCGAAGCTTTTGTGGATGGAATTCCGCTGGCGAACAAAGGCGACAATCGTATTTCGCTCAGACCTTCGCCGGACGCTGTCCAGGAATTTCAAATTGTCACGAATTCGTTTCCAGCGGAATACGGGCGTACCGGAGGCGGCGCTTTGAATTTTTCGACTCGCTCCGGCGGGAGTCAATTTCGCGGGACTTTGTTTGAATATTTGCGCAATGATGCTTTTGACGCGCGCAGCTTTTTTGTGAATGCGAATCCGAATGGCGTGAAGGAAAAACTCCGCTTTAATCAATTCGGAGGCAATGTTGGCGGGCCGGTTTATCTGCCGCGTTTTAGCGAAGGCGGCAAAGGCTTCCGCAAAAGTGAAAAGCTATTTTTCTTTTTCAATTACGAAGCACTGAAGATTTCGCAGACTCAGCAACGAGCTTCAACTGTTCCAACTGTAAAAATGCGCAGTGGCGATTTTTCAGAATTACTTGGTACGACGATTTCCGGCATAACAGTGGTGGACACGAAAGGCCAACTCATTCCCGCCCGCATTGGTCAGATTTATGTGCCGGGAACGATCATTGTCGCAGGGCAACCGGGAGCAGGTTCGCGGATAGCTTTTGCGGATAACATTATTCCTGATGCATTCATTAATTCGGTAGGGCGTGCGGCGATGAGCTATTTTCCGCTGCCAAACGCGACTGGATCGCGCAACGCCAACGGGCTGGGTTTCAGCAATAACTATATTGCGAACACGATTGCGACGACGGACAATTATCAAATTTCAGCGCGGGTAGATTATAACTTTTCTGCTACACAGCAGTTTTTCTGGCGCATTATTAAAGACCGCAACCTTCTGTCTAACTCCGGTCCGTTTCCAACGAGTATCGCTTCGCCGATTCAGAATCCGCTGCAATCTTCTGTGCCGGGCACGCACGTCGTCAATTACGTCAACACGCTTTCATCAAAAGTTGTGCTGCACCTGAACGCTGGAATGACGCGCTTTAATAACGATGCAACGCATTTTTCGCGTGGCTTTGATGTGACGAGTTTGGGGTTGCCCGCTTATTTGGCGCAGGCTTCGGATGATACGGGAATTTTTCCTACCTTGAACCCGACGGGGTATACGTCACTTGGTGCGCCGCGCAATTTCGGGTTTTTTCACAACAATCAGGATGTCTACAGCTTGAATCAGGATGTAAGCTGGTTGCAGGGAAATCACTCGCTGAAGTTTGGCGCGAACGAACGTGTCTATCGGATGTATAACTATCGCCCTGATGATCCGGCAGGGAATTTTACTTTTTCACGCGGGTTCACCCAAAGAATTCCCAACGAAACTACCGCACAAACCGGTGATGCAATTACCGCCTTATTGCTGGGAAATCCGGCTTCAGGACGATTGGCGATTGCGCCGCAACCTGCGATTCAAAACAAATACTATGCGGTGTTCGCACAAGATGATTGGAAGGTGAATGAACGCTTGACATTGAATCTAGGGTTGCGCTGGGAAGCGGAATTGCCGAACACTGAACGTTTCAATCGCCTGCTGAATTTTGATCCGAAAGCGAATTTTCCAATCAATCAAATTGCGGTGACATTCCCGGACGCGACAGGATTAGGCGTACAAACTCTCGCCTTGCGCGGCACGGTGAACCCAGTCGGGCAGGGCGGCGTCACGAACCGCGAAAATTATGACCGCGACTTTAATAACTTCGGGCCACGTGCTGGGTTTGCTTTCAAGCTGAATGATAAGACAGTAATTCGTGCTGGTGGTGCGGTGCTTTATGCGCCGATGGGTGGCGGTGGATTCAACACCGTGACTTCGGCGATGGCGGTCGCAGAAACGCCCTTTATCGCTTCGCTTAATAACGGTATCAGCCCGGTAGCCGGCACAAATTTGAGCAATCCATTTCCGTCAGGCATTGTGCAACCGGCAACAATCCTACTCGGTGCGTTAACGGGTTTCGGGCAGGCATCAATTCCGGTGCGACAACGCAACATTCGCCAGCCCTTTATCGGGCAATGGAATTTGAATGTGCAGCGTGAATTGCCAGGAAAAATCAACGTTGAAGTAGCGTATGCCGGAAGCGCGGGCGTCGGATTACTCAGCGGTGCAACCGACATCAATCAGCTTTCCCCGGAAGCTCTTGCGCTGGCGAGCAAAGTCGTCAACGGTGTGCCGCTTGGCAATCTCACAGTGACGAATCCATTTCTGACATTACCTGTAGATCAGCGTCCGGCTGCGACTTCAATTTTGGGACGCTCGACTGTGACCGTCGCGCAACTGCTGCGCCCCTATCCACAGTTCGGCAATGTCGTTTCCTACAGCCAGAATGAATCGCATTCGAGTTATCACTCCATGCAACTTACGGTAGCGCGTCGCGTGACGAACGGGCTGACATTTAGTGCCGCGTATTCGTTCTCGAAATTGCTGGATGACCTGACCTCGATGTCGCTGAATAATCAGACGATTCAGATTCAGCATTATCAGGATTATCACAATCGTCGGGCGGACAAAGCACTCTCGAATTTTGATGTGCGACATCGGTTTATTGGCGATGTCGCGTGGCAACTGCCGATTGGAGCCGGGCATCGGTTTCTATCACAAGGTGTGGCGGGCAAAATTATTGGCGGGTTTTCCGTGAATACAATTGTGCAGGCACAAAGCGGACTGCCACTTTCAATCAGTGCGACCAATGCATCGTTACAGGGGCTGGCGTTTAATTCGCTCCGCCCGAATATTAGCAGTGATTATCTGGTTAGCGGCGTTTCTAAAGCTGACTGGATCAAACAATATTTTAATCCCACAGCCTTTGCGCAACCTGTGCCGTACACGTTTGGTAACGCTTCCCGCTCGTTACCGAATTTACGCAGCCCCGGTTATCTGACGGCGAATTTCTCGCTGCAACGTGATTTCAAATTCACGGAGCATGCAAAACTACAATTCCGCGCCGAAGCCTTCAATCTACTCAATCGTGCCAATTTCCAGGCTCCTGGAACCACGTTGGGCGGTGCGAATTTTGGCGTCATTACCACCACCGAAGACCCGCGCCAATTTCAGGTTGCGGTCAGACTTTATTTTTGAAGCAATAATTACTGACTCGAAAGGAAAATAAAATTATGTCACAAGGATTTACACTCTGGTTCACCGGCCTCTCAGGCGCAGGTAAAACAACTCTCACCAACGAAATTGTCCCGCAGCTCAAAGCACGGGGCGTGAAAGTCGAAGTTCTCGATGGCGACGAAGTTCGTACTAATTTAAGCAAAGGTCTCGGCTTTTCCAAAGAAGACCGCGACACCAATATTCGTCGCATCGGTTACGTCGCACGTTTGCTTTCGCGCAACGGCGTGGGCGTGATTGTGGCGGCAATTTCTCCTTATGCGGAAATCCGCGATGAAGTCCGCAAAGATGTCGAAGCCAACGGCGCAGCCTTTGTCGAAGTCTTCGTCAAAGCTTCGCTGGATACGCTGGTCGGACGCGATGTCAAAGGTCTTTACAAAAAAGCCATTGCTGGCGAAATCGCTAATTTTACCGGGGTTTCTGATCCGTATGAAGCTCCAGAGCATCCTGAAGTGCTGGTTTCCAGCGACACGGAAACCGTCGCCGAAAGTGCCGAGAAAATTATTGATTATCTCGAAGAAAATGGCTTGATTGATCCGGCTTATGAGCTGGCGAAAGATGTCGAAAAAAGCTTCGCCGCACTGAGCGATTTGAAGTAAAAGTGCGAAGCACAAAAGCTCCCCTCCTGTCTTAGGAGGGGTGTCCGAAGGACGGGGTGGTGGGCTTCTGGAAGTTGACCACCCCCGACCCCTCCTAAGACAGGAGGGGAGCTTAGGGAAAATTTTATGACCACCACCAAAACTGTAACCTACGCGGAATCCGAAATTCATGATCTGGCAGCGCATTTTGAAACTGCGCCGCTGGAAGAAACTTTGCATTGGGCATTTTCTACCTTTGCTCCGCGCATTGCGATGACTTCGAGCTTCGGCGCAGAAGGTGTCGTCTTAATTGACCATCTCGCTAAGTTAGACTTGCAACTTCCGGTGATTTATCTCGACACGGGATTTCATTTCCCGGAAACGCATACGCTGACAGATCGTTTGCAGGAACGTTACAACCTGGAAATCAGATCGCAGGAACCTGCGATTTCGATTGAAGAACAGGACGAAAAATACGGTGAGAAATTGTATAAAACTAATCCTGATACGTGCTGTAGTTTGCGCAAAGTGGAACCCCTGAAACAAGCCTTACACGGGCTTGATGCGTGGTTAGTGGCCTTGCGCCGCGATCAATCTCCATCGCGTGCGAACATTAAAATTGTGGAATGGAACGCTAAGCATAATTTGGTTAAAATCAATCCGCTGGCACGTTGGACGCGCAAAGATATTTGGGATTACACGCTGAAGCATAAATTGCCTTACAACGAATTGTACGATGAAGGCTACGCGAGTATTGGTTGTTTTCCGTGTACGAAAAAAGTAAATGCCGGAGAACATGAACGCAATGGTCGTTGGGCAGGAACTGGCAAGGTCGAATGCGGGATTCATTTGTAAATTGAAGCGGGCACAGATCAGGGTGGCGCGAATTGGCTTTTGAGTGACTTTCTGCTATATTTTCGATAGATTTTTTAAAGACGTTTTCTGACTATGTATTAGAAAACGCGAATTTAGCTGACTGGGAAGATGATAAAATTTGTTCGCTTGAACGCGACTCTCCTGCACGACTGTTTTTTACACTCGCGGTTTTTCTTTGCCATCGTAAATTTCTTTTCCTTCCCGGTTTCGCGTGTGTCTCTGGTGAAAACAGCTTCCCGAAAAAGCTTAGGTGATGGATTAATTTTTTTGTTAACGAAGCAAGTGATTGATCTTGTTTACTGACGATCTATGTATCTAAGCCTGCGCACCATATTTTCAATCAGTCTTGCTATTCTGTTGATCTTTGAAGGCAGTGCCTGTCGTCGTCCACAGGCGGCGACGGACGTGAATACGATTACACTGTATGGTTTTTCAGTCATGGAAGAGCCGTTGGTAAAGGCGATTTTCCCAGCTTTTCAAAAAGAATGGTTGGAGCATACAGGCAAGCAGATCAAATTCGCATCCTCATTTGCCGGATCGGAAATGGTGACGAATCAAATTGTTTCCGGCGTGCCTGCTGATGTTGCCATCGTCGCGATTGAACGCAATGCCGTTCGCTTGAAAAACTTTGGCGCAACGAAAACAGATTGGCATGAATTCCCCTACGAAGGGATTATTAACCGTTCGCCGTTTGTCATTGTCGTTAGAAAAGGGAATCCGAAAAAGATTAAGGATTTTGCTGATTTAGCGAATCCGGGCGTTAAGCTGATTCACCCTGATCCGAATTCTTCGGGGGGAGCGATGTGGTCACTGCTCGCAATTTACGGCTCGGAGTTGATGAAGTCGCAACAGGAAACCGGAACGCGCGACACGAAAAGAGCAGAAGTCCTGCTCAACGATGTTTGGAAGAATGTCATTGCGACGCCGGAATCAGCACGACAGGCGCGAACGCAATTTGAATCCGGCTTTGGCGATGTGATTGTGACCTACGAACTCGAAGCATTACAGATGCACGAACGGAAGACACCGATTGAAATTATTGTTCCGGCTTCGACGATTTTCAGTGAACATACGGTCGTCATGATTGATCGCCGCATGCCGAAAGAGAAGCGCGAAGTGGTTGACGCTTTCATTAAATTTTTATGGAGCGACACCGCGCAGAAAGCTTTTGTGAAATATAATTTTCACTCCATTACGGACGAGGATGTGAATGATGCAGAAACTAAATTCGGGAAAATCTTACTGCCATTCTCGATCAGTGATTTAGGCGGATGGGCGCGGGCTTATCCTGAAATTATCGAAGGCGTCTGGATGTATAAAATCCAGTCCAAGCGATAATGTAGCGCAAACTAAAGTTTACGCCACATATAAAAAAGATGGGTGCGATAACGTATAACAATTCTCCGACAAAAGTGAAGCGGCACTTTGATTTTGCGCGTCCGGTTGGCATCGGATTTGTCTTCCTGGCGATGTTGCCGCTGGTCATCCTTCCGATTCTTTCAATTTTTATTTTTGGTTTCAGCAAAGGCCCGATTCATTTCTGGGAAGCCTTAACGAATCCGGCTGCGCTCTTTGCACTGAAGCTGAGTTTGTGGACAAGTACGCTGGCGACGATCTGTAATGTAATCTTCGGATTAATCGCGGCGTGGGTGATGACGAAATATGAATTTCGTGGCGATTCGGCGTTGATGATTATTATCAGTTTGCCGACCGCGATCCCGACCGCCGTAGCCGGATTCGCCCTCATGCTTTTGTGGGGACCTTACGGACTACTCGGCAAATATTTAGAAAATACTGAATGGCAGATAATGTTCACGACTGCCGCGATTATTCTGGCGAATATCTTCGTCACGTTCCCGCTGGCGTTTGGCGTGATTCATCCTGTACTGGAAAATTTTGATACAAATTTAGAAGCCGCCGCCGAAACGATGGGTGCTTCACGCTGGCAGACATTTCGCTATGTTGTGTTACCGACATTGCGCAGTGCAATTGTGACTGGAGCTTTACTGACTTTTGCAAGATCAGTAGGGGAATTCGGTTCGACGATTTTGGTGAGTGGTAACATGATGATGAAAACACAGACGGCCCCGCTGTATATCTTCACGAAATTCAATGCCGGCGAAACCGAAGCCGCGAACGCCATTGCTGTCATTTTAGCAGTTATTTCGTTCGCTATCTTTTCGCTGATTCTGGTTTTTCGGAAAAGACTCGAAAGATAGGTTTCAGGTGTGAGGTGCGGGGTGTCAGCTTCTTCCTGACACCCCACACCCGAAACCTGACACCTAACCGGAGGTTACTGTGGTAAGAGAAATGGTGATGACATTATTCCCGGAAACTCAAGCCTTCGCCCAGCGTACTGCGGAAACGCAGACGGCGCTCAGCGTCAAAAATCTGACCAAAAGCTTTGGCGATGAAGTCGTTCTCAAAGATGTCAGTTTTGAAGTGGCTGAAGGCGAAAGCCTTGTTTTATTGGGGCCATCGGGCAGCGGCAAGAGTACGACGCTCCGAATTATCGCGGGACTGGAAACGCCCGATAACGGCGAAGTCATTTTGCATAATCGTGACATCGCGCAGGTGCGTGCGCGGGAACGAAATGTCGGCGTTATTTTTCAAAACTACGCTTTATTCCCAGAAATGACCGTCGCGGAAAATATCGGCTTCGGGTTGAAAATTCGCGGCGTTCGCAAACGTCAACGACTGGAAAAAATTAATAAATTATTAGACCTGATCGGATTGAATGAACAGCGCGACAAAAAGCCGCGTCATCTTTCCGGCGGACAGCAGCAACGGGTTGCCATCGCCCGTGCTCTCGCTTACGAACCCGAAGTTTTATTATTTGATGAATCGTTCAGCGCACTTGATCCGCATACGCGCACAGTCTTGCGACGAGAGATCCGACAGCTTTTGCAGAAGCTCAGAGTTCCCGCAATTTTCATCACGCACGATCAGGAAGAAGCGATGGAGATGGGCGACCATATTGCGATTCTGAACAAAGGACGGTTGGAACAAATCGGGACGCCGGAAGAAATTTACAATGATCCGAAAACAGAATTTGTCGCAACGTTTCTGGGTGCAGCTAACGTCCTCAACGGCGAATGGCAGGATGGTTTAATTCAATTGGAAAGCGGTTATTTTATTGTCCCTCCGGTCGAATTATTAGATGCTTTAATTGACGATAATGAAAAGCTGAAAATTATTTTTCGCCCTGAAGATGTCGCGCTCAGCCTGACGGTTGGAGTTCCGAATTCGCCATATTACTTAGGCGATGGAGAAGTCATCGAAGTCCGGTTTACTGGAGCCACGGAAGCTCTGGTCATTAAACTGTCGAATGTGAAAGCGAATCGTAAGCCTGGCAAAATTACCGAAGTCGTCGCCAATTTTATGGATTACAAACCGAAGGAATTTTTCATCAAAGCCATCCGTAACAAATGGGATTCGCGCAAGGTCAGACTCAATGTCGGCGATAAAGTAGCGATTTGTTTGAAGTCGCAAAAGGTTTTGCGCGGAACGGAATAAATTGCAGAAGCCCGCACGCGGTCAGGGCGACTTCTCTCAACGCAAAACGCCCTTACTACGTGCGGGCTTCTGCATTCTGAAAATTGAATGCCAAAAAAGTATTGTTCAATCAGCCATTTTTTGTTGCTTGGAATCTTGGCAATTGTTGTTGCCATTTCGCAACTTCAATCCAGTTGTAAATCAAAACCAGTTCATTCAACTGTCAGCTTACCCGCCGTAGTTTCTACTGCTTCGCCCGCTGTAGTAATTCCTGTCATCGAAGCCTCCCCGCCCAAAGAACAAGGCGATTTTCGTCAACCTGATTTAGTCGAACTCAGCAAACTTGATCCGGCAGTTAAACTTGATATTCGCTACGCCACTGCGAATAATTTCGTGGGGCGTCCGGTCTATCCCGAAGCGCGAGCCTTTCTGCAAAGACCCGCCGCCGAAGCCTTAAAGCGAGCGCATCAAAAATTAAACAAGCAAGGATTCGGGTTATTGATTTTTGACGGCTATCGTCCGTGGGCAATTACGAAATTATTCTGGGAAGTGACGCCTCCGAAATTGCATGATTTCGTAGCCAATCCAGCGAAAGGTTCCAAACATAATCGCGGCTGTGCCGTTGATCTTTCGCTGTATGATTTGAAGTCAGGAAAAGAAATCGAAATGCCCGGAGCCTACGATGAAATGACCGAGCGTTCGTATCCGACGTATAAAGGCGGCACTGAGAACCAGCGAAAAATGCGCGATGTCTTGCGCTCGGCGATGGAAGCAGAGGGCTTTCGAGTTAACGATTATGAATGGTGGCACTTTGATTTTAAGGACTGGCGGAACTATACAATTTTGAATATTCCCTTTTCAGAATTGTAGCGCAATCAGCCAGGGTTGCGACAGGCTTATTACAAAAGCGTAACCCTGGCTGGTCGAGCTACAATTTTGCGCGAATCATTTCTTTCGGAGCAGGTAATTTCCAGACCTGAATTACTCGCGCCAGAAAATGATTTTCGACCTGAGCGCGGAAAAATTGTTCGTGATCCCATTCGACTTCGGCCATTGTTAACAGGGCATCAATTAACTCTTTACGTCCGCATTCGTCTGCCAATCGCGCCGCCGTTTCGTATTCGCCGATGTTACGACTTTCCAGTTTTCCTGCGCCGTACATCGGCGCGAACCAGCCGGAAAGATGACAGGCAAATCCCAAACAATTGCCGATCACTGCCGCCTTGCATTCTTTAAAACGATTTGGCTTCGCACCAAGTTTTCCCAACATTTCGCCGACCAGTTTTCGATGATGCCATTCTTCGGCTTCGATGGTTTTGATGCGTTCACTAACGGCTGAATCTTTGACCGATTTCCAATGACCACGATATGCGAGAGCCGCCGCCCGTTCGCCGGAATAGGCCATTTGCAACAACGCAATCAATGATTTTTCAGCATTCATTCAGGCAATCGTAACGACAATTTTTGTCGCGCTTTTCAAAGATTCATCACTTTGTTGTGGCTTCAATTTTTCCTTCAAATTTCTCATCAAATAATCCCGTCCGCTCTTTGGATTGAATGCTCACCGTATTCTCTGTAAAGCTCAGGCGCAGTTTGTAGCTGTTCAGGTTCGCTACTTCGTCGTATTCCAGCACGAACGTGTGGTCGTCTTCCCAGTTGCCGCGTACGCCGACTGACAGTCCGTATCTTCCATTCGGAGACAATCGCAATCTGCCATCCAACCCAATCGGACGGACTTCGCTTAGTTTTTCCGTGCGGTTCATATTCCAGTTTTCAATGAAGCTGAATTTTGCGGTGGGATCGCCAACTTCGGGGAAGCGCAACGTCAATGTTTGCAGACCGATCCAATTATTTTGGACGGTGAACGTTTTACCGGAAATTACTTTGGCGAGGGCTGGAAGTGGTTGTACGGCGGTTGGCTCCGCTGCTTTTGCTACTTCAGAAATTACATTTTTTAATTTCGCTGAAGCCGCAGGATTTTCCGGTAACGCCTGATTGGATTTGATGGCGGGCTGAATCAATTTCATGACATCGCCCGTATTGAATCCGCCGCCATTAAATACAATCACGGTATTTTTCGACGGCATCACGCTGATTTGCTGACCGCCGCGTCCTGACGCTTCGTAGGGGATTAGTCCGCCTGCCGCCGGAATCCACCAACCATAGCCGTAATCGCGTGTGCCGCCAGTTTTAATTTTGGATGTCGTGGCTTCTTTTACCCAATCCGCGAGAATGATTTGTCTGCCATCCCAACGTCCGTTATTCAAATACAGTACGCCGAGCTTCGCCATATCACGCGGGAGCAAATGTAAATTCCCAAAACCGTGATTCACATTTTGCGGATCAACCGGCCAGATCATTTGCTTGATGCCAATTGGCTCAAAAAGAAATCGTTTGGCGAAGGCTTCTTCGTTCATCCCTGTCGCGTTGGAAATAATCGCCGAGAGCAAATGCATACCGCCGCTGCAATACGAAAAATTACTGCCGGGTTCCGCGACCATCGAGAGGTCCAGCATGTACTTCGCGTTGTCAGGCTGATTTAGCATTTCCCATAAAGTAGGTTCGCCCTTCGCGATGCAATTCAATCCCGAAGACATCGTCAGCAAATTCCCAATCGTAATTTTTTCCTTCCGCGCGTCTTTGTTGGCGATTTTCATTTTGCTGAAAAATTGCAGAGCCTTTTGGTCTACACCTTTGATTTTTTTCTGCTCAATCGCCATCCCGATCAGCGTCCCCGTAATGCTTTTCGTGACCGAAGCCAGATCGTGCGGAGCTTTGCCGTCGTAGGGATAAAAATACGCTTCAGCGACAATGAAATTATTGCGGACGACGAGGAGGCTGTGAATATTGACACCGCTTTTACGCGCCGTTTCGATGGCTTCTGCGAGTAGGGCGGAGTCAATCCCTTGTGACTCAGGGGAAGCGGTACGCCAGCCGGACGTTGGCCAATATCCCGGCTGTGCAATGACGGTGAGGGAGATTACAGCCAGTAAAATAAACATTGAGCAGATGCGATTTAGCAAGATGAGAGTCCTTTCGTTGGCAAACCGTGAATCACGAGAATTGACGATAGCGACTCATTGTATTTCTTAGCCATCGTTAGCTCAATAGGCAGTATCGGAAATAGGAAATTTCTGCTAGAGCAGGGAAATCAGTAGTTTAGAGCACTTATTTCCGATAATGTCTATTAAATAGGACTTACGCGGTTTGGTGTGCCAGCAAGATGCTGGCACACCAATTTAACTAACATTCGCTCAAGCTAATTTTCGCCTACAGGTTTACGCCGTAGGCTTCATTGAAAAAAGCGGCTTGGATATAGGCTTCGGTGGCGTATCCAAAACCTTTGTCGCCCCAAGTCATTCCCCAACTGTTACGGACAATAAATCTGCCGTCAGCTTTGTATCCGACGATGGAAATGCAATGTCCACCGCGTACCGTAGCAGGCTGAAAGACATCTAACTTGCCATTGGTCGAAGTTGCATCGTCCCAGGTTTTGTCAACACTCAATGCCGCGAGAATTGGTCCGGTTGTTGCCAGCCAGGTTCGCCATTGGTTGAGGTTCTTGAAGAGATTGATATAAGAGGCGATTTTGAGCTGTGAGGCAGTGGCGTAAAAAGTATTTACATTTCCCTGATAAAGTTTACCAGTCGTGAAAGGCAAAACAGAATCTTTCACAACCCCGAATTTTCGGGCGATGTCCAAAGCAGATTTCAGGCTCGTGCCATCAGTTTCGATAAATGTCGTTGGGCGGGAAACGAATTCATCGGTTTCCTTCGCCGCCATCCAAACGAATCTCGGCGACAGGGTATCGGTTTGCGAAATTTTGTTGGCTTTTGTAAAGTGCAATCGCAAAACGCCTTCTGCTGTTCCCCAACCGACACAAGAACCTGTTGACCCTTGATCCCCGATTTTCCACCAGGCTTCCCGCAAATCCTTGCTTGTCGGTAAAGCCGCTGGAGCCGCCAACATTCCTGCTGCCACAGCATTGCTCATATTCCAATCATGTTCCGTATCCTTTGATGGAATTACGTTAAGAATTCTTTTCACATTTTTTTTGTTTGGCATAAATTTTCCCCCTTGAGAGTGGATACTCTCAACATTGTTTTTTTTGATGTTCCGTCAAAAACTCATTTCTTGTATTTGCGCCTTTCGCAGGAACGGAAATCTCTACGAAAAGCAATTGCCCGCCCTAAATAAAGACGGGCAATTGGTTCGGTAATTTTATGGAAGTTTGGCAAATCCAACCGCTTTCGGAACGTAATGCGGGAAATTCGCCGAGCTGTTGAGAATCACCCGCGTATGTGCGCCGAGGCTGACCGTATAGCCGCACGGGTCTAACGCCGAAGTATCAAGACTCCAAGTTCCGTTCGCATCGCCCGTATCGCCAAGTGCCGAATAGCTTCTCGAAATCGGCGCAGGCAACGTGCCGTGCGTGTGCGATGTCGGCTGAAGATTGAGCGACCAATCGGCAAAGTATGGATGAACGGCTCGCAAATGCCCATTAATCATTGGAGCGTTCGGCGTATAGCTATGGCAATCGCCGCCGTCAATCACGAGATCGAGATCGAATCCAAAATCAACCGCCGCATTCGCCGTCGGGCTGATCGTCATCGGCTTATTATTGACGATGATCGTAAACTGGTCGGCGATGACTTCGTTATTCAATTCATCGGTGTGAACAAAACGAATCGTATAAGGTCCGTCATCTTTTGAGGTCGCGTCCCAGGTTGCCAGATAATTATTGACATTGTAGAGACCGATTGCCGGATTTTGTTTGTAGATAAACCAGCCGTTCGGATCGGTCTGCGGATCGCTGAAAGCCGGTGCAGGCGTGTTCAAATCATCCAGCGTAAACGTTTCGGAAGTCGAAACAGGCTGATACGCCGAATCGGGATCCGCCAATTTCTTATACAACAGACGATACTTGATAACGCCGCCAAAACCGTTTCTGTCAATAATTCCGTTAAAACTGATGCCGCCGCCCCACGGACGATTATTGTGAATCGTCGGGAATGTCGCGTCATAGTTATACAGGAATTGCGTCGGATGAATCATCGTCCGGTCAACACTGCCGACCAGATAGATCGCCGAATGAATTCCACTTCCTTGTTGCAATTTCGGTCTTAACTGCACGAGCGCATCTTTGAAATTTCCCCAGGTATTTAGCTGATTCGGATTCGTTGTCGAAGGCAGAGATTCCCACGAAAGCACGGCTCTCACCCTGATAACATTTGGAGAATCACAGGTTCTTAAATGCTTGGAAACATCGAACGGCAATAAAACATTGTAAAATAATCCGCCTTTCGGAACGTTTTGAATGTCGTGAACGTTGACGCTGACCGTTCCTAAATACTGATCGAAAACTCCGTTGTTGTTCCAATCAGCCCAAAAAGCAACGTGCTCCTTTGACCCCGGTGTGCATAGATCGCCGTTAAAACCGGCGTTTTTCTTGATGTGAATGACCGCTCCCAAACTGTCGGTCGCCGGATTCAAACCAAGACAAGTTAGTTCTTCAAAACTCGTATCGGCTTTTTTGCCTTCGAGCTCGTTAAAGATGTCGAGAAACTTGCTTAAATCAATTTTCAGTTCATCCAAATTTTTGAGTTTGAAGCCCGAAACTGCCTGACTAAAATCAAGTGTTGAATTGATGTTCGCACCGATTGCCGCATAAAAAGTTCGGTGGTCGGGAACTTCCGCAGCTTTGTTATTTTTTAAAAGAACTTCTAACGAAGCCGTTTCCTGCGGTTTTATTTCAAGCTCGACTTGCGGATCGAGATATTTTGTAAGGTTCGGAACTTTTAAAACTTCCGCCAATTCAAACGGGAAAAATCTCGTCTTCCGGGCAAGCTGAATGTCCGCGTCAATGTGATTGCCGTAATGCGGAGATTGGTTCGGATTTGTCGAAGGAATTGAGTTCCAGGACAAAACGGTACGCATTGTCGGAATGACGGCGTGATCGCAATCCAAAAACCGTTTATATTTGCTGTCATCAATAAAAAGATACGCCAGATAACTGAGCGGATGCTGCGGTCCGGGCGGCGCGTTAGAAATATCGGCGACCTTGAAACTCGTGTAGCCCATATCACGAAATCCGCCACCGTCTTTGAAATCAACGAAAAATCTGACATATTCCAATGAAGCGTTTGAACATAAATTACCGTTGTAACCGCTGGTTTGCTTGACGTTGACGACCGCTTCGAGCCGTCTGAATTGCGGATTATAGCCGACACAGGTTAACTGTTCCCAGTGTTGAATATTGGTTGGAAAACTAATAGCAGTTGTCAAATTTTGTAACTTAAACAATTGCCTGCTTCTAGTCATTTCAGCTAACTCTTTAACACTTAGTTTTGTATATTTTTCAGTCTGTTTCATCTTAATAAGCCTCTTACTACTTGTGCCTGCGCTGGTGTCCTCTTTTCGGCTTCCGAGGTGCTTACCTCTCTTTTTCAATCTGTGATTTTCAGCTTTTTCCTTCAAGCATACGAAGTTCAAATAAGGGTGGTGCAAAATGTCAGTAGTTTCAGCGTAAGTTGATGCAGAGTTTGTTGCCGACAATTTACGCAGTTATCCGAACCAATAATGCACGGGAATAAATGTCATCTGCACTAAGTTACCCAGCCGTAATCGAATAGGTTGGCGACTAAGTGCTGACGCGTTGGTTCTAAGAGCCTGTAACAAAATGAAAGCGCATCTGCCAAAATTCGGCATTTTAGCCCCACATTATTCTTTTTGTTACACGCTCTAAGGAATTAAACTTTGGTGTCAGGAATTTCTACCTGACACCAAATAAATATGATTGAAATCTTCTCAAGCGAAAGTTACTACACTTGCAATAAAGTATAGTTTCCGCTCCCGGTTTTGATATGAGTTCCACCTGCCGGGCAGGGCTTGGCCGGATTACCTCCGAAGTGAAGTCCGCCGCATTTACTGCACCAGCGCCAGTTCGTCTGACCGGGCGTGGCAGGCGAATTGTGCGCCAGCGTATAATTTCCGCTTCCGGTTTTGATGTGGTTCCCACCTGCGGGGCATGGCTTGGCCGGATTACCCCCAAAGTGAAGTCCGCCGCATTTACTGCACCAGCGCCAGTCCGCCTGACCAGCGGCGAGAGGTGAATTATGCACCAGGCTGTAGTTTCCGCTCCCGGCCTTCACATGATTCCCACCTGCGGGGCAGGGCTTGGCCGGATTACCTCCGAAGTGAAGTCCGCCGCATTTACTGCACCAGCGCCAGTTCGGCTGTCGGTTCACAGCTCCGTAAACAGCTTGGATGCCTGCGATATCATCACTCTCCAACTTTCGATGAGCGCCGCCATAAAAGGCGAACATCAAAGCACCGTTCACGTTGGAGTGGGCCAGACCCAAAGCATGCCCAATTTCATGACCGGCGACTGTCGCCAAATCAATGCCGGAAGGCGGGAGGTTTACCGTCCAGGTTTCGGCCTCATCAAAATGGACGTCACCGGCCAGTGCTCCGCTGTTGGGTGGCGGGTAAAAAGCGTGTGCCAATACGCCGCTCGGACCATCAAAAGCACTGCCATCTCCGTGGCTACCCCCCACAAAACGGATGACGATATCAGCGCCGCTGGTGACCTCAGTGAAGGTCAAGGGCGTCACGACGGCCCACAAATTAAAAGCCTCTGTCATTGCGCTTCGAACCTGTGCCTGTGACAGGTCCGGCGTGAAGCTGTTGTAGGAATAAGTTAGCGCAGTTTTATTCCATTTTCTCCCATCAAGGACGAAGTCAGCAGTATCAGGAAAGCCGCAGCGGGGCCGGGACATCAAATCAAGCGTCCCCTTGTCCATCTTGCCTGTTGCTTTCAAACCATTAAATTTCTGAAAGCGGGCTAAGGCTTGTTCTGTGTTCTTGTCGAAGTTTCCTTCTTGCTCTGGAGGCGCTGCTACCATGGACTTAACCAGTCCGAAGGCCTCGGTAGCTGGAGATTCCATGTAGCCAAACTTAGTCAGATAATCTTGCAAACGCTTCGCATCATCTCCTTTGTCTCCCTGCTTCAAGCTGGAGGTTTGCGGGACGAAGCTTTTATTGCGTGTGAGCTTTTTGAGTTCCGTCATCGTCATTTTACCTTTTGCCATATATTTGCTCCTTTTGAGGTTAGTTAAAGTTTCCCAGATCAATTTCCGTCATCCACATCACTGGGTACTGATGGGAGAAGGGGTACACTCGTGCCAGTGCCAGGTTTCGCACCTAACTTGAATTGTGTGGGAGCTATCAGTTCTAATAATAGAAACTAACTTTTATTATTAGAATATGAGAAGCCACTTACTACTGCTGGAAGTATCAGCACTGCCAGAAATTTGCATTCACATGTCTTGCCCGAACTAAGTAGACATAGAAATACAAAGTAAGTTAGGTGAAATAAGTTATGGGGAGATTTACTTCGTTCTGAAATATAGCTGAAATAAAACTGTATTATGGGGAGGTCATCTATCTAACATAACTAAAATTCATCGTCAAGAAAATTCTACAGGTTTTTAAACTGATAATACTGAGATGGGCGCACAATAGTAGATAACTCATCTATCCAATTCTCGCCAATCTAAATCTCGGCAAGCTCTCCTCAAGTCGAATTTTAATTTTTACCGATAAAATAGAGTAAGCCCTAGTGCCGCTACCCACGCAATAAGCGTAGAAAAATAAACTAAATTTGTCGCAACATCATGTTTGATAATGCCTGATGGTTTAAGTCTGCCTCGAAAAATACCTGTCTCAATTCCAAGCTCTTCCTCGATTTTCCTGCCCCGGCTAATCAGATCATCATGGAGCTCTGAATTTCGTTTGTCGTAAATGAAAAGACCAATCGAAGCCAACATTCCCAGCAAGCTAATCAGTAATTTGCCTGAGAACGTAAGACCGTCGGATTTTGTTGACAGAATAGTAGCAAGCACCGCAATCGAAACAGTTGGCACTAAGCCCAACAGCTTAAAGCGAACATCAATCAAGGCCTTCCAGGTTGAGCAGACTTGATCGTAGAGCATAAAAAGCAAGTCTTTATTTTGGTCTATCGCAAAACCTGCTTGCAGTGTAGCGAGTGAAGTTGATTTGTAGGAGCGGTCTGCTTGAGCCATTTGCGTTTCCGGTAGTAGTAGAGAGTGCCGAATTGATCGAGACGCCCGCCTTGGTACTGGTCACAAGGCGGACGTACCGATTGTATTACAACCAACCTTCGAGTCGCCATCCGCGTGCGACAAACAGCGGAATGAAAGCAGGCGGAATGAAGAGACGATCTTCTGCATTGGGGATGCGGAAGTAATGCTGCGGTTGCAGAATCACGTCGTCGGCTCGGCTCAAATCAATGACCGCACGATTGGGTGCTTCGCGCCGCCCCAGATAGCGAATCTCGAAAGCTTCGAAGCGGAGCGGGTTGGTCTGATCGAAAACTCCCATCTCACTGATGCGCGCCTGGCGGGCAAAGTTACGTGCGCGGAGTAGCGACGGGGATGTCTGTGCAATATTGGGTGCTGTTCCAGGTGCGAAAATAGCGTCAAGAATAGACCGTTCGCGGAACGGATCAATGTTCGGCCAGATGAAATACGGCAGTGCTGCACCGTTTTCCAGTTGCCGCTCGTTGTAAGTAAGGGGCCGCGGGCCAAGGTTGTTAGCAGTGGGCTGGTTCCGATTGATAAAAGCCAGGAGGCGCCCAAAGGAATCGAACACTTCAAAGGAAAAAGAGAGGAAGTATCCGAAGGTACTCAGGTCTTGTCCGAGGGCGTTCATATCGGACTGCACCAGTCCAATCAGTGACGTTTCGGCGTTGTCGCCGTGAACGCGATGATTCGTACCTGCGCCGGAACCGAGGCGAGTGCGCAGGTGGTTGACAAGATCGGCGTCAAGGCCAAAGGTCCCAGCCTGAAACGGATCAGTCAGATAAGCTTCCCATTCAGCCGAATCAAGGCGGCGTTGCGCTTGCGACCCAGGTAACTGAAAGTTTTTTTCGGGCGTATCAATGCCGAGAAAACGCACCGCTCCACTGCCCTCGAGATGAAGACCGATAGTGTCGCCGTCTGCGATAGAAGCGTTGAGCGATTGCGGTTGACCATTCGTCTCACGACGTATACGACCGGTGGCACGCACATTGCTATTAAGGTCAAAAAATACTTCAGGCATCATAGCCATAATCAAGCTCCTCCTTGTATCTGGCGATGAATCGCAGCGGCAGTTCGCAACGTCAGCGCAGCAATGGTTAATGTTGGGTTAGCAGTGGCGCTGCTCGTGAAAACACTCGAACCGACAAGCCACAGATTGGGAACATCGTGAGTCTGTCCCCAGCGGTCAACGACGGAATTCCGGGGGTCGTCACCCATGATTGTCGTTCCCATAATATGAGCGGCAGTGTTCCAATTCACCCGCCCCGTGAGAGGATTATCAAGGGCTTTCGCTTTAGGGCTGATGGTCGCATTCATCAACGTGAAAAGTTCTTTGGCTGTTTCTAATCCTTCACGCAGACCACCTGCTGCGTAGGCTCCAATGTCAAAAGTAAACTTCGGGCGCGGAATACCAAGTGCATCCGTCTTATCCGAAAGTTCGATCCGATTCTCAGTTTCCGGCAACATTTCTGTCGAAAAGCTCAATCGCAACATCTTCGGAATTTGGTCAGCAATCGCGGCAGGGAGTGCCGATCCATACTTTCCTTGCGTGAGTAGTCCATCAATGATGGTCGCAGGCGAACCAGTACGCCCCCAGCCGTCATTGCCGATGGTCATACGAAAAGCACTGCGCTGGTTGCGAAAAGCACCGTCCCGAAAGTCTTCAATACTGGCAATGCTTTGTGGACCGCGAAAAGGGTAGAGTGGTTCAGGGAAAGTGGCGATCAATTCGAACTGGACATGATCCATTAAGTTGCGGCCTACCTGGTCGCTCGAATTTGCTAAGCCATTTGACATTAGTAAAATCTTAGCCGATTCAATAGCGTGTGCCGCCAGAACGATGACCGTACCGCGAACGGAACGTTCTTTCATCACATCGTCTGACTTCCAGTCTTTATAGTAAACCTTATGAGCTTTACCATTTTTGCCCTGTTTGATTCTCGTCACGACGGCAGAGGTTTGAAGTTCAACATGGGAAGACTGCAAGGCTCGCCGCAGATGCGTTGTAGCATCGTATTTTGCCTGAATCGGGCAGAGCGGAATGCAATTAGAGTGACCTTCACAGGCGGGCCGGTTATCGAAAGCAACGGTGTTCCGCGCTTGTGGTGTGGTCACCACATGGACATTGGTGCCGCGTACCGTTTTCCCGTCAATCCGTTCCTTCACTTTGCCATCACTGTAACCAAGCGGAATTCCCGGCATGGGAAACGGCTGGCTGCGATACCCGCCGTGCAATCCGTCAAATTCAGCGTGATTACCTGAGATACCAAGCTCTACTTCTGCCTGCGAGTACCATGGCTCAAGTTCGTTGTAATCAAGTGGCCAGTCGCGCCCGACGCCAAATTCGCTCTGTAGTTTGAAATCGCTCGGAATAAAACGCGGACTGTTTCCGCGCCATGACCAGGTGCTGCCGCCGACCATCCGGTTATAACTGGCCTTGAACGCATCCTTTGAGCCGCCAGCCCCTGCCTTGTAATCGTAGTACTGATATAGCTTATCAAATTTGAACTGCTGGTCGGCGTCTAGTAGTTGCTTATCAAGTTCACGTTGCGAATTTTCGGCAACAGGTGCGTATTTCCGGCTTTCAAGATTGGCATACGGGGCGGTTGTTGTGCCACGATGACCCTGCGTATCCATCGTGTGGTGAAACTGAAGTCGCTGACCGTCGGTGATACCATTTTTACCCGCCTCAAGAATGAGGATTTTATAATCACCAAGCTGGGAAAGTTTCCAGGCGGTCAAAGCTCCGGCCACCCCGGAGCCGATCACAATTACGTCATATTTATTTGGCATTGAAGAATTCCTTTCTGAGAAAAAATATTATTTTTAGGCTGCGGGGTTACTGCTCCAGTAACCATGTGACTGGTTGGAAAACCCAATCGGATGCGCCTTGATGAGGGGCCACACGGCTCCTTTTTCGTAAAATCCTCCGTCGGTAAGTTCGCCCGTTTCGTCGTTGAACTCAGAGAAATACCAGATGTTCACGATCTGTTTCGCGACGATCTCGTTGTTCATGAAGTCCGGGGTACTGCGTAAGGCAGTGAGGAGTACATCGTCTACTGGAGGCTTGGGAGTGACCTCAGCCAAAGTTTTGTAGGCGTTCAGCAGCAAGGGGAATTTCTCAGGGAAAGTCCCGTGGAGCCGTCGGGCATATTCTTTGGCGATCAGCGCGTTGAGGGCGTGCTCCTCAGGGTCATTGAGAAGTTGGTCATAAAGACCTGTCAGAAGCGCGGATAGCTCCATGAAAGCAGTTTCGTCATCCATCTTAAAGCCTCCTTCTGACAGTAAGATTCGATTCAACCGTCAGAGGTAAAAATTTGGACTCTCGTCCGGGTCGTGTGAGACTCCATCGAGAAAATTGCTCCCCGGGTTTTCACCTTAGAGGGAATAACTCTCCAGAAGAAGAACTTTTTGCCCGTTCACATAGCAAGAAATTACTATCTCCCGCCTTAGTTGAACTGAGTAGGCATAGGATTGCATTGTAAATTAAGCAAAAACAAAGGGGAGAACTTAGTCAGGGGGAGATACTGGTTCGTACTGAAATATAGCTGAAATAAAACTGTATATTAGGGAGGTCATCTATCTAACATAACTAAAATTCACCGTCAATAAAATTCTGAATTTTTTATATTGATAAAGCTAAGGCGGACACGGGCAAGGGCTGTCCAGCTACCCAATCCTCGCCAATCCAAACCTCGGCAGGCTCTTCACGTATTGAATTAAGCGATCTGTTTCTCGCGTCATTCTGCGATCAATGAGCATGAATTCCGCTTCGCGTTTCGCCTGTTGCAGGATGTTTTGATCGCGGACGATATTCGCAATTCTAAACGCGGGAATGCCGGATTGGCGGGTTCCCATCACTTCGCCGGGTCCGCGAATTTCTAAATCTTTTTCGGCAATTTTGAAGCCGTCCGTAGACTCTTCCATGATCTTCAGTCGTTCGCGGGATTCCTGCGTTTTTTGAAATTGTGCTAATAAAATACAGTAACTTTCGGCTGCGCCACGACCGACGCGACCGCGCAGTTGATGCAATTGTGAGAGTCCAAACCTTTCAGCGTGTTCGATTAACATGACCGAAGCGTTCGGTACGTCGACGCCAACTTCGATGACGGTGGTAGCGACTAAAATCTGTGATTGGTTGGCGATGAATTCTTTCATCACGGCTTCTTTTTCGGCGGATTTCAGGCGTCCGTGAATCAGTGCGACTTTGAATTCAGGGAAGATTTCGTGCTGCAAATTTTCGTACATTTCAGTCGCATTGCGCAGGTCAAGCTTTTCAGATTCTTCGATGATCGGGTAGACCACATAGGCCTGACGCCCTATTTTTATTTGGTCGCGGATGAACTCATAAATTTTTTCGCGCCTGTCTTCGCCGCGTACAAATGTCTTGATTGGAGTCCGTCCCGGCGGCAATTCGTCAATCACCGAAACTTCCAAATCTCCATAAACCGTCATCGCTAAGCTGCGAGGAATCGGAGTCGCCGTCATCACCAGCACATCGGGATTCAATCCCATCCGACGAATCGCGGCGCGTTGCATCACGCCAAAACGATGCTGCTCATCAATGACGGCGAGACCAAGTTTTTTGAAGTTGACGGCGTCCTGAATCAGGGCATGCGTACCGACGACAATGTCTACATCGCCCACGGCAATCGCAGCTTGGACTTCGCGTTTTTCTTTGGCTTTCAGGCTGCCCGTGAGTAATTCAACGTGATAGGTCGCGCCAGCATTTTCGACAATGCGGCGGATGTTTCGTGCGTGTTGTTCCGCCAGGATTTCCGTCGGAGCCATCATCGCAGTCTGGTATCCGTTCTCGACTGCAATCACCATCGCCTGTACGCCGACGATAGTTTTTCCGCTGCCGACATCGCCTTGCAACAAACGATTCATCGGCGTGTTGCTGGTCATATCGTCTACGATTTCTTTCAGCGCACGCTTCTGCGCATTGGTCGGAGAGAACGGCAAGATCGCTTTGACGGTATTGCGGACGCGCTCATTAATTTCGATAATTTCGCCTTTAGGTTCGGCTTGACGGTCGCCGCGTTTGATGCCGAGAGCCATCGCGAGCCAGAAAAATTCTTCAAAAATCATGCGGCGATGCGCGGCGGAATGCGCTTCGTTATAAGCATCAATTCCAGCATCATCAGAAGGGAAATGGATGAAGCGGAGTGCCTGTTCACGCGGCAATAACACATTTCGCGCCACAATTTCTTCCGGCAAATTTTCAGTAATGCTTTCGCTGAGTTTGGTTAGAACGTGATGATAAATCGTACGGAGTTGCCGTGTGCGAAAATCACCGAGCTTGCGATAAATCGGAACCCGGCGGGCAGTATGAATCGCCGAAGATTCCGCGTCGTCATCTTCATCCTGCATCAATTCGTAATCAGGATTTTCAACTTCAAAATAATTTTTGTAACGATTCCATTTCCACTGCCCGTACAAAATCACCCGCGAGCCGCGCTGAAAAACTTTGTTGAGATAAATCTGATTCCACCAAAAAGCGCGTACCTGTCCACCACCATCAGAGGCGACAAATTCGTACATTTTAATGCGACCACCCTTGAGCGGTACGATGCCGCCGACGCGCACCATGACTTCGATGGAAGCCGTCTGCCCATCCTGCAACTGCGCCGTATCCGTCAAATTCGAACGGTCTTCATACCGAAACGGAAGGTAATGCAACAGGTCTTCGACGGTCGCCATCCGCGCTTCCGGCTTGGCGTTGATGTTAGCGATTTCTACAGCGATTTTATGCGCAGTGGTCTGCCCGATGCGCGGCAGGGAATGGAGGTGGAGTTCGGTTAGTGGGGTGTTGATTGTTAGCATTTACCGTTACAAACCGATAAAATTTTAAGTGGAAAGTTTTATTTTGCTTCAAGAAAATCTTTTACTACCTTGCGTTCTAAATAATCATGAACAGATTGATTATAATAATCTTTCAAACAACTATAACAAGCCTTTTCGCAATTGCACAATGAACAGAGTTGCAAAGTTTCGGCGATGATTTTATTCCAATTAGCTTTCGCTTCCTTGACAAAGCCCGCGCCGCCCGGCGTTTTGTCAAAAAAGACAAACTCAGTATTTTCGTCTGCATTAGTTGATTGGCGATTGGTGACAGCGCGACCGGAAACACCAATGTCGGAAGTTTCTGTTTCCAAAACGCGGCATAAACCTTTGTGCAAAGCATAAGCCAACGAAACGCTCAATTCGGGATTAGTGATTTTTTCCTGCGGACGAACGACCAGACAAAAACTCTCAAATTGATGACCGAACGCCAAACCTTTTGATTTGCCCATTAAGTATTTGTTCTCGCATTCTTTCGTATCGCCGATATTCAACAATTGGTCGTGATTTTGATTAGGTTTGTAATTTTTCTTAAATACGCTGAAGCCGCATTTATCACAAAGGACGAATCCTTCATTTTTCCGTCCCAAATTATAACGGAAAAGTTTTCCGTCGTCTTTTAGTGCAATTTTGAATAAGCCGAAGTCTTCAAAAATGGATTCCTTAACGACATCAATAAAATGAGTCAGCGATGGTCTTTGTCGTACGAAAGACGACCGCCGATGACGCTGGCTACGCGTTTCCTTTTCGCCGATTTTAATCGTAAAGGCATTTGGTTCGATAAACTCTTTTACGTGCTGACCTGTGACATTTTTGCCGCAAACTTCACATTCCCTCTCCAAATCTTTAGGTATTTGCGCGGTTTTAATTTGAGCGCAATTCGGGCATTTTGCGTAATAGAGCAGTGTTGGTTTGTCCTCGCGTCCAGCAATATAAAGCCCAGCACTTGTGAACATCTGCTTGCGGGCGATGACTTGCGAGCCAGGTGCGAATTCGGCAATAGCTAAAGCACGGTCACGGCTTAAAGTAACATCAGAATCGCCCGCCCAACGATTAAGGCTTGTTTCCAGATTTACCACATCAAGTGGAAAAGCGTAGCGCGGCAAGAATCCACGTTTCGCTAAAATTGCGATGATGTCACTTTCGAGCAAATTTTCTATGGATTTTTTGATCCTGACAGCAAAACTGTCGTAACCCAACTCCAGCAGTCGTGTTCTTTCTTCGAGCAATGCCTTCAATTCGACACAAATATTTTTGACGAGTTCACTGAACATTTCACTTGCTCTTGCTTTGCCGTTAACAAAATCACCGACAGCAGACAGCAAATCCTTTTTAGCGTCAGTCGTGAAAATGTCATTTTCATTTTGTTCGTCAAGCCACGATGTAAAATCAAGAAATGCGTCAGTTGGATAAAACTTGAACCAACTAACAGGGATTGAGGCGCGGCTTTCCAGTGCGAGGAATGGTGCGAGAGGAGTTTTTTGTTTTGGTTCGCCCAAGATATTTTCGTTAATTAATTTTTCACGCAAAAAACGGGCAAACAGGACAGCATTAAAATGCCGTTGGGCGATAAACCGATTTTTGATAAAGACAGTTGGTGGTGAGATTTCACCCGTCATTAAACGTTCGGATGGATTTTCCCAAGCGTCAGCATCGTATTTTGTACGTTTGCAAAGCGTGACGCAAATCGCATTTTTATCAAGTCCGCGTCCGGCACGTCCGACGCGCTGAATGTAATTTGCGCTGGTCGGCGGGGCGTTGCGAAGTAAAACTTTTTGCAGGTCGCCGATGTTAATTCCCATTTCAAATGTGGTCGTACTACTCAAAAGATTAATACCGGATTCGGCGCGAAAGTCGTCCTCAATTTGTTTGGCGTAATTTTTATCAATCTGCGCCGTGTGTTCTTCGGATTTCAAGGTATAAAACTGTGGTTCGCCTTGCCCGGAAACCCAACGCGCGATGAGATTCTTGTTTTCCGCATCAAATGGTTTTTCTTCCAAAACTCCGACGCAGCCTTTTCGTGGACAGATATTTTTTGCTGCAAACGTCGATACGATACCGCAGCGATTGCAAACAAATCTTTGCTTTGTCTTGGTTAAGAATAATCTTTCATGGTCGAGTTTTTTCAAATCCGAATTTTTGGTTGATCTCGCAAGGATGTAATTCTCAGTCAAAAAATACCAGATTTTTTCAGCTAGAATATAAGTCTCGTCAACCGATAGTTTAAGCAATCGCTTCAGATAATCAGTGATGTAATTGTCACGGTTTTTGTTTTTCGGCAGCCAACCTACAGCTTTGTTTTGGCTTGTTTCAGCAAAATAAATGTCGGCAATCACGATCCCGAAAGCCAAATCGTCGTTAGCGACTTTTCCTTTTGGCAGGGTGAGCGCTTTGCGATGGCGCAGATGAGCGAGAAGTGTTTGAAGTGCGGCATTTGCTTCGGTTAATGAAAATTCAGCTTCACCGATGATTTGCCGAAACTGGAGCAGTTCCGAGTTTTTAATTTCATATTCGACAACCGCCAAACCTAAATCTTCGATTGATTCACGCGCCGAATCCGGCACACCGAAATATGCAAAAGTTTCTGACAGCCAGAGATTTTTCTTTTCGTCAGGCTCTAATTTTTTATCGGGAAACCGCGAAGTCGGGAGAAACAGTTTCGAGTCGAAATTTTCGCTTTCCTCATTCGTGCGATTCGCTAACTCTTTGCCCAAAGTAGTGAGTTCGATTCGTTTGCTGTCGGTCGCGTCGAGAATTTCGAGAATCTTGCGCCCAAAATCGTGTGTAAAAGTTTCTTCTTCCAGCAGTGCGGGAAATGCAGCGGCTCTTTGGCGGTTGTCGGTAAAGCATAAAAGTTTACGCGGTGGATTAATCAATTCAGCATTCGGCGTAACTTGAAAATGCGATAATGGAATTGCCATCGCCATTCCGGTTTGGTCGTCCGATTCCTGAAAACGGCGTAACGGTTCAAGTCCTGAAGTATTTTTAGCATTACAGTTCGGACACGCTGAAAGCAATTTTTTATCGGTTCGCTCTAAATCTTCAAGGAGCAATTTGTCTTTTTTATGCTGGCATTGGCGATGAAAAATCTGAATTTTTCGCAGATGCGGCTTGGGGCATTCACAATTATTTGCGCCGCCCTGACTACTCTTTTTGCCACAAACGACGCACCAGTCCAAGGCTGACGGCGCGAAAGTTGGCGCGTCTGAGTCTTCATCCTCAATAAAATTCTCATCAGGAAACGGCAAATCGTTGGCGACGCTGAAATATGACCAAAAAGATTCTGCACCCCAACCAAGTTCAGTAGAAAAATCGTCAAACTGTGCTTGTTTTTCAGCATTACCATCATCAACCTCTTGCCATTTTTTTGGACCCAAATCCTGCATCGCGCCGTAGAGATGACCGCATTTGCGGCACGTCATAACTTCGACCAACATTGATCTTTGATTTTTTAGCCAACATTCGGGGCAAAATCCTTCTTCCACATTGTCGTGGCGGCGCGAAACAAAATAAGCAGCTTTGCCGTCAATTCGTGCTGGACAATTCTCGTGCAGGCAGATGTATAAACCGTCTTGTGACTTGACGAAATAATGTAGGCGCGTCGGCAATAGGTCTTCGTGTGCTTGATCTTGTTTGATGAAAGCTGCAATTTCAAGTAATGCCTGCAAGCCATCCATAGCTTGATGCTCAGCTTCCCAAAGCGCGGTGGCGGCTTCGTGCAACAAAATTGGTCTAGTCAAAATCTCTGTTCGCAAACGATATAGATTATGATCGTGCGAGAAGAAATCGTTCAATGATGGAATGAAAGAATTTGGAGTAAGACACCTCAAGGCAGCTTCTACTTTTTCTGAGCGCAGCAGCTTTATTTCGTCGATATTTTGCTGTGAAACTGACCCCGATAATTCCGGTACATAAGGTGCTTGTCGTAATAACTCTATTGCTTCAATGTATTGTTGTGGCGTTGGTTCATATAACGGAAAGACGAATTTTGGTTTCGCTGGCGTTCCGTAAATCGGATTTGGTTTATCAAAATCTCCATCAAAAAGTCGGCCCACGAACTGTCGCACTTTTTCTTCGCTTTCCGCGTCGTCGCGTTTTCCGAGAGTTGCGGAAGTCGCCACGCAAGTTAAATCTTTAACTGCCAAACGGTCTTTTAAGCGTCTAACCAGAAAGCCAATTTCTGTAGCCTGAACACCGCGATAAGCGTGAACTTCGTCCAATACCAAAAATTTCAACTGCGCACCTCGAAAAATCGAATCGTCAATCGGACGCTCTAAAAGATATTCGAGCATCGAAAAATTTGTGACTAAAATATTGGGCGGATTGGCGCGAATTTCTTCTCGATGCTTGAGTTGATTCTTCGGTATTTTTTCGAGTTGCTTTTTTAGTTCTTCATCAATTGCTCTATCTTTTGCTGCGCCTTTTAGTTGGCTGTCTTCGTATTTCGCCGCGATGCTGCGCGTTAACAAGCTGACAAAATCCTTGTCGTCGTTCGGAGTTTGTCCAGTGAAACGGGCAAAAGTGATGTTTGGAAACGGGCGCAAAATCTCGCTCCATTCTTCGAGTTGATCGTTAACCAATGCGTTGAGCGGGTAAATGATAATTGCCCGCAAGCCAGAGGATGAGTCGCGGATCAGTTCGTCCAGAATCGGTAGTTGATAACACAGAGTTTTACCGCTGCTCGTTCCCGTTGCTACGACGGTATTTTCGCCGCGCAAGACCTGCTTGATCGCTTCAGTTTGATGACGATAAAGATTTCTACCGTTGAGTTTTCGGTTAATTGTTTGGCGTGTTTCTTCTTGCAAGGGTAAAGTTTCAACTGATTCGCCCGCTTCATAAATCTGCGACTTTTCAAGAAATGCACCGTTGACGAGTTCGTTCATTGTCAGTTTTTCCGACCAAATTTTTTCGGCATGCTTGAATTTATTATTAAAGTGATATTCGGCTTTGAGCAAATCGCAGTAAGGATTAAAAACTTCTTCTTCAAATCTTTCGCTGAGTGATTTCATACATATTCCTCCCAATTTCCATTAACCAAACTTAGACTGTCGTTTTTACCTACATACTCTTCGCCGAGAATTTTTTGTTCTTGAGTCAAATTCAAAAACAAATGTGTTACCTCGCCTTTTTTTGAAATGACTTCGATTTTGCCGAATTCGGTGTTAGGTAAATTATCTGCCAGGTAGCGCAATGTTTGCCATAAAAACGATGGATTTCCGCAAAAACGCAGAAAACTCCCGCCATTGTTTGCACCGAAATAAATTTTCGATCTAGCAAATTGCCAGCGTTTGCCGTTACCTTTCAAAACACCGAGATTTTCGTAAAAATGGAAAAAGCCTATATTCACGAATCTGCCTTGTGGTTGAATGATTTCCTTGAGTTCCCGCATTTCGTCAAATGTTGTACCTTCGTCAGATTTAAAATTCGGTTGCGCGAGCAGAACGAATGGCAAAAATTTGTCGGGCAGATTTGCCCAGCAATCGGTTAGGTTGGCTTTTGGTAGCTGAATCTCAATTTTGAATTCTTTCTTGATCGCCAAATTTTCCGATTCAATAACCAGATTTTTGTTCTTTCGCGCTTTCGTTTGTTCATCCCAACGCCAAAAATAAAACGACTGATTGTTGTCCTCATGCGATTTCTCCCAATTTCCTACGCTCATTTGCGCGTCGAGGGAAACCTTAAACTTCTCTGCTAAATCAACTTCTTCGCCATCGAATAAATCAGTCGGAAAAATCAAACATGGCACGGGCAGGCAATCGGTTTTCAAAATGTTTTTTTCGTAAAGCCGAAACTGCGCCGCGTTACAATCAAGTCCGGCCAGCAAAAAGATTTCGACACGATTCTTGGTGCGAAATTTAAGTTCGTGTTTTTTGCCGTTGCAGACGAAAGAGGTTTGCACTTTTCGTTCCATTGGCGAAAGACGGTTAATGAAACACTCAAAACCGTCGCGTAATTCGAATTTTTCATTCTGCGTAATTTCTTCGTCAAAACCTTTCAGCACAATTTCTTCAAGTGGCACGGCGGAAACAAGGGTGTAGCTTTTGAGCGGTAAACTGGTACGTTCGATATTAACGAGACAGTTTGTGTCATCGTCAAAAATCGCCCAATTTTCGATACCATCAAGTTTCTTTAAGCTGGTTTTTGAAGAACCTTCTAGCTTCAGCGAAAGTTTCGCTTGAAAAGCATTACGGTTAATCAGAAATTCATGCTGATAACGGTCAGCGCGTTGTTCCAAGTCGCCCAAACGCCAAACGGCAGGTAACTCGGAGGCGGCAACTGGCGGCAGGTAGATTGAAATTTTCGCTTGATTTTTGTTCCAGACGAGCCGGAAATGATTGAGGAAAGAAAGGCTTTTTTCAAGGCTTTTTTGTGGGCTGATAAATTGTTCAGTTTCGGGAGCGGCAACGAAATGTTCAGGGCGCAGAAAGCTCATCTGTAAGATTTCCTCAACATTTTCGCCTGACGCAACCAGCCGGCGCACGTCGTGAACTTCAGCGATTAACCGTCGCGCCGTTTTCGGATTATCAACGAGGAAACGTTTCAAACGCGGCAATCCGCCGACTTTGCGCACTATAAATTCTTTCCATTCATCGCTCGAAAAACTTTTCCAATCTTCGCGCCACAAGAGGTTCTCGCAGATTTTCAAAAAATCCTGCCAAAACGATAGCGGCACACCGATTTGAAAAATCGCTGTGCCAACAAAATCGTTACCACGGGAATTGGTCAGCGTTTCCAATCCAATATCTTTAGCACGATAATGTAAAAACTCATTGAGCGAGTTTTTTAGCATCGGCGGAATTGGTTCTATGCCAATCGTTTCAGCGAACGGTTTCCAGAAATCGCCCGATTCGTAATTGTGAAATGCAACTCCGGCGTAAAGAGTCAGAAGGCAAAACGGAAATTCCCTGATTCTGCCGAAACGCCATTCGCGGCGGATAAAATCCAGATAATTTTCCCAATCTGCACCGTGTGGTACGACTGATAAAAATGCGCCAGGTTTACGGCGGCGGTCAGCAGGAATTTTATTGAATTCGGCTTCAAAATGTGAGTCCCAATCAGCGTATGCGTTCATACGTTTAAATCGTCCCCTTCCTATTCCTATGACTTTTCCCCTTCACCCCTGAGTTTCTTTCAACTATAGATAGGCTCACCAGTTGTTTCGTAAAGAGTGAGGCTCTGGATGTGAGGTGTACAATCTCTGTTCATTTATTGATGGATTCGACTTCTATTATAGTAAGAAGCCCTTAATCAATTGGTTGATTTATTCGATGCTGAGCACTTATCGTATCATAGATACAGTTTGGGTAAAGCTATTAAATGGGCTTGACTAAAAAGGATTTACTTCTTTTTTACGCTTGAGAGCTAAGCCATTCCCGCAAAGCTTTCGCAGCCTTTCGTTCACCTTCCTGAATTCCTTGCACTAAAAATTCATTTAATTTCTCAGCACTCAAAAAAGGAAATGAAAGGCTGTTTTCTACTTCGATATAACTATGATTTTCCAGCTTCCAAAGGCTGACGTATTGATTGGCGATGTGCCAGATTTCGGGGACGGCGAGGCTGGCATAAATTGAAAATTTATCCAATGAAGAGCTGGTGTAATCGCTCTCAATTACAATGTCGGGCGGCGGATCGTGAGCCAAGTCTAAATCAAGCGAGCCGTGAATCAGCGCAGCATTTTTGATATAAAATGAAGCATCAGGTTCTGCTCCGGCTTTCGACATTTGGCTCTTTAAAGTTGAAGAGCCAAGGGATTCAATATCAATTTCAAGTTCATCGCTAATGGCGGCAATCAAGCGATGAAGAATTTCGACGGGGCGTTCATGAATTGGTTTCGGGGACACAATTTCCATCCTTCCATGATTATAAAAAATCCGCACTGCGTGAGAGTTATCGAGGTCTTCTAATAACTGCTCGTAGTCTTCCCAGCTCACGCTTTCCGCGCTGAGTTTTGTGCCTTTGGGCAAATTTTCTACAACGGCTAAATATTCAGAGGCAACGGCAACTGACATAAATTTTATCGGCTCCTTTCGTTGTCTGTGATTATAACACTAACGTAAGTGCGTTGGCTGTCGCCCGTTTCACGGGCTTAATTTTTATATCATCTTTACCCAGCGCTTACGCACTGGGCTATATGCTGGACACCTGCTTGGCAGGCTCTATTCGGATCAGGAAACATCTTAAAACAATTTTGATTTGACTCATTTCGTAATGCCCTTGATAATTCGATAAGTTCATTGTTGTGAAATTTATGAGAGGAATCAATATGCAAGCAATCAATGTAGAAACAACAGCAGATAGGTTTTTAATCAGCATTGATAGAAACCTCTACACAAAAGAAATGTTATTACGAGTCCTCAACCAATTTCGATTGGAATCACTGGCGCAACAAGTTGACTTCGAAGAAAGTATCGAAGACCTTGGAGAAGAAATCAAAGACTCGTGGTGGCAGCAAAATAAAGAAAGATTATTGCAGGGAAATGAATGAAGCCGATCATTGTTGATACGAACATTCTATTCTCTGCTTTGCGCGCTGCCAGCAGTCCAGTACGGGAAATCCTGCAACGTCCTGATCTGAAATTTTACTCGCCAAATTTTCTTGTTGTTGAAATCTTCAAACATAAAGAAAAAATCCTCAACAAATCAAAAGCAAGTGAAGCTGAAATTTATGAATTTTTAAATCAGCTTTTACGAAAAGTCCAATTCATCAATGAAGAGCATCTTTCGCTGGCGAACATTATTCAGGCTTACAAACTCTGTAAAGATGTAGACGAGAAAGATTCACTCTTTGTTGCGTTGACGTTAGAACTCGACGGCGAACTATGGACACGAGACGAAGCATTAAAAATTGGATTGATAAAGAAAGGCTTTGTCTCATTCTTCGAACCGACGAAATAATTGCACTTATTTCGGTTTCCCTGTTAATTGTCGAATAAAATCAACTTCTTCCTGTTTATACGCCGTTCCATCCTGTTTGAAAATTTCGTGAAACCAGATGCTTGGTTCGCGGTCGGTGTACGGGTTTTTCCACGAATCCCACGGTAAATTTGTTTGCGTTTTTCCTACTACAAATCCCCAATTGATCGCGGCGACGTTGTATTTTTTGGCGACGGGCATCGTACTTTGAAATGTACTCTTGTTGCCGCGTGCCATGTATTCGGTGCAAAGAATCGGGCGGTTATACCGTTGCAGCCATTGGATGCGTTTTTCAAATTCGGCTCCGTCATCGTAGTTGTGAAATGAGATGACATCCGAATTTTCCAGCAGGATTTTGTCGGTGGCGGAAAGCTTTTCATCGGTTGACCAATTGCCTTTCCATACTCCACTTGTGAGCGGTTGTGAACCCTTCGCCGCACGCGCCCACGTGAAGACTTTGGGCAACATCGCATTCACTAAATCCACTTTATTTTTCGGCTCCTGTTTGCCGTAGCTGCTGCCGTTGGTGTTGTCCGGTTCGTTCCAAACGTCCCAGGCGAGAATGCGTTTGTCTTTGGCGAATTTGCCGACTATGCCTTTGACGTAGGCTTCGAGGCGCGGGAGTTGCGCTGCGTCCTGCAACGCATCTGCGCCGGGACTTTGCAGCCAGCCGGAGTTGTGTACGCCGGGTGTGGGCGCGTGTTGTTTGCCAAGTTTCGGGAACGGATCCCAGCACGAATCAAACAGTACGAGCATCGGTTTGATTTTGTGCTTGGCGCAAATATTCAGGAATTGATCCAGCCGTTTCGTGAATCCTTTGGCGTCCTGCTGCCACAATAAATCGTGCAGAAAGACGCGCATCGTATTCATCCCCAGACTTTCCGCCCAGCCGAGTTCTTTCTCAATTTGTGCGGGATCGAACGATTCGGCTTGCCACATTTCAAGTTCGTTGATAGCGGAGGCGGGGATGTAATTTGAACCTACCAACCACGGTTGATTTTTGTACCAGTCGTTGGCTTGTTGCTCTGTCCAGCGTGTTTGGGCAAAGGGGGAAGAAGCGAATAGGGACAAGAGAAAAAGGGTAGAGATGAGTTTTTGCATGGTGGAATCCTAGGTGTACAACAGGCTAACAGCCTGTTGTACTATTTTCTAAAATAAAACAGAAAATCTGTCGCTGGAGGTTTGGTGCCGAGCTGGCGAATCATGGCTACGACTTGTCCGCGATGCAGCGTCGCGTGATTGACGACGTGCTGCATCAGTAGGCCGAGCGGATTGGTATATTCATTGCCTGCGAGGTCTTTGTAGGTGGTTCCGGCTTGCAAAGATTCGTCGTTGAGGCTCGCCAGAAATTCATCGCGTTCGGCTTCGATTTGTTGCCAGTATTTTTTGATTGATGCGAGGTCGGGATAATCGTCGGTACTTAACGCTTCCGAAGGCGAAGTGCCTTTCCAACGCATTAACCACACCCATTCGGCAAACAGCATGTGCAACAACGTCCCGTAAATGGATTGATGGCTGACGCCGCGATCAAAGAGTTGCTCTTCAACTTTGATTTCTTCGGCAGCATTTAGAATCAGGTGATTTGCCCAACTGGTGTAATCAAATAAGTAGCGAATGTCCCGGGTGTTCATGGTGGTTCTCCAAGAATAATGCAGAAGCCTGCACGTAGTAAGGGCGCCAGTACTCATCTCAAACTTCCGCAGATCGCTGATTCACGTACTTCAGATGTAAAGGCACCCTTACTGCGTGCAGGCTTCTGCATTTTGAATAACAATTTTGCGCGAATCAGAATCAAGATCGGAAATACTAACGTGATATGCCTTAGAAATCGAAAATCCGCCTAGTCGCTCCGGCCATTCGATCAGCACTACGGCATTTTCTTCGGAGAGCATTTCGTCTAAGCCCAGCTCGTAAATTTCGTTCGTCGTTCCCGATAAACGATAGAGATCAAGATGGTAAAGCTTCATCCGACCCTGATGAATATTGATCAAAGTGAACGTTGGCGAATTCACGTCTGCCGGATCAATGTCTAATCCCGCTGCGATGCCTTTGGCAAAAACGGTTTTCCCTGCACCTAAATCTCCGGCTAATAAAAACACGGTGGAACGCACTAAAGATTCGCCGAGCGCGTAGGCGAATTCAAAAGTTTCTTCGGCGCTGTGTGTGAAAAATTCGCCGGAAATAATTTCTGGTTGCAAAGTTTTTTCGTTACTCAAAATGTAAAAATGCTTGATGAAGATGGTTAATAATGTCAGAAGCAATTAAAGATCGTTGTCCCAAATTTTTAACGGCAAAATCGCCGGCTAAGCCGTGCAGATAAACGCCTGCGATGGTTGCTTCGAGTGTCGTTTGTGGAGCTTGCGCCAGCAGTCCTGAAATTAACCCGGTCAGGACATCGCCCGATCCAGCCGTCGCCATTCCTGCATTTCCAGTTGGATTGACAAAAACTTCTCCGGTTGGTGCGGCGATGATTGTTCGTGAGCCTTTCACGACTGTGATGACCTGATTTTTGGTGGCGAATTCACGAGCGACACCGATGCGGTCAGCTCCGATTTCGGCATTTGTTTTGCCTGTCAATCGCGCCATTTCTCCGGGATGCGGCGTGATAATAATTGGCAATTCTGTGGAGCCTTTTAATTCTTCCGGCCACGGAGCGAGCGCGTTCAATCCATCGGCATCAATCACCATTGGACACGTCCTGCGCTGCACAAATGCAAGCACAAACTTTCTTGTACTTTCGTCCGAAGAGGAAAGTCCGGGGCCGATGGCGACTACTGTTCGATTGCTGGCAATTTGTAACGCTGTTTTGAGAGCAGCCTCAGAAATTGCGCCGCTGTCGGTTTCAGCCAAAGCTTCTGTCATCATTTCAGCGCAGGCTTGAGTGACGAGCAGGGCTCGCGCGGAGGTCGAAGTTGCAACAGTTACTAATCCAGCTCCAGCGCGTAAAATTGCTTCGGAGGTAAGAGCCGCTGCACCGGTTTTCCCGCGAGACCCCGCGATTAAAAGGACGTTTCCGACGGAACCTTTATGTGCATCGGCCTGACGCGCTGAGTCCTGTAAATATTGAGTGATCTGCGATTCTTCGATCAAGGCAAGGTTGATTTCTCTCAGTAGCGAATCAGGTGTGCCGATGGGAGCGACGATAAGTTTTCCATTTGCAGCGGCGGCTGGATTGAAAATGTTGCCGGGCTTAGGCGCGGTAAAAGAAACTGTGAGTTTCGCTTTGACATGTGCGCCAATAATTTGTTCCGCATCGGATGAAAGCCCCGAGGGAATATCTACCGCGATGATCGGAGCAGTATCAAAATGAAAATTTATATTATGAATTGCGCTGGCGAAAAGCCCCTCAACTGGACGCGAAATCCCTGTGCCGAGCAATGCATCAACGATAAAATCAGAGCCGAATCCGTAAGATTCTGACTCGTCCATTTGCTCAGAAATTTCAGTTAATCTAATCGTTCGTGCGGAACGATTTCCTGCCTCGTTGATTGCCTGAAGCTTTCTGATAATTTCAAAATTCGCTCTTGCTTCTCCTTTTGTTTCAGCGATGGAGCCAAACAAAAACACTTCAACGTAGAATGCTTTTTTCAGCCAGAGCAAGCGTGCAATGACTGCGCCATCTCCACCGTTATTTCCTTTGCCGCAATAGACACTGATCCATTTGTCTTCAACGGAACCGTATTCGTCAATGATCGCTTCCACGACTTTTGCTCCGGCGGTTTCCATTAGAATTGCATACGGAATTCCGGTTTGCTCGACGGTTTGCCGATCTATCTCTCGCATTTGTTGTGCGGTTACTATTTTCATTGGCTGAAATTGTAGCCGAAATGAAAAGGAAAAAATATTGCGCGTACAAAAGTTGATCGAAATCGCTAATCGAAGTATCTTATTCAACGACAAGATTACGACGAGTAATTTCCTCTCCTAAATTCGGATATGACTGACGAACAAAAAAGAAGCCACGCGATGTCACAGTTGCGGGCTACCAGAGAATTATACAGCGATTGCGGTGACCCGGTTTATTTGGCGGTCATTGATGCACATTTGCGGACGATTGCTGATGTGGATGAACGTCGTCGGGTTTCGAGTGAACGCCGGACGGCTCTGCTGGAAGACCTGAAGACCCGCGAAGAGCGCAGGAATATTGAGGAAAAAGAAGAACGTCGCCACTTCCTTGGTCTCCTGAAACTGCCGGAACTTGATTCCATTAAATAATTTCAAAGAAACAAAAATGCGCAGCAGAAAAATTTCTGCTGCGCATTTTGTTATTCGGAATCGCAAACGAGACGTTTACAATACACTTTCTTTTAAGCTCCACCTTTGAAAGCCAGTTTTTCGGTGGACTTCCAATGCTCATCCCATAACAGGACTTTTCCTTTGTAAGCAGCATCGCGTCCGATGATGGCTGTGAAGGTAGAGTCAACTCCATACGCCGTATCGTTGCGATATTTATCTTCGCCTTCTCCTTTGTCTAACACGCTGGCGACAAAAGTTTCAGCTTCCTGATCGTAATGTTTGTCAGGACCGCCTTCGTATTTATAAACGATGGGGTCTTCGGTCATGCCTTTTTTACGAGTTCCAATGATGCCGGCAGTTCCGGTTCCACCTTTCGCGTTGCTGGTGGTGAACATCGCTTTTGAGCCGCGAATGGTTTCGGAAACGTCACCTTTTGTTCCGTCAATCTGAATGCAGGTGTTGCTGGAAACGACGCCATTGGCATATTCGTAATTGATGCCGAAATGATCGTAGATGTCGCCGATTTCCTTACGAACCTGACGACCGCCAAATCCGGCGGCTTTGATCGGATGCGCATTGAACATCCAGTTAATGACATCAATATTGTGAATGTTTTGTTCGACAATATGATCGCCGGAAAGCCAGCGGAAATAATACCAATGCTCGACTTCCCAATCCATTTGCGTTGGCCATTTCGCTTTGTCGTATTTGGCGCGGCGATCCTGCCATAAATCTCCTTGATCCCACGCTGAATGCGCCAGTCCAATATTACCGAGTGCGCCTTCATCAATCATTTTTTTGCAGGCGCGATAAGCTTTGCTGTAGTGACGCTGTAAGCCCACAACGACGGTCATGTTATTCATTTTGGCTTTATCGCCAGCGGCGGCAACCAAGCGGCATCCGGGCGCATCTACAGCTAACGGTTTTTCGGCGAAGATATGTTTCTTCGCGTCAACGGCAGCTTTGAAATGCTCTGGACGAAAACCTGGCGGCGTGGTCAGCAAGACGGCATCAACTTTTGACGCCATAATTTCTTTGTAGGCATTGATCCCGTTATGAACACTTTTGGGATCAACATTTTTGAGCCAGGTCTGCGCTTTGTCAGTGCGGTATTTGAAGTAGTCCGCCAGCCCGACAATTTTGGCTTGTCCAGTGGCTTCCAGTAATTGCGCGTCGCGCGATCCCTGTCCGCCGTTGCCGACCCAGCCGATTTCCACCATGGAATTGGCTTTGGAACCGCGCACGGATTCGGCTTTGACGAAGCTCAGATTTGAAGCCGTCAAGGTAGCAGCCGTGACCGCCGCTGAAGACTTCATAAAATTTCTGCGTGAAAGGTCTTGTTTTTTCATATTCACCCTTTGAAGTTTGAGAAGTGGTTTTGCTAAAGTAAAGGAAAAATGTCTTGGAAATTGAAACAATATTGTACTCAAACTGGTGCTACTTAGTAAAGTGGATTTACCAACTGGTTCAGGGGATTTGCAGAGATCATAGCTTGTCTGGTAATTTTATCTTTCACTACACGATTCCGAAATTCAATGCAAAAGTCCGCGTTCAGGGCTAAGCAATACTAATTTTTTTCTACAAAGGACAACCTCAATGAAATTATTTCTCCGTACACTGGTTCAGATTTCAGCTCTTGCTGCGTTATTCGCAATGACTTCTCTCGCACAGGACGCCCCCAAAGTATCGCAAGGCGAAGCCGATGCCGCGAAAAAAGTGGAAGCGGCAAAAGACTTACCCGCTAAAATGAAAGCCGCCGAAGAATTCTTGAAGAAGAATGCGAAAAGTACACTTCGACCGCAGATCGCGGAATATCTGGCAGAAGAAATTTATCGTAACAATGATCCGAAGGTACGTCTTTCGCAGTACGATACTTACAGCAAACTTTTCTCGACCGAAGAGGAGGGAAGCTATATTTTAAGTGGCAGAGTGGATGCCCTCATCTCAACTGGAGGCATTGATGAAGCGTTCAAGCTGGCTCCGAAGGCTTTAGAAAAACAGCCGGAGCAGGCATTTTTATTGTCTGCCTTAGCCATCGCCGGACGCAATGCCTTGCAGCAGGGAAAAGCCGATTATGCGGGAGTTTCCAAGCAATATGCGGCGAAAGCGATTGCTTTGATTGAAGCCGATAAAATGCCTGAAAAGGTGGATGCGAACAGTTGGGCACTCTTGAAAAAACAACAATTGCCAGAGCTGTATTTTTCGCAAGGGCTGATTTTATACTCTGAGCAGGATACCGCCGGTGCGAAAGCCAGCTTTGAAAAATCTGCGAATTTGAATCCTTCCAATCCGAATAATTATTTTATGCTCTCCGCGCTGGCAGATGCCGATTATCAGAAAGCTGCGATGGATTACAATCTGGCTTCAGGTGCGGATAAAGTTGAAAAGCTGAAAAAAGCGGAAGCTGCAATGGATGTGATTATTGATTATTCCGCTCACGCGCTGGCTTTGGTGGAAGGCAAACCGGAATCGAAAACCATGTACGATCAGTTGCTGGGCGAAACGCAGAGTATTTATAAACTGCGCCACAAAGCATCTTCGGCCGATGGACTGAAGCCAATTATTGAAAAGTATAAAGGGAAGTAAGACCTGAAAAAAATACTTGAGCAAGATGGTTCGGAGTTCCGCCACTGATCGTAACTCCGATTTTTTATTTGGCTTAAATACTCCCAGAATGGTAGGATGGTGAAGTGGAAAAGGAGTTCGCTCTTGAGAATTATTAGCAAACGCAAACTGCGCGAGTTTTGGGAAGAACACCCGGAGGCACACGATTCCTTGCTGGATTGGTACAATATTACCCGCCAAATGAGATGGAAGAATTTAGCAGAAACGCGTGCAATTTTCCGGCATGCTGATCCGGTTGGGGATTGCACCGTTTTCAATATTAAGGGGAATGATTTCCGGTTAATTATTCGCTATCGGGTGCAACGGCTCTATCTTCTACAAGTTCTGACGCACAAAGAGTATGATAAGGAGAAGTGGAAAGATGACTGTTACTGTTAAATCACGAGCTACCGATCAGCGGGCACGTCCCGTTTTTGATACCAGGCGGTATGGGAGATTGCTGGCTCAGACGGTTCCAGTCGCCATTCACAGTGATACAGAATGCAAACGCGCCATTGCGAAAATTGATAACCTGTTGCGAAAAGGCAGCGGCAATTTGTCCCCTGAAGAAGACCGTTTATTGGATTTACTTTCTACGCTGGTCGAACGATACGAAGATGAAGCGGAAGATTTTCCCACTTCGCCACCACACCGAACACTTCAATTTTTGATGGAGCAGAACGATGTGCGCCAGGTTGATTTGGTGAAAATATTTGGTTCCAGTGGGCGTGCCTCAGAAGTCGTTAATGGCAAGCGCTCCATCAGCAAAGCCCAAGCCAAAGCATTGGGAGAATTCTTTAAGGTCTCACCGGAATTATTTATTTGAGTTTTAGTAATTCAGAAATTGCGAGTTCATTCAATTTTTCCGTCTTTATCTGAAGAGCCGAATTATTGAGTTGAAATTTCGTGCCTGCGTTATGAATCGTTAATGTTGACGGGGCGATGAGCGTGATTGCCGTCTTAAAATCGCCAGCCCGACGAAGACCGGGGAGAGCCATTCGCTGTAAGAATTCCTGATCGTTATTCGTATCAAACTGCGCAGCATCGGCAATTATCTTGTCCGCGCCCGGCGCAATTGCCTGCGCCAGAATTAGATGCAAGCCCGCCTCTTTGACTCCAATCACATTTAATTTTGCAGTACCTTTGATTTTGTTCAGGTACGCCGTCGCGGTCAGAATATCCTGAATTCGATTCGCGTCATCGCTGCGATTGTAGGTCGTGAGGAATTTGAACTTGTTGAGGTCTTCGCTGTTGCTTCGTCCTGGAAACGTAGTGAGGAACGCTACAGTGTGACCGTCCTTCAATAATTGTTCTGTCAAAGCTCTGGTTTCTGACATGAATTCACTGACCGGTGAGGCAATCAGCACCCACGATTCAAATTTCTTTTGTTTCGGACGCGTGATGCTCAGTGAGATTAAATCCTGTCGGTTCTTACGAGAAATTAAGGTGATTCCCGATGGTGCTTTGGTGACGCTAATCAGGTCTTCGGGTTTCGGATTTTCTGCCATGATCGAGAGCTTCAATGCTTCACCAAATTGTTCTTTAAATTTAGTCAAATCCTGTTTTTGTAAATCGTCCAACTGTTTCTGATGCGCTTTAAGTAAAGCCGCCGTGAGTTGTTTTTCATTGAGTTCATTTTCAGGTCGGGGACGCCCGTAAAATACCAACAGCTCCGGCAACGTTGGGATGTTCCCGGATGGTTCTTTGAGAGGGCCGAATTCTTTGCGTCCCTGCAACCAATAAGCAAACGCACCGTAGACAGCTTCGCGGCTGTCTTTATGATAGTTGTGCGGGGAATCGAATTGCGCAAAGTTAACCTTGTCACCAGCTCCTAATAATTTATAGATATTTTGCACGGCAGGGTATTCAACCGTCGGCGTATTTTTCGTCCAGTCGCCCGTCGCCGCAATCATCATCATCGGACGCGGAGCCATCATCGCTCCGATTTCCATGTTGTTGGTATCAATGCGGAGCAGCGGCGCATTTTCGCAGACGCTGCCGCCTTGCATCACGGATGAAATCATATTCACCGGAGCCGAAACTTTGATGCGATCATCTACGGCGTAGAGCAAAAATGTTTGCGTTGCTCCGCCAGATTCTCCTGTCACGGCAAGTTTTTCAGAGTCAACTTCGGGCAGCGACAACAGAAAATCTACGGAGCGAATGGAATTCCAAAGTTGTAGCCCCAGCAAATTCACGCCCCATAACGATTCGGCGACCAAGCCTTCGCGGTGATTGGCAAATGTATGCGGGATGGCGATGCTGTCGTTGTAGCCCACCATATCCCACGAAAATGCAATGTAGCCCAGACGTGCAAAATTGGCGGCTCTGGCTTGACCGGAGTTCAGTTGCTGATTTTCTAATCGCCCGTACGCCCAATGTCCATGCGGGCACAGCACGGCGGGAACTTTGCCACTGAGGTTTTTTGGTTTGTACAAATTGCCTGTGACGTAATGACCGGGAAAGCTTTCAAAATAGACTTTCTCGACGGTGTAATCGCCTTTGTCAATTTTCCCGAAAATCTGCGGGGTTAGAGGATTTTTCTGCGGCTCAGGAAACAGTCCCGCCGCAAATAAAATCTGTTTGCGGAGTTGCGCGGCGCGTGCCTGCCACTCTTCTTTGGATTGATACACGGGTGGTTCGTATTTCAGGTCAAGATGTCTGACCTCTTTGGCACGACGATCAATGGTAGGGAGTTCCTGCGCCATTCCAATTTGGAGAAAAGCAAAAAGCGACACGACCAACAAAAATTGTTTCATAGATGAGTAATTAAGAGGGCTGTAGCGATATATCCAACGGCTTCGAGGACTCCGGCACCGACGTTTTGATCTTCGGCAATTTCCTTGTCAAGGCGACCATTGTACAAGCTAAATCCGCCTCCGAGAATCAGCGTTTGGACAATTAGCTGGCGAACGGGATAAAAAATTAACGTCAGCAATAACATCATTCCGAATCCAATAAAGCCTTCACGGTAGCCGGTGAAATTTCCTGAAATCGAATAACCAACCATCAACCCCATTGCCACTAATAAGCCTGCAAATCCAAGTGCCGCCGCGATATTACCTTCACTAATTAATTTGGCATCGTCGTAAGCGGTGAGTAGTCGAAACAAATGTGTCAGCACAATGAGAGCCACCAAACCCGCTGCCCAAAAGACGATAGTGGGTAGCAAAGCTCCGCCATCTCCGGTGAGAATTCCGCTGGTTAATCCGCTGACTGCCAGATAAGCACCCGCCGCTGTGATTCCTGCCGCGACGTTGCCACTGGCGATTTGTTCCTTCAAGTGCGTCCCCGTCGCCTGGCAGTACCACGTAAAAATCAGACCCGAAATCGTGAGGACGAGAATGCCGACGAAACCGTACGCCGCAACGTTGCCGAGGTCGTTCCAGAAAGAATGAACCGGGCCGCCGAAGACTGGAATGATGACTTGAATGACGCCGAATAGAAATCCGGCCAAAGCAATCGCAGCGGCTTTATTATCGTGATGAATTAAAGCTTCAGTGATCGAAACACCGAGAATTAATTGATAGACTCCGCGCGCAATGAATAACAAAATTGTCGTAGCAAGGGCAACAAAACCGATAGTAGTAGCGTCCATGTTTTCCTTTCGTAAGTTGACGGAAAATTGAAAAAAGCAGTTGGTTGCTTTTCAGGTTGAGCCTATTTCTATACCACTGTTTCGCACGTTTGTTAATGGCGGAAGGGGGGAATAGTAGGGCGAACGCAGCCCTTTTCTGAAAACAAGATGAGGTCTAACCGTTTTGGTATTCGCTAAAGGAAGAGTCGAATGGTTCAGTTATGGCGTTTTATCGGTTGCCTTCGCTGCCCATGAAAATGACATAAAGCCCGGGGATAACTCGTGGTGCTCACGCTCCTCGTACCGTACCTAGCCACCACTGAGTGCCTGAAGTATATGGATTTCATCGGTCGGTGACAGCGCGGTTGCCAGCGAAGTAATCATTTCTCCATTCACAAAAATCCTCATGTGAGTCCGAATGGCATTTTGCTCGTCAATCATCCGAAATCGCATTCCGGGAAACTGTTGATCCAGGTGCATGAGCAGTTCAGCCACAGTATTCCCGTTTGCCTCAACGGACGTGCATTGATTTGTATACGACAGTAATGGACCCGGTATAGAGACATTCATAACGTAAAATTAACCGCTTCGACCGCATAGATGTGCGGCAGATGGCGTGCGATACAACGCCAATCTTCGCCTTCATTCGAACTCGCCCAGATTTCACCGCTGGTGGTTCCGAAATAGATTCCGACGGTTTCACAGGCATCGGCTGTCATCGCCTGCCGTAACACCGTAAACCACGCCTGAGACGGCAAACCATGATCTAACCGCTGCCATGTTTGCCCGGAGTCGCGTGTCACATACACAGCCGGCTTTCCATCCGGCGAAGTCCGCGGCCACACCTGCGTACCGTCCATCGGAAATACCCAGACGGTTTTGGAATCGCGTGCATGCAAAACCATCGGAAATCCAATATCACCAACTTCTTTTGGCATATTGTCCCCAATGCGTATCCAATTCGCTTCGCTGCGTTCCATGCGATAAATGCCACAATGATTTTGTTGATAAAGAATGTCCGGCTCCAATGGATGCAGCCGCACGCAATGCGGATCATGACCAAATTCGGGATAAGGATCAGGTAAAAAATCCACACGACAGCCAGCATTGAGCGGCGCCCAGCTCTGCCCTTGATCTGTAGTCTCAAATACTCCGCCGCTCGACATTCCGATGTACATGTGTTCGCGGTCGCGTGGGTCAATTAAAATGGAGTGCATTTTAGGTCCATCAGGCGTGCCACCATCGGAACACCACGCCGCTCGATTTTCATTGTCGTTAAAGCCTGTGACCGATGTCCACGTATCTCCCGAATCGGAAGAACGAAACAACCCCTGCGGCGAAGTTCCAGCGTACCAGACACCCGGTTCGCTTGGATGTCCGGGTGTGAGCCAGAAGGCGTGGTCAACGACTAAGCCCTTTTCTCCTTCAGCGACCGTTGCAAACGCTGGTGGCTTACTTGCCTCTTGCCAACTTTCGCCGCCATCCGTGGAGCGATAAATCGTCGGCCCGAGATGCCCTGTTTTCGCTGCAATCAGAAGTGTTCGATCAATCGGGTTCTCCACGAAATGATGAATAATATGACCTAAAAATAAAGGACCTTGAATATTCCATTCTTTCCGCCCGGCGTCGGAGCGAAGAATAAAGGACCCTTTCTTGGTGGACACTAAAAGACTGACTGCGCTGCTCTTCGATTGATTGCTCATTCCAGAACTCCTTTTCTGATCGTGAAACTCGCGAAGTGGGATCAGAGCATAACGCACCTGCAAAGGTGGTGACAAGTGTCGCTCCGGCTGAATTGGCGAACTCTGGCCGGGCTTTTTCGTAGTCCTGAATTCTGTTGCCAGGGAGCAGGGTTTGTAAGGTTACGTTAACCGCTTGTCATTAAGGATTTCGTGTTGTTGAATGCTTGCAGCGAGCAATGGCGGTAAAAATCCCTCGTCATAAAATTTTTTGGAGAAACTATGAAATCAATTTTCGACCAGCCAGCCTACCATGAAATTATTGAACGACTCGACCACTTAAACCCGGACGCCACGAGGCAGTGGGGAACAATGTCACCTCCACAAATGCTGGAACATTGTGCGAGAGCCATCGAAATGGCGTCAGGGAAAAGTCCGATGCAACAGGCTTTTTTAGGAAAGATGATTGGCTGGATTTTTAAGGGCAGTTTTCTCGGTGAGAAACCTTTTCCGAAAAATTCTCCGACTGCACCCGATTTTATCATCAAAGACGAGCCTGACTTTGCCGCGACGAAAGCCAAACTACGCGCACTCACAACCGAAATTCATCAGCTCGGAGAAGCCGGGACTGACGGCAATATTCATGGGTTCTTCGGTCGCTTAAGCGGTGCGCAGTGGGGCGTTACGCAGTACAAACATTTAGACCACCATTTACGACAGTTTGGTGTATAAATTGAATCTTCAGTCCGATTCGATTTTGTGATCAGCCAGAATCGCTGCGGCGGCGTTATATCCTGCCGCACCCATTACGCCACCGCCGGGATGCGTACCTGATCCGCATAAATACAAATTCCTGATCGGAGTGCGATAGCTGAAACGTTTCTCGAATAACTGATCGAACGTGATGTTCCCGTGAAAAATATTGCCGCCGGTTAAGCCGTATGTTTGTTCAATGTCGAGCGGCGAAATGACTTTGCGATCCAGAATAATGTCCTGAATATTTGGGGCGTATTCCGCGAGTGTAGCCAGGCAGCGATCCGCAAAATTATTTTTTGTGGTTTCGTCCCAAGTGCCTGATTTCAGGGTGTACGGCGCATACTGCGCAAAAATACTGAGCAACTGGTTCCCGGGCGGAGCGATAGAATTATCGTACGCTGTCGGGATGCCGAGTTCCAGCATTGGATGCGTTGACGGAGTTCCATTTTTGGCTTCTTCCCAGCCACGATCCAGATAATCCATCGAAGGCAAAATATGCATTGTTGACAGATGCGGAAGTCCAGGTTTTTCGCCTGAAGTCGGGTACGCGGTGAAATTTGGTAACCCGTCAGTGAGTAAATTTATTTTGACGGAAACGCCTTCGCATTGGAAATGTTCAATTTTAGTTTTGAATTCTTCGGGCAAATATTTTGGTGCGACGAAGGTTGAAAACGTTCGCTTCGGGGCGGCGTTAGAGATAATAAATTTTGCGTGAATTTCTTCGCCGGATTTCAGGACTACGCCGGAGGCTGTGTCGTTGTTGATGAGGACTTCTGCGACTTCGGAACCGGTGCGAATTGTGGCTCCGGCAGCAATGGCGGCTTGTGCGATGGCGTTCGAGACTGCGCCCATTCCTCCGCGCACAAAGCCCCACAGCCCACGACTTCCCGCCGCCATTCCCATTAAATGATGCAGCATGTTGTAAGCAGTCCCCGGCGTCGAAGGGCCTCCGTTAAAGCCGATAATTCCATCGGTCGCCAGGGTTGCTTTGATTTCTTCCGACTCAAACCATTCGTCTAAAACTTCACGGACGCTGCGTTGACTGAATTCCAAAAGCTCACGCGAAGGTTGCGGATTCGATTGTAATAAAGTCGCTTCCAGTTGGGCGCAAAGATTTTCGATGAGTTCGCAAAAAACCGGGTAGGCAGCAGCGTCTTTAACGGAAAATCGTTTGAATTCTTCCAGCGTTTTTTCTGTTTCCTGCCAGAAAAATAAATGTCTGCCATCAGGAAAAGCCGTGAAAAACGGCGGGTTTTTCGGGTAAATATGGTAGCCGAATTTTTTTAATTCAAGTTCGTGAATGATGCGCGGTTGCAACAGGCTGCATAAATACGAGAGCGTCGAGACACGACAATCGGGAAATAATTCTTCGGTGACGGCGGCTCCGCCAATCAGCGTCCGGCGTTCGAGAACGCACACTTTCAGACCTGCGCGGGAAAGATATGCGGCAGTGATGAGACCGTTGTGACCGGCTCCGATGATGATAGCGTCGTACATAAAAACAAGTGCTCAGAGTACAAACTTCAGTTTGTCGAACGCCGCGCTTCGCGGTCGTTCGTGGACACGCTGAAGCGTGTACTCTGAGCTTTATTTACGATAAAAGCATTTCTAAATCTTCGCGTTGCAACGTCCGAATCACGCTGTTATTCGCACTAATGATGGCATCGGCTAAATCGCGTTTCGTGTTTTGTAATTCAAGAACTTTTTCTTCGACTGTCCCTTTCGCAATCAGGCGATAGGCGAAGACTTGTTTGGTTTGTCCGATACGATGCGTCCGGTCAATCGCCTGCGCTTCGACAGCAGGATTCCACCACGGATCAAGCAGAAATACATAATCTGCGGCAGTTAGATTTAATCCGACGCCGCCAGCTTTGAGGCTGATTAAAAATAATTTGCAATCGGGATCGCCCTGAAAGCGTTCGACTCTTTCCTGACGATTGCGGGTTTTTCCGTCGAGGTATTCATAGACAACTTTGTCTTTGTCGAGCTTGGCGCGAACAATCGAAAGCAAGCTGGTGAACTGCGAAAAGACCAATGTTTTATGACCTTCGTCGGCGAGTTCCATCAGTTGCGGCAACAGCACATCAAGCTTGGCACTAGGCTCATCAATTTTCTTTTTGTCGAGAAGTCCGGGATGGCACGCCGCCTGACGCAAGCGGAGCAAGGCTTCGAGGATGTGCATCTTCGATTTATTGATGCCGTCACGATCAATGACGCCGAGCAAAGTTTGGCGATAATGCTCCTTCATGTCGTTATAGAGTTTCTGCTGCGCCGGCTCCATTTCGCAATAAATGGTTTGTTCTAATTTCTCCGGCAAATCCTGGGCAACTTGTTTTTTGGTACGCCGCAGAATGAACGGGCGTAACGCCTGTGACAGCATTTGCTTGGTTTCTTCTTCGGGGTATTTGGCAGCGTTCCCGCTCATTCCGAAAATGGATGAAGCTCCGAGCAGGCCCGGATTCAGGAAGTCGAAGAGGCTCCACAGCTCGCCCAAATGATTTTCAATCGGTGTTCCGCTGAGGGCTAATTTGTGATTCGCCTTCATCAATCGCGCGGCTTTGGATGATTCCGTCGAAGTATTTTTGATCGCCTGGGCTTCGTCGAGGACGATGTAGTCGAAGCATTTATCTTTGAATAAAATCGCGTCATTTCTGAGCGTTCCGTAGGTCGTGATAATCACATCGTACTCATCGAAATGTTCGGCAGATTTTCGGTCGCGCTCAACGCCTGTATGATCAAGGATTGACAGCTTCGGCGTGAACTTCGCGGCTTCCGCTTTCCAGTTAAAGACCAATGATTTCGGGACTACGACTAAGGAAGCGGCGAGGCGTTCTGAGCCTGATTGATTGGTGCGTAGTTCGCGTCGTGCTTCGAGCAAGGCTAATGTCATGGGAGTTTTTCCCAGTCCCATATCGTCCGCGAGGCAGCCGCCAAAGCCGAATTTTTGCAGGAACTGAAACCAACCCAATGCTTCTTTCTGGTAGTGCCGCAATTCTCCGACGAATCCGGCGGGAGGTTCGATAGCTTGCACGCCGGAAAACTGTTTCAGCTCCTGACGGATGCGCGAGAAAGAAGCATCAAAATTCACTTCTTCCTGCGTCGCCAGCAACGCATCCAATAACCCCGCCTGCGCCTTCGTGAAGCGCATGTGATCTTCGTTGGCTTCTCCGGTGGCCGCGAGCAAGCCATATTTTTTTAGCCATTCTTCCGGCAGAATTCCAAATGTTCCATCGCCCAGCGTGACACTGGTTTGCCCTTTTTTCAGGGCAGCCAATAATTCGGGTAACTGGATCGTAGAGCCTTCAAAATCAATTTCGCCGTGTAATTCAAACCAGTCAATTCCTGATGAAACGTTGAGGCTGAATTTTCCGGGACGACGATATAATTTTCCTTCGGCTTCAACGTGCCAACCATTTTCTAATAATATTTGAATCGTTTTTGGAACGCGTGTGGTGTTCAAGCGCAGGTACGGTTCGGTGTTATAAAAATCCCGCTGTTCTTTGAAGCCGATTGATAACAGGTAATTAAGGGCAATTTTTTCGATCTCAGGATCGCGTTTGACAAGCTGCCGTTCGGTTGCGCGATACACTGCCTGGCGCGGGTCTTTGTGCGTAATGATCGTTCCGTTGTAATCGAAATTCAGGATTCCTTTGACGCGGTCAGCATACTGTTTTTGTTCATGCGGCTTAATAATTAAGCGCGGATGCGGCGTGACGGAAATTTCTTCATACTGCAATTTTTCCGGTAACGTGAGTGGTGGCAACTGTGGCGTTTGCAGCAGTGTATTCAGGAATTTTTCACTTTGGTCAGCCGGAATCTTGATGGTCTCCTTGCGTAACGGCTGAATCCAGTGACGTGCTTCGGGTTGTAGCACTGATGTGACGCGATGACCGGTAAAGAGCAAACCTCCGGTGGTAATCAATTGAATCTCGCTGAGCGGAATTTGATCCATTGAATCGGAGCGTTGCATCGCACCACTCAGCACGTAATCGTCATCGCTGGCTTCAACTTCCAACGAAAAATGATAAGGCTCGTCGGCATCCCATTCTAACGGCTGAAATCTGGTTTGACCGTATTCAGTTTTGATCAGACAGCGTCCGGCGGCGCAGGCTTTAGGCAAAACCAAGCGCGCCAGATTTTCACTTAACTGGTAACGTCCGCCGTTGGAATTGAAGTAATTGTTGTAGCCGAAATATTCTCTGCCACCGAGAATAAAACCAAGAATTTCGCGGTCGGCTTCATCCGGCAGGTTAATGATATTTTCAGGCCGCAGCGTCAGCGGTTTGGGTTTCGACCAGCCTCCGCTTTTGAGTGGTTGGCGATAAGCAACTTCGAGCAGGACTATCGAAGGGTTACTTTTCATTACTGGCAAATCAAGCGTGTAGATAATTTCGCGGGCGGGATCCCAGGAGAATGACTGCGTGAACATTGGGCTAATGGATGGCGACTGAACTTCCAGCAGGGTTTTTTCCCAGTTTTTAGGAGCTGGCTTCGCTAAATCACCAGCCATCTGCAAGCCCCATTTTTTCTTTTGTGCCTCAATGATTTTCTGTCTCAGTTCGTTCGGCAGAATCAAATTCGTATCATCCGACAGTTGAATTTCTTCGTCCTCTTCTTCGTCATGATCGTCCGCAAAATAATCCTCATCGTCTTCGTCGTCTTCGTCCTCGGTGAATTCAATCTCCATGATGAGATCATCGTTTTCGCCATCACCAGCAAGGAAATGCTTGCTTTCTGCTTCCAGGATGACAGCGTAAAGGTGCTTACAGGCGGAGCCATTGGAGCTGACATACGGACAAGTGCAGGACGCCGTGATGATGCCTTCTTCACTGCGGTTCAGGGCAATTTCATATTTTTCGCTGCCCCGAACACTGGCCGTTACCAGCCATTGATTGGCTTGCTTGAGGCGGACTAATTTCCGCTGGAAATAGGTCATTCCACGCTGACGAATTTCCTTCGGGAATTCACTCATCAAGGCTTGAGATAATGAAATCATAGGCTATTCGTTGACCAGTTTTTTCAGGCTTTCGATAAAGGGCGCACGCGCTACACCGCGTTCCGTAATGATGCCTGCGACGTAGCGATTCGGGGTCACATCAAAGGCCGGATTCGCAATCGAAATTCCCTCCGGTGCAAGTTGTGCTCCTTTGATATGCGTGACCTCCAGCGGCGTGCGTTCTTCAATCGGAATGCCGTCACCATTGATCGTTCTTAAATCAATCGTCGAGATCGGAGCCGCGACATAAAACGGAATATTGTTTTCTTTTGCCAACACTGCGACTGAGTACGTCCCGATTTTATTGGCGACATCGCCGTTGGCGGCGATGCGATCTGCGCCGACCACGATACAATCAATTTTTCCGGCTTTCATAAAATGTCCAGCCATATTATCAGTGATGAGCGTGACCGGAATATTATCGTGATGCAGCTCCCACGCGGTCAAGCGTGCGCCTTGTAAAAACGGGCGCGTTTCATCCGCATAGACGGCAACTTTTTTCCCGGCTTCAACGGCGGCGCGAATGACTCCGAGCGCAGTTCCATAGCCAGCCGTCGCCAAAGCTCCGGCGTTGCAGTGCGTCAAAACCGTAGCGTTGTCGGGGATTAATTCTGCGCCGAAGCTTCCCATTTTTTTGTTGATGGCAATGTCTTCGCCGTGCATGGATTTGGCTTCTTCGATCAACTTCAAGCGAATGTCAGTTAATGAAACCCCTACGCTTTTGAGCTTGGCGTAAAGCGTCTGCATGCGTTCGATAGCCCAGAACAAATTCACTGCCGTCGGACGTGTCGCCGCGAGAACTGCACAGATGTGTTGGAATTGCTGCTCAAATTCAGTCGGGTCATCCGAGGCGATGTCACGCGCACCGAGTGCGACACCCATTGCCGCTGCAACGCCAATCGCCGGCGCACCGCGTACGACCAGTTCCTTGATTGCGTAGGCGACTTCTTCGTAGGTTTTGAAAACGGGGTAAACTTCTTCAGTCGGGAGCAGGCGTTGGTCAATCATCACAACTCCGGCGTCAGTCCATTCAAGTGTTTTGATCATAATATTTTTAGCCTTCAGAAAAACTTTATCTAATTTTGCGAAACGTAAATAGTACAAGTTTTGAAAGAAAAAGGGAAAACTTAAAGCAGAATAAATTTTGACTGGAGCGCGAGCGTTGCGCTTGCCGCGAAGCGTCAGCCGTGTACGACCTTGCGCGAGAGAAGGATTTCAGGGAACAGGGAGAACGTGCCAGGCTCTGTCATAGCTCCGCTACTGGCAAGCGGAGGTCAGTAAATACTTTTTTTCTGCCTGCCAACGTTGTAAAGTGTCGGCTTACGTCTGTTGCCTCAATGAACGAAAAGAAATTTTTTTAAGGGAAGTATGATCATGAAAAATCTCATCACACGTCAAATCGTCACGTTAACGTTGATGCTCGGCTTGAGTTTGCAAATTGTCGCGCAATATAAAAATGGCTTCGAGGCTTCACGCATGGATACGACGTGCAAGCCGTGCGAGGATTTTTACAAATACACCAATGGAAGCTGGTTGAAGACCGCGATCATTCCTGACGATAAATCGCGGTTCGGCAGCTTCGATATTTTAGCGGAAGGCAATCGCACGATCCTGAAAGGAATTCTTGAATCCGCCGCCGCGAATAAAGCCGCGAAGCCCGGTTCGAACGAATACAAAATCGGCGCGATGTTTGCGACCTGCATGGACGAAGCCAGCCTTGATAAAGCAGGCACTACACCCATTCAGCCGATGCTCAAACGCCTTGCGAAAATTTCTGATTTGAAATCGCTGCAAGCTGAAATCACCTACTTGCATGCAAATGGAGTTCCGGCTTTATTTGGCTTTGGTGCTGGCCCTGATTTGAAAAATTCAACCATGAATATTGCCAGCCTCGGACAGGGTGGCTTGAGTTTACCGAACAAGGATTACTACACCAAGACGGACGACAAATCGAAAGAAACACGCGCCGCTTTCGTGAAACACATGGGCAACATGTTTAAG
>JAYVZE010000042.1:0-7869 GCA_043783625.1 Blastocatellia bacterium | reverse complement strand
TGAGTACATCATTTTCTGTTCCTCCCCATCGCTTGGTCTTTGGATTCTTTGTTCCGTTCCATCTAACAGTAACGTCTTTTCTTTTTTCAAGTACTGCGAAAATTCTTCCGCACTTTGGAACCCTCGCTTCGGCGCACAGCCCGCCGTCTCCAAAGTGTCTTTCAGCACCGCCAATCCGATCTCCTGATTGCGTTTCGCATTTGATCCGTCCATCCCGCAGACCAATCCCAGTAGGTCGTACGTCAGTCCGCACTTCAAACTGAAGAGCGTAAAATCGAGTAATTCTTCCTCCGATTGGAGGCTTGGCGTAACCTCGATTTCCGCTTGCCTCGCCGCCACACTCGCGCCGTACTTTTTCTCGTAACTTACTTTGTATAACTTCAGCAAATTCTTAAATTGATGCTCTTCTAATCCCGTTGCTGCTCGCCATTGCCTTTTTTTCTTTAAGTCTTTGATCTCTAGTTTCATCCTGTTACACTATCTTTTTTCTTTCACCGCAACAACTCTAATAGGTAACAAGACAGCCTGCGCTCTTTTCACGGTTGGACCAAATTTCCAGCTCAATCAACCATTCTTTGCAGTAGGTGAAACATCAAATTATTCCATTACGAATGGTAATCCTGGCAGCCCAATTTTATGGTCAAGCTGGAAAGATGGTGTTTCAACTGGTGAGAATGATTTTTATTACAGTCAAAACATAGATGCCAATGGAAGCTGGTTTGCCACATCTAATCCAGGTTGGGCTACATCTCAGATTGGTTTTTGGAGGAAAAAAGCCAAGGTAAATGAAGGAATAGCAAATTACGACTTTAGTGTCATAGCATCTCCTGTCTTCAAACTTAATAAAGCTGTTTTTAAAGTGGGGGAAACTTCAGTTTACACCGTGACAGGTGCACCACCAAATAGCCAAATCCTTTGGTCGAGTTGGAAAGATGGTGTTTCAACTGGTGAAAATGATTTTTATTACAATCAGAATACAGATGCCAATGGTAACTTCTCTGCCGTTTCTGGAGCATGGGTCACAGCGAAACAAGTGGTGCTGATTTTAAGGATTTACCTGATGAATATTTTGACATTATCTTTTCGGCTTATGTTTTCCAGCACGTCCCAAGTGTAGAGATTGTCCGCTCGAATATCACTGATGCCTTTCGCCTGCTAAAGCCGGGTGGAGTCTTTAAATTTCAAGCAAACACGACTGTAAATTCCGCATTTGAACAAATGAGCAAGGATACCTGGGCAGGTGTAAATTTTTCTGAAGAAGAAATTCGTAGCGTCGCCAGCGAATTAAATGCTCAAATCATGAGCTTGGCAGGAATGGGGGGGCAATACGGTTGGGTAATGTTGCGTAAACGCTCTACCGAAAATGTGTCGCAGCAAGGAATGATGAGAGTTCTTCCGCGCATAGAAGGATTCACTTACAACGATTATGACGCACCTCCTTACCAATGGGGCGGTCATACTGTCAATAGAACTTTTGCTACCCTCTATATTTCAGGTATCACAGGACTGGAACTAAGTGTGGATCAAATTAGCGTCAACTTAGCCCAACAAGAATTACTTCCATGTTTTGTAATGGATTTAAGTTCTGAGAGTGAAACTGTTATTCGATCTGGAATAAAAACGAAAGAGCAAATGATAACGCTTGTACATTTTGAGGTTCCTCGTTCACTGTTGGAATCCGTCCGCAATTTACAAGTGCAGTTAAAATTACATTTCACTACTCCATTAACTCCTATCGAATTACCGCCTCCGGCTCGACCCAGCCTCAAGATTCATTTGATAACAAATTATGCTGATAGTGGCGTGGATGTTTACGCCACTGGTTCAAAGTCAAGAATGCGAATCATGACAGAAGGACTAGATAAAGATGTAACTCTCAACGATTTGTTAATTCGGGTGGGAATCTGGGAAGGTCAGCCCTGCGAAATTGAGTACACGCCAAGCAATGGACTGTACTATCTTCACGTTCAATTGCCTGAAGAAACGAAGCCCGGTGAGACAGAAGTGACGATCCGGTATCAGGATATTTGGGCTAAGCCAGTACTACTAAAAATTCAGTAAGCCATTAAAAAACAAAAACTTATTTATTTTTTCTTTTAACCCAATCCTGAAAAACTTCGTCATAAACGGCCTGTGTTTCGCGGGCAGCGCGTTCCCAGGAAAATAATTTTGCTCGTTCAATTCCGGCACGACGGAAATTCTGACGCTGCTCACGATCATTTAATAAACTGGCTATCGCGCCGCTCAATTCGCCCAGATCATTGGGGTTTACCATAATTCCGGCATCGCCGACAACTTCCGGCAAGCTCGAAGAATTGGAAGTTATCACCGCCGCACCGCACGCCATCGCCTCCAGCGGAGGCAATCCAAATCCTTCATAGAGCGACGGATAGACAAAAGCTTCGCACGCCGAATAGAGCGCAGGCAAATCCTCATCGTCCACGTAGCCGGTGAATTTTACCATTCGCTGCAATTTCAATTCTGCGACCTGCTCGAAAACTTCATCGTCCATCCAACCACGCCCCCCGCATAAAACCAATTGTGGGCGATGATCGGTATGCTTCAATAATTCGTTATACGCCTGAATCAGTTTAATTAAATTTTTACGCGGTTCAATGGTTCCGGTGTACAGCAAATAGGGACGCTGAATACCGTGCTTTTCCAGCACATCCTGACAATCTTCGAGCTGGAGCGGCTTCATTTTTTCGCGGGCCGCTTCGTGAACGACTCTGATTTTGTCATCTTTAATCCGCAGGTGTTTTTTGATTTCGTCGCGCGTCGCCTCACTCGGAGCAATCAGCATATCCGCCCGCTTCGACATGATCGGAATCCGCCGTTTGCCGCGCCGAACATTCGTTGTTTCGTGCGTGAGGCTCTGTGAATACAAAGATAAATCGTGAACCGTGACGACTGTCGGGCAGGGTGCAAAAATTGGTACGCAATAATTTGTGCCGTGAAATAAATCTACGGGTGAGATGTTCAGTAAAGCGGGCAACCCCATCAGCCACCACTTGCGAAAAGCGGGGCGCACGGGAGTAAATCGTTTTGATAAATTTTCAAATCGAGTTTGATCGAAACTGAAATCAAAAGGAGAAATCAATTCGTATTGGTGGTCGTGGTGAGTGCGGGCTAACCATTCAGCCAGCGCATCGGTGTAATGTCCGACGCCCGTTTTAGCCGCCACGAGGGGAATCGCATCTATCGCTACTCGCATTTATAAAAAGTCCGACAAGCTGATCTCAGTTTTCAACTCTCCGAATTCCTTTCCGTTCAGCTTCAAACACTGGCAAGCTCAAAGATTTCTCAAACCGGATTCGTAATATCGTACCCGTATCTAACCGTAAATCGCCGCCTTTGGTCATCAAGACTCCAGCAACGGCGCCTGCGCCTGCGCCGATGATTGCACCACCGATGCCGCCAAAAATTCCGCCTAATGAACCCATACCAGCGCCCATTCCGGCGTTTTTCGCAGTGCGTCCACCTGAACGTGAACCCTGGACTTTGCCTTCGCCGTTTTTGGCGCGGTATTTTTCGTCGTTCGTATAATCATCAACTGCGAGCACCGTCACGGCAACTTTTTCAGAACCGTACGGCATCAGCATCGTACTGAAAGTCAATTTTAAGGAAGAATTTTTTTGCCCTTTTTTGGCGCGCAGAACTTCGCTGACGCGTCCGTAAAAAGGTGTGCCTTTGGCGATGAGAACCTGTCCGTCATCAGCGCGAACATCTTCATAAAGAACGGCATTAACTTCATCGCCAACCTCACTGATCTTCGTGCTGACGGGAGTTTGCAAAGAAAGTTTTGCCAAAGCTCCTTCCGGCAAGGTTAATGAATTCTTATCAGCTTGTTTGTCGGATTTATCGGTCTCAGGGGTTTGCGCTACCAGAGATAAGCTGAACAAAGCTGTCAAAATAATACTCAGAAGCTGTTTCATAAAAAATCTCCATTAGAAGCTTCGACCGAGGGAGCGACGAAGTTGTATTGAATAAATAAAAAGATAATCAGCGTTTGATGTCGCTTTTCATCACGTCGCGGATCTCGGTGTCAATGCCGCGACTTCGATCACGATTGGCTTCCTGAAGCTCACTCGCGCCGGAAGCCCTCCGCAACAAACGAACTGCGCCGTCGCGGGCTTTTTTGATTTCACGTCGTCCGTCTTCAAGCAAAATCTCAATCGCCTGACCGCCTTCAAGCAAGCGTACGATTTCGCCGTAGCTCATGCCTGATCCGGTGGCATACGAAACTTCATCGCCGATGCGATATTCTGTCGGTGGTTTTTTTTTGATGCTGGCTACCATAAAGAGAACTCCGGGATTTGGGTTGGATGAAGAGATGATTGTAGTGGTTGCCTGATAAAGTTTCAATCAATCCCGATGTTTAGTTCATCCATCAGGTCTTCGCCGGCACTTTTCGGGATACGGTAATACCACCAATTCGCTTTGGCGTTCCAACCCTCTTCTTCAGCAACTTCATCGCTCCACAAGCATTCTTCAATTTTCGTCGTGAGTGATTTCATTTGTTCATCGGCTTCGCTGATGCAGTGATCAAATTTTGTTTTTTCCGCTGCCGGAGCCACCGCCAGAGCGTCCTGCAAAAGCTGGCGCGAATCAAGATCATTCAGATAATCATCAAGACTTAATTGGTATTCATCCGCGACGGCTTCGACAACACCCTCCCAGTTCTCGACTAAACCTGCTAATCCACCGTTGATGATGTGATCGCCACATCCTTTGTTTTGTAAAAATTCAATGACTGGATCGTTCATAAATGTTTTATCTTTGAGTTTCGGGACTTGGTCTTAAAAAACTCCAAAATTCTTTGCGCTGAAGGCGCAGTCAGATGGTAGCCAGTGGCAAGACCATCCGATGGTCGCCGCCTCTGGCAGGGGCAGCAATAATTCCGCATCCTGAAGGGATACGAGGGTTCTGTGCGCCCCTTCAGGGCGCGTCTAATCAACATTCCAATACCAGACGTCTTACGTCTGGCTACCATCTGGCAGCCGCTTCGCGGCGGACAGAAGATGCCAGGCAGCTTCATAACTAAGCCCACAAATCAATGCTCTTTATTGATCTGCCGTTTAAAATATCGCTCGCCATCGTTCGGTTTGAAGCAGGTGCGAATCGTTAAGTCGGTATCGAAGGCCAAGAAAATTCCGGTCGAACGATCAAAGCGGCTGACCGTCCCATCGCCGCGTGAGAGTTCGAGAATATCGCCTCCGACGGGCGCGTCACGCAAAGCCTGCGCCTGACGCAAATATTCATCCTGAGAAATGCCGCCGAATTCGCGTCCGTGCTTTTCGTAATGCTCATCAAATTTCCGGCGCGTCCGAAATCCAATCTTGTTATTAACCGGATTATTCCTGCTCTGTGCCGCTACAGTTTCTTTTTTATTTTCCTGCGCCATTGCGACAGATTTCGGCAAATCGTCAGGCGTTGTAACTCTCGCACGACAAGCCGGAATGAAAATGATGAAAGCTAGAATCAGCCCGACACTAAATTTTGAAAAAAGATGCATCACCTTCCCGCTCCTGAAGAAAATTGAATCTGAAACGAAGCAATCATTACCATTATTAACGTCTTTGATGCAAGAAAGGATACGGGCAATTTCAAGACTGAATTAATTTAACTCGAAAAATAAAGGTGGGATGGTTGGAAGGAATTTGAAAGGTACTGCAACTGAAATAAGGGATTTTTGGATTAGGTGAGGTAGCGCTTTTACGATTCTACGAGCTTATCCGTTGAGCGGAATACCGAAATGAGAATACTGCGCGAATGGAAAGGTTTTTTTAGGAACAGAACGCCTGGTGGCCCCGGATCGCCGCCGCCGAACAACCCAACTAAAACTACGACGACAATCACCAGGCGTCCTTGTTACGTTTAGATATAATGCGAGCTGCGTGCCACACATCTTTCAATTTTACTTTTGCAATAAAACACCAATAAAATCAGGCCTTTCATCCATTTTGACGACATTGACGCAATTGACATTTCAGTCAAAATTGACGGAGTATGTCACTTTGCACTGACGTGTTGCGGCGTTCTGCCCGATGCGCCACAATTCCGGTTAATTTTTATGAATTTTGACGAAGCAATTAACGTTGTAGCGCAAGCTGAACGAATCATCGGTTTCACCGGCGTGGGAATCTCGACGGAATCCGGCATCCCGGATTTTCGCAGCCCCAACGGTGTCTGGGCCAATAATCGGGAATTAAATTGGTCCGCCAGCATCCTGCTGGCATTTAGTTTAACTAAAAACTGTACCAACCAGATGCTGGCGCATCAGAAAACTTTGGCTACGCTTCTTCTTTTGGTAGAATTTATGTAGTTTAAGATGTAACAAAGCTTCGGTGTGCGTTGTCTTGAAACATAAATGGATCCTTCTTCTACAAACGAAATCACACAGCTCCTCCTGAAATGGAGCAGCGGCGAATCGTCGGCGGTGAATGAATTATTGCCGATGGTCTATGATGAACTGCGCAGGCTGGCAAGCTCATACTTGCGCAAGGAACGGCTGAATCATTCGCTGCAACCCACTGCGTTAGTCCACGAAGCTTATCTGCGAATGGTGAATCAGCCGCAGGTGAGCTGGGAAAATCGGGCGCAATTTTTTGGTTTGGCCGCAACGCTGATGCGAAATATTCTGGTAGATCATGCGCGGAAACGTCAGGCGGAAAAGCGTGGCGGAGGTAAAATATTGCTTTCACTCAGTCACGCAGATCGCATCGGTAAACAGTCTGATGTAAACTTGCTCGCGCTTGATGATGCACTCAAAGATTTAGCGGATAATTCCCCGCAACACGCCAGAGTCGTGGAGCTTCGCTATTTTGGCGGACTGACCATTGAAGAAACGGCTCTCGTCATGAGTTCCTCACATTCAACAGTTGAGCGGGACTGGGCTTTTGCCCGTGCCTGGTTGAAAAAGGAGCTGACCAAGTAATGCATAACCCTGACCGATGGAATAAAATTCAGGAAGTTTTTCATGTCGCGGTTAAATCCGAAGATCCTTCGGCATTATTAACCAGTGCCTGTGGCGATGACCTTGAATTACGAGCTGAAGTTGAGGCCTTGCTGGTTGCCCACGAACGTGACAACAGCTTCCTTGAAGCTCCGGCGTGGAAAAAAGCTACCTCATTACTGATCGAACCCGAAACGCAAATCATTCTGCCAACCAAATCATTCAGCCACTATCAAATTATTTCGCTCCTCGGCAAAGGCGGAATGGGCGAAGTGTATCTGGCGTCAGACACCCGATTGGGACGCAAAGCAGCACTTAAAATATTGCCGGAAAAATATACCTCTGAAGCTGATTTAGTGGCTCGCTTTGAACGCGAAGCCAGAGCCGCCTCCGCCCTCAATCATCCGAATATTCTGACCGTCTATGAAATCGGTGAATCCGAAGATTCACATTTTATTGCGACAGAATTTATCGAAGGTCTCACGCTGCGCCAACGCCTTGAGTCCGACCCCATTCCACTGAAAGAAGCACTGGAAATCTGCGGACAGATTGCCGCCGCTTTAACCGCCGCCCATGAAGCCGGAATTATTCACCGCGATATTAAGCCCGAAAATATTATGATTCGCGCCGACGGCATCGTTAAAGTTTTGGATTTCGGGCTGGCGAAGTTGATTGAGAAAAAAGAGATTGTCCCGGACGCGGAAGCCGAAACCCGCCCGCTCGTCAAAACGAATCCGGGCGTCGTGATGGGAACAGCCGCATATATGTCGCCGGAACAGGCGCGCGGGAAAGAAACGGATGCGCGGACGGACATTTGGAGTTTGGGGGTCGTGCTGTTTGAAATGGTCAGCGGCAGGCTGCCGTTCGCGGGTAAGACGACGCACGATATGATTGCCTCGATTTTGAAAAGCGAG
>JAYVZE010000041.1:0-6679 GCA_043783625.1 Blastocatellia bacterium | reverse complement strand
TGCCAGCAGGATGCTGGCGCACCGACAACCTCTCATTTTTAGCAAACCGGAACAAAGACCGGAATCGTAATAGACGTGGAAGTCAAACTTGTCTTATGCAGTCCACGAATTCCCGACCACTTGACAGACTTCGGAGTCATCAATAATCCGACACCTCCACCGGTCTTGAATTTAATCGTCCCGATTTGCCCTTTCGGAATCAGCCCACCCAGTGTGCCTGGCACGCGCGGAGTCGTATTCGTCAGCACTCCACTTGCCTGACATTTGCCCGTCAGGAACGAACTAAAACTCGCAGCTTTTTCATCGCCGTTGTAAGCGATGCCGATGCCTGCTTGTCCGGCTCCGGTCAGGGTTCCCAGCGTCAGATCGCCGCTCATTCCAATCGTCACGATTTTTTGTCCTGAGACTGACAGCGGACTTTGAATTTCCGCTACGAACTGGTTTGGAACCGCATCGTAGCTGCTGCCATCAAAGAACAGAGTTGCTGTACCATTTGCATTCTGCGCCGCCACGGCAGCGGAATGTGCCCAGAAGCTTTCGGCTCCATAGTTGTCCACATACTCGCCGTCGTTGACGAAGGCATTACCCGTGAGGCTGTTATTTTGCACGGGATTACCGTTGGCATCCACCGCAACAGCCAGCAACCAGCCCGTCGTTTCAGGATCATATTCCGAAGTATTAATCGAAAGACTGGCATTTGGCGTCAGGCACACAAACTGATCGGCTTGATTGCAGGAAGCGCCATCAATGAAGAAAACATGAACATTGGTTGGCTCGCTGCCGGTATTGCTGAGCGTGATTCGTGTGTCTTTGTTCTCGGCAACTTTTGAGTTGTAATACGGGAACACCAGCACGGAACCAGCCTTCTGATCGCTGACGCCGACGTTGGCAATTCCAGCAGGACAATTTAATTTAGTACAAGCGGTTACTACGTCATTTGTGTTAAAGGTTCCATCGTTATCCACATCAAGTTTGCCGGTGGAGGTAATACATAGATCGGTGCCTGCTGGTGTGCCATTGGCAACCCGAACTTTATAATCTACGGTTAGTGTTTGATTAGCGGGCAAGGTTCCCGTGACCATCAAACTCGTCGCTGTAATCGTACAAGTCCCGAAATTTGAGACACAAGTGCCAGGGATACCGATCAGCGGTGCGGTAATGGGAGCCGTGAGAGAAAATCCGACCGGATTGTTATATTCGTTGAATAATTCTGCATGGGCACTCAGCGTATTGCTGTCACCTGTGCAGACAATTGGATCAGAAATCCGGGTTTTTAAGAGGGGTGCGCAGGCTCCACCACCTGTCGAACAACTAGCTGTTCCGGTGATCTTCAATCCCGAACTTAAGCTGGCAGTGTTACAGGAAAATTGCGTGAAGACTGATCCGGTATTGCGTTGCACTCCAACTGTTGCACTTGCTCCATTCGCAATACTGGCAATGGCACTCAAACTTCCGTAGACAAAATCGTACTTTGCTTGTCCTTCATAAAGTCGAACCTCAAAATTGACGACTGAAGCAGTATCGTCAAAATGGCGTCCACGCCATTCGATATTGAAGATACGATTCGGAGCGATCCCGCTCACTGAAGTGTAAATTCCGTTTGTTCCACCCGTGAGGATCAGATCATCCCAGAACGGCATGAGCGTGTTATTGAGAAGGCCCGTTGGTAGACAAGCATTACTAAAGGTAGCGTTACTACTGCTGAATTGTAGGTTTCCGTTCGTAGAGGCTCGTACGGTGGTGAAATTCTGATCGTAAAACTTATAGCTGAAAGGAATCGTAATCAGCACTGCTGCATCATCTGCTTGTGAACCCGCAACCAACGTAGTACCCGGCACTATGGTTTGTCCGGTCATTGTCGCGTTGGTGTAAGTTGGCGGCTGTCCCGGTAAGGAAAGATTGATAATATCTGTGCCAGCCGAAGAAGTGACAGTGAGAATCAGATTCACGGTCGTTCCGCAAACATAATCTGCCGTCGTACTGATTTTGAACGGAATCAGGTTATTAGCCGTGTCGCCATTTGTCAGAGACGGGTACGGAGAAGTCGGTAGTGTAATGACAACCCCTGGTGTTGAAGTTGAAAGTGTTCCCGTAATATTGGTGGCGGTAACGGGGTGAAAGTTCGAGACCGGAATCGTCAGTGTGTTGCACTCATCTGGATTAATCAGTTGATCGCCGTTTCCACCTCCCAGTGTTGGTGGCGTTGCTTGCACAATTCCCATCAGCGATCCTGTATTGGTAAATTTAGCGAAACGTACATCCTGCGATCCAAGTCGCGTATCCAGAAAAGAAGTGTAGAAATACGTGTTATCTGCCGCCATCTGATCGTAATCGCCGATATAGGTAGCATTAACCACCGAGTCCAGTCCGAAAATTGGTGGAAAGGCTGCATCACTGATGACGAAATTAGGACCAAAATTAACAGTGGTTCCTGAAATTGTACCGACCCGACCCCAGCGTTCCATTAGATTATTCGCTGGATCGCCGCGTCGGTCGTACCAGGTGATGGCTAAGGCAGAACCATCCGGCTTAATCGCCAGAGAAGGGAAGAATTGGTCATTGGTCGTAGCATCCGTGTTAATACGAATGGCGGCTGACCAGGTAGCACCACCATCATTTGATTGACGGAAGAACACATCGCCGCGATCCGCTCCTGCCGGATTATCATTGTAGGTCATGTAAAGAATGTTCGGATTCGTCGGATGTGCGTAGGCTTGCGGGAACGTATTGGAACGGAACTCTAAACCTAAAGAACCATTGGTTCCAGTAGAGAGGATTGGCGTTACGATGACAGCAGGTGCAAACGTCAAACCCTGATCGGTGGATTTACGCATTTTGATGGCAGGGCCGCTGGCATAATAGAAAACATAAACGGCATGGTCAGCACCGACGGTGACAAAAGTTCCCTGACCCCCACTTTCAAGCAGTAATCCTCCGCTTGGACCCCACGTTAATCCATCATCGGTTGAGCGCGTGAAGGTGATTCCGGCAGGTGTGCCAAAGTTACGCCAAGCAAGATAAACATTTCCGTATCCGGGACCGGGTGTATTGTCCACTGTGATCCATTCTTTATCGTGATTCGCGGCGGCAGTGGTAAAGCCGGGAGCAGCATTAATTGGAGCATTGAAAGTCATTCCGTTGTCGGTCGAACGAAATATTTGCATGGCATCGAGATTGAATTCCAGCGTGGCCATAAAAACGGTTCCCGTGCTGGTGCTTCGCGCCAATACTGGATCGCCGGCATCTCCGCCAGTGCTGTTTGGGAAAGTTCCTTTATCAGTGAAAGTCGCTCCGCCATCCATCGAAACAGAAAAACCTGTAAAATGATTGCCCGGAGAGGCACCGGAAGTGAACGAACCGGAGTCATTGAACCCGACAATAATATTGGAGCCAGCTAAGACCAGTGAGGTCTCGCTCTGCGTCCGACGGGTTGTCAGGTCGGCGGCAGGATCATTGACCAGCACATTGGTTAAGGCTGATTCTAATCTCGGAGCTTGTTCCCGTTCCGCTCTTGACGCCTGGGCAGAGCTTGAAGCAGGCGGGATACAGCCCATTTCAGCCATCTTCGCAGTTTGCGCAGCACTGGAAAGTTGATCGAAATATTCCGGCAGCGGACACGGAGCAGATTTGTCTGCTTCACCCTTTGCTGCACTACTTCGACTTTCGGTCTGCCGCTTCGTTTGCGGGTCTTGATCCTGTTTGGTCGGTCGTTGCGGCGTATCCTGTCCTGCCAGACGATTAAGGAGCGTCACTAGCCGGGAGGAAGGCTCAACCGGAAGATGCGCCGCCACTACCGCAGCGTAAGGACGTAATAAAAATGCTCCTGCTAAAACAACGAGGGCAAGAGTGAAGGCGAGGGAATATTTTTGTGAGGGTAAGTGTTTCATATAATTTGAGTTCAGGGTGTAATCGCGTGCATTACTTTTTGAGTGAGAAAAGGTAATGCACGTTGAGTGCGAACCGCTCCGGGGCAAAAAAATGCCAGACAGACGAAAACGCTGAATAAGAATTTTGTCTTTCACGAACTATTTCTATTGATTGTAAGGAAGCACCACTGCAAGAGGAGGGCATCAGCACCGACTAATCAAGGTTTAGAAACGATGAATAACTCTTCGATTCCATAAAAATCTGGATTTCAGTGATTGAAGTTAGCTTTCACAGGAGGAGTTTGCCGATAGTGAGGAAAGCTAAACTGATGAATTGAGAGTACGAAGACTAACTTTTTTTGTCAAGTAGAGAGAGCAGGTAAAAGGCATTGGGACGCTATGTTTTACCCTGAAGGGTGCCGCCGCCAATTGAAAGCTGATTCAGCCAGCCTACTAAATCGGCAATCACTTCATTCCGATTCGTTTCATTGAGCATTTCATGACGTCCATCGGGGTAAATTTTAGAGGTGACGTTTTTCAATCCGGCTGCTTGGTATTCATTGGCTAAATTGGTTGCACCGCGTCCGTTATCGCATGACGGGTCTTTGTCTCCGGCAAAAATATAAAGTGGAAATTCTTTCGGGATGCGTGTTTTATGCGCTGGCTTACTGATTTCAGACATACCATCAAGAAAATCTATCCAGAGCTGCGTCGAGCAGAGAAATCCACACAGCGAATCATTGAAATAAAGTTTGACCTCCACCGGATCACGGCTGAGCCAGTCAAATGGAGTTTGGGCATCCGGGAAGCTCTGATTAAATTTACCAAAAGTCATTGAATTAATGACCTGACTCTTACCGCGTTTTCCCAGCCTTAATCTTTCAGCACGGGCAATGCCTCGACCTGCCACTGCCATTTTGGGAGGTTTACCATTTGAACCAGACAGCATTGCAGCATCAACTAATCTTGGGCGCTCGTAGATGATCTGTTGTGTGACGAACGAGCCGAGGCTATGACCTAATAAAATCAGTGGTGTATTTGGTTTGTCCGTTTTGATTTGTTGTAAAATGCCGATGACATCGTGCACTAATTTATTCCACCCATCTTCATCGGCGAGATACCCCAAATCTTCACGCGCCTTGACTGAACTGCCGTGCCCTCGCAAATCGCACGAGTAGACATTGTACCCTTGTGCGTTTAATTGCTGCGCCGTTCGTGCGTAACGTAAAGCATGCTCGGCTAACCCATGAACGATAAAAATATTGGCTTTGGGGACAGCCGATGTTTCCCAATGATAAGTAGCAATGGCAGTGCCATCAACAGCAGTAAAATAGGTTGGAGTCATGGACAAAACTGAAAAAATCAGCGATTGGGGGCTTATTTAATGACCGCGCGTTTGAGTAAAACCGGATTCTCAAACAGGATTCCGAGACCGCGAACGACCGCTCGCGCAGGGCTTTCGGCGAGGGTAACTGATAATTCACTTTCTTTTGACAACCGCTCATCTAAGCCCGAAAGTAAGGCTCCTCCACCTGCCAGCACTAAGCCACGATCATAAATATCGCCGGAGGCTTCGGGCGGTAACGCTTCCAGTGAATCTTCGATAGCCTTAATAATTCGACTGACAATCGGGTCAATCGCTTCATAAATTTCAACGCTATTCACCAGCGCCATCTCAGGACTTCCCGAAACAGTACTGCGACCTTTAACGTTCGTGGTTTGTTCCTGCTCCAATTGCACCGCACAACCCAGTTCAATCTTGACGCGCTCAGCGGTGCGAGGCCCAACTTGAACACTATGGTTGTATTTGATCATGTTAGAGATCGCCGTATCCAGATCGTTGCCACCAACCCGAATTGTGCGCGAGAAAATGACATGGTTGTGGATGACAGCAGAGACTGTCGTCGTTCCTGCGCCCACGTCAATGACCAATGAAGCGCGCTGATCTTCCAGTTCGAAACCGGCTCCCAGCGTTGCTGCCAGTCCTTTATTGACGAAATGAATATTATTGACGCCAGCTTCCTTCGCGGCGTATTGCAGGGCGTAATGTTCAATATCCGAGGCGTCCGATTGGACGGCGAGCATGACACGGCGCGAAAAATGCGAACGTCCATCACGCGCTTTACGAATATAACTTTCGAGTAATTTTCCAGCTAAGAAAGAATCGGCGACGACACCATCGTGCAGCGGGCTGAGAATTTGCGTGTCATCAGAGGCACGGCCTTCTAATTCCAGTGCTTCCATTCCGACCGCGACGACTTCGCGGTTCTCGCGGTCATACGCTAAAAGGGAAGGCTCATTGACGACGATTCCCCGACCACGAGCAAAGACGCGCGTTCTGGAAGTTCCTAGGTCAACACCTAAATCATCAGTCACCAAATTGCGCCAAGAAGAAAGTTTCATCATTGTGGACTACCTGTATACAACCATTGATGATCCTGAAGTATTCGGGTAGATGGATCAATCAAAATCTTGAAATTGACATTACATCATAACAGAAAAGTTTTGTGTCAGTTCAAGAGAACTCAAGCGGACTAATGTTACTCAGCCGGAGCCTAATTTCGCAAGTAGATTCAGCAGAAGTTCACAGTTCGCGGAAAGAAAGTTTGCCGGGAAGAAGTTCGCAGTCGTTAGTTCGCGGTTCGCAGTAAGACGAAGTTCGCCGTTTCTTGTGAATTAAGCTGGTGAGCTGCGAACTTTTGTGAGTTCGCACATAACCTGAAATTGTTTGAAACAGGAAGGGGCGGACAGCTCACCCGGCATGAGCCGCTGCCGAGCGGAGGGGGAATTAAAAAGGAAGCCGAGCCAGGGAA
>JAYVZE010000040.1:0-16070 GCA_043783625.1 Blastocatellia bacterium | reverse complement strand
TAATGGTGCGAAAGGGGGGACTCGAACCCCCACACCTTACGGCGCCAGATCCTAAGTCTGGTGCGTCTGCCAATTCCGCCACTTTCGCACAACCAAACGAAAAGGCTAACAAATTTCCTGTTTAGGTGCAACGTTTAGGAGGCAAGTTGACCAAATCACTGGCTTTATTACGTGAAACGGGTAGCTCTCGCATAAACTACTATCACGATGATAAGATAGGCAGGCTTGTAAATAATTATTTTAAGCGGAGAAGTCGTAATGGAAAAAGAGAAGGAAATCTTTTTGGATCATCTGAAGAAAGAAGGATTCAAAAAAACTTCACAACGTGAAAAGATACTACAGGTCTTTTTGCGAACGGAAGGTCATTCCAGTGCTGAGGATTTGTATAGCCTGGTCAAGGCTGAAGACCCGACCGTTGGCTTTACAACCGTTTATCGCACGCTCAAGCTTCTCACCGAATGCGGGTTAGCCAGACAGGAACGCTTTGCGGATGGCTATACTCGTTACGAGCATAGTTATAATCATCAGCATCATGATCACTTAATTTGTACAAGTTGCGGAGATTTAATTGAATTCTATAGTGAGATTATTGAAAATAAACAGGACGAAATTGCACGAAAATTTAAATTCCAACCGACTCATCACAGCCTGAGAATTTTTGGGATTTGTTTTCAATGTCAGGCCAATCATCAGGCCGTTGCCAGTTAATTATCCGATGTCGAAAAAAAATCAACTTACCTTTATTATTACCATTATTACTTTGCTTGGTTTTTTATTTGCTTGTACTAATTCAAATGGTACGGTAAGTACGAATACTCCTAATCCTCGCGTCACCACCGAACCCAGTCCTGCTGCTTCAAGTTCGCCAGTAATTAACGATGTTGAGCCAGTCATGCCGGAGAAAGCGCAGGCAGTTTATGACCAAAGTTGTAAATCCTGTCATGGGCCTGACGGGCATGGTATTAACGCAGTAGCTCCAGACCTGCGTCCAGCACCGCGCCGTTCGATGGAAGACTGGATTAAATACTTGAAAAATCCAAAAAGCTTACACCCTGAATCTAAAATGCCTGCGATTCCAAATCTGGAAGACAAAGATTACGAAGCTATTGCCGCCTATCTGGCTGATTTGACGCAGAGCAATCCGCCTGCAAGCAAAAAATAAAATGATCCTTCATTCGGCTCTGGAAAAAAACCAAAATGACATTTTCTTTGTCATGGATTCAGTTAAATTGAACGAAGCATCGAGTTATCATTAAACCGTCATATTCTCTGTTAACTATCAGATTGACAACACTCTGCGTGAAGTGCTAATTTAAACACGGTTGGTCCCCTCCGCCTGTCCCCGCTAGATTTCAACCCACCTCATTATACCGCAATCAGAGTAGGCAGAGCCAATGTCGTTCAATAAAGCCAAAGCATTAAAAGCCGCCTCTAAGTATGTCCAGCAGGGCAAGTACCAGTCTGCCATTGAGGAATATCGTCAGATTGCCGAGGCCGACCCTTCTGACGTTACAACCTTAAACACGCTGGGTGATTTATATGTCAAGGTAGGGCAGACGAGTGAAGCTATTCACAGCTTCATGCACATTGCTGATCATTATCGCAACAGTGGATTTTATCTAAAAGCCATTGCGATGCTCAAAAAAGTGAGCAAGGTTGCGCCCAATAATGTAGAAGTTTCTTTATTGCTGGCAGGTCTTTACGCTCAACAAAAGTTAATTGTTGACGCACGCCATCAATACCTGAGTGTTGCCGAATACTACGTCCGTGAAGGTAATTCGCAAGAAGCTTTACATATTTACCAGAAGATTGCTGATCTTGATCCCGAAAATACTGCTATCCATGTCAAATTAGCTGAAGCGTATCAACGCGAAAATCAGCTTGATAAATCCTATGATGCCTTCGTCGTGGCGGCAGGTGAGTTACGTCGTCAGAACAAGGAAGGCGAGGCACTGCAAACCTATTTGAGAGCCATCAAGGTCAATCCGCGTGGTCAGGCAGCCTTGTCTTCGTCTATTAATATTTATTTGCAGAATAACCGCCATGCTGAAGCAGTCCAGATGCTGGAAGAGCTTTTGGCAGAACGTCCGAACGATGCTGAAACCTTGACCTTACTGTCCCGTGTTCATCAAGCCGCACATGATCTGGAAGCGGCTGAAGAAGCCGTAAATAAAATGTTGGAGTGTGCGCCTTCGCGTTACCAATATGCGGCTGATTTGGTGTTAGCATTTGTCCGCCGCGAAGACGTAAGCGGTGCGCTGCGCGTTTATGATCGTTCGGCTGAGATTTTCTTTGAATATCGGGAAGAAGAAAAAGCTGCGAATTTGTTGCGCGAAATTTTAGCTTTGGAGCCGCAACAGCTTGGTACACTAACCCGTTTGTCGGTCGTGTATGAGCGTTCGCATGATGACCATTTATTGATTGAAACTCTAAATTTGTTAGCTGATGCCGCGATTCAAAAAGGGCATAAGCCTGAAGCACTCCAGGCCCTCAAACAGTTGTTACAACTTGAGCCGGATGAAATTCAGCACCGTCGTCGCTTGCGCGATCTGGAAGGGCACTCAGATAATAACGATCTGAACGAGATCAGTTCTAACAAACCTGCGGCTGAGTTGGAGTTTTGGCCCAAAGGTGAAGATGAGGTTCAGCCGGTTTCATTCGGCAACACTGAAACGGAAAGTGATTGGGGTGTCTGGGGAAATAATGCCACTGATAATGTAATTACTAATAATCCACAGGAATTTGTGAGCTTCGATGAAGCACCATCTTCAATTGAAATTCAGCATTCGCAGCCCCATGTCGTCGAGCCACCTACGCCACGATTTAACTCAATGCCTGCTGAGACTTCATCATTAAAGCTCAAGGATGAGTTGGAGAGTGTCGAATTTTACCTTAGTCAGGGAATGCTGGATGTTGCGCGTTATACGCTTGAATCTCTATCTTTACAGTTCCCGGACTCAATTGAAGTTCAGGAAAAAACAGCTCAGCTTAATCTTGCAGAATCGGATGCTACTTCGTTGCTTTTGCCGCCTGAAGCTACCACACCTGTCGAAGACTCATTCCAAGTGTGGGGAGCTGAGCCATCTCCTGTTCCGGTCTTGCAAACACCAGTATCGCAAGCAGTGGAGCTGCCGCTTCCTGCCAATCCTGCCGAGTGGGGAAATAACCAGGATATATTAGCTGGTAAGGCTGAATACCAATCATTTCACACCGGAGTCCCTTCAGAGCAGGAAGGCTCAATAATTGTTTTATCACCGGAGTCGCCAACGGTAAGGTCACAGTCTGCGCCTCTGATAACGACACAGCCAGTCAGTGACCGGGTCACGCTTCAGTCAGCAGCACCAGCACCTCAACCGGAGACAGTACCTCCGCTACTTGACCTGTTTGCCGGTGAAGAAATGGGGGAAATGCTTGATTTCCTTGATGAATTCAAGAATGAATCAGAGCAGGAAGAGATCGTTGAGGATTTTGAGACCCATTACAATCTTGGCATGGCCTATAAGGAAATGGATATGTTTGATGATGCTATTGAAGAGTATCAGCAAGCCTTCAAAGCTGTCATGTCCAGCCCCATGCATCCAAATTATGTAGCGTGTTGTAGCATGTTGGGCTACTGTTTTTCACAAAAAGGATTACCTCGCTTAGCAGTTGTCTGGTTAAAAAAAGGATTGGAATCCCCAGGGCGCGAGGAGCAGGTTTATCAGGCCTTGCGCTACGATTTAGCCAGTGCTTATGAAGCTATGGGAGAGTTGCAAAGTGCCTACGATGCATTTGCCGAAGTCTATGCGATGGATGTTCAATATCGAAGTGTCAAAGCCAGAATGCAGGCAGTTGGTGAACGACTTGATAAATAATAAGATTTCAGTGTTTGCAGAAGCCCGCACGAAGCAAGGATGAACCAGATAATTACTTCTTCAATAAAAAAGAGCAGAAACTTTCTGCTCTTTGGACAAGTATTAATTTTTTCTCGCCTTACTTTTTCTTAACGCGAATACTTCCTTCCTGAGTCCATAACGTCACCTTCGCGCCACTTGATCCGACAAATCCATTGACAAATTGTGAAGTTTGTTTCTGTACGGTTAACTGAAAATCTGCCGGATTGATTTCAATTCCGCCGCGTACTGAAGTTGCTTCCAAAATGAATTTTGCTCCAGCGGGTAAGATTGTATCAACTCGCCCGGAAAAAGATTTTAAGAAATAGCTGCCACTCGGTGAAACGTCTCCGTCATAATTAACGTTGCCGCTCATGCTGCGTGCTTCGACTTTGGCACTATGAATTCCAGTGAGCTGAATATTTCCTTCGGTCGTACTGGCCACGATTGCACCGCGTATCCCTTTCACTGTCACACTACATTTCAGGCAAACAATATTGATCGAAGTGCTGGCAGGAACTCCAATCGTTAGTTCTACCGGAGTGTCGTCGGTTACTTCGACTTTGACTTTGCCTTGCGGCGCAGCTTGTGAGGCATTCACTGTGGCGTGACTCCGGTGTGCCGCTACCTGAATCAAATTTCCCTCAATTGGCGCAACGATCACAGAGCCTGATTTCGTAACGACATCCAAGGAGCCTGAATCAGGTAAAATCTTGAAAGATTTATTAAAATCCTGCGCCAGCGCGGTGTAACTCGCAGTAGAAAAAAGTAAGGCAATAACAAATTTTATAGGAGGTGAAAGTTTCATAATCTCCTTATTTAAAATTCTCAAAATCTTCCATGAGCCGGAGCTTCTCGTCGTAAAGATCAAGCAGGAGTTTTTCCTGGTCAGAGTCATGCCTGATGGCCAAGACCTGACGTGCCTGTCCCATTGACTGATCAATTTTACTCAGATGGTTTTGATAAATCTCTCTTGTTTGGGGAGACCAGGAGGCAATCCGAGGATTCATCCTTTCAGCTTTTTGTTGAACCATACCATCTAATTTCTGAACGACAACATTGGCTGCTGCGCCACTTGAAAGAGGCGTAGTATTTGTCTGAATCGCTTTATAACTGACGAACGCGACCAGCGAAAAAGCGAGTGCTCCCGCACCTGCCAGTTGCGGCAAATTAAAAGTAAAAGTTTTCTGACTCCAGTGCTTCCACCAACTGGATTTTTCAGCTTCAACTTTTCTGGCAGGAGTCGTTTCGATCTCAATTTCGTTTTGGATGCGCACCCATAAAGCTTTTGATGGCGTATGCAACGGCAACTCCTTGGCGGCGACGCAGATATTTGCCAAATCTACTTTGTAGGCGTGACAGGGAGGGCATTGATTAAGATGCGACTCAAGAGGTTCAGACTGGGTGGCAGCCAAAGAACCATCAAGATATTCAGAAAGTGAATCAATCACACTGCGACATTCCATATAAAATCCTCTCTCAATTACACTTCATTGATGTCGGTGTATAAATGTTTAAGTTAATTGCCAATCTCTAACAATCTGATTGGCTTCGGGTTAATTGCGATAGTTAAAATTATCAATTCTTTTTCGTTAATAAGCCACGTAACTTGAGACGCGCTTTGTGAAGCTGAGACTTCGAGGTTCCCACGCTGCAACCAAGTATTTTACCAACCTCTTCATGCTCGTAGCCTTCAACGTCATGCAAAATAAATACCGACCGATAGCCTGGCGGTAACTGTGCAATGGCGTGGTCGAGTGCAATCCGATCAACCACTGGCATGGCGTGCGGGCGTTCTGTGCCTGCCTGTACCACATCAACCATTTCGCCTTCTTCAGTGGTCTGCTCAACCTTGACGCCTTTTTTGCGAAAATGCATCAAAACCTGATTGACCGTCAGGCGGTGAAGCCAAGTGGTGAATTGAGATTCCCCGCGAAAGCTGCCGAGTTTGCGAAAGAGCTGAACGAATACTTCCTGTGATAAATCTTCAGCTTCGGTGGCATTTGCCAACATCCGCAAACACAAGCTGTACACGCGGCGATGGTGTCGTTCGTAAAGCGTTTCGAACGCCTCCATATCTCCATTTGCTGCTGCCTGTGTTAGTGCAAAATCAGGCACGAGAGTGTTTGTTGCTTGAGCCATTCCGTAAAATATTTGCCCTTGAAAGGTTACGTTATTGGCTTTTATCACCGCAGTTGACATAAAGAATTTCCCTTGCAAGTTGCTGATATTCAAACTATTTCCAACAACTAAACAAAACTCTCACGCCGTCTGTGATGCAGCCAATTAGGATGCGGTTGCTTCATTTGTCACAATTATTTAGTGTGACAATACAATTGCCGCAATATCATAGCTCACGCAGGCGAAAAGCCGCAATGTAAGCCACTTGAAAAGGACATCCGCTATTTTGTGAAAAGCAGATTATGCTTGATTCCGGAGTGCATAAACAGGTATTAATATTGATTACTCCTAAGTAAAAACAACAGACGAGGAATCTATTTCATGAAACGCAAGCTATTATTGGTGATGGTTGGCGCAATGTGGGCGGTTAGCTGCGATAACTCAAAACCTGCTATTTCTACGGCAGAAAAAGCAAAGCCATCAGTGACGGCAACGACGGCAGCTTCAATCGCTAAAACTGCTGCGACATACCGGGCTGAACTCACGACAGCTCCGGCGGCGGTGAAGGCGAATGAAAATACGACATTAACTTTTACAGTGAAAAATGCGCAGGGCGAAACAGTCAAAGATTTACAGATTGCACAGGAAAACCCAATGCATTTATTGGTAATTTCTAAAGACCTGAGCGAATTTTATCATCTGCATCCAGAACCCCAGCCCGACGGATCGTTAGCTGTGAAGCATAAATTTCCGGGCGGTGGAGATTATAAATTGTATGCCGATTTTACTCCGGCAAATGCTGAGCAAACTGTCACTGCACTAGAGGTAAAAGTTGGCGGGAAAGAACGCAAAAATGACCGCCTGGTCATTGATACTTTTTTCAGCAAAACGATAGATGGTCTCAGTGTTGTGGTGGATGCCGGGAAGGAATTAGAAGTTGGTGAAGAATCAATGCTGACTTATAAACTGACCGATGCCAAGAGTAATAAACCTGTCACGAACCTACAAAAATACTTAGGCGAAGACGCTCATTTTGTGATCGTCAGTGAAGATCTGAAAGAATTTGTCCACGCGCATCCAATGAAAGTGGAGCCTGCGCCGTCTCCGACTCCGGCAGCCAAAAAATCAAAAGATGACATTCAAATTAAACCTTCGACTGACATTATGGCACACGTTATTTTTCCCAAAGCCGGAGCCTATAAAATCTGGGCGCAATTTCAACGCGCCGATAAAATTATCACCGTTCCGTTTATCGTGAGCGTAAGTGAGAAGAAGGCAAAGTAGCAGTGGCACAAACTGAAAGTTTATGTTACTTCATTTCCTACGCGCATAAACCCGCATCACATCGCCAAGTTTCAATCGAATAGTAAAATCACGCAAGCCAAATATTTCACTCATCCGCGCCAATATTCGCGCCGTCGGTTGATGATAACGACCCAGCCGACTAATAAATAATCTAATGCTCATGGCTTTGCCAGCGGAGTTTAATTTGATGATCTCGAAGCCGTTATCACTGAAACTTTTTGTTAATGTTTCGGGCGTGAAAAAAAATAAATGATCGGGGATGAATTGCCGCCATCGCCTGCCAAGAATTTTGTACCAAATGTTATTAATGTTTGGGGTTTCGATGATTAACCAGCCGTCCGGTTTCAAGATGCGATGAATTTCTGCCAGTAATTTTGCCGGACTTGGAACGTGTTCGATGACGTGATAAAGCGCAAGACAATCGAATTTCTCTGCCGGAAAATTTGCTTCAAAAAGTGATCCGTTGAAGCAATCCAATTGGCGGGATTGGGCGACACCACAGCTATTGAAATCTGCTTCAATACCGGAAACTTGAAATGATGATTTGGCAACAATCAAAAATTCTCCGGTCGAGCTGCCGATTTCGAGTAATGATCCAGATTTCAAGGAAGTGATTTTTTGCAATTCATCGAAGCGCTCATGGGCGGTGATTTCGCGCCATTTTTGTTCAGATTCTTCGACGTGCGGCTCAACTAAGTTTAGCTCCAGCGCCCGCGAAGCCAGCCGCTCCATTTCAAGCTTGATGGGTTGTTCCTGAATTTTTTCGGGTTGAGGAAGAATGACAAAATACAATCCGCAATTTTCGCAACGAAATAAATCCCCATCTAAACGCGGCGTAGACAGCACAAAACGATGCGCACCGGAACCGCATAAATCACACGAAATTTGAGGAGTTGAATTCAATGAAAATGTTAGATTAGCCACGAATTAACACGAATTTATAAGAAGTAGAATTGCCACAAAGAGGCACAAAAGACACAAAATAAACCAAAATATTTTTTGCGCATTTTGTGGTGAATCAAAAAAATAATTCGTGAACATTCGTGTTAATTCGCGGCAAAAAATCTTACCTGTCTTGATACACCACTAATGTTTTGCGTGCCGCTTCACGCCAGCTAAAAATTTTCGCCCGCTCCAAGCCTGCGTTACTTAATTTATTTCGTAATATTTCATCCGAACAAACCTGTAAAATTGCCTGCCCAATACTGTTTTCATCCAGCGCGTCTACTAAGAATCCCGCTTCGCCCACGACTTCGGGAAGGCTGGAATTATTGCTGGTAATCACCGGAGTCCCGCACGCCATTGCTTCCAGTGGAGGCAATCCGAAGCCTTCAAAAAGGGAAGGATAAACCAATGCCGTAGCCGAGCGATAGAGCGCAGGCAAAGCTTCATCTTCGGCGTAGCCCGTGACGATAATATCATCTGCGAATTCGTGATGCTGCACCTGCCGCATGATTTCATTCGTCAGCCACAATTGTCGTCCGACAATTACCAATTGATGCTGAAAATTCGGATGATTTTTTCTGAGCGTGGTGTAGGTGCGCAGCAAGCGAATCAAATTTTTTCGTGGTTGTAAACTTCCGAGTGCTAACAAATATTCACGGGAAATTCCGAACTTATTTTTGATCGTCAATGCTTCATCAGGCGAGGCAAAATTCGGATTAAAACTTTCATCACACCCGTTATGCGTGACGGTGATTTTTTCAGGAGCTACGCGATAGGTCTTGATGATGTCCTGACGCGAAAATTCGGAAACTGTGAGAATGTGGGCGGCGCGGCGCGTGGTATTACGAACGGTTAATTTTAATTGCATCCGTCCTCGTCGCGTGAAGGTTTCAGGATGATGCTCAAAGGCTAAATCATGAATCGTCGTGACGATAGGAGCCGGACAAAATAACGGAGCCGTGAATTGCACATGCAGCACGTCTACGGGGCGTTTGCGTAATTCAAAGTCCAACGCGATGGGGACGCGAATCAATGGAGTCGGTGCTGATAACAAACGCACAGCAAAATTGGCAAAGCGATTTCGCCACTCTTCAGCCGCCTGCGACTGACAAAAATAAAGTGTGTATTGATTGGATTGATCTATTTCAGCGAGGGCGGAAATGAGGTTACGAATGTAGGTTTCGTTGCCACCCTGCTGAGCGCCGATGGCGTGTGCGTCAATTCCAATATGCATGATAAAAAAATGGCGGAGTAGCGTCGCCGCTCTCCGCCATTCGTAAAACAGTTTTTGCTTACTGTTGTTCCTGCTGTTTGAGCATTTCGAGGAGAACGTCACGGCTCACGGCTTTGCGATACATCGTACCACGCGAAGCATTGGCTCGCCGCCCGTTAGTGTCTTCAGCATTGCGTCCGGGGATTAAAAGCTCAGGAGCAAATTCAGGCTGTGCCGCCGCAAATCCAGCTACCTTATTCAGTGACAGCATATAGTTTCCGATGAAGTTATTCGCCAGCGGTGTAGCCAGAATAATGAAGTTTCTGGTGACAACAGGTATTGAAATATTCACTGGTAATTTGTAAGGCGCACTCGCGGTTCCAATTTGCGCATCACGATTTCCACCGGAGTTATCATCGTTCTTCAATTCATCACCATTACGATCCTTTAAGATCAGGAATGGATCGAAATTTGCTGTGCCCGAAGTCATCCGAATCTGAACACTATCGGCCTCAGTTCCGATAAAAGAATACGCATCAACATAGACACCTGCCGACGTTTGAATTTTAGTGGCACTGGAAATACTGCCGTTGCTGATCGTCTGACCATAAACCAGTGGAGTAACAACGTTGGCTTGGAACTTTAATGTATATTTGCCGCGATCCTGTCCATTGACATTGCCCACAGGTCGAATGTCAGCACTCGTGACAAAAATCCAATATTCACTAGCTTCGGGTAACACCGTCACGAGGAGGGAATTATTATTTCCTTCCAGTGGTGTTGCTGAACTGCCATCCAATCCTCCGCCTTGATCGTCACCAGCAAAAAATGATTGCGAACCATTTGCCGCGATTTTGCGAAGAATGATGGTTGAATCAAGTGGTTTTGCGACGGTGGGGTCGCCACGCAAATCAATCGCAACACTGGTATTAGCCTGGACGGTTGTGAAGCTGTAGACATCAATAAAATATACATTTTTAGTGACAGAGTCTTGTTCTACACTATCGGTAGTTGTTAGCTCACCAGCAACCGTCTCGCCCGCCAGACTCAAAGTTTTAATAATATTGATAGGAGGTAGTGTTTGACCATTCCCAGTCCCAAACGGTGCTAATTTGACGGTGACGCTATTTGAAGTGCGAGTTGTGGAATTTTCTGTAATATCAAGTCGAACGTTGACGACTCCCAGGCCTGCGAGTTCGGGCGGAATCACCACATTGATCTGATCTAATCCAGCGAAGAAATTTTGCGATCCGGCGTAATCAACCTGACAGGGAACTCCTTGAATGCTGACCGCAACATTGCCCAGCACTGCTCTCTTACGAACTCCTGTTGCATATAAAATCAGGAATGACGGGCTGGCTTTGGTTCCGGCGCTTACATCTCTCGCCACCCACGCACCACCAGTGAAATCAGCAACAGGCGGATAGGGCAGGGTTCCGTTTGGCGTCCAGTTCGCGGCGGCAATTCCCTTCCCGTCTGATGTGACAGAGAAAAGTCCTGGCGCAAAGGTTTCAATGCGCACCGTTCCGGTCGAGGTCGAGTTATTAGAATTGGTGACAGTAATGGTTTGAACTGCTCCGGTGGTGGCATTGGTTGGAACGACGAAATTGATTTGACCTGTTCCCACGAATAGCAAATCGGAGTCTAGCCCGTTAATAGTAACTTTCACTCCGCCTAATGTTTTCGGCAAGGCGACTCCGGGCGTCGCTGAATAAAAAGGCTGTCCTGCCGTAATCGTAAAAGCACCAAAAGCCGAGGACAATCCGTCAGGTGTGACAAGTCCACTCCCTGTTGTGGTACCCGTGCCTCCGTTGGCAGCGTAACTGGCGGCATTCACGACGGCTACGTTTTGCGCCATTGCCGAAAGTGCCAGCGTGAAAAGAAATAAGGCTGTGATGAGTATTTGTTGAGTCTTCATAAAAGTTCTATTCGCCATAATAATTGCTCCTGATTCCATCATGAAAAGGGGGCTTTAGGATGTTCAAAATTTTAGTCCGATGAGAAATCGAATTGATGACAATTTGAGTGCTAACAGATGCGACTCAAATGACTTCGGCAAAGGGAGGGAATGCAGAATTTTCAACTCGTCCGAATTATAATCGTGCTTCGCGGTACTTGTCGAGATGCAAATTCAATCACTTGCGTCGGGCGAAGTTTTCGATCCATTTCTCAGCCTCACTATAAAAAGCAAATTCCCGTTCGTCAGCACGAAAAGCGGGAGTATGCATGCGTCTGCGTCCATTCACGATACTGGTCTGATGTTTGATGTGAAGCATTTCATGATACAGCACAAATTCGACCACATAAGCCGGGACATTTATTGAATCCAGCGAACGACTAATAACAATGCAGTCGTGAGAGGCATCGTAATGTCCGAGAATTCGTTTCGTGCGGCGGGTACTCCAACTCAGCACAGGCCGCGCTAGTGTTAGATCAAAATATTCTTCATTCAGCCGAAAAAACATCGGCACGAGGTTGTAATTGTTGCCGGATGATCCGGTTAATATTTTACGTCCTCTGGCTTGCCTGGCCTGATCTGACGCTTCACGAAGCGCAGGTAGCTGAGAAAACTGACGATAAATTGCCTCGGCCTCACCGTTGGGTCGCAGCCTTAATAATTTGCGAATCAAAATATGTGCCAGAGCGACGTAAACAGCATCAGGAGCCTCGGTCAATAAATCTGAAATCCTGACATGGACAAGTTGCTTGCGGATGCGAATTGTATGACTCAGCCCGGTGAAAGGGTAAAATCTAAGGCTAAGTTTTTCTTCGCGCCTGGAAATTTGTTTGAAGACTTCAGCAAAGATTTTTTCAATTTTTTCTTCCAGAGAAAAATGGAGGCGTCTCTCTGGATTTAGGCTTAACTTGTTCATCATCTTTTGAAGTTGCTCCGGGAGCTTAAAACCGACTTTCAGATCGTCAATGAGGGTCTGACATAAGAGTGACCAAAAGTCTATAATCAAGCGCAAAATCGGTCAATCTGAAGGCAAAGTATTGCAAAAAATCTATAAAACCAAGGCTAATTATTAAAGATTGGTGATAGCACAAATAAAAGTTGACAAGCCGCAGGTTCCAAATAGAATGAGTACTTGATAGCCACAGGTTCACTTGTGATTGTCTTGGAAGCGTCCCCAACCTTCCTGCGTAGCTTCCTCAAAATTCCGGCTTACCAAAAAAAGAACGAACAACCTCTGAGCAATAAATGCGCCTGAGTACTGAAGTATTCAGGTGTTGGGAGAGGTGTGTCTCTTTGCGTTTCAGGACAAGCGGTCTGTTCAGTCACCCTCAAATTCTGGCAGTTTAACATAGAAAGGTTATGCGAAATGGAGTCATCTAACAGTATTAGTGTGTCAAAAATCCAGTCTACTTACCAAAGTAAAATGATGATGAAGGTAATTATTTCACTCACGTCATTATTGATTTTGTCAGTTGGGGTCTTTGCTCAGAGAAATGATCAGGAAAGATTTGTGAATGAGACCCGAAGCCGGGCGTCAAAGATTTCCAGAGATTTACAGGATGAAGTCGAACATAGTTCGTCACGCAGTCTGAGAATCAAAATGGGGCAACGTCGTTCGTTCGTCATTCAAACAGACGGGAACATCAGCGAAGCGCATTTGGCAAAACTTCGACAAGCTGGAGCACGAATCAAAAACCAATACGGCAAAATGAATTTAGTGACAGTAGATTTACCGCTGGCTCGTGCGGTTGATCTACTTGAAGATTCAGCTTTTTCCTATCTTTCGACAGATCGTCCGGTTCGTTCACTGGGGCACGTCACCGAAACCACTGGAACCGATCAAATCAGAAACTTAGTCACTCAACTGAATCAATCAACCTTAGATGGACGCGGCATCACAGTTGCCGTTTTGGATAGCGGCATTGATGAAGCTCATAACTTGATTGGTAGCAGCCGGATTATCTATCGCCAGGATTTTACGAATAGCGGAAATGCCAATGATAACTTTGGGCACGGAACGCATGTGGCTTCATTGATTGGTGCTGACGCGAACTATGCGGGGGGGGCTTATGCCGGAGTTGCGCCGGGCGCTAGTCTGATCAACCTCAAGGTTTTGAGTGATGTGGGAGCTGGTAATACAAGCTCAGTTTTGGCCGCCCTTGATTGGTGCATTAACAATAAAGATGCTTACAATATCCGCGTCATCAATATGAGCTTAGGCGCACTGGCTTTTGACAGTTATCAAACGGATCCTTTATGTCTGGCGGTTCGTCGTGCGCACGATGCGGGAATCGTCGTGATTTGTGCTGCCGGCAACTTGGGAAAGACTTCATCCGGGGTCAAAATCTATGGTGGAATTCACTCACCTGGGATTGATCCTTCCGTCATCACCGTTGGTGCCGCCAATACTTTCCAAAGCAATCAACGTTCGGATGATAGAGTTGCCAGTTATAGTTCACACGGGCCGACCCACGGATACCGTCTGGACGCGGATGGCGTCAAGCACTATGACAATTTAATCAAACCCGACCTCGTCGCGCCTGGCAATAAACTGGTCGGAGCCTCTGCCCATAATAATCATTTAGTTTCAGTTCATCCTGAAATGCTCTTTGGCAATGCCGCCAATCCAGCCGATCAATTAGCACAGATGAGTGGGACTTCTTTTTCGGCTCCAGTCGTCGCGGGAGCTGCCGCCTTATTACTCCAGGCGAATCCGAATTTGACTCCGAATTTAGTCAAAGCCATTTTGATGTATTCCGCGCAGCCCATTCAGGGAGCCAGCAGTTTTGATCAAGGTGCAGGGTTATTGAACATTGAAGGAGCAGCCCGAATTGCGGGAGCGATTTCACCCAATGCCCGGAATCTGGCCAATGGTCAGCGCATGGTTAATGGCGAGCTGCCCGCCTCACAAACCAGTGCGATTGCCGGAGAAACCTGTGCCTGGGGACAGGGCATGATCCTTAATTATTGTTTCGCATCTGGCAGCGGTCTGATGACGAACTGGCAGGGAGCATATTCAACGAATGCCATTCTCACGGATATGGTTCCGTACGCTAACCACCAACAACTCCCGAATTATTCAATGATGTCCAGTGATCAGGTTGCTTTGTCACAAGGCATCGTTGTGACCAATGGGGTCATTTATGGCGACGGTGTGATTTATGGGGACGGAGTCATCTACGGCGATGGGGTGATCTATGGTGACGCCGCTATTTATAGCGATGGAGTCATTTACGGTGATGGTGTGATCTATGGAGATGGAGTCATTTATGGCGACGGGGTCATCTATGGAGATGGAGTTATCTACGGTGACGGCGTTATTTATGGCGACTAAGAGGCAGCATAAATAAGGTGAACCAGATGATTTACAAAGGATACTATGCAAAGCTGCGAGGGGTATAAAATACACTTCGTAGCCTTTTTACTCAGAATTAGCACTTAACCTTTCTTTTTAGTGTAACTCGCTGATTCTGTTTGCCTTAGGTAGCAGTATAAGCGGAATTAGGTCGAATGAGGGGTAGCTCCTACTCCTATGAGGTAGCAAAATTGAATTATTACAAACAGTTCACTCAGGTCAGAATGAAAACTGTAAATCATTTAAAATAAATAGTTTACTGGGTTACTGTAGATTATTTATCAGTTTTTTTAATTGTGGCACGTTCGTTGCACTTATATCCGGCGAAGGCTTAAGGGGCGATTACTTGTAATAGGCAAACCAAGTGGCAGGCGCACTGTTTTTCTACTGTTTTGAGGATTACAGGTAATCGCTAAAAAATGAAATCGAGTTGGTCATTAACGAATCAAAACTGGAGTTGGCTCTAAGGCAGGAGCGGGATTTCTGGATACAGGTGAAGGATAAATTCCTTCATTTTATCTTTCCTGGGAAGTCTGTGCCTACGACAGTTTCACATCACTGGGTGATTCGTTAATGACCTTATCAATGGAGACCCCCAATGAAGATGACAGCCTTTTCGAAAAAGCTGAGTAAGACACAATTTAGTCAGGTTTTGGCTGAAAAAAGAAAAAAAGCTGGTCTTAGTCTTTCAGACCTCGCGGATTTAACCCGGCTTCCGCTTGGGTTACTTGAAACCTTGGAAAGCGAGGGAAGTGAAGTTCCCAGCTTTGATATTTGTTACAAAATTGGTCAGGCGATTAATTCGCGCTGCATGCAGGGATTTATGATTCAGGATTTATGGCAGGCAGCGACCATTGATCGTTCGACAACTTATCTTCGTTCTTATGCAACACCCTATCCAGTCAGCGCAGTCGGTCGAAGCGCTATCAGATGATTCTGGTGAGTTAGACCTGTACTCGGTTAAGTTTGTTTTGAGTGCGGGCAGTAAAAAGCCACAAGATGAGCTTGCGCGACAGAGAATGCGCTACCATGTTGTGCATGTTGCAGAACAGGTTTCCCCTGCTCCCCCACCCTACGGTGGTTTGCCTAAAGGTCAGGTCTTGGAAGATCAGGTCTCAAAGGTGGACAAATAATAGGGTGTCCGCACTCACCCCGAAAGTATGCTTGCGGCTTTCAAGGTTTTGCTTAGTTATACTGAACAACCTCTACAAACCAGCAAGTATGCCGAAGTAAGCGGTACATGGATTGAGTATCCGGCAAGCTCTTGACCCGTGTACCGTTTACTTCTTAGCAAAAATTCTG
>JAYVZE010000039.1:0-46971 GCA_043783625.1 Blastocatellia bacterium | reverse complement strand
CTGAGAGCCGCAAGGGGAAGGCAAAAGTGACCTGAAGCGGGGTTTCAGGTGCCGTCAGCAGCCCCTTTTCACAGGGCTTAGGATTTTCTGAAAACCCTCTTTTTACTAATGCAGGTGTTAGGGTTTTCTCTTAGCACTTCCCCCTCATTTGCTTTTCTTCATCAAGCCTGAATAATTGGTCTCAATGAGCAAAAGCATTTTCTATTTTTTATTGGTGATGGGGATGGTTCCGGCTTCGCGGGGAGCGGCGCAAACAGTAAGGCAAGCTCTCGAAAACCCGAAATATCCTTTGCTTATCGAGGCTTCGGTGGCGCGGCAGCAGGCGGCGGAAGATGCGTGGAATGCTTTTTTATCGGAATATCGTCTCACGTTCGTGAAGCCGGAATTAGAGCCGATTATTTATACGCCGCGCTTATTGCCAACGGCGATTGCCAATCTTATTAGTCTTAAAGCTCCCGATCAAAAGCCGGATGAAATTTTAGGCGAGGCGCAGATTAAGGAACTGTTGCGGCGGTTCATCGAAAAGTATCACACGATTTTAAGCGGCGATCTCCGCAACAGCTCGCTGACCCTGAAAGATATTTCGTTGGTCGCTTTTAGTCTGGATGGAAATTTTTTCCGGGCGACTTATCAGCAGATGAATTATCCGTTTCCGCTCGCCAATGGATTTGGAGAACTGAAAATTGCTGTTTCAAAAACGGGGAATTTGTTACAACTTAGTAGCACGGTTTTACCTCCTGATGAATTCCCTGCTCGCGCCAAAATCGAAGCCGCAGAAATCAAAGCCAAACTTGCCAACCGCGAATTCACGTATTCCAATCTCGCCGGACAACCGATGACGTACAAGGTCACGCAGGAATCCGAAATTATCGTTAATAATTTAGTTGTCTTTCCGAAACGAAGCGAGCAGAAACTCACCTTGCATCTTGCCTACCCTGTGGAAGTCGGACGCGGTACGACGTGGACGATTTACATTGATGCCATCACCGGCAAAGAAATCGAAGTCAAACCGAATTTTCAATCGTAGGAAAAGTGCCGGGGAAAGAAAGTGCTGAGTGCTGAGGAGGAAAGTCCTGAGAACTCAGCACTATTTTACTCAGCACTCAGCACTTTCTTTCCCCAGCCCTAATTGCACGTGTACGTTTTGTCAGAGGGCTGTCATTTTTCTGTTAAGGACATGCTCCAAATTAGGGTTGTCAGAAGAAATGATGATTCAGTCCTGACGGCGAGAAGAAAAGATGTCGAGCAAGGCGTCGGGGACGGGTGGAATGGTTGGCGGTTCAAGCTGATCGGGGTGAGCGTTCATTAATTCCAATGATAATTCGCAAAATTCGCACGTCTCCAGATGGTCAACGATCCAGGCTGCTGATGGCAGACCTCCCGAGTTTAGAAAATTCAGGAGCAACTCATTCGTCGGACACTGAAGAGTCTTGCGAAAGCTATTATTTTGTGACGATTGCCCTGTAAACATTACTGCGATTAAAACATAGCCGCCCCGCTATAACAAAGAAACGAAAACTACTATCGAGGTCAAGTAACAAATGAGTACGAAACGTTTCGGATGGCGTCAGGCCTTATTAGATGAAGAAGTTTCCAAAATATGGAATGAGCTGTACCGTATGGTTTATTTGCATCCGCTGGTGCAATCGGCCCGGAATTCCGGGATGCTGGGAACCAATCAATATTCGGGGCAAACTTATACCGACCTCACGCAGGAATTATTTTTGACGCTGTTTCAAAAAGGCCGTTTCGAGCATTACATCGAAACGAACATGGCGGATCGTGAAGTCGAGCACGAAATTTCCCAAATCGAATTAACCAATATGCTGGTGGCGCATTTACGCCGTCAACATCCTGAATCGTACCGCCTGGCGCGACGCATCAGCACCTTAATTCAACACAATGAAGTGTTCCGCCGTTTTGATACGCTGTATGTCCGCGATGCGGCGACGGCGCGTCGGCGCGGGCTAACAGAAAAAGTTTTTGGCTTGGCGGATTGGCAGGACAATAAAGAAATTAAAGAACGCGCTTTGCTCGAAGATTTGATTCAGCAAGTCCCGATGCGGATTCGCAATACCCGTGAAGCCGGGTGCACAGCCGACGCGCAAATCGTGATTTCAAATGCCGATTTGCTGACGCTGATTGTCGAAGTTTTTCAAACCATTGATTCACTCGCGGACATCAAAACACTGCGCAATCTGGTGATGTCGCGGCTTCCGGTCATCAATATTCAAATGGTTCCGATTAGTAAACCGGATGATGACAATTCAAATTCGACCATTGAATTTGACATTCCTGATGGGCGTGAAAATCCTGAAGATAATTATTTAAGTCACGAATTCTCACAGCACGCCAGTCATCTGGCTAATAATTTTCTTGATCAGTTATCGGAAACCGTTCGTCGCAAACCAAAGCAGGCTGAACGCATGTTGCACATCCTGTGGCATTGCTATCTGGAACCGGGAAGAATGTCCAATGTCCAGTTATCAAAAGAGCTGGGCGTCTCTGATTCGCTGGTCAGCGATTACTGCAATCGCGTCAATGCCCAACTGAAGACACTGAACCTGACAATTGAGCAGGCGCGTGTCTTTGAATTTGCATTAAAGCGACAAACCGCCTGCATGATTCAAGGTCAGGCTGTAAGCATGGCAGCTTAAACAATTGTAGATAAAGGGCTAAAAGGATACGCTTTTAGCCCTTTATCATTCCCTCCTGAACGTCCGCATAATAATTTGCTTAATAACTCCTTCCCTTGCAACAGTTCGGTATTTTCTCAAAAAAAATTGTAGACAATGCGTTTTTTTCTGCTAACATCCGCCGTGTTCCTTTCCTCACAAAGGTAGTTAACAAGTAAGCGGTCAGATTCCTAAAAACTGAACTGAAAGGATTGGTCATGAAACTATCAGCACATGCTTTGCGATCTCTCCAGCAAATGGATGAGACGGGACGACAAGCTGTCGAACAAATTGTTCAAGCGCACATCCGTGCTTGCCTGCTTAATGGATTCCAACCGGAAAACCTTGAGCGTGTATATCAGGAAGCGATTGAAATTATTCGACTGGAAGGTCCACCGCAGCCGGAAGCTACGGTGACAAGTAAATACGAACCAACACGACGCTACGAACAATATCGTAGTCCGCGTGCATTATAAAAAAAGCGGTATCTTTAAAAAATTCCGACGGCAGTTACAATTGTGTGAGGTTGTGACTGTCGTTTCTTTTTGTTATTATCTGCTTGTTTTTAACGGTCAGAATAAAACTCAACAACACTGAAAGGACTGCGAGGTTATGAAAAAGAATCTTGTTCTCGTTATAGTTGCGCTGTTTTGCTTCGGAGTCGTAGCAACAGCCAAAGCCAAAAAGGTAAAACTCACGGGTTACGTGGTAGATAAATCCTGCGCTGCTAAAATTTCCAAGAAAGATAATATACAGGAAGCCGCGATGGGTCACACTAAAAAATGTGCGCTGATGGATGGCTGCGTCAAGAGTGGATATGGTGTGTTCGTAGATGGTAAGTTCTATGAATTTGACGCCAAAGGAAACGAAATAGCCACAGCGTTGGTCACCAAAAGCACCCTTGAAAAAGGCATTAAGTTTGCGGTTGAGGGGAAAGCAGACGAGGCGACTCCGACAGCTTTGATGATTAAGAAAATTACCGAAGCAAAATAAACCACTTCGGACACAATTTCTTTAGAGGGTGAGTCTGTTTTTACGGCTCGCCCTTTTTCTGATAGTTCACCTGTCACCCACCAGATGAGTAAGATTGTTTCAAACTAAGATTGACAAGCCATTTCTAACTGATGATAATAAACCCCTTGTCGTTTGTGGGCGAAACAACCACAGTATCTACGCCCCAGCTATTTATATGAACGACCCGCTGACGATAAGAAATTGGTTGATTGGTAGTCACCGTAATTAGCAATTATCCAATGAATTCACGAGATTACATCAGGGCAATCAGATTATCTTGCCCTTGAATACAAGGTTCAATAGAAAGTTAAGTTGTACTGGCTCCCGCAATCTTACCTGAACATCATTCACATCACCTGACCAGTCATTTGGCTATCAGCGGAGGGTTAAAAGTGTCAGAAAATCAAACATGGCAAGAACAGCTTCAGCAAAGAGCAAGCGATTTAGTGGCTTCCAGAATCGGCAATTTTGCCGAAGAATTACAAAATGTCCAGAACGCACTAAATCAACTGTGCCAGCGGATTCCAGCCGCGAGTAGCGCGGTCACATCCGAAGAAGCTTCCGGTCTTCAACAACACTTCGAGCAGGCCCGCACCAGTGCCGCACAGGATGTTGAAAGCAGCTTTCAGGCTCGCCTTGAAGATGCCGTCGCGCAGGCGCGGACTGAAACAGCGGCGCAATATGAAGGACAAATTACCACTCTTAAAGCAGAATTGGCCGAGGCTGAAAGTTCAGTTTCGGGAATGGTCGCTGCCGGAGTTACAGGAGCCGCTCTCGGTGGAGCTGCCGCGTCACCAGTAACCAGTATTTCACTCAAGGCGGCGATCTCCGATATTGATAGTCAACGACAACAGGCTGATGTTCTGGCAACACTGGTCAGACATTCCGCTCAGTTTGCGTCGAATGTCGTTTTCTTTGTTATCAAAAGCGGTAACGCGATTGGATGGAAAGCCAGCGGATTCGCTAATGGATTGAATGATGAAACGGCTCGCAGCCTGAACGTCGCAATTCCGGTGAATGCGCTCTTCAATGAAACCGTCTCTTCATTGAAAACTTCACAGGTAGCTGGCGGTCAATCCGGTGTTTTAGGATCGTTCAGCAGCGATTCTCACGCAGTGGCAATTCCGTTGGTCATCAGAGGCAAGGCGGCAGCAATTTTGTACTCCGAATCAGGCGATCAAAATGACTTAAATCTGGATGCACTGGAATCTCTGATGCAAGTGACCAGCATGGCGATTGAATTATTACCAGCACGTCGAAACCAGTCAGCTCTCAGTGCTGCTGCACCTGCGCCAGCTCCTCAACCGGAAGCACCAACTGCCCCTGTGCAATCAGAAGTGGCTCCAGCACCTGCGCCGAAACCTGTTCCAGCAGCAGTCACACCACTGGGAACGACTCCAGCCTACGAAGTCAAACAGGTAGAAGTCGAAGCGAAACCAGCGGCGGCGACAGCTTCAGCCACGCAAAGTGATGATGAAGTTCGTGCCCACAATGACGCCCGCAGATTCGCCCGCTTACTGGTCTCGGAAATCAAACTTTATAACGAGCAGAAAGTCATGGAAGGCCGCCGCTCGCATGACCTCTATGAGCGCCTGAAAGAAGATATTGATCGTAGTCGGCAAATGTACGAAAAGCGTGTCTCATCTGCCGTGTCTGGCAAGTTTGATTACTTTTACGACGAATTACTGCACACACTTGGCGAAGGCGACACAGCTAAATTAGGCAGTGGGTGTCCCGGCCCAACGGTTCCGGTCAGTTAGCACTGAAGCCGAAAACCAGTCTTTTTAAAAGGAGCCGGAAGCAAAACTTCCCGGCTCTTTTTTTATTCAAAAGTCACCCTTTCTCAGAATTTTCCTGCTATACTTGGATTCCCTTAACGTTTTTGTAATCCGAACTGTCGCGCCCTTTTTTAGCTTTTCAGAGCATCACTCCTGTAACCCCGCAGAGTGATTATTTTTCGTTGATAATAGGAGCTATCAAATGAACTTTGCTGCTAATCCTCACCTCAAGGTGATCCGTCCCGTCTTGTTGCTGGTGTTATTGAGTATCTGCGCGGGATTATCCGTTGCGCAGGATTTGCGGACACGCTTAAAAACTGCCGCCGCTGCTCAATCCGAAGCTGAATTACAAAAAATTGAAACGAGTAATCCGCGCTCCGAGGAAGCAGCCTTAGCCAAATTATTTCGTGGCTATCTGCGCTTGCAGGCAAAAGACTACAACGCCGCATTACTGATTCTGGATGAAGGCATGATCGGCAGGCAGAGCAAGCTCGGCGATTATGCGATTTACTATCGCAGTCAGGCTTTGCAGGGGGTTGGTCGCACCGAAGAAGCGGAACGGATGTACGTCAAAGCTGCTGAACAATACCCCACTTCAATGCTGGCACGAACTGCCGTGTTGCAGGCCGCCGGTGCAGCCACCCTGCGCGGAGCCTATCAAACAACAATTGATTACATCAATAGTCTTGGTTCAAATGCTGACGGAACAGCCTTAAAATTAAAAGCTGACGCCTTGGAAAAAATCGGCAAGCGCGAAGAAGCGGCGACGATCTGGAAAAAAATATATTTTGAGATGCCGCAGGCTCCCGAAGCCGGAGAGGTCTCGAATAAACTTGTCGCGCTGGGTGCTGCTCCAGCCAGCACTGGAACGACTGCCCAAATGATGCGTGCTCGCGCAGATAAATTATACAAAGCCAATCTCTGGGTGATTGCGGGACAAGCCTACGAACAGCTCTCGCGTCAATTCCCTGCGGCGACCGATCCTGAAGTCTATTTGCGCGGTGGGGTCAGTTATTATAAAGCCAAAATGTATTCGAACTCTTTGGCTTTGTTATTAAATGTCCGTTCGCGCTCAACGCAGGATCAAGCCGATGCGATTTACTATCGCGGACTTTGTTATCGCGCCCAACGGCAGGAAGCTCCCATGCTTCAAGCCGTGACTGATCTCAGGCGGATTGCTCCTGGCAGCCTCCCCTTGGGAAATCTCCTGTACGAAATCGGGAAAATGTACGAGGAATCTCAACCTGCTGTCGCCGCGACTTACTACGAACAGCTTTTCAAAGAATCGCCTCGTGCGGAGAATGCTGATGAAGCGCATTTCTGGCGTGCCTGGCGAACGCACGAAGCCAAAGACTATGCCAACGCTGCCCGTTTGTTTATTGAGCATGTCGCAGAGTACGGCGAAGTCACAGAAAATCGTGGCAAAGCGGCATTCTGGGGTGCAATGGATTCCGAACGTGCTGGCGACAAAGCCCGCGCAGTCACGATGTATAAAGCATTGCTCACCCGCTACGGAGCCGGATGGTACGGATATAACGCCGAACGTCATATCGGAGAATTGACCCGCCTGGGAGCCAAAGAAACACCTGCCGATTCAGATATGGTGTTGAGTCGTGCGGTGGCTAAACTTCAGATTAATCCACCCATTGTAGAATCAATGAATCCGGCAGACGAAGAGCGTGTCGCTAAAGCTGATTCACTCGCCTTGATTAATTTGCCACAGTTGGCATTAGGTGAATTAGAAAATGCGCGCAGCCGGGCGGCGAATTCTCCCACTCTGAACATCCGCATTGCCCAAATCTATCGCACTCGCAATGAAAATGTTTCGGCCGTCAATGTCCTCAAACGGGCTTATCCTAACTATGGGCAAATGTTAGTTCAGGAAATGCCACGTGCGGCCTGGGATGTTTTTTATCCGCTTGGCTGGTGGTCAAATATTAGAGAAGAAGCGAAGCGCAAAAATCTTGATCCCTATCTGGTCGCCGGCTTAATTCGTCAGGAAACTATTTTTAATCCCACTGCCCGCAGCCGCGCCAATGCAATGGGATTGATGCAATTATTGCCGTCTACCGGACGCTCGGTAGCGAAAAAATACAGTCTGGGCGGAGGTGTGATTAGCTCCGCCGATTTATACAATCCGGTTTTGAACATTCAGCTTGGAACTTCTTACGTCGCCGATCTGGTAGCAAGTTTTGGACGATTTGAATATGTCGCGGCAGCCTATAATGGCGGACCGACAAGAGTCGCACGCTGGTTACGAGAATTACCGGCAGCCGATATTGAGGACTGGGTAGATTCCATCCCGCTCAGTGAAACCCGCGCCTATGTGCAAGGCGTTTATCGCAATGCCCGTCAATATCGCCGCCTGTACGACGAGCAGGGACGCTTCAAACCTGAAGTCGGAAACGGGAATTAAGTAAGGTACGATAGGCGTCCCACCTGTCGAGAATTAACTCTTTCGACAGGCGGGACGCCTATCGTACCCAGTGGAATAATTCTGTGTCGAATCATTTTTTTTCAACCCGAATTTTCATTGCTCTCAGCCTTCTCGTCATCGCGGCAACTGCTGCGATCAATGGCAAACCGTACGTTCTCAAAGAAGCAGGATTTCAGTTTGAAGTTCCCGAAGGCTGGACGATCAAAGCCTCCGATAAAGAGGGCGTGAGTCAACATATCCTCACTTCAAATGATGAAACCATCACTGTAGTTTTCGTAGTCGCAGACGATGCAACGATGGCGGAAAAGCTCTGGGACACCTTCCGTGAAGGCCTTGACGAAGAAATGAAAAACGTCAAAGCCAAAGATCACAAAGAAAATAAACATAACGGCATGGAACACCTCAACGAAGCCGGAACCGCCGATTCCAACGGCAAAGTGATGAATTGGAGCCTTGATATTTTCGTCGCCGAAAAACCCGTCGTCGCCTTCGGAGCCATGGACGCGAAAGCTGCTAAGAAAAATGCTGAGGTCTACAGCAAGCTTTTACAGAGTATGAAGCGGATTTCGTAATATCCATAAGCACTCACACTATGCAAACTAAAGAGGAAAACCTCACCAGCTTGCTGAAAAACTTCCTTGAGCTGGTTCGTGATTTTCAAAATCAAGCCACATATGCCAATGAACTATTAAAATTGAGTTTAAAGCTCGAAAACCCAATGTTATGGCGTGAGGCTGGAGTCCGACAAAAAGGAGCCTTTGGCCAACAGGATGCAGTATTATATTTCTTTCATGGCATTGGATGCTGGGTTCAAACGGGCAATATTTTAGTAGATTGGGATTATGGAAATGGTGGAAGAACTGATGGATTTGATTTATGGCGGTTACGCTCTTTCGTCAGTGACTGGAAAGATAAGTACTTAGAATTTTGCGATGAAGATTTACTAAAATCTGTGTTCCAAGAAGCTATAAACTATGGACTGATTCATCAACCGTTTTTGTCAGAGCGAGACGATCTTTTTTATATAATTATCGCGGACTGAATTCAGAAAGTTAGAGATGACCATATCTACTCCCCTTCTCGGCTCTATTTTTTATTTCCTGCTTATTATTCATTTGCAGGTGCGAACCGTTGAGCCAATTTCCCTCCAAGTCAAAGCAGAATCCGGCTCGATCATCTGGCTTGATAATTTGCGCTACGGAACCATCGCCGATAGCGGTGAAATCACGATCAATAATTTGAAAGCCGGAACGCATTCACTCCGTGCCAGATTGGTTGGAAAACATGAATTGACGCAGTCTATTATCGTCAAAACCGGAACAACAAATCAAGTTCAATTAAATTTCAAAGCTCCCGCCGCTCCGGCTGAACTCAGTTTTCAGACGGCGGCGTCGCTCCGCGAAAAGGGCAAGCATAAAGATGCGATTGAGGAGTATCGTAAGGCGTTGAGCCTCTCAAAAATTTCTCTCCCACGCGCTCGTATTGGTTTGGCACGAAGTCTTGCAGCAACTTCTGAATACGAAGATGCCGTCAATGAAGCGCGTCGTGCAGCCCGTGAATCTGCGGCTGCGCCGATCATCGCGGCGGAGGCGTTGACAGTGATTGCCAATACTTTTCGCTCGCAAGGGTTATACGATGACGCCTTCACGAATTATGAAAAAGCTCTCAAGCTGGCGCGTAATTTTTCTCCTGAAGCGCACACCGGAATCGCGTTGAATTTTATGGAAGAAAATGATGCTGCGAGTGCCATCAAACATCTCAGCCTCGGTGCGCAGCAAAGTAACGACACCGAACCGATCATTTATTACCTGCTCGGAAACCTGCTGGATCGTAACGGACAAATTCAAGCAGCCATCGCCGCGTACGAAAAATTTTTAGTGCTGGAACCAAACGGGAAAAATTCTAATATAGCGCGTTCCCTGCTAAAGCAGTTAAAACGCGAAGTGCGGTGATTTGACGCTGATACCGTTGCACAGGTACACTTTTGTTTGAGCGTTTCCGCCACATCAATTTTATTACTCAGGCAAGGTTTTCTTATGCTTCATTCCAGATACACATTTTTGATCTTATTGACATTGGTTTTAGCGCAACCTTTACTAGCGCAGAAAGAGAAAGAAAAAAGCTCAAAACTCTCCGCTCCCGCCGTTCCCGAAGTCGCACCGCGAACGCCATTCAGTGATGTTCGGCGCGACAGCTTGCTGAACGGATTACAAATTGTAACATTAGAAAAAAATACTTCCCCGAAAGTCATCTGCCACCTCACTGTTCGTGGCGGATCAATGTTTGACCTGATTGGCAAAGTCGGCGTGGCAACTTTAACAGTAGAAACGTTGCTCGCAGTCAATCCAAACTTGAAAGAAGAATTAGCCACGCTTGAAGCGCAAATGGATTGGGGCGTCACGCTTGACCACACCTGGTTTCGCATTGAAGCTCCAGCGCAAAATCTTCAGGAAACAATTTCGATCATTGCGCGTCTGCTCGTCACCGACAATATTCGTAAGGAGGCTTTTGCGGCGGCTCATCAGGCACGGCTTGACCGCGTGAAATCTTTGCAGTTACCTGCTGCCGCGCAAGCTGATGAAGCGTTTATTGCCGCCTTGTATGGCGATCATCCTTATGCCCACAGCATCGAAGGAAACGCCGCCACCATCGCCAATATTCAATATGGCGACGTTTATGATTTTTATAAACGTGTCTATCTTGCCAATAACATGTTTGCCGTCGTGGAAGGTGATCTCAAACGGGAAAAATTAATGAGCATTTTCCGGGCTTACTTTGGAAGCTGGATCAAAGGTGCTCCGGCTCCGCCGACCTTTCGCCCCCCAACCCGTACCGCAGAAGTGCGCGTCATCAAAATTGAGCAGACTAATTTATCGAATGTCGAAATTCGTGGAGGCGTCATTGGCGTTTCGCATACCGACGCAGATTATATCGCCACAGTTTTGCTCTCACGCCTTTTGGATAAACGTCTGAAACAAATCGAAGCGACCAGCGCGACTTCATTTGCACCGCGTGTGTTAGCAGCTCCGATACACTTTTCGGCTTCGGTGTCGGCTGAGCGCGCCCCTGAAATTTCACGTCAAATCACTGATATTTTTGCGCTGCTGAGCAAAAATGAAATTTCAGAATTGGAATTAGCGACCGCGCAATCCGCGCTGCTTGAAGAACATCGCGCCAAATCGGTCAGCGAATATTTGCGCGAAATTGCTTCGTATAAACTGCCTGAAACGTATCCTTTGAATTTTGAGAATAAAGTCAAAGCCGTCACGACACTGGATTTACAACGCGTCGCCAAACGATTGCTTGATGCGAACGCCCTGACTCTTTTAGTGATGGGAAAAGTTAACGAAATAAAAGGCTAATAGTGGTCAGCAGTTAGCCTTTAGCTATTAGCCAGAAAATCTCTTTCCTTTCTGGCTAACAACTAAAGGCTAACCGCTAACTGCTCTGCTTCCCCTTCATGTCAGCACCTAATCCAAAATTTAACGCACCCGGCAAACACGAAGCCGTTCGCAAAATGTTTGCCGAAATTGCTCCGACGTATGATCGGCTGAACCACTTGCTGTCAGGAAATATTGATAAGCGATGGCGGAGCTTCACTATTAAGCAGATCCGCGAAGTCCTCGCACGTCCTTCAGTAACAGTGCTTGACTTATGCTGTGGCACTGGTGACCTGACTATCGAATTAGCCAAAGCCGCACCGCAGGCGCACATCATCGGGTGTGATTTTTGCTTTCCTATGCTGGCTCTTGGCCCTGCCAAGTCAGCACCTGTCAAACCGCTTTTCATTGAAGGGGATGCCTTACATTTACCCTTTGCAAATCACAGTTTTGATTTGGTCACAAATGCTTTCGGGTTAAGAAATCTGGAAAGTATCGAACGTGGTCTTGAAGAAATCTTCCGTGTTTTAAAGCCTGGTGGACAGGTTGCCATTCTGGAATTTTCGCATCCGGTCATGCCGGTGCTGGATCAAGCTTTTGGCTTTTATTTCTCAAAAATACTTCCTCGCATCGGCGCACTGGTATCTGGCTCTAAACATGCGTATACTTATTTACCGAATTCGGTCAGCTATTTTCCTAATCAAAAACATCTAGCTGAAATTATGCAGAGTATCGGATTCCGTGAAGTGCGTTATGATAATCTTCTGGCTGGAATCGCTGCTTTACATCTTGGAACTCGGTAGTAGCAGAGACATTACGCCCTAAAAAAATAATTACTTTGGTTCGGTGATGGACTACAATCTCAGCCCTGAGTTTAGCTCCCCTACGAGCTGCCATTTTAACTTTTTGTCCGCCGATAAGGTCTATGGATGAGAACAACAATGATTTCACCTCTCAAATTTTTTACTGATAACTTCAATCTCACTCTTTCTGATATTGAGAATTTGCTCTCATCCGCGCTGTCGCGTGGCGGTGATTATGCTGATTTGTATTTTGAGTATTCTGTCCTGAGCAATTTAAGCCTGGAAGAACAGCTCATCAAATCGGCGAACCGGGCGATCTCTCAGGGAGTCGGTGTCCGGGTTCTTTCAGGGGAAAGAACCGGTTATGCTTACTGCGATGAAATTGATGTCAATGCGATTCGTACGGTAGCTTCAACGGCAGCGCATATCGCACAAAGTGCGGCGAACACCGCCCCCGTAAAAATCACCAATCGTCAGCCCTCGCGTAATCTTTATGATGTTGTGACACCGCTCCGCGACGAACCGCTGGAACGTAAAATTGCTTTATTGAATCGCGCTGACAGTGCCGCTCGATCTTTTGATAAGCGCATTCGTGAAGTCCAGGCTTCCATCGTTGATGAATATAAAATTATCCTCATCGCCACTTCTGAAGGATTACTCATCGGAGATGTTCAACCGCTGATGCGGATGAATGTCAATTGCATTGCTGATGATGACGGGAACTTACAATCCGGTCGGATGGGCGGCGGCGGTCGTGATAATTTGGAATTTTTCGATCAGAAATTTTCACCGGAATATTTTGCCAACGAAGCTGCTCGGCAGGCCATTCTGCAACTTGAAGCCGTCGAAGCTCCAGCCGGAACCAACGAAGTAGTTTTAGGGCCGGGCTGGCCTGGAATTCTTTTGCATGAAGCCATCGGACACGGTCTGGAGTCCGACTTCAATCGCAAAGGAGCCTCCGCTTTTTGCGGACTGATCGGTCAAAAAGTTGCCAGCGAACTTTGCACAATTGTCGATGATGGAACAATTGATGCCCGACGGGGGTCTATTAATATTGACGATGAAGGAAACCCGTCATCGCGTACCGTGTTGATTGAAAATGGTATTTTGCGCGGTTATTTGCAGGATCATTTGAGTTCAAAATTAACAGGAGCTGCACTGACCGGTAATGGTCGCCGCGAAAGCTATCAATCGCTGCCCATGCCGCGCATGACAAATACCTTCATGCTCAGTGGACAAGATGACCCTGAAAGTATTATCAAATCGGTGAAACGCGGGCTTTACGCCGTCAACTTCGGCGGTGGGCAAGTAGACATCACTAATGGCAAGTTTGTCTTCTCTGCCAGTGAAGCTTATTTGATTGAAGACGGCAAAGTGACGGCTCCGGTGAAAGGAGCCACTCTGATAGGACATGGTCCGACAGCACTCACCAAAGTCACTGCCGTCGGTCACGATCTGGCACTGGATACAGGTGTCGGTTTATGCGGTAAAAATGGTCAGTCGGTTCCGGTCGGCGTTGGTCTGCCCACTATCAAGATTTCTGAAATGACCGTTGGCGGCACCAAAGGATAGGACTCACACACGATGGAAATCACTACTGAATTGCTCTCGGAAATGGTCAGCTCGGCATTGAAGCGCGGCGCGACCGAAGCCGAAGCTATCGCACTTGAATCAACTGAATTTTCAGTGGAAGTCAGATTAGGTGAAGTCGAAACGCTTCAGGAATCGGCTTCACGCGGGATTGGGTTGCGCGTGATTTACGAAGGTCGTCAGGCCTCGGCCTCGACTTCTGATACACACGTCGAATCGCTTGAAAAACTCGTTGCCGAAGCGGTCGAAATGGCACGGCATACTTCACCTGACGAAGCCTCAGTATTGCCGTCACGCGAAGAATTTTCGAGGGCATCAAACCCTGATTTACAACTTTACGACGACGCCATTGCCACCTTATCAACCGAACGAAAAATCGAATTGGCGAGAGCCTGTGAAGCGGCGGCACTAACCTTTGATGCGCGGATCACGAATTCCGAAGGCGGCAGTTGCGCGACGACGTTGGGACGAATGTTACTGGTCACCAGTTCAGGGTTTGAGGGAGAATATCACGGCAGTAATTGTGGATTAGTTGCAGCTCCGATTGCGACCACCGGCGACCAGATGCAACAATCATTCTGGGGTGAATCACAGCGCTGGCTGAAGAAGCTCAGCTCACCTGAAATTATTGGACGCGAAGCCGCCCATCGTGCTTTGCGTAAACTTGGCGCACATAAAGTTCCAACGCAGGAAGTCCCTATCATTTTTGAGGCACCAATGGCAGGGGAGTTACTTCGCAATTTTTTTGAAGCGGCTTCCGGGGAATCTGTGTTCCGGCGCTCTTCTTTTTTAGTTGGCAAATTAAACGAATCAATTGCTGCATCGGAATTAACGATCATTGATGATGGGACATTGGAAGGCGCAGTTGGATCACGCCCCTTCGATGGTGAAGGCTTACCTTCCCGCCGCAATGTCGTGGTCGAAAATGGCATCCTTCGTAGCTACCTACTGAATTCTTATACGGCGCGAAAACTTGGCTTAAGTTCGACCGCCAATGCGATGCGCGGATTGACCGGAGCACCGGGCGTAGGCGTCAATAATTTTTACATTGAAGCCGGAAAAATTTCGCTGGAAGAAATGATTGCCTCCGTGAAGAATGGATTCTTCGTTACTGAATTAATTGGCTTCGGATTCAATCCCGTCACGGGAGATTATTCGCGCGGCGCATCAGGGCTTTGGATTGAAAACGGTAAATTCACTCATCCCGTTGAAGAAGTAACCATCGCTGGAAACTTCCGCGAGATGCTGCGCGGTATTGAAATGATTGGCAATGATTTATATTTTCGCAGTAATATTGCTGCGCCGACTTTAAAAGTCAATAAAATGATGGTGAGCGGAGATTAGCCCGGTTGATCTTTGGACTTTGTTTTTTGGTCTTGGATCAGTTTAAAATTGACAGGTCTTTCAGTAGTCGAGCAGGTGCGAAAAAATACTGCAAGCTTACTTTTTTCATTACCTTGACCAAAGACCAAAGGTCAAAAACCAAAGACCTCATTAGTTACAAAATTATGTTTAATGCTGAAACCCCGCAAATGGTAGAAGAACGCCGCTCCAGAATTTATTTAATTCTGGGAGGAATCGGCGCACTGGCTTTGGCCGTTACGATTGTTTTCTTAGCCTCTAGATTTCGTCAGCCTGCCAGCCTCCCTGCCGTCAGCGCACTCCCCGGTGGACAGCAATTGCGCTTGCCTGATGCCCAACGTAAAGGGAATCCTGAGTTCGATAAATATCAGGTTAAAATCACGATTGAAGATGTTGAAAAACGAGCAGCGCAAAATGCGATGGGCATGACACAGATGATTTTATTGGGGAAATTGACGAATAAAGGTGATCGCACACTTTCAGGTCTTGAGCTTGAAATCAAAGCCATGAGCTATGCGGAACCTGGTAAAGTTTTGGCAATTAATACCAGTGCTCCAATTCCGCGCGTGAGAAAAGAACCGCTCAAACCGGGTGAATCTATGCGTATCACGATGAAGCTGGATTTGCCTTCGACGATTACCGAAGATGATGTTTCTGATATTGTACCGGAAGTTAGTGCCGTAATTTTCCAGTAAGAAACTGTCCAACAAACTGAAGTTTACGGACTACCCCTAAAATGGTATGTCGTCTTCCTTTTCCTGCTTCATCGCAGCCATTTTCTTGAATCTTTCTTTCATCATTTCTACCCGCATCGCACCATTGGGATGTGCATTCACGAGCTTTTCAAGATTTTGCAAATATTTGGGGCCGAATGACGAGCGAAGCTCAGGCACGAAATCACCAATCTTCGCCCAAATCGCTAAAAATTCTCCATTCGTATCGAAAAACAAGGCAATGTCTATCGTACCGTGATTAACCAGTGCAGCCGCCATATCCCAGTAACTTGTCGTCTGCCGATACCAGGCACTCTTCTGCGGATCAGACATCACCATATCCATGATTTCCTGTGCGCCGGTCGGCATAAAATCCGGTCCCGTGAAAAACGCACGCGCCTGACGCATCACATCTTCGCGGCGTATTTCATAAAGCTGTAAAATTAATTTCGCATCTTCAGTTGTAGCCATAATTTCCCCAGATAAAATTACTGTGATGTATCAGAATCGTGAGAGTAGCACATTATCCGCTCGCTGGAAATTTCACGCACAGTGCTAACTTCCTGAGCCAATTACCATTCCCCGCCCAATAATGAGGTGCACTCCAGCGTTTGTCCTGCCACATCGCTATTTCGGCAATCAGCCTGTTAACTTAGTAGCCTTCTATCAATATCTATCAGTGTCATGCAAACGACCTCTTCAGTTTGGACTAAAGAGGTCGTTTGGTTATCTACGCTTTCATCTATAGTTGATAGTCCCTTCAAATCAAGGGTTACTATTTTTTCTTGCGGCGGCGCAACATAGTGGCAATGCCAGCTAATCCACTGCCTAAAGTCATCAAGGTCATGGGTTCTGGTACAGGCGAGGCATTATAAGTAATAACACCACGAATGCGGCTAGCATCTGGACTAGCAGGGGAATTTATTGGTGTTGACGGCTCAATAGTAATATTGAACGTCCCCGCTGTGGGCGAATTGAAGGTCAGAGTTGTGGTTGCCCACGTTACTGTTCCGCCTGATGCACCGGCACTAATTGTTCCCGACAAGGTTGCATTGTACACACCTGGTTTCGGAGAACCATCACTTGGGAGTGTAAACGAAACATTTAAGGTGAAGTTTGCGCCGTTCACCGTAGTAAGCGCCGTAGAAGTCGCATTGAACACTCCTAAAGTAATGTTCGAGGATTCTCCGGGATTCAGATTCACATTGATTTCGTTTGGCTTGGAAATAAAGGTGATGGTAGTCGCCCCTATTGCCAGACTGGTTCCATCGGGACTTACGGTTCCACCGGAACTACCTGCGCCAAACTTACCAGTCGTGTCGGCGTGAAAAACGACTGGGCCAGCCGAAACTGACACCGATCCGAGGAGAAGGAAAACTACGGCTCCTAGCAGCAGGAACGTTCGTTGTAATGAAAATCGCATTGTATGGGATGCTCCTTTTAAAGTGTATGATAGAAATCTCATTCATTGCTGCCGGAGGCCATCAGTAATCAATGACCGCATTTATGGAATTCCTTACAGGTTGAAAATATAAAAGATAAGCCGAAGCTAATCTTCTTCTTAATACAGAGAATAAATCTATTCTCTGACAGAGTCTCGGGGCTGTAAAGCGGTTTATCTCATTTAACGAATTTTTCTTGAGAAAACACGCCTTACTGATGAAACTTAAAAAAGCGAAATAGCTGTGACACATATCCGCTTGATATGTCAGAGGCTTGCAAGCTCGGCAAGACGGCAATATTAAATTACCATCAGCAAGACAAGCACATCCGACAAGGACTGAATCAATTTTAAGCCAGGTCATTCGTAACAGATTGCTCTAGGGGGTCTTCTACCTGACAAGCAATATAATAACGATTATTCCAAGCTTCTTAACTGATCGCAATCTTTTGCAGGATACCAGTGAACTGAATAAGATTCGATTGACGAACAATAGGTATTTCAGGGAAGTCAGCCTTAACAAATCTAACGCTACTGCCACTCCTTCGCCTGACACCTTCCCCAATCCTCACCTGACGTTCAGAGCAGATGAAGTAGACTTGGGGGAACTGTCACCTAGCAGATTAAGCCTTTCGGACTCTACTATAGAAATGAGAAAAGCCAGAAAACGTCATACCCTGACGATAAATTTTATTGCTTTTCAAGTCTCAATGCTTCCAAAACCAGCGGTTGAGCGTCTTTACCGGAAACGACCTAAGCTATACAGTAGCACTCTTCTCAATTATAAACGAGAATTATGTAAAACCCTCATACGCTGTCTTTATGATGCAGACAGTTCTGCGTGCAGGTTGCTACGCGATCTCTGATGCGACTGAGACGATTACGCAAGCTACCAAGCGTGACGCCAACTCGTTGCGCCAGAGCTTGACGATTCTTACTATTTGCCTGACCTTGCCCTTGATGATATTCCCTTAAAAGAGATCGGTCGGTCTCTGAAAGCCTCGCAAGACAGTTCATAAAACAATCGAATTGTTGTTCAGTCCGTGAACGCTGTTCAACTTCAAGTAACAGCTCTTCCGGTGAAACCGTTAGTGCGGGTAGTTCATCGGAAAACTCTGGGAGCATGACTATTTTATGGGGAAGCGCCAATTGTTCACGCCAGACATTTCTGGCCACAGCAAGAAAATAGTAGGCGGGATTATTAGTCGTTATTACTTGCCCTTCTGCTAACCGATAGGCTACTCGATTGAGTGTTTCATCGGCTAATTCGTTCGGGTCAACCGCGCCTCGCATTGCGAAAAAGGCGATCAGTGAAAGCCGCAATTCTTCATACTTAATTGCGGCCTGATTGCGGTCGGCATTCAGACAATCCAAAAGTCTGTTAAATGCTTCTATGGTAAGGGCGCGGTTTTTTTTTATTTCGTCTTACTGGAACAGTCTCGGACATGTAGGATTCATCAGGGGGTTCAGTCTTGAAACCGAGCAAATAGCGCAGTTTCAATTATTACGGGCTAGTAATTAACAGGTGAAGAGGGCAAGCAACCGGAGCGCATTTTTAGTTGCTTTCTTCGTGGGACACGTCACTTTTTATCATCACTGCTTCATTCTTTCAACTTCGCTGGTCAAGGCGGGAACGATTTCAAATAAATCTCCGACGATTCCGTAATCTGCAATTTCAAAAATTGGAGCCTCCGGGTCTTTGTTAATGGCAACAATCGTGCGGGAGCCTTTCATTCCAACCAAATGCTGGATCGCTCCTGAAATACCAATCGCCAAATAAAGTTTCGGAGCGACGGTTTGCCCGGAAGAGCCGACCTGACGATCCATCGGCAACCAATCGTTATCGCAAATCGGACGCGAAGCCGCGAGTTCTGCGCCCATGGCTTCCGCTAATTTTTGGACAATTTCGATATTCTTTTGTTCCTTGATGCCGCGTCCGACTGAAACAATAATCGGAGCCTGAGACAAATCTACCGCCGCCTTTGCTTCCTGAAATCGGACTTCAGGACTTTGCCGAATCTGGTCGCTGCTCAAATTAATGGTCAGCGCAATCATCTCAGCATTTCCAGCTTCGCATTCATCGCCACGAAATGATCCCAACTGAAAACTCACAAAATGCGGAGCGTCTCCAACTGGAACTACATCGGCTGCTAATTTTCCCTGGAATATCTGCCGCGTAAAAACAGGCGCACGATCTTCAATCTTGTACGCGACACAATCACTGATTAAAGCGCGGCGCAAACTTGCCGCCAGCTTCGGCGCGAAGTCCCGGACTTGATAGGTGTGCGCCATTAACACGAGTGCTGGCTGGAGCTGATCCACTACCTGCCGCAGCGTCAACGCATAGCCATCCGCCGTATACGAAGCAACATTTTCAGCTTCGACAACATAGACGCGATGAATATTTCTGGCAGCAATTTCGGCGGCGAGAGAATGCACCTTGTGCCCGATCACGACCGCAGAAATTTCCTGCTTCAGTTCAGCACTAATTAATTGCGCAGCACGGAGAGCTTCCCACGAAGAGCGATTAATAACGCCTTCGATATGTTCGATGAATACAAGGATTTCGTTTGACATAGGAATGGTGGTCGGGGGTCGGTGAGCAGGGGTCGGTATTCGGCGTTTTCCAACCGACCACTGTCCACCGATCACTGATTCTCCCTCACATTTTCCGCAATATTACTCAGCCGTTCAGAAGTCGCACGAACTTCCACTACAGCATTTTGTAGCTCGGTGCTAAGTGAGCGTAAAAATAAACTCAAATGATCGCGCATCAGCATGGTCTCTTCATCGTACGTTTGATGGGCCTGTGCTTTGCTGACCGAAACTTCGATAGCGGCCAGCTCTGCATCGTATTGCTCAAAGAACGCCCGCGCCTGGATTCGCGCCCGTTTCAGCAATTCTTCGGGATGGAGTTGTTCGCCCATTTTTTCCTCTTATAAAACTCGTACTTCGTTTCTGAGTTTATCAACTAAAGTCGCCGCCACTTCCGCCGCTGAGCCTTCGATCATAACCGTTTGTTTCGCTTTCGTTGGAAGATAAACACGCTTGATTTGCTGTTTTGGCGCCAGTGCAGAAGCCTCAATCTGCAGGGCTTCCGCATTCAATTTTTTCACTTCTTTTTTCTTCGCTCCCATGATGCCTTTCAGCGTCGCGTAGCGCAGTGTATTAATGCCCGATTGAATCGAAAGCACTGCCGGAAAGGGCATCCTAACATACTGAAAATAACCTGATTCCAATTCACGTTTGACTTTAATCGTCTCGCCTTCGCTCAGGATTTCCATCACAATCGTAGCGTGTGGCAAGCCCAATAATTCTGCGGCGATGACTCCGGTTTGTGCAAAGCCTTTGTCATCCGATTGCAGTCCGGTCAGCAACAAATCAAAACCTTCGACCTGTGCGGCAGCAGCAATCACTGAAGCCGTAGCAAAGGCATCCAGCCCTTCAAACACTACGTCTTCAAGATGCAAAGCGCGATCTGCGCCACGCGCCAAAGCTTCCAGAATCACGCTTTGAATTCGTGCCGGCCCGAGCGACAAGGCAATGACTTCACCGCCATTTTTTTCTTTGAGTTGCAACGCAGCTTCCAACGCGTACGCATCAGATTCGTTGATTTCGTAGGTCAAATCTTTTTCCTGAATCCATGTCGAGGATTCATTCAAACGCAAAATCGAATCATTTTTAGGAACCTGTTTGAGACAAACAATAATCTTCATATTAAATGGGTGATGATCGGAATTAACTGTGCACGAAGTAATACGAAGTTTTATAACCTCTTCCGGCGTGTTGTTTCCCACTTTCCCCCTCACCAACTAAATGGTGCCTTCCTTCGTGCCATCTTCGTGTTCCTTCGTGGATAATTTCTTTTTTCCGATCAGGTCTATTATTTACCAGCTTCAAGGCTGCTAATCGAATCTTCCAACGCCGCTTTGAGTTGATCGAGGCATTCGGATTGTTGCGCTTCACGCAAGGACGGCAACGCCGCCGGATTACCAACTTTCCCCAACGCCCGCGCACTGGCAACGCGCACGCGAATGGCTTTATCCTTGAGCAACTTCACCAGATATTGCACGACGGAATCATCGGCTTGCGTTTTGCGGAGTTCCTTTCCGATGACGCCCAAATACGCGATAGCGGCAACGCGAACAGACAGATGTTCGCCGTACTGACTGTGCTTCATTCCCAAATCTATGGCACGATTTTCCTGTTTGAATTTGAAAGAATGAAAAACAGAACATTTTACAACTTCCTGCCAGGACTGAATTTTTAATCCGCTGAAAATAATATCATAGTTCCCGCGATCTTCACCGCTGAGATTTCCCAGCGCACGAATCACCGCGACGAGGACAAAATAGCTCTGTTCATTCGCCAATACATTTTGCAGAAATTGAATGATTTTTTCTTCGCTTTTTCCCTTGCCTAACGCCCAAATGCAAGCACGGCGAACATTTGCGTCGCGGCTCAATTCATAAGTTTCCAGCAAAGCTTGCCGCGCCTCACTGGAGCCAGTTTCACCCAATGAAATTGCGGCTGCCATCTTCACCGGATAAAATTCTTCGCGGCTTAAAACATCAATCAAAGCCGGCGTGACGGCTTCGTCAACTTTCAGATTTGCGAGTTCGCGGGCAGCTCTGGCGCGTCCTAAAAAATCTTCATCGTGCCTGAGCTGAAACAATAGTTCTGACGCGGATTTTGGAAACCGCATCATCTTAAAAGTCCGATGCCATTTATCGAAGACCACCATTTTCGGCTTTGTTTCACAGGGAAAATAAAATTCCTGTTCGCTTTTTTCAATCCAGACATGGAGGCTTTGCCCCGCTAAGGATTCAATCACTTCACCCGCTTCCTGATGAACAATTTCGATCTCCGCCGGAAAGCGAAAAGCCTCAACCGCTTCGTCATCTTCATCAGCTTTTTGCACCTGCTTCACTTTCAGGCGAAGCATTTTTTGTACGGCTTGCCATTCGTATTCGACTTCGATTTCAGGGTAGCCCGCACGGTAAATCCACTGGTCAAAAAACCACTGCAAATTCCTGCCCGTCACCTCTTCAATCGCTACTTTAAAATCATTCGTTTCCGCCACGCCAAAAGCAAATTTCCCGGCATACCGCGCCATTGAACGGAAGAAATCTTCATCACCTAAAACATGCCGTAACATCGCTAAGACACACGAACCTTTTTCGTACGCGTGACGATCCATCAGCTCTTCCGAGTAACGATAATGATCGTAGAAAATCGGACGCCGATGCGAGGAAAAATCCTCATTCAAATAGGTCAGAAAGTCCTGAAACATTGACCATCGCGCTTCATCATTGCCGCGTGTATTTTCCCGCCAGAGAAATTCCGAATAGGTCGCAAAGCTTTCATTTAACCAGATTTCCGTCCAATGCTTGCACGTCACTAAATCGCCCCACCAATGATGCGCCAATTCGTGCGCCACAATGTCTTCGTAGTTCAAATCCAGTTCCGCCCGCGCGTCCAGCAAGCACCGATCTGTCATTGTCGTCGCCGAAGTATTTTCCATCGCACCAAATAAAAAATCATCAACGAGGATTTGGGAATACTTGGCAAACGGGTAGGGATACCCAAATTTGCCCGCAAAAAACTCAATCATTTGCGGCGTTTTCTCGAACAATTTTTTGCCTGCTTCGACGCGATCAGCGTAGACGTAATATTCCACCGGCAAACCTTTCACACGTTCCTGAATCGCCTGATACTCGCCCACTACGACTGTCACCAAATAAGCCGGATGCGGTTGATCCTGCCGCCAATGGTACGTTTTCGTATGAGTTTCAGTATTCGCCGAAGTCCTGAGCAAAGCCCCGTTCGAGAGCGCAAAATATTTTTCATCCACCGTCGCAATCAGCTCCGTAGTCATTTTCTGATGCGGCGTATCAGCACACGGAAACCACCAATGCGCATCTTCCGTTTGTCCTTGCGACCAGATTTGATGGGGCTTCCCGGCATAGTCCTCATCCGGTTTGACAAAAAATAATCCTTTGCGTGGACGACAAAAATACGTGACCTCAATCATCACTTCTTCGTCACGTGGCACGGCTGTCGATAATTCAATAGTAAGTTTTTCGAGATGAGTTTCGTAGGATAAATCCAGCGGAGATTTGCCAAGCGGTTGCAAAGGAGAATTATCCGGTTCCGGTTGCGTAAAGATGCGGCGCACCTTGCGAATGCTCATTTCTGCCGCATCTAACACGATTTGCCGGATGCCATTGGAATACGGCGCAAGCGTAATGAGCGCAGTGCCACTGACACTTTGCTCATTCAAATCAAAATTCAAGTCAAGTTTCAAATGATGAATTCTGAAAGGGCGATCCGGCGCACAACGGAATTTTCCCGCTAGTTCGTCACGCTCCACTGTCAACATTGAAGCGTAAATATCTACGTCAGCCCATTGGCGTGGATCAAGCAGGGCAGGATGAATTAATGAATCATTGATTGGCACTTTGGAACTCATAGCGCAGTAGTTTCAAGGTTCCCGCGAAGACATGCAAGAGCAGTTGTCAGGTGTCGGATGACTGATGTTATATTTTAGAAATTTCTTTCATTACCACTCGCCCCATTCCCGTTCCGCGCCATCCCCCATTTACCCACCAATCTTCAAATTATTACTGACTGAATTCACTTTGGGAGTATTACGAATAATCTGTTCAAGACAGATTCGTTGTTGCTCAGTAGCGACACGTCCGCTGATATTGACTTCACGATTCGTGACTTTGATTTTAATGTTTTGCGTTGGTAAATCCGCTACAGCCTGGAGGCTTTCAAGCAAGTTGGCTTCCAGTTCAAGGTCTTCAACTTTTGAGATGGACGTAGTTTTTTCTTCGCTTGGGTCAACCGTAACAGAAGAACCCATGACTTTAATATCATTTTTAATCGTTTGGACGCCAGCAACTTCTTTGGCCAGATTTTCAGCTAAATCTCTGTCCGTGTCTTTTTGTACGTCTCCAAACAAGGTGATATTGCCTTCTTTGCACTCAACTCCGATGCTTTGCAAATGCAGGCGTTTTGATTGCGTCATCGCAGCCTTGATTCGCGTCATCATTGCCGTATCAGCTTTCTTGCGCTCAGTCTCAACTGAAGTGATAGTAGATTTAGCCACAATGACTGGCTTTTCAGGTTCGTGGTTGACATACAGAAAATAATAAACACCCAGTAATGTCAGCGAAAAAAACAATCCGGCGGCGACGATGCGCAACCAGAAGTTAAGGCCCATTTCATCGGCTTTTCGTCGCAATAAAAGAAAAGTCATCACGTCACCCCTACTTAAACTTAATTAGCGAAACAGCTCGCCCAGGCGTGTGCCAGTAACAATTAAAAAAGCAAACAGCAAATTCAAACTAATCAGTAAACCTATCGTATGAATAACCCAGCGATCTGTCGGCGGAGCCGTTCCGCCACGTGGGCCGGCTATTGGTTTTACAATCTGACGCGGCACTGCACGACGTTCAACAAAAACCCGGCTCTGATCGGGAAACCCTCCGGCATATTGCATGGCGACCGGACTCCTGTGCATCAGTGCCTGCCCACAGTTACTACAACTGTTGCGGTTGGCTCTATTCGTTAGGTTACAATGTTGACAAATCATGAAGCGTACCTCGCAAAAGAAATTCCTACCGCGAAAATCCTAAGCGGATATTGTCAGGAATTTCCTACAAAGCCATAATTATTTGGCTTCGAGGTTTACAGATGCAGAAGCCCGCACGCAGTAAGGGCGCCTTCTTCATTCATCGCTACGCCCTTACTACGTGCGGGCTTCTGCATTATTTTCTAATCTTTCGCGTATAATTATGTCAAACCAATTTTCACCTTCGCTCTTCGATGAACCTGAAACAACTGCTCCCAAAGCATCCGACCGACAAACTCCATTAGCTGAACGGATGCGCCCGCGTACACTGGAAGAATTCATCGGACAGGAACACATCATCAGCGAAGGGAAATTGCTGCATCGTTTGATCGCCGAAGACAAACTGACTTCGCTCATTTTTTGGGGACCTCCGGGCACAGGTAAGACTACGCTGGCGAATATTATCGCTAAACGAACGAAGTCAAATTTTGTGCCCTTCAGCGCAGTCACTTCCGGCATCAAGGAAATCAAACAAGTCATGGCGGATGCGGCTTCGCTCAAAACCAAAGCTAATCGCCGGACGGTTTTATTTGTAGACGAAATCCATCGCTTCAATCGTTCACAGCAGGATGCATTTTTGCCGTACGTCGAAAACGGAACGATCACTTTAATTGGAGCCACCACCGAAAATCCTTCGTTTGAAATTAACTCGGCACTACTTTCCAGAATGCGCGTCTTCACATTGCACCAACTGACTGCTGAACAACTACGGGAAGTCTTAAAACGCGCCTTAGCCAATGAACGTGGGTTAAAGGATTCCGAAGCCGAAATCAGCGACGATTTATTATTTTGGCTGGCAACCAAAACAGGCGGTGATGCGCGGAATGCGTTGAATACTTTAGAGCTGGCAGTCACGGCTGCGACCAAACAAGTCATCACCGAAAATGACCTGCGTGAAGCAATGCAACGCGCGAATGCGGTCTACGATAAATCCGGCGAGCAGCATTACAATTTAATTTCGGCGTTCATCAAATCCATTCGCAATTCTGATGCCAGCGCGACCTTGTATTGGATGGCGCGAATGATCGAAGGCGGCGAAGACCCCATGTTTATTGCCCGCCGCATCGTTCATCACGCTTCGGAAGACATTGGCTTAGCCGATCCGCAAGCCTTAGTCATCGCCGCCGCCGCCGCGCAGGCGACCCATTTGATCGGCTTACCCGAAGCGCGTTTAGCCTTAGCCGAAGCTGCTGTGTACCTCGCCAATGCCCCCAAATCAAATCGCGTCTACGTCGCCTACGAAGCCGCTGCTGCCGATGCGCGAGCAACACAAGCGGAACCCGTACCATTGCATTTGCGCAACGCGCCGACGGCTTTGATGAAGGGATTGGGCTATGGAAAAGATTATCAATACGCACATGATTTTGAAGAAGGAAAAGCTGACATGGAATGTCTGCCGGATATTTTGAAGGGAAAGAAATATTACTAAAAAATGACTGGAGCGCAATCGTCTCGATTGCCGCGAGCGCGTGAAACGCCGCTCGCGTAACTTGGCGAGAGGTACATTTGATCGCCAGTTAGTTCACTCGCCAATAACGTTTGCAACGCTCCCGCTGGCAAACGGGGCAAGCGAGACGCTTGCGCTCCAGTCAAAGCTCAACATGCTCAAACTGTCATCCCGTCAAATTAAATATCTCAAGTTCACGTGCCTCGCTTTGACCGTTGCCGTGTACTTCCTGCGCTTGGATAACAACGTTGGTTTGATGGTTGATGATTCGTGGTATGTGCTGCTCGCCAAGGCAATCGCAGAAGGTCACGGCTATCATCTTATTAATTCGACTGCGCCACAGACCAACCCATTATACCCACCGGGTTATCCGGCAATTCTGTCACTCATCTGGTTTCTCAATCCAAATTTTCCGAACAACGTCATCGCCATGAAACTGGTTTCGTTGGCAGCTCTCGCGCTGACGTGGAAATTGTTGTGGCAGCTTCATCGCCAATATTTTCAGGCTTCGGAATTACTATGCTGGCTAACAACAACGGCAGTGATGTTGACTCCATTGCTGGTATATTACGCCACTTCGACGTTGATGTCGGAGTGCGTATTTTTACTTCTGCAAACGCTTGTGATGGTGCTGTGTTGGAAAGCTGAAAGCAGCAAGAATCAATGGAGATTGATCTTCACGATTGGATCAATCGTTGGATTTGCCGCACTGATTCGGATCGCGGGGATTGCACTTATACTCGCGGCAGGGCTGATATTTTTACTCCGGAAAAAATTGGGAGCCGCTGCGATGATCTGTTGTCTTGGATTTCTTCCGGTCGGAATCTGGTCAGTCTATTCGCTCCAATCAGCATCTGCTGCACCTGAAGAACGCAGCAACTACATCGCCAACAACTATCTCTTTCATTTTTTGCGGAGCGATGAAAATAACCTGCGTTCACCCAATGTCACCGCGACAGAATTTGTGCGGCGCGTCTCGCACAATGTGAGTGAACTCAGTTCGTCTAGCTTTGGACAATTATTTGTTCCGCTGCTGAACCCGAAACGCTCCACCGCAGGAATGCTTCTCAGTTGCTTCATCACCTTGATTTTATTGATTGGAATCGTTCAGACAATTCGTTCCAGAATTGATTTTACAGAAATATATTTCGTCATTTCGCTCGTGCTAATTTTAGGATGGGCATTCAGCCCAACACGATTTTTAGTTGTCCTGATGCCCATCTTGCTGCAATATTTTTCGAGCGGTATTGGATGGCTGGCAGGAAAATTTCAATGGCAAAAAGTTAACTTTCAATTGACAGCAATTTCGATATTGCTCGCTGGATTTGTCGCCATTCATTTCACAATGCTCGCTGCAAAATACGATGTCGGTGCAGGATTGAAAAATCAATTTGTCATGTTCGAGCAACAACGCAATGTCGAAGAAATCATTCAATGGACGAAAAAAAATATTCCTGCCGATGAAGTCATTGCGACTGATGTGCCAGCCTTACTATATCTATATTCCAATCACCGCACAGTCCATTTGATTGACCCTGCCAAAGACTGGGCATTATGGCGACAACTTGGCATCCGGCACGTTGTGCTGAGTGGAATAACGACAGGAAAAATGTCAGCCGGAATTCGCTTGCTTTTCGTAACTAAAGATCAAAAAGCTGCGATTTACGAAATCAAATAACGTCAGCTCAAGATAAGAAATAAAATTAGCTTTAAGGAATATTTTCTATTAGCCCAGCCCGTTCACGGCTGGGTTAGTGTACGAAATAACGAGATCAGCCCGGTTTACCGGGCTTGTAAAAAGCTTGAGCTAAAGCAAATCGAAAGCCCGTTGAACCGGGCTGGTTGGTCTGCTTTCTACAACTTTCCCCAGCCGTGAACGGACTGGGCTAATAGAAAAATTTTGTCGAACTTCCGGTAAGAAATTTTCGGATTAAAATTTTCGTTTTTTCAAAACCTGCCCGGAAGTAACGCCTGTGACTTTGCCATCCTTCACCACCTGTTCACCGTTCACAAACACATGCGCGATGCCTATCGGCTCCAGAAAAGGCTTCGCAAAAGTAGCCTGATCCAGCACTTGCTTAGCATCAAAAATCACGATGTCCGCTTTCTTGCCAACCTCTAAAATCCCACGATCTTTCAGCCCTACGCGCGCCGCTGGAAACGAAGTCATTTTGCGAATTGCTTCTTGCAAATTCAGCCATTTTTTCTCACGGACATACCGCCCCAACACACGCGGGAATGTGCCTGCGCCGCGTGGATGTTTCATTCCGAGGCCGCCATCACTGGCGACCATCACCCACGGCTGACGATAAAAAGTCTCAATATCTTTCTCAATCATCGAACGACAAACAATGGACGCGCCGCCGTCTTTGACAATACGCATGTAAATTTCAATCGCCGTAGTTTTATTTTCATCCGCGATTTTATCCAGCGATTTTCCTTCGTAATCTTTGTGTTTTTCACACGAAGTAATCGTCACTTTTTCAGGGCCGCCAACATCGCTCAATCCCTTGCTGACTTCCAGCGCATTATCATGCTTGCGACTTGGAACCAGTACCGTAATCGTCGAAGCCCACGCATCATACGGGTAACAATCCGCCGTTACATCAAGCTTATCTTTGTGCGCCTCTTCGATCATTGCCACGGCTTCAGCCGCCTTGCCCCACACGCCAACTGTTCCCATTTTGATGTGCGAAATCTGAACTGGAATTCTGGCTTCGCGTCCAATGCGAATGGCTTCCTGCAATGATTTCAACATCGAATCGGATTCGTCACGAATGTGGCTCATATAAATTCCGCCGTATTTGGCAGCAACTTTTGCCAGCGCAATCACCTCTTCCGTAGTGCTGGAAAAACCGATGTCGTATTCCAATCCCGTCGAAAGCCCAATGGCTCCATCAATCATTCCCTGCTCGACTAATTCAGCCATCGCCGCAATTTCAGCCTTCGTCGCGGGACGGTTATAATTTTCACCCATCACTTTGTAACGGACGGTGGCATGTCCGACAAACATAAGAACATTGACCGCAGTCGGATGTAGATTAATTTTTTCGAGATAGTCACCAATCGGCCACGGCGAGCTACCATCCGGCCCGACCGCCAGCGTCGTAATCCCCTGCAAAATCTGACTGTCAGCAGTCGGCTGCTTTTCCAGTCCGCCTTCAGAATGATTGTGAAGATCAATAAACCCGGGAGCGATGACCAGCTTCCGCGCATCAATATTTTTTTCATTGGGCAGCGGTTTGAGCGAACCAATCGCTTCGATGCGATCACCATTTATCCGTATGTCAGCCCGCTTCGACTTCGCACCAGAGCCGTCAATGACAGTACCGCCACTAATCAAAATTGAATTTGTTTGCGCCCATAAAGGCGAAGTACTAAACAGCAACAGGAAGCTAAAAAATATTGTTCGCATAGATGTTGGCTTGTATCGCACGCATTGCCAGAAGTAAAGCCGAGTCGTTATGATCGTTAACAATGCAGAAGCCCGCACGGAGTAAGGGTGCCCTTACTCCGTGCGGGCTTCTGCAAAAACTGAGACTCTCTAAGGAATTTACAGAAATCATGAAACTACACTTTTCGCTTCTGACAATTTTATTGCTCACCACTTCCTTGCTCGCTCAACGTCGCGCACAAACTCCCGTCGAACCGTATTCACCGCAGCTCACAGCAGAACTCAAAAAATTACAACAAGCTGCACTCGACAGCGATTACGCGCTGAAACAAGTCGCATATCTGTGCAACAACATCGGCCCGCGTTTGAGCGGCTCCGCGCAAGCACAAGCCGCCGTCGAATACGTCGCTGCCGAAATGCGTAAGCTCGGCCTTGAAGTCAAATTAGAAAAAGTGATGGTTCCGCATTGGGTGCGCGGCGTCGAAACCGGAGCCTTAACTGAATTCAAAGGACAGGCGAAAGGAACGACACAAAAAATTATCCTGACCGCACTCGGCGGCAGCGTAGCTACGCCCACAGAAGGCATCACCGCCGAAATTGTAGTCGTCAAAAATTACGATCAACTCGAAGCTCTCGGACGTGAGAAAATTGCGGGAAAAATTGTTTTGTACAACGCAAAATTTGATCGGCAATTAGCTGCGAGCGGGCGCGGGTTAGAAGCTTACGGACAAGCCGTAGCGTATCGTGGCTCTGGCGCAAGTCGTGCGGCACAGCTTGGTGCAATCGCCGCCTTGAATCGTTCAGCGGGCGGCGCGGAATATCGCCTGGCGCATACGGGCGGCGTTTCGTATTCACCCAACACTACTAAAATTCCCGCCGCTGCCGTCGCCACCGAAGACGCCGAAATGATTGCGTATCTCGCCGCGCAAGGCACAGTCAAAATGCACCTGACGCTGACGCCAAACACGTTGCCTGACGAGGAAAGTTACAACGTCGTAGCCGACATCAAAGGCTCCGAAAATCCTGAACAAATCGTCATCGTTTCCGGTCATTTGGATTCGTGGGATTTAGGCACTGGCGCGATTGACGATGCCGCAGGCGTGGCCATAGCGATGCAAACCGCCAACCTCATCAAACAAATTGGACTAAAACCAAAACGTACGATTCGCGTGATTCCGTGGATGAACGAAGAAAACGGCTTAGCGGGCGGACGCGCGTACGCTGCATTACATAAAGATGAAATAAACAACCACATCGCCGCCATCGAAAGCGACCTCGGCGCCAGCCATCCCATAGGCTTTCACGCGCACGCTACGCCGGAAGCACTGGCAAAATTGCGTACAGCTTCAGCGTTAATGCAAAGCTTTGGCGCAGGGTTAGTGAATGTTGTAAATAATTCGCCGGAAGCAGACATTTCCCCGCTCGACGCGCTCGGCGTGCCTACATTTGGATTGTGGCAGGACAGCCGCACCTACTTCGATTTTCATCACACGACAGCCGATACGTTCGATAAGGTTGTGCCGAGAGAATTAGCGGAAAATGCGGCTGTGATGGCGGTGCTGGCGTATACGATTGCGAATTTGCCGGAGCCGCTGAGCCGTATCAAATAGAAAATAAATCATGCGCAAAAGTCTCTGAAAGAGACAAATAATATAGCGTAGGGTGCAACGAAGCGCAGCGCAGTGAAACCCTACGAACAGGTAAAAATTCATACCGACGCTGTAGGCGTCGAACAGCCAACCGTTACATCATTGTTCACACCTTCAGTAACGCGATGTAGGGTTTCGCTCATTTCATTCACTGCACCCTACACTATTATGTGCGTCGCCGTTGGCGACAAGAGTTGGCGCAAAATATTTGTTGATAGAATTCGTTAAAATCAGCTACCATTCGATTTCAAATTAGTTTGACTAGGGATTTTCGGGCTGATGATTTTATTCTCATCAATCCATCTATAAAATCACGAGACGCAATATCGGGTCGCCTCACAAAATGGTAGCGCAGATGATTCATTTACTCAGCTTTTGTTTCTTCTTAATTTTTCCCTTCTCCGCCAAAACAACCTACGAAGATGGCTATCTGGAATTGCAGGTCAACGACCCTGCCAGCCGCGCAGTGAAAGGAGTCGAATTCACCTGTGCGCAAGGATGCGCAACATCTCCAAGCGATGACGCAGGACGTGTGCGATTGAAGCTGCCGCCTAACATCAAATCCAATGATTGGGTTTATCTGAAATTAGTCAATCAAAGTTGGGCGTTGATTAGCCCTTGGAATTCCCAGCTTAATGTCCCGTCGTTTGCGAACAGTCGGCAAAACATTACGACCATTATCGTAGCGCGAAAGGGTGACAAGCAAATCCTGAGCAGCGGCGAATCTATCAAAGCGTTGCTTGCACGCGCCGTGAATAAAGCCAACCAATTCAAATCGTTGGCGCAAGAAAAAGACAGGCAATTAGCGTATGAACGAAAACTTGGGCTTAAAGAAATTGCCGATTCGATTGGCCTAACGCCAGAAGAATTAGACGCAGCGATACAAGTATGGGGGAAGAAAGCAAACGACCCGTTTGATCGTGGTATCTATGAATTGTATGAGCAGAATTACTCCAAAGCGGACGAATTACTAACACAATCATACAATCTACGCAAAGAAGCAAAACTAAAAGCAGATAATGAATACGCAGACGCTGCATTAAATCTGGGGCAAGTAAAATATTATATAGGTCGTTATCAGGAGGCTATTGAGAAGTTCCATGAAGCTTTAGAAATTAGAAAAGATGATGCAGAAATATTGATGTGGCTGGGGAATGGATTACACGAAGCTGGAAAATACGCAGAAGCGGAACCGTATTACCGACGAGGCTTATCTATTAACGAACAAACGTTGGGAAAGAAACATCCTGCCGTTGGAATTAGCCTAAGTAATTTAGCCATGCTATTACGGGATCAAGGGAGGTTACCTGAAGCTGCACTTTTGAATAAACTCGCTTTAGACCGTCCATTAGAAGCGATTCTCAAAGCACTTGTTTTAAATAATTTTGGAGCACTTAGAGAGTCTCAAGGTAATTACGTTCAGGCCGAATTACTTTATAAGGATGCTTTAGAAATTTTCATAGGTACTTATGGTAGGGGTCACATTAAAACCGTAGCTAGTATGGATAATCTAGGATTGTTGTACGGTAAACAAGAAAAATATCGAGAGGCAGTACTCCTTCATAAGCGAGCTGTATCAATATGTATACGATCATTAGGAAAGAATCATCCAACCACAGCAAAAAGTATGAATAACCTGGCTTTAGCGTATACGGGGTTAGGTAAATATATCCAAGCCGAATCGCTATACACCCGTGCGATAGAAATCACTAAACAAACTTTAGGAGAAGCCCATCCTACCTTTGCAATAATGTTGAGCAATTTAGCTACACTCTACGCTGCGCAAGAAAGATATGAAAAGGCTGAATTATTATTCAAAAGCTCTTTAGAAATAGAAAATAAAGTATTAGGTAGCAATCATCCGAATAACGGAGAAACCCTCAACTCTTTGGCATTGACATATTACCTGCAAGGGAAGTACGTTGAAGCCGAGCCATTATTGAAAAATGCTATAGAAATATTCGAAAAAGCTCTAGGCCAAAACCACCCCAGTTACCTAACGGTGTGTGAAAATTACTCCGAGTTATTGGAAAAACTAAATAGAAAAGACGAGGCAACGAAATTGCGCGAGCAAATCAAAACAATTCTGGATCAGGGCAAGCAACGCTAATTTCGCTAAGTACCCTGAAAAAAATTATTATGGCTAAGAGATCAAATACCGCGACTCCAACTTCTAGCAACAAAGTGTTGATTGGGCTTGGACTTCTTGCCTTCATTGGCACAATTGGCGCAGCAATCATCAGTAAGTGGCCATTCACACCATTGCTAGACACTTCCATTTATCGTGTGCGTGTGACGGTAGTGGATGACAAGGGAACGCCTACCGAAGAGGCGAAGGTGTGGTCATTATTTGGCGGCGAGCCGAAGCGCGTAGCAGGCGGATGGCAATTCGATATTCCGTCGGCGAGCAAACCCAAAGACGGCAAGATGACGATTTTCGCCAGCAAAGAAAGCGCGTTCCTCAAGGGCGAAGCTCCGTTGACGTTGGACAAAGAAGTAAACCCAGCCTTAACGATCAACCTCAAACGCGACGCTTCGGCAAAAGTGCGTGGGCAAATCGTAGACAATAAAAATCGCGGCATCGCTGGTGTCAAAGTCTTCGTGGTCGGCTACGATGCCGAAGCTGTGACCACAAAAGAAGGCGGCAATTTTGAATTGCCTGCGCACGCGGCAATAGATCAACAGGTCTTAGTTCACGCTGAAAAAGCGGGCTATCGCGGTGCAGACCGCCATCATCCGGCAGGCGAGACCGTGCTAAAAATGAAGCTGGAAAAATAAGCTGCGTTATCGCGTTACTTTCGGCTTCTTTCTGCTAGTTGGTTGATTATTCAAGGTCTTCGCATCGGTCAAAAAACGGTTTACTTCATTCGTACCCAGCAGCCGATATTCGCCGAGCTTTAATTTCTCTTTTTGCAGCGATAAAAATCCGATTCCGATGCGGCGGAGTTTAATAACGGAATGTCCGATGGAATCAAACATTTTGCGGATTTGTTGATTGCGACCTTCGTACAAAATAATTTCGTACCATGCATTGGTATTACTTTGCTCAATCAGTTTTATTTCCGCCGGAGCTGTGCGTCGTCCTTCGATTCTCACGCCGCGTTTTAATCGCTCAATCTGCGGATCGCTGGGTTGCCCTTTGACTTTGATTTCGTAACGCTTGGCAACTTTCGAGGAAGCGTGCGCCACCAGATTCGTGAATTCGCCGTCGTTGCTGAGCAATAATAATCCTTCGGAATTGTAATCAAGGCGTCCGACCGGATTCACCATGTCGCGGTACAGTCCCACCAGATCAATGACCAATGGACGCTGCGTAGGATCAGCGGTGCTGGACAAATATCCGACGGGTTTATTCAGCAAAATATAGACATTTTCTTTTTGTTCCAGCTTGGGATTGATGAGCTTGCCGTTGACCTTGATGTGGTCTTTGGCGGGGTCGGCTTTGACGCCGAGTTCAGTAATTTTTTTGCCGTTGACGGTCACGGCTCCGCTCAGCATCAACTCTTCGGCTTTGCGCCGCGAAGCAATTCCGGCGGCGGCGATAATTTTTTGCAATCGTTCTTCCATCTCTCCATCAAAACATAAAACCCACAGCTTGTGAATGGCATACATTTCTTTGCCGGGACAATAGACCACGGATAAAGCGGATGTTGCCGGTTTACGCGGGTCTGATCCCCGTAGACCCGCTTGATCCGCGTCATCCGTGGTCTATTTCGCCCTCATCATTTCTTCTTCAACATCCCCGGTGAATTCCATTTAAAAACATGATACGTCGCGGGAGTGCTGCCGATATTTCTAATGCTGTGCAATTGATTGGAGGCTTGAAAAATGATCGAGCCGGGACCGACACGTTTGAGAACACCGCCATTTAATGATTCGACGGTTCCTTCTTTGATGATGATGAGTTCTTCGTCGGCATGTTTATGCGGTTCGTGCGGAGTCGCGCCCGGATTCAGTGTCGTGATGTGGCATTCCAATTCGTCCAATGTCGCAGTCGGAGCCTGAAAAACTTTGCGCGTGAAACCAACTTTTGACGGCACAGCTTCCATCTGATTCCAGTCAAAAATGGACGAACCCATAACTTTAGGTTCGACCTGTTTTGCACCGACTACGACAGTTAAAGTTAGGACAATTGAACTAACGGCTATGACGAGTTCTCGACGTGTGAACATGGTTGCTCCAGTTAAGAATAGACCACAGATAAGGCGGATGAGGTTGATTTACGCGAGTCTGAATTTTCAGATCAGCGAAAACCCGCATGATCCGTAAAATCCGTGGTCTATTAATTATTTTTATTTTAAAAATCCGCTCGCATTCGTATTTCGCGAGCTTACTTCATCATTTAAAACATCATCCAACGCCAGCAATTCGCGCAACGCAGGACTTAAATTTTGTTGTACTTCCGCGCTCAGCAATCGCTTTTGGTATTGCTGTTGCGGCTTGTCGCGGCGGCAATACAAACTGTGCAAAGCGCGGCGATCTTTATCACTGCGATTCGCAGTAGCTCCGTGCCACATGTGCGTATTCATCACAACCACGGTTCCGGCTTTTTCCACTAAAAGAATTTCATCGGGATGCGGCGCGTTGATGTCTTCGATCACATCCTGCGGCAATTTTCCGATAAGCTGCGAACCGGGAACCATCCGCGTAGCCCCGTTTTCCAACGTAAAATCGTCAAGTAACCAGATGACGTTGCAAATCCAGAATCCTTGTTCGTCTACGACCGCGCCATTGTCGCAATGCAGTGGCTGCGTCCACGTCGAAGACGGATTCGAGGAGCGAAAATTTAAACTACTGAATTTAAATTGCTCAGAAATCACATGCTGCACCAGTTCCAGAATGTCTGGCTCTGAAATTAACTCCTCAAAAATTTTGCCGCAATTGACCACATTCGCCAGGCGTCGGGTTTGCGGCTCCTGCCGGAATTCCGTTCCCGCCAGCTCGCCTTGCTCGGCATAAACTTTTTCGCATTCATCGCGCAAAGCCTGTAATCTTTCAGGCGACATAAAATCGCGCAAAATCACGTATCCATCTTCGTCAAGTTGTTTTTGATGTACAGCCGAAATCATAAATTGCATCATAGCCACTTAATAAATTTCGGTAAAGCATCCGCGAAAATTATACTGTCTGAGCAATCGAAATTCTGGCATCTGCTCACGTCTAATTTGCATGCTACAATACGGTAGGAGGTAAGCAGTTATGGAACAAATTGTTGAAATTGAAGCGGATGCCAATGGCATACTCGTCTTGTCGCCTGAAATGACTGGCATCACAAAACCGCATGCGCACTTTATCATTGAACGGAAAAATGGGCAGTTGACCCTGACGCCTAAAGAAGAATCCAGACCATTTTGGGAAACAGCTACACCCGCAGAACGTGCCGCAGATTTGCGTCAGTGGGCGTTGAGTCACAAAAACGGCCCAAATCTACCCGATGAAGCTTTACGCCGTGAAAACATGTATGAATGATGACTAAATATTTAATTGACACAAATTTGTTACTGCGAATGAGTGACGACACTTCGCCTATGTATTTATTGGCGATTGACGCCGCCGCAAACTTGCTGGCACAGGGTCATGAAATTTATCTAACAACACAAAACCTGATTGAGTTCTGGGCTGTTGTTACTCGCCCACGCAACGTCAATGGCTTTGATTGGACAACGCAACAAGCCGAAGCTGAGATCAGGTTACTGCTGAATAAATTTCCGCTACTGCCTGATCCCCCGGATGTTCTAAAATATTGGTTCGCTCTGGTGTCACAACACGACATCAAAGGTCGCCGCACACACGATGCCCGCCTTGCCGCCGTGATGCAGGCGCACAGCGTGACGCATTTGCTCACCTTTAATACTGACGATTTCAAATCCTTTACCAACCTCACCCTCGTTCATCCGAGCGATGTTCAATAACAATGTTGTGCATCTGGGCGTTATGCTGGTTTCGTTAGCCATCACTTGTTATTCACACAAAATCTAACTACTGTCTACAGATGAACCAAGCGCAGGAATTGAATGCTCAGCAGCTCGTCGCCCTTTTTCAGGCTAACCCTGATGGATTATCACTCACCGATCTCACTCACGAATTCAAATTGAATCGCCCGGCGCAAAAGCAATTGAACCGGCTCCTCAATCAATTGCAGGGCATCGGATTAATCAAACAGCAAGGTAGTGATTTTAAATGGGCGGATAACAATCGCGCCTTGATCGGGACGATTCGCCAGAGTCGTGCGAAAAATATTCGCTTCATGCCAGATGATGAAAATGAACGTCTGCGCGGATCACTGCGAGTTGATGTCAAAGAAACGAACGGGGCTTTTGACGGTGATCGCGTCGCGGTTTACGTGCATAAAACACAACAGCATGACCGCAATGCGAAAGTTGAATTAATTCTCAGTCGTGGCAAACTTCGCATCATTGGACGCCTCCATCGCCTGCGCAATTTAACCTTCATCGAATCGCTGGACGAAAAATTTCCCTTCGATATTGATGTCGAAGATAACGGCGAAGAGGAAGAAGGAAAAATTGTCGTCGTCGAAATCACCCGCTACCCGAACGCTCGCGAAGTCGCAGCGGGGCGCATCGTGGAGCGGCTTGGCATCTTCAGCGACGATCCCGGCGTAGACATCGAAATTATCATCCGCAAACATGATTTGCCGCACGTTTTTCCTGAAGAAGTTCTCGCCGAAGCCGAAGCAATTCCAAGCGAAGTCACCGAAGAGCAATGCGCTGGAAGGCTGGACTTACGCGGCGCCACCACCGTCACGATTGACGGAGAAACAGCGCGTGATTTCGATGATGCGATCACGTTGCAAAAACTTGAGAACGGAAATTTTCAGCTTGGTGTACACATCGCCGATGTCAGTCATTACGTGCGACAAGGCTCCGCGCTCAATGAAGAAGCACGTTTGCGCGGCACTTCCGTGTATTTTCCCGAACGTGCGATTCCGATGTTGCCGGAAAAACTCTCGAATGGAATTTGTTCGCTGAATCCAAAAGTTGATCGCCTCACGATGTCAGCCATGATGGAAGTTGATCAAAAAGGTCGCGTCGTAAATTACCAGTTGCGTGAATCCGTCATTCGTAGCGATGAACGCATGACCTACACCGATGTCAATAAAATTCTCACTGCAACTGATCCGGCGATTAGTGAAAAATATGCTAATTTTGTTGGCTTTTTTCAAAGCATGGAACAGCTCGCCCGGATTTTAATGAAAATGCGCGAAGAGCGTGGCGCGATTGATTTCAATTTGCCGGAAGCCGTTTTTCAATTTAACGAAGAAGGTCAAATTAACAGCGTCGTCAAAGCGGAACGCAACATCGCGCATCGCATTATTGAAGAATTCATGTTGCTGGCGAATGAATGTGTGGCAGGTCACATGGAAAAACTTTTCGTGCCTTCGATCTATCGCATTCACGAAGCTCCTGAACCGCAACGCATCGCCGAATTCGCCTTACTCGCTTCGTCGTACGGCTATCGCTTTCCGGTGGAAGGAGCCAAGCCGCAGGATTATCAAAAACTTTCGCGGATTCTGGCCACCAAACCGGAAGGAAAAGTTTTGTCTTACGCCATGCTTCGTTCGCTTCAGCGGGCACGATATACCGCCACCAACGTTGGACATTTTGGCTTAGCCGCGCCTGTGTATACACATTTCACTTCACCGATTCGACGCTACCCGGATTTGATTGTGCATCGGATTTTGCGCACTTTGCTGAGCAAATCTGAAACTTTAGGAGATAGTGCTTCGATTCCGAAACAAGCTCCGCGCAATTCATTTGTAGCGATTCCGAAAATCGAACTGGAAGCCATGGCGGAAGAATCCAGCTTACGCGAACGCGCGGCGGACGGAGCTGAACGAGAACTAGAAGATTGGCGCAAAGCCGCGTTGCTCTCGCGTCACGTCGGAGAAGAATTCAACGGCATCATCGTCAACGTCAAGGAATTTGGATTTTTTGTCGAACTGGATGAAATGTACGTCGAAGGTCTGGTTGGAATGTCTTCGCTGATTGATGATTATTATGAATACGACGCCCGCCGTCAGGCTTTGATTGGACAACGCGCAAAACGAAAATTTCAACTTGGAGATCGTATTAAAATCCGCATTGATCGCGTCAATGTTGACCGCCATTTGGTTGATTTTTCGGTCACATCTATTAAGCAGACCAGAGGAAAAACGATTACCAAATCACGCCCGAAAGTGCGTTCTAAGCGGCGCTAGATTTTATGTTCATAACTTTCGGGGATTATGATATATTGAACTTGCCTCAGTTTTTGCCCTATAAGTTCATTTGTCTTTCCGCCTTTCAGTTTTTCTCAAAAACAACCCTCTCAATAACAGGTCAGATTTTTTACGACTGCCCGCTGTCTGGTTTGAGATGGAAAAAACGAGCACCTTAACTGATGTAAAAGCTGCTGGACGTATCCAGGCGGCACTAAATCAAGTTGCGACCGAACAACTTGAACCCATTGCGAAATGGATTTCTATTGCGCATTTCTTCCTGCCCGTCGCGCACTATTTCGTGCTTCCTTCGCCAGCCAATCACATCATGACCGGATTTGGTTTAGCGACGTGCGGATTTGCAGCACTCGTTGCCTGGTTATTGGCGCATCAGAAAATCTCCCACAAAAACTGTCATCCGCTTGCAGCAGGTTTCGCTGTAATCATGCTTTTCAATAGCTCGCTTCATCTAATTCTGACCAAAGACCCCAAACAAGCAACCAATCTTACCTTACTGATTGTTTTTTCAGGCTGCATTCTTTTGTCAAAGCGATGGCTGCTTATCACCTACGCCTTTTCTTTGTTGAGTTGGATTGCAGCCATCTGGCTATCCCCAATCTCTGCTTCAGAAATAATTCATTATTCGTTTCTGATCTGCTTCTCTGGTTTATTAGGAGCTTTGGCACACCTGCTTCGCACGAGCTACATCATCAGATTCGAGGTACAAAAAGAACAGCTTCGAGATGCCTTGGAAAAGGCAAAGGAAGGAGACCGCTTCAGATTTTTATCCGAGTCTACCTTTGAAGGGCTAATCGTCCACGATCAAGGGCGGATCATTAACGCCAATAAGGCTGTCCTTGCAATGACCGGATATAAGGAAAAAGAACTTATTAATACGGAGGTAATAAGACTTGTTGCCGAAGAAATGCGAGGCTCTGCACATTACAGGGACAACACCTTTGAATTGGCCGGCGTGAGAAAAAATGGAACCCGGTTTCCAGTTGAAATCTATAATAAATCCGAAAACTTTCAGGGGCGAAGAGTTGTCATTACGGCGGTGCGTGACATTTCAGAAAGCCGCTTCGCGCAACAAGCGTTAATGGAAGCAGAAAAACGTTTTCGTTTGGCCTTTGACTCTGCGGCACTGGGCATTGTGATTTGTTCTTCAGACGGAAAAATACTTGACGCGAATGATTCTCTCTGCGCCTTGTTTGGATTTTCAAAAACTGAACTGACGACCTATAACGTAGCTGAAATTACCCATCCTCAAGACTGGAAGGACGAAAAGGCGTTAGCTGATGAAAGGTTCACCGGTGGTGAGCTTTCTTACACAATTGAAAAGCGCATCAGGAACAAACAAGGTCACTACCTTTGGACAAAAGTAAGTAATGCAACTGTGAGAGACGAGAAGGGAGCAACCCTGTATTACATTGCACAGGTACAGGATATTACGCAGCAAAAACATCTTGACGAACAGCTTTGCCAATACACCAAGGAACTTGAGCTGAAAAACCTTGAGTTGGATCAAGCCCTGAATGCTGCCTGTGATGCGGCTCAGGCCAAAGGTGAATTCCTCGCGAATATGAGCCACGAAATTCGGACTCCAATGAATGGGATCATTGGCATGAGTGATTTGTTGCGCGAAACAATGCTTGATAAAGAACAGTATGAATACATCTCATCTATTCAGACCTGCGCAGATTCGCTCTTAACCTTAGTCAACGACATTCTCGATTTTTCCAAAATCGAAGCGCGTAAACTTGACCTCGAAGAAATTGAATTTGATCTTTATACGCTCGTCGAAAATCTGGCTGATATGTTCAGTCATCGCGCCGAAGAAAAAGATGTCGAACTGATTTGCTATGTTGATAAACCTGAACAAATCGGGAAGATTGGCAACTTGCGTGGTGATCCTCATCGCGTGCGCCAGGTGCTTATTAATCTGGTCAGTAATGCTTTGAAGTTTACTGAAAAGGGCGAAGTTGTTCTCTGCACCAAAATTGAATCATTCAACGAAGACTTTGCCAAAGTTCATTTTTCTGTCCGCGATACGGGCATTGGAATTGCCCAGGATAAGCTTCATTATATTTTTGAAAGCTTCTCTCAGGCTGATGGTTCCACCACCAGACAATACGGTGGAACGGGTCTCGGCTTAGCGATTTGCAAACAGCTAGTCCAGATGATGGGTGGAAACGTTGCAGTCACAACTAAAATTAATGAAGGTAGTACTTTCGAGTTTACCCTGGAGTTACATCGCTGTGCGCCCAACGAGCCATCAAGAATTCAGGCACAAATTGAACAGATTCGGATTTTGGTTCTTGATGACAATGAGACCAACCGGATCATTCTTGAAAAGATGCTCCGCAGTTTTGGTTGTGAACCTCATCTTGCCAGCAACGGTATTACGGCTCTGGCAATGATGCATGAGGCCGCCAGTCAAGGCACTCCATACGACCTGCTGCTCACTGATATGCAAATGCCTCACATGGATGGCATCGAAGTCGCACGTCTGGTGAAAGCCAATAAAGACATCAAAAAAACTATCGTTATGTTGCTGACTTCGATGCGGCTCAGACATGATGACCCCGTCTTGCAGACAGCCGGAGTAGCCGCCCTCCTCACTAAACCCATCAAACAATCTCAGCTCTTTGATGTCATCAGCGATTTAACCTCCGATGAACCGGTGACGGCTCTGGCAGCAAAACAACCTGAAATATTTGAAAGGTTACAACCTTCAGCTCGAATTTTATTAGCTGAAGATAATGTCGTAAATCAGAAACTTGCAGTTAAGCTTTTACAAAAAAATGGTCATCACGTGATAGCTGTCAATAATGGACTGGAAGCCTGTCAGGAAATTGCAGAAAGCATTCCTTCCACCTTTGATCTGGTATTGATGGACATTCAAATGCCGGTGATGAGTGGGTACGAAGCCACTGCAAAAATTCGCGCTATGCCAGAACATCAAAATATTCCGATTATCGCCATGACTGCTCACGCCATGGCTGGAGATCGTGAAAAATGCCTGGCTGCCGGAATGAACGATTACATCACGAAGCCACTCAAAATTGACGAATTGATAAATGTGGTTGAGCGATGGAGCGATCACCTGAGCACAGATTCTGTCAAAAAAAGAGAAAATATTATTGAGCCGGGAGCGAATCAGCAGCAGCCAGACTCTGTGAATTTGAGGGCATTACGAAAATTAACTGATGACGATCCGGAATTTCTGGCAGAACTGATTGAGCTATATTTAAGCGATACACCGCAACGCATTACGCGGCTGAGAAATTTAATCAAACAAAAAAATGTCGCGGAGATTCGAAGTGAAGCACATAACCTGAAAGGGGCTTCAGGAAATATTACCGCGCTCCCACTACAGGAAATATTTTCACAAATTGAGGGACGAGCAATGGCGGGCTGTTATGAAGATGCAGCGAATCTCGCGCTCAAGGCTGAAATGGAATTTGAGAAGGTCAGCAAGACCCTCAGGAAGGTGATCCGATGAAAGTACTGATAGCCGAAGATGACCCTGTTTCAGGACTGGTGCTGGAAAGAACTTTGCAACGATGGGGCTATGAAATCATCCGAGCCAAAGATGGTGAGGAGGCGTGGGATCTCTATTCCAGAGAGCCGTTCCCGCTGGTCATCACCGATTGGATGATGCCTTGTGTAGATGGGCTGGAGCTATGCCGCCGCATCCGCAAAAGCTCCAGCGAGCGCTATACCTACGTCATCCTGCTCACTGCTAAAAGTCAAAAAAGTGAATTAGTTGAAGGGATGAATAGCGGGGCGGACGATTTCATTACGAAACCTTTTGACAGCGCTGAGCTTTACGCACGTCTCCGTGCCGGAGAACGAGTCGTTGATCTGGAAGCTTCATTGACCGCCGGACATCAGGCTATCGAAAACGCTAACGTTCAGCTTCGTCGCAACATAGATCATCAGCATTTAATCAATCGCCTGCTGCGTTCGCTAACTTCTTCACTCGAAATCGAAACTATTTTACGTGAAGCCGCAGAACCCCTCCGGCAGCTTTTTGGAGCTTCTCGTTCAGTTATTCGTTTAGTTGATCGAACCACAGAAACGTTATCTGTGGTCAGTGAAAGCTGCGCACCAAATGTCTCTTCGATGGAGCGGATGGCATTTCCGATTGAAAAAGCCGGTGAAGAAGCGGAGGCTTCGTACAACAGTTCCTGGGTGACTACGGACTTGAGTCAAAATAGTCTTAACGATCAGCGATTATCCACTAAAACCCTGGCTAGTGGATTTGGAGTTAAATCCATCCTGTGTGAACCGCTCGTCCAGCAAGATGAGTGGTTTGGCGATATTGGCTTACATCAGTGCGATACCACACGAACCTGGAGCGATCCTGAAATTCAGTTGCTCAATACTATTTCTCAGCAGGTTTCAGTCGTCGTCGCCAATGCAAAGCTTCATCGCAAAGTGCAGGAACAATCCGTCCGTGATGCGCTCAGCGGTCTGCACAATCGTCGTTATTTTGACGAGACTTTCGCGCTTGAGTGCGAACGCGCCAGCCGTTATAACCAACAACTTTCTCTCGTGATTGTTGACCTTGATTTCTTAAAACGGATCAATGATGAAATGGGACATCTGGCGGGAGACGAAGCTATTCGTCAAACCGGAGCAATTTTATCAACGCAGTCCCGTCGCATAGATATTGCGACACGTTTTGGTGGTGAAGAATTCGCATTAATCCTGCCACAAACTGCCTTAGAAGGAGCAACGGCAGCGGCTGAGCATTGGTGTCATGCGATTAATCAAAGCTTGATCGGTACTATCCGATTAAGTGCCAGTATTGGCGTCGCCTCTTTTCCCGATCACGGAAATACTCCAGAGCGACTTTTGCAAGCCGCTGACACGGCGTTGTATCAGGCTAAAAAAGAAGGTCGTAACCGCGTCTGTAAAGCCACCATCAGGGAGATGGAAGCCTCTCGCTCTTAGGCCGACAGACTGTCTGCAAGTCGAATTAGGACGCTTGCGCTTTCTTCAATTACGACTTCGCTCTCTTCCCCAATACCAGCATAAAAACCCCAAATGCCAGCATTGCCAAGCCCCAATATAAATTCATATTGAGTCCGAGCGAATGTTGCTGATACATCGCATTGCCATTGGTAGCCGCGCCGTATCCCGTCAGCAATAATCCAAAAATTGAAAACATTAACCCAATCGGAATTCGAATATCCAAGCCCATAATTTCTCCCGCGTAGTGTGAACTGTTAGTTCGCGCATTAACGGCAAACTAACAGTTCACCGTACAGTTCGCTTACCAGAAAATAACATTCAACCCTACAAGTATAACTAAGACAATCCACGCCAAAGTTACCGGACGCTGATACCATGCCAAGCCTTCTTCTTTCGGCTTTGGCGTCAATGAATACACCAAGCCTTCCAGTTCTTCATCAGCTTTCGGTTTCGTCAGCATTGAAATAAGAATTGTTACAACAAAACACGTCGTCCACGCCCAAATCGCCGTCCAGAAATTCTGCGCCATCTCGCTTGGGTACATGTGCAGAATGGGGCCGAAAAATCCGCCTTTGACTCCGGCAGTTGAACCAATTGGCAACGTCAATCCGTGATGCCCTGCCGCCGCCAAAGTCCCCGACAACAAGCCATAAAATGCCCCATGCGCCGTCGCCCGCTTCCAGAACATTCCCAGCATAAACGTCGCGAACAATGGCGCGTTCACGAACGCAAAAACTAATTGCAAAACATCCATAATGTTATTGAATTGTTTCGCCATGTACGCCGCCGCAACAGAGATCGCTAAGCCGCCAACCGTCGCCATTCTGCCCATCCACAAATAATGTGCATCGGAGGCATTTTTGTTGAGATAGCTCTGATAAATATCGTACGTCCAGACTGTATTAAAAGCCGTCGTATTCCCCGCCATCCCCGACATAAACGAAGCCAGCAACGCACACAACCCGATGCCTAATAATCCCGTTGGAAAGTAATGCACCAACATCATCGGCGTCGCCAGATCATAATCAAGTTCAACTTTTCCATCTTTGCCAACCACTGGTTTTTTGGTAGCTTCATCTATTTTCGCCGGGATAATTCCCTTCCCTGCCGCGCCCGGAACTTCCGCCTGCGCCGGAGTTGTGCCAGAAAAAGTTGCCGTTGGTGCGCCTGAAGAAATCACCCGTCCATCCGTCGTACGAATTTCTGTCGAATTCCCGGTAGCCGTCATGACTTTCGTCGAAGCCGAACCGACTACGCCAGCGATCATTCCCGGCAAAATAACTAAAAACGGAAACAGCATTTTCGGGAATGCCGCAATCAACGGAGTCCTTCGCGCCGAAGTCATTGAATCCGCCGCCATCGCACGCTGAACGACTAAAAAATCTGTACACCAATATCCAAACGACAACACAAATCCGAGGCCCATCATCATTCCAAACCATTCGACGCCCATCGGATTTGAACTCGTACTGCCGAGATATTGCCACGAATGCGTCATCTCGCTCGTCAATCGTGATTGCAATCCGCCCCATCCTCCGACATCGCGCAACCCTAAAAATACGAGCGGCACAAAGCCAAGCACAATCAGAAAAAATTGTAGCACTTCGTTGTAAATCGCCGAAGTCAATCCACCTAAAAATGTGTATGCCAAAACGATCAACGCAGAAATAAAAATTGCCGCGTTGAAATCCCATCCAAGCAATAATTGCAGCAGTTTCCCCATCGCGTACATCGAAACGCCCGAAGAAAAAATCGTCATCACGGCAAACGAAATCGCATTCAATCCGCGCGTTTTTTCATCGAAACGCATTTTCAAATACTCAGGGACAGAACGCGCCTTGGAGCCGTAATAAAATGGCATCATGAAAATTCCTACAAACAGCATCGCTGGAACCGCGCCGATCCAATAAAAATGCGAAGTCATAATCCCGTACTTCGCACCGCTCGCGCCCATCCCGATCACTTCCTGCGCGCCAAGATTCGCGGATAAAAACGCCAGTCCCGTAATCCACGCCGGCATCGAACGACCGGACAAAAAGAAATCCGTACTGGTCTTCATCTGATTTTTCAGTACGAAACCGATACCGAGGACAAAGCCAAAATAAATAAGAATAATCGTGTAATCAATCCAAGTCGGGTGCATAGGAATTTCCTGTTATTGATGGTTGTTTTGCGTCTCTTCGTGGCGCAAGCAGTTGTCGAATTTTAGTTGAAACGATTGCGCCTGTGAGAACCACAAAGCGCATTGAAAACGTGAGGAGTATACAAGCAAAAAATACTTTTGGCGAATCTACCGATTTGAATCTTGACAGCTCGCCCCAAAATCAAGATACTTACGCTCGCTGTGCGGAGATATGGCCGAGTGGCTTAAGGCGGCGGTTTGCTAAACCGTTGTAGGGTGTAAAGCCTTACCGAAGGTTCGAATCCTTCTATCTCCGCCATTTT
>JAYVZE010000038.1:0-8011 GCA_043783625.1 Blastocatellia bacterium | reverse complement strand
ACGTTGTTTTGCAGGTGTTGGTTGAGGGTGTTCGGTTGACTCATATACTCAAAAGTTTTGGGTAAAGACAAGCCTGACGCGCGGGCTACTGACACGTTGTCAGGGTACTGTCTCTCCCAACTGAGCCATTACCCAAAAGTTTAAGACTTGGGAAGGAACTCTGCACAACACTTGGAACGGGTCAACCGGAAACGCAATTATGACGAAACTAAAGAGTGAATAATTGCCGATTATCCTGAGATTTTGTGAATCTCTCATTAGAGCGAATTTACATGAATCAAAAATCTGACCGTCATACAGATAGGGTTTTGTGACTTCTTTTTAACTATTTTACGAGGGCTTGTTATGCGAAAAATTTACTTTGTTGGTTTAATTGTTTCTCTTTTTTCACTATATCTTTTTACAGGCTTTTCTACGGCTGCGCAAAATGTTGTCGTGGAAGTAGAAGCCGGGCAGCCTTCAATTTGGTCGTTGGGGCAAGCTCACTATCTATTGGCAAACATGCATCACAAGAATCGCAGCCTAAACATTGAGTTACCTACTCCCGGTCAACTTGATCCCAATAAAATAAACGCGAGTAAGGTCGTAGTGCTTCAACAGTTGCTAGAAGTGCAAGCAGCATTTGATCAAAAACTAGGAATAGAAAATCAAGCAGCGGTACAAAATTATCGCGAGTCCTTGATGCGACGGGAGGAGGCTAAGGCAAAAGTCGCGCTTCTGGAAAAACGGCAAGTGGAATTAAGACAGCAACTACAAGAAATCAACCTCTCGCTGGCACGGTTAACTACGATAGATGCGCAACGTGCTGCCGAACGTTCTGCGACAACTCCCCCTGCTGCCTTGACAGAAGAAGATAAGCAACGCGCCATCCAGATAGCGGAATTGAGAGCCAAGGAAGCATCACTTACTACTGAACAAGGTGCGTTGGAGGCAGAGCTGGCTAAACAAAACGGTGTGGCTGGTAGTGCTATCACTGCTCCGTCAGTAACACTTCCCACTTTAGAATCGAATGGGAGTTTGCCTACTAGCAAAGGGTTCACTGATTTTTATGAAGCTGCTTTGAGACAGATGGTGGCAGAGAATGCCTCGCCGAGCTTACACTCTTCAATTATTCTTGATAACTTTATTCAAATGCAATATGAGATCATTGCCAAACAACTCACGCTACTGCGCGATGAAGTTGGTCCAGATGAGCGTATCCTTTTTCTTGAACTCCCCGCTTCAATCTATACGGTGGCGGACAAAGGAGATGATTATGTAGCTCAGGCAGCATGGGAAGTGACTGGTTACTATGATGAAGTGCCAACTGATAAAAGTAGTACTCCTTTCCTCGCTGATGATGATGACAACAATGACAACGGGAATGATGAAGACCCGGAAGCGAAAAAACAAGAGGAGGAGAAGCCTAAGTCAAAGGAAGATGAATTTAAGTTGAAGCAGGCACAGAGAGAGGAACGTATAAGAAAGCAATGTACAGGACAACCTTGTCCTATTGCTTTGGAGATGATAACTACAAAGAAAATAACCAAAAATGAAGAAATTGTTACTGAATCCATATTACCCAAATTACCTCGTGGTGTGCGTGCGCTAGATGTAATTCCACGCCAAAGTGCTCTTAATATTAATGAGCATCATGCCACTATTAAAAAATCTGCTTTTCAATTTGTCGCACGATGGGTTTTTGGCTTCGGAGCAAAAGTAAACTATCAAAGACAACGCGAGCTTTATGAACGTTTTATGCAGCAGGAAGTATTCGCCGCAGGATTTGGAAAAGGTACAAATCGGTTTGGGTGGACATTCGGTCCAACGCCTGGGACTCGACGAATTGCACCTGGTCAGCGCACAATGTTTGCTGTGCTGGCTGTCCCACATAAAACTTTAGCACTAAAGCTCAAGGCGACAGGACGTGCTTTCAAGCGTAATCAATCACCAGATCAAGCTCCTAGTCATCTAATAAAAGAAAAAGAATACATAGTAGCTGTGCCAAGTGAGAAAACTACCTCTTTCTGGATTAGTAGCGTAATGTACGTGTCCGTTAAGAAGGGCGAAGATATTACGGCTATTATCCAAGGAAGAAACTTTTCCCCGCAATTGGGCATACTCATCAATGGTGTGCCGCTTGAAAAGTCACTTACTATTGCGCCATCTGATATTGCGCCATCTGGTACTACTTCAACGGCGACTTCTCCAGCAATCAAAGGGGCTTTTGAGATTACAAATTCACGGCAAATTGTATTACGGTTTTCGATGGGAAGTACTTACACAGGGACTCCAATCATTACATTTGTAACACCAGAGAGGTCTTCTGCGATAAACTTTTTTGACCTAGTTGTAAATGGTAGATGGAATTTGGCGAAGCTTTCAGAATTAAGTGTTATGGAACCAATGTTCAAAGAGAATTTTACTCTGAATGATACTCTTAAATTTCGTTCGCCTATAAATACGAATGGATACCGCTTGGTAAGACTAACAGGCACAGGGTTATTGCCAAATGGTGAAATTTGGGTCAATGGTGTTAGGATTGAGTATCAGTATTTTGTTGGATCCTTACGTGAGAGAGAAAAAAAGTTACAGGATAAAATCAAACAACACCCGGACGTACCATTTGTTACCCAAGACGCGACAAACGCATATTTACTGTATTTCAAACCGGAATCAAACATGAATCTACGTTATCGTCAAATGAATAGACAAGGCTATGAGGAAATTGAACTTACTCTAAAATAATTAACATGGCTAATTAGACGGAATTATTTTGTCAGGCAAGTTTTAGTAATATTGCCGCTACTGTGGGTGTTGTTGCCATGCGTCAGAGGATGACGCAGAAAACGTTCTATACTGTAAGCAAATCCGATAGCTCACATTGACTCGCGCAGTCATTCCTTATGACATTGTAGATTTCCTTAAAACCGTGACGAGTAAAAGCTGGAAGCCGTAATGGAGCGGTAGCCTCCGGCACAAAGTACGGTCGTTGCGCAGTTCGGATCAAGTTGTGAAGAGATTTTCTGCGAGTATGAAAGCTCAATGGCGTAGGAATATGCCCGCTTTGTATGCAGCGAGATGCCATGATGATTTATAAATTAGATGTAGCGTGAAGGCTAAGTAACTGCCGCAAATTGCCGCCAAAAATTGCTTGTGCCTGCTCGTGGCTTACTCCGTTTTCAACCAGCGCAGTTCCCTGCGAAGTAAAGATTTCAGCATTCCATCCGCGTGGGAAAAAGGATGAATCTGTCCCGAATAAAAGGCGTTCGTGTCCGGCGACTTTAAGTGCGCGTTTGAAGACGGTGGTTAAATCAAGTCCTTCGTATTTCATCCATTGATTGCTGCTCGACGTGTCCAGGTAAACATTCGGGCAGAGATCAGCCAGCATTAACGTTTCTCTGAACATTCCGGCACCGAAGTGCGGGATGATGAAATTTGTCTTGGGAAATTCAACCGCAAGTTTGTAAAGATCAAGTGGATTTGAAAACCGTAAATCGAATTTGCCCGGCAAGCCAAGTTTCTTGCGTACGCCGACAGAAAGTACTCCACAGTGTACGAAGACGGCAGTGCCGGGAGTTTCTGCCGCCACTGCTACGACAGTTCTCACGCCTTCATTTTCGGCGGTGGAGTAGTGATGCATGGCGGGGAAGAGGGCGACTACTTTTAATTTGAGATCATCAAAGGCGCGGCGGATCCGCAGTTCAACGTCAGGCTTCGTTGGATCAAACATGAAGCCTCCGAGGATGCGATCAGGCACAGCGTTGACAGCGGCAGTGATGGATTCTTCATCACTGGGAACACTTGCCATCATCATCGCCATGGAGATTTGAGAACGGTCGAGTTCTTGTTGCCATTGCGCAGCAAATTCTGCCGGATCAGCCGGAGGCATCTTCCATCCGGTCATGACCGCGACGGAAGCGAACGGGTCATTTTCCTGACTCAAATTTGGTGATTGGTTAATGAGCGTTGAGAAAAATTGGTGCGAGAAAAAATGTGTGTGTGCGTCAATAATTTCGAGCTCGCCGAAGGGTGAATTACGTTTCATAATGGATAAGAAATTTGACAGGATTGACAAGATTTACAGGATTAAGAATTTGAATTGGTTCGTGAACATCTTGTTCATCCTGTAAATCCTGACGAATTTTCCTGTTTAGCTCGTACAAGTTTTCGGGCTTTGATTCCACGGCATTTTCGCCAATACCATTCCCATCCCACACGTATCGGTGACGGAAGAAAAGACGAGTCCGGCTCCGATAAATCCTGACAGTGCGATGAAATATGGATGGACGAAATATGAGAGGAGAACGCCGAGCAACACGAATGACCCTGCCGTGAATCGCACTTGTCGTTCCAGTGACCAGACTTTGCTGGAGCCTCTTTCGACCGGTAATCCAGCGGCTTTCCACGCCATGATTCCGCCTTCGACAATGGTGAGATTTTCAAAGCCGTTGGCCGCTAATTTATTTGCTGCCTGCGTGGCACGTGCGCTGGAACGGCAGAGCAGGTAAGCGTGTTGCCGGGCATTAATTTCGCTGAAATTTTTGTCCAGCGCAGAGAGCGGCACGAGTTTGGTTCCGGCTACGTGTTCACTGGCGTATTCAGAATATTCGCGCACATCAATGATTTGCGTGCCCGGTTCGCGGGCGAGAAGCCGGGATAATTCGTTGACGTTACAGGTTGCAATGTTCGGCATAAATTTTTCCTCAAAGCTTAGAATTCATAATCTACGGCGGCAACCTGCACACAAATTTCTTTGGCGCGTTCCACAACAGGAATGTGGTCGGCGTGCCTGGCGTAAATTCCTAATGCTTCCAGATTTTCAAAGGTTGAATTAATTGCTAAGTCGAAAGAGCGGGGCGATTGAACGACATCGTGTCCGGCTTCGAGTGATTTTACTTCGGCGATTTTTTCGGGGAGCCCGCGCAGCCTGGCTAACAATTCATCGCGTTCGATTTGGGTGGTTTCAGGTTTAAATTTAAAAAAGACAAGATGACGAATCATGGTGAAAAATCCTTTGGTTGATTGGTGTGCCAACATCTTGCTGGCATTTTTATAAAAAGGAACTCGGCACAAAACCTCGCCAGCAAGATGCTGGCACACCGACTAATTTAGTTTTTTAGTTACTCAATGGCGGCATCAACAATCTTTAATTGAATGGTCGTCCGCCCTTTCCATTCATTAATTTCAGGGCGACATAGTAAGCTGATTGAATCGGACTGCTCAAGCTGTGATGAGAATTGCGCCGCATTCCACCAGACTGCTTCCAGTGTTTTTCCGACTTTTCCAACATTGATTTTCAGATGCTTTTCTTTCATCGTATTGATAGACCGAATCGGTAAATCACGCATTAAAAATAATGGAGTTGAATTGCCGATGCCGTGCGGTTCCATCCGGCTTAAATTTTTAATCATTGAAATGGTGACATCTTCCAATGTCATTTCAGCATCGGCTGTCAGCGTTCGCCCTAAATCTTCATCGCTCAAAAATTCTGCGGCGTAATTATTTAAACGATAGCGAAATTCTTCAATGTTTTCCGCTTTGATCGTGAAGCCTGCCGCCATCGGATGTCCGCCGAATTTAATCAAAATATCTGATGCCGATTGCATCGCTTCGACGATGTGAAAGCCTTTGATGGAACGCGCCGAGCCGTGCGCAATGCCTTCTTCATTGATCGCGCAGGTCAGCGTTGGGCGGCCGGTGCGTTCGACTAATTTTGAGCAAACGATACCGACTACACCGCGATGATAACCATCACTTTCGTGCCCTGAAAATAAAAGTACGCGGTCAAGTTCGGGTTTGGCTTCGACTTCTTCGATGACTTTGTTGGCGAGGCTTTGCTGGATTTGTTGACGCTCGACATTGAGCTGATCTAATTCTGAAGCGATGGCTTCGGCGGCAGATTCATTAGGCGCAGCGAAGAGCGAAAGCACAGTGTTGGCGTGGGCAATGCGTCCCGCCGCATTGATGCGCGGCCCTAACTTGAATCCAACATCATAAGTCGTGACCGGAGCTTTTACCTGCGCGACATTCATCAAAGCGCGCAATCCGTGATTAGAACTTGGCTCGCCCAGCGCGTTCAATCCGAAGGTAATAATCGCTCGATTTTCGGCATTGCTGACATCCACCATATCTGCGATGGAGCCAATCGCCGTCAGCTTTGCGAGCGAACCCAGCATCAATTCGCGTTTCGGATGATCGCTTAATAAAGCATCCGCCAATTTTAGCGCGACACCGCAGGCGGCTAAATCTTTGTTGGGATAATCTGTGCCGGAGGAACCTTTCGGACACAGCACCGCAAAGGCGTCTGCTGGGACATCTTCGCCGTCGGGCAAATGATGATCGCAGATAATTAAATCTATGCTGCGTTCACGTGCCAGCTTCGCTTCCGCATGTGATTTGATGCCAATGTCCGCCGTCAAAATAATCGCGTAGCCTTCGTTTGCGGCTTTCTCGACGATGGCGGTGGAAAGTCCGTAGCCTTCCGAGAAACGATCCGGCACATAACAGGAAATTTGATCGGGAGTCGCGCCGATGAATTTTAGAACGCTGGATAAAATAACGCTGGACGTGGTGCCGTCTACGTCAAAGTCAGTGACGATTAAAATACGTTCTTTATTCGTGACAGCCGCACGTAGTCGCTCTACCGCGTGCGCCATATCGCGCAGTAATGACGGCGCAAAACGATGCTGCAAAAAATCCGGGGCGAGAAAATCTTTGACTTGTTTTGAGGAACTGAGACCGCGATTCATGAGGCAGCGCAGCAATAAAGAAGACTCGCCGGTTTCCTGCTGAAGTGTTTGTAAAAGAGATTCGTCGCCTTCTGAAAGTTGCCATTTTGCGCCTGTCAGACCGCGAGCAATGATGTTGGTGGTTGATGTCATGCGGGGAATTTTCCGGTTGATATTTCGTGAATCGGAAGGGTACAAAGAATTGAATGAAGAAGCAATAGACCACACCGGGAACGCCAGCATCCTGCTGGCGAATCCTTGCAATAGATACGGTTTCATCGCAGTTAATTTGCCCCATTAGCCTCAGCCCGCAGGATGCGGGCGTTCCCGGTGTTCTTCAAGCGCCGGAACATCAGTTCTGGTCAGCAAATTCAATCCAGCTTTAATAATTTCAGTTTGCAAGACTGCATTATTCGGCTCACCCAACGGATAGCCCATCGGATACGGCACAAATAACGAACGCGGAGGTCGAATGATTTTCGTGACTTCGCGCAGTAAAGACAGGCAAATCGTCGGAATATTTTCACGTTCAATCGCGGTGGCAATCAGACTCACGGTCTGCACGCACATCGGTCAGATAGGTGTGAGGAAGACCGCTTCGACTTGATCTTCGCGGAGTAATTTTGCCACTTCCACCGAAGTTTCTTCCATCAATTTCTGCGGTTTGGTAATCGAACCCATGAAGCTGAAATGCCGATGATTTAATGCGCCGATAATATTTTGCGCTTCGAGTTCACGAAAACGATCCAGCGGGAAGACCAGATTTCGATCCGCTTCAATTCCGGCATGATCGAAAGCCGAGCTTTTATGACTCTCAATTAAAGTGTTAGTCTGAACATCATTCGGAATTTCGCGGAACGAAAAATCTCCGCCTTTAAAATCATGATCGAAGCCCGATTGTTCAGGCGTATGTAATCCGGCAGAAGTCACCAGCGCGATGCGAATTTCATTGAGCGGCTTTGATAGCACAGCGCAGGGAACAGGATTGACGGCGTAGCGCGAGAAAGGATACGCTTTCATAAAGAGGCGGTGCGTCAAACTCAAATCGTGGTAAGTTGCCATAGTTTATGGAAGAAGAATATTTTTTCAATTGCCCGTATTGCTGGCAGGAAATTTCAATGGTATTCGACCTCTCGGTGCAGAGCCAGAGCTATGTCGAAGATTGCGAAGTTTGCTGCCGCCCGATTGATGTGACGTATACAGCAGAGGACGGTGAGATCATTTATTTTGAGGCGAATCAGCTAGAGTAACTGTATAATGCAGAAGCCCGCACGCAGTAAGGGCGCATCTATGAATCAAGA
>JAYVZE010000037.1:0-10252 GCA_043783625.1 Blastocatellia bacterium | reverse complement strand
GGCTTCTGCATTTTTTAATGCTGACAAATTTTCTCGGTCAAGCTTCCTAAATTAAATCTGCGAATATCATTCGCCTGGGCTTGTTCGACTTTCCGCAATTCTTCGGCGATGTAATCACGGACGCGACCATTTGAGGAGTAGATTAAATCTTCTACCATTTGTCGCAAGGCTTCGGTTAAGCCAGTTGCAAATTCATTTGGTTGCGCGGTTCCGACAAAAACGATTTCCTTATCCTGATATTCAAATTCTGCCGCGAACGGATCAAGGAACGGGTAACGTTCGGTGACGGCTAATAATCCGGCGCGTAAAGCGGTCGGGAATGAGCTGCCACGTCCGGCGATTCCCATGCCTTGTTCGACAGCGGCGACGACCTGACTCATCAAAGTCATCAGATCGCGCATTTCATTGCCTGATCTGGGAATTTCAGGCAGTGGAGCTGGCGTTAATTGTGCGGCTGAAACTGCGGAAGGCGTTGGCGACTGCGCGATTACGGTTGCGGCGACTGGTTTCGTTTCGATGACTTCCAGCACATCGTCAAAAACGACTGGCTTCGGCCTGGCTTCGGCAGGTTTCGCTTCGGCGACAATTTCCGCTACCGTGGCATCCGCCTGATTTCCCGAAGGCAGCAATGAATCATAGTAAGGAGTGGTAACGCTGACGGCGGGAGTGGGCGAAGCAGTCGTTACATTAATCGTCGCGGGTTCTACCACTATCGGTGCAGCAGGTGTTATGACGGGAGCTGTAACTTTGATCGGCTCAGGTTTCGGAGCCGGCGCGACAGCCTGAGACGCAATTTGATTGATGCTGGCATCAATATTGTTCTCGTCAATTTTGGTAATCGGAGAAGTTGCCTGACGATAAAGGGTGAATTGGGCTGCTTCTTTTTCGCAGTCGGCTAAGAGTTTATCCAGCGCATCCTGGCCGATATTCTGCTCGTCGCCAACAGCGCAGATAGCTTCAACCTTGTCACCTTCCACGAAAATCATGCCGCGCTTATTATTAGAGGAATCAAAAGAGACGCTGAAGAAATAAGTTTTCTTATCAGCCGATAATCGCTTGATAAGTTTTCCAAGGTTAGCCCAATCCGTCGAAAGATTTTCGTAGACTTTTTCACCGTCAGCGATACCAGAAAGCGTTTGGACAATTTCTTTTTGAATGTAATAAACAGAAAGTGTGCCTTTTGCCTGCTGTGAGAGGGTGAACAAATGTTCTTTGACGGCGACGCCAGAGCGTTGCTCATGGCCGACAACCTCGGCAGCATTAACGACAGTTCCGTCTTGCACGAAAATGAATCCATTCAGATTCGGGAACGTCAACAGGATATACCCGTTGAATTTTTCCGCCTTTAACTCTTCAAGAAGCCCATCCATCCGCACGAACGACGTGCTCAGCTTCTCGTGCATTGGCTTACCTTTTGGAATGTAATACATAAGCTCTCTTTTCGTATTCTCGTTTTATGTGGTGAACTACTGTAACGCTTTGACGTTGGTGAAAAGTAATAATTTACCGGACACGGGGGTAGGTGTTTGCTTAACAACAGCAAACACTGTAAATTTTAGCAAAATGCTGTATTCAAGTCAATCAACTCTTTGAGATACCAATAGTTGTGGTTTAACGCTTCAACTTTAACTTTACTTAATACAGGGTTTTAGCGTGACCTTTTGGGGCATGTTTAAACAATAAAGCTTCTAAAAAGTGTGAATCTAGCAAAGGTTTCGTAACAAAAAAAGCCTAACGGGATAAATCCGGTCAGGCTTCGTGTTACTTTGATGAGAGCATTTTAAGCGTCAAAAGTATTCACTTGTTCGGCTTGATGTCCTTTGGGTCCTTGGATGAGGTCGAATTCTACCACTTGTCCTTCAAGCAGGGTTTTATAGCCGTTGCCCTGAATGGCGGAATAGTGAACAAAAATATCTCCCTGACCTTCAGGATGTTCGATAAAGCCGTAGCCTTTACTGTTATTGAACCATTTTACGGTTCCTTTTTTTCGATCTACCATGGGTTAAATCCTCCTGACGTTGGCGATGGGTGCTGACTCATCGGGTTAATACATACAACGTCCCGCTCGTTCATTTTGAACGACCTTTAGATTGACCTCGGACTGTATCTGAGTTTCGGGGGCTTGCGGGGCACTGCTACTACAAACTACTGGAAAAAAGCAAAAAACCGCATCGCTGACGAAATTAGGGGGCGTCAGAAAATGCGGCGTAGGGATAATAACAAAGAAAATGGGGGCTAACACAACGGTACTTCTCTTGATGAATCTGTTGTTAATTCAACAAATCCAGTTTACTACTGACAATGTCTAAATTTATTGGTGTCTGAAGAGTGAACACTTAGACAGGCAAAATACTACGAACTGGTCAAAACATTGTCAAGGGTGATTCATTAAAAAATACTCATTTATGGCGCAGGAGGGATTGCGCATAGCGTAATCTCAAAATAGTATTTGGCTGAAATGTTGAGGCATTTTCTCAGACTTCTGGAACGATCATTATGAACAGCTCATTCAGCGAACAAGTCGCGGTCATTACTGGCGGAGCCAATGGAATCGGCTTTGCTGTTGCACAAAAATTAGCCTCGCAGGGTGCCCAAGTTGTGTTACTGGATTGGCAGAAACCGGCGCTACAAAAGGCTGCAAAAATAATTGGAGGGGCTGCCGCTGCTTATCAGCTTGACGTGACAAATGAACAGCAAGTGGCGCAGACGATTAATAAAATTGCTAAGAAATTCGGACGAATAGATATTCTCGTCAACAGCGCGGGCACGACCGGAAAAACGAATATTAAAACTCATGAAGTCGAGTTTGAGGATTTTAAGTCAGTCTTTGAAGTCAATATTAACGGGAGTTTTCTGACTTCACGGGCGGTTTTACCGTACATGCGCGAGCAAAAATATGGACGAATCCTAAATCTCGCTTCGATTGCGGGAAAGGACGGAAACGCCGGAATGGTGGCGTATTCAGCCTCGAAAGCCGCCGTCATTGGAATGACGAAAGTGATGGGGAAGGAATACGCCGAAGAGGGAATTACGGTGAATGCGATTGCTCCGGCAGTGATTCGGACGGCGATGGTGAATGCGCTCTCCGATGAAATGGTGAAATATATGACTGACAAAATCCCGATGAAACGCTGCGGTACACTGGAAGAAATTGCGAATCTCGCGGCGTATATTGTTTCACCGGAAGCCAGTTTTACGACGGGGTTTACGTTTGATATGACGGGTGGGCGGGCGACGTATTGATAATGGAACAATGGAACGCGGGCTGCCAGCCTGCGAGAAAAAGGAAACAGACATACGTCGGCAAGCTGCCTGCGTTCCGTCTTATGAAAGAACTTTCTCCAAGAGGTTGGTATTCACGAGGTTATTTGCCGCATTTTGATGGCGGTGAACTTACGCAGTTTCTGACGTATCGTCTTGCCGATTCATTGCCGCAAAATGTTTTGAAGAATCTACAACTTCAGGTCGAGCAAAAATTAATTACGGATCGCGAGTTGCTCATTAATGTTGAAAAATATTTGGATCAAGGCATTGGAAATTGTTATTTGCGTGATCCAAAGGTCGCCGAAATCGTTGAGGAAAATTTGTTACACTTTGCCGATGTAAAATATAAGCTTCACGCTTGGGTGATCATGCCCAATCACCTTCATCTGCTTTTGACTCCGAATAAAGGTTACTCTCTCAGCGAAATTGTGCATTCGTGTAAATCTTATACGTCAACAAAGGCAAACAAAGTGTTAAATCGAATCGGAAGATTTTGGTTTCCCGAACCATTTGACAGATTTATTAGAAATTATGATCATTTCGAGAAAGCGTTTAATTACATCGAAAGAAATCCGGTAAAAGCCCGACTTTGCGAAAATCAAAGCGACTGGCGTTTTTCAAGTGCCTCGCATCGCAGAAACGGAACGCCAGAAAACGCAACGTAGGCTGCCAGCCTGCGTATGTGAATGAGATTAAGAATAGACACGCAGGCTGGCAGCCCGCGTTCCGTCTGCGTAGTTTGGCACGTTGACGCAGATTGATTTTGCGAAAGAGAATGGAGTAAAAATTCCGATGTAATGGAACGCGGACTGCAAACAGGTGAGTCTTTTATTCCTTGACAAGGTTTTACTTTTTGACAATAAACGAATGTTCATTTATTTTAGAATTGTGAGACATAAAGACGACAATAAACAACAGGCGATTTGCGATGCGGCGATTGAATTGATTACTGCGAATGGTTTTGCTGATACTTCGATGTCTAAGATTGCTAAAGCCGCAAATGTCTCGCCCTCCACGATTTATGTCTATTTTGAAAATAAAGAAGTGCTGCTGAATCAAATATATTTGTTCGTCAAACAGGAAATGAGTGTTGAACTTTTTAAAGGCGTGTCGGAAAATTTGTCAGTCGCGGATTCGTTCAAAATTATTTGGAACAATTATTACAATTACGCAATTCAGAATCCGGTTAGGTTTGCTTTTACTGAGCAATTTGCTAATTCTCCGATAGTTGCAGGTTGTAAAGATGAAAGTATGAGCTATTTTTTACCGATTTTGGAGTTATTTAATCGCGGAAAAGATGAAATAGTTTTCAAAGATATTTCGCGTGAAATCTTTGTCGCATTTACGTTTTCGCCTCTGATTGGATTGATTAAAGAACATCTGAGCGGACAAATTGTTTTGGACAAGACAACAATTGACGCGACATACGAAATTGCGTGGGATGCAGTTACGAATTGATTTTTTCGGGAATTTAATTAAACGAACATTCGATTATTATCAAGAGTAAAATATATGAACAAAACAATTTTTATCACAGGAACAAATTCGGGTTTTGGAAAAGCAACGGTTGAACTATTTGCCAAAGCTGGTTGGAATGTCGCGGCAACTGTGCGAGATACGACAAAAAACCGTGAACTTTTCAAGAATTTAACAAGCGTCGCTATATACGAATTAGATGTTACAAACTTTGAGCAAGTTAACGAAGTTGTAGAAAGCGTTATTAAAAAATTCCGCAAAATTGATGTAGTGGTCAACAACGCCGGATATTGTTTGATGGGACCAACTGAAACATCAACGATGGAGCAAATTAAGGAACAATACGAAACAAATGTCTTTGGGTTATTTGCTGTAACCAAAGCATTTATCCCGCATTTTAGAGAAAATAAAGATGGAATGTTTATCAATCTTGCATCGGCTTCTGCACAATTTAATTATCCGTATATTGCGGCTTACGGCAGCAGCAAATGGGCGGTTCGCGGGATAACAGAAAGTTTGGGAATTGAGTTAGCACCTTTCAATATCGAAGTAAAAGCGATTTATCCGGGAGCACACGCCACCAAAATTTTCACAAAATTAGACGATGGTGCAACGTCAAACCAATCAATTTTCCAGCATTACAAAAAGTATTATCAAACATTTCTTTCAGCACAAGAGGCTCTGCCAAACATTACTTCGCCGACCAACATTGCCAACGAAATTTACAAAGCCGTAGAAAATAGAAACGGTAAATTGCACATAATTTCGGGTGGCGATGCGAAATTTTACGCATTTTTGAAGAAACTACTTTCGCAAAGACTATTTCAAAAAATGCAAATCAGAAGCATTATGCAACCGTTATCAAAAATGGAAGTAACATTTGCCAAATGGTTGATGGGTTCAAATACAAGCAAATTAGATGTAATGGTTAAGAAGGATTAGTAGCGTTTATGATGCTTTATGGCGTAATAAATCCTACGTTCAATGCTCGTCTATATTTGCTTTTAAGCTGATTTCACAACTTCGCAACGCAAGGTAAACCGCGACCTTGCAGAATGTTGAATACCGCAAACCGCTGACAGTTTGTGGCGAACTCTGGATAATCTTGGAAAAGATATTTGCACCGTTGCAAGCGGCGTTGTTGGTGTTGGCGATTCGGCGGAAGTTTATGCGTTGACATTACAGATTTATCGAGAGGAAAGACTGTGCTAAAATTTCGATGAATTGGAGGTTCATTTTATGACTGTAGAGGAAGTTTTGCTTGAGAAGTTTAAGATTTTGCCGATGAATCGAAAGCAAGAAGTTTTAGATTTTGCCGAGTTTTTGACGCAAAAGGAAAATGAGAATAACGCTTTAATTGAACAAGATTTGGCAATTTTTGAGCAAGGCGAATTGCAACATTTGGAAATGGAATTTGAAAACTATGAGCAACTTTATCCTCGCCGATGAGTATGTAACAGATACAATGGCGTTGATTTTGCATCTTGAAAACAGGAAATCAAGCCAAAATGTTAAGCAGCTTTTTGATTCGGCGGATTCGGGTAAAACTACGATTTATATTCCGGCAATGGTTTTTGCTGAAATTTTGTATCTAGCCGAAAAACAGCGAATCAGTTTGAATCTGCACGAAGTTGAAAAACACCTCAAAAACTTTCAAACTTACAAAGAAGTGCCTCTGAGTTTTGAGATTATCCAAAAGGCTCAACAAATTACCGATATTCCCGAACTTCACGACAGACTAATCGCTTCAACTGCCAATTTTCTGAACTTAGCGTTAATTACAAACGACCCCAAAATCGAGAATTCACAATTCGTGAATACAGTTTGGTAATTCGGAATGTGTAGCGTAATCAAGCCTTGCAGAATGTTGAATCCTACCAACCGCTGACAGTTTGTGGCGAACTTTGGACAATCCTGGAACAGATATGCGTCCCGTTACAAGCGGCGTTGTTGGCGTTGGCGATTCGGCGGAAGTTTATGCGATAACATTCCCATTCACCTTTAAGCATTTATCAGTTAGCAAAATATTTGTGATAAAATACAATTTGTGAGGTGATTTTTATGACATCTGAAGAAGTGATTTTTGCAAAAATTAAGGTTTTACCGCCAAGCTTGAAAGAAGAGGCACTTCATTTTGTAGAGTTTTTGGAAACAAAAATAAAACCGCCAGCAGAGCGAAAAAGCTTGAAAGGCTCGCTTTCGCATCTGAATATCAAAATCAGCGATGATGATCTACGAGAAGCCCGAAATGAAATGTGGCGTGGTTATACCCAAGATACCGAAAACGAAAAATAATTTATGGCGGACGTTGTCATTGATACTCACGTTGTAATTTGGTATTTTGGTGACCCGGCCGAACTGTCAAAACTTGCAGAAAATGCCATTGATAAGGCAGAAACTAAAGGAATAATTTATGTTTCTTCAATCAGCATTGTGGAACTAATTTATTTAATCGAAAAGAACAAAATTCCCGCAGACGTTTTAGTTTCGTTGCGAAATGCGTTGGATGATTCGACCACAGCATTTCGTCTGATTGAATTGACCAGAGAAATTGCCGACAAACTTGAATCTATTTCCCGCCAGACTGTTCCCGACATGCCCGACAGAATTATTGCCGCAACCGCTTTGCACCTCAATTTACCGCTCGTAACCAAAGACCATAAAATTCAAGCTTTGCAAAACATTCAAATTATTTGGTAAGAATGTCGCACCGTGGCAAGCGTCTTTGCTGGCGTTGGTGATTCGGCGAAAGTTTATGCGCTAGAAATCATTATTTATTCCACCAATTATGACGAAAAGAAAAATAAATCTTGATGTAATTGATGAAGAGTCAGCTTCGCAGGCGATTGATTTAATCAGCAAAATCGCGGAAGAAAACAATATTGATTGGGCATTGGTTGGCGGCTTGGCGATGAATTTTTATGGGAGTGACAGATTGACCAAAGATATTGATATGATTGCGTCAAGGCGTTTGCCGATGCCGAAAGAAAAGATTGTCGGGCAGCTCAAGCAAGGCGGTGAACGTTATCAAGCGGAAACTGATAAAAAGATCGTATCAGTAGACTGGATCATTCGTAATGATGAATTCAAAGCATTATTTCAAGATGCGCTGGCTGAGGCTGTCAAGATTGATGATCTTCCGATTCTCACGGCGGAGTGGTTAGTGATTCTAAAATTTATCGCCGGACGTTTCAAAGATCAGGAAGATGCCATTTATTTATTGAGTCGTAAAGGTTTGGTCAATCGTGAAATTATCAAAGAAAAAATTATCAAGCATTTTGGATTAGGTGCCTGGGGTTTATCGAAGCACGGTTATCAACGATGGTACGATCTGGCTGACCGTAAAATTCTTGAAGCAGAGCGGAATGAAAAAGACGGCTATATTGATTCGTAACAGCAGGTGTATGAAAATTGCATACCGTTAACATTCTTCATGCTCAATTCATCCTGAGAAGGGGATGTGGTAAAATACTAATTAATTGAGGTAAAGAATTATGATGACCGAAGAATTTGCAGAAAATATCGAATCAACCCAAGAGGAAACAGCAGAAATGCCGTCATTTAATCACAGCTATATTTGCACTGAAATTCTTTTGCATCTTTCACAAAATAAAGATTACAAACCGCTGGTCGAATTAACTTTGGATATTGAGAAAGGGTTAACTCCTGATATTTCGGTCTTTCTAAAAGACAAGATAAGACCTAATTTCTTTCAAGACATTACTAAATACCCTGAAATGCCGACCTTGGCTATTGAAATAATCTCTGCGAGTCAAAACATCCAGGACTTGCTCGATAAAGCTAAATTATTGGTAAGACATGGAGTCAAAGCGGTCTGGACGATTGAACCGTTTGGCAATACAATTTTTATTACTACCAAAGACGGCGAGAAGCGCTATCACAATCAGGAAGTAGAAAGCGAAAGCATCAAAGTAGATTTCCGGCAAATCTTCGCTACCAATTAATCCTTACACATGCATTTTGATGTGATTATTATTGGTGGAGGCGCAGCCGGATTATTCTGCGCAGGCATCGCTGCAAGGCGTGGACGAAAAGTTCTAGTACTCGAACGTGCCGAAAAAGTCGGCAAAAAAATTCTCATCAGCGGCGGCGGACGTTGCAACTTCACGAACCTTCACACCAAGTCTGAAAATTATCTTTCACAGAATCTGAATTTTGCGAAGTCGGCGCTAGCTCGCTATACGCCGCAGGACTTCGTTGCGTTAATCAAAAAGCACGGCATCGCCTTTCACGAAAAAAAGCTTGGACAATTATTTTGCGACGGATCAGCGAAAGAAATTGTAGATTTGCTGCTGCGCGAATGTGATTCTCCAAAGGTGACTCTCAAAGTGAATTGCGAAGTCAAAAGTATTCAAAAATCTGAAGGGTTTGCGGTCGAAACTAGCCTTGGAAATTTCAATGCAAAGAGCCTGGTGATTGCCTGTGGTGGCGTTTCGATTCCGAAAATGGGAGCGACCGATTTCGGCTATCGCGTCGCCCGGCAGTTTGGATTGAAAATCGTCAATACTAAACCTGCGTTAGTACCATTCACGCTTCCTCAATCAGAATTACAAGCTTTCAGTGAGCTAAGCGGCGTGTCGGTGGATGCCGTGGTGAGAACGGGGAAGCAGCAGTTTCGGGAAAATATTCTCTTCACGCATCGCGGTTTGAGCGGGCCGGCGATTCTGCAAATTTCATCGTATTGGAATTCAGGTCAGCCGATAGCAATTAATTTATTACCGGATGAAAATTCAGAAGAATTGTTGCTGGCAGAGCAATCTTCACCGCTTAATTTTTCAACGTGGCTGGGCAATTATTTGCCTTCACGGTTTGCAAAGGCGTGGGCGATGATGAATGCTGAAGCGAAACCGCTGCGTCAATTTAATCTAAAAGAATTGCGTCGTTTAGCGGAAAAAATTCATCATTGGCAAATTACTCCAAACGGTACGGAAGGTTATGCGAAAGCTGAAGTGACCAGCGGCGGAGTTGACACCAAAGAACTTTCTTCTAAAACGATGGAAGCTGAAAAAATTCCCGGCCTATTTTTTATTGGCGAAGTTGTAGACGTGACGGGACATCTGGGCGGATTTAATTTCCAATGGGCGTGGGCTTCGGGGAATGCCGCCGGACAGTTTGTTTGATTTAATATTCCAAAAAATATGATACGCAAAGCATTTATTATGCGGCTTAAGCCGAACCATCAAGCCGAATATGAGCGACGCCACAATCCGATTTGGCCGGAACTTGAAGCGGTGCTAAAAACACACGGAGTCAGCCGTTACTCAATCTTTCTTGATCAGGCAACGGATCAACTTTTTGCCTACGCTGAAGTCGAATCTGAAGAGCTTTGGGCAACGATAGCACAAACGGAAGTTTGTCAGCGTTGGTGGGAATTCATGCGCGATCTGATGTTCACGAATGATGACAACAGCCCGGCAGCGATTGAGCTTCAGCAGGTATTTTATTTGGATTGAGTAGTTTGGTACGCCAGCATCTTGCTGGCAAATATTTG
>JAYVZE010000036.1:0-49274 GCA_043783625.1 Blastocatellia bacterium | reverse complement strand
GAAAAGAAAAACAATTTCGATGTCATCGCCCTTTTTCGCGCGAATGGCCTGAACGCACTCTTCGATGTACTTGTCCATCTGGTCTTTCAGGTCATTGACGCGATTAATCATCCTTTCCTGTAAACGTTGACGAAATGATGGAGCAGATTTGAGTGCCATCTTCAGCTCAACGCCAGTCTTAATGCCAACCTCGGTGATTTCGATATTGGTTTTGTTCAGGTAATGCCAAAGTCGTTCCCAGTAAGATTCCTTGATCTCATCTACGCCAAGCTCAGATTTCAAAGCTTCGCCAAACGCTCCGGCAATCACAATCAACAATTGTGTAATATCAACCGGCTCAGCAACTGGCACATAATCCAAGGCATTAACATACAAAACCAGATAATTTTGCGCCTCAAGTTTCTGCTTCAGGCGATATAATTCGGTAGTTTTGCCTGATCCGCGAAAGCCCGAAAACATCTGCATACTGGCAATCGGAGCCCAATCTATCGCCCCATGCAATAACTCTATTGGGTCTTCGCTGCCTGCCATCCCATAAATTGGTTGATAACGAAGGTCTCCCGGCTTTAAGGATTCAAGTGGATCAATATTTTGGTAGACGGTTTTCAGTAGATTATCGTCTTTTGCGTTTAGGGGCATAGATTTTCACCTTTTGCGAAATTATAACTTATCTTTCTATTATTGCCCAAATCAGCCTTACTTCTTCGTTGGAAGCTCCACCGTCACCTTTCCCGGCAACTTCGCTTCGCTCAGCACAGGCGCATCATTCTTGAACGGAATCACAATTTTCTTGTCGTCATCGAATTTCAAAATCACCGTGAAATCCGATAACGAAGTCGTCGCGTTTTTATTATTGTGCTTCCACAAATCAATCAATTCTTCCTGATCGTCTTTGGCAAATTTTGTTTCTTCCTGATGCGCGACACCCATTTCGGGGACAGCACTCCCGTCCAGCGTATCCTGATCGGCAGCGACAATTATCACGCGATGGATCACGCGCTTCGAGGTGCCGTATTGCAACACTCCCAACACATTTTTCATCCGCTTCATTTCTGGCGCGTCGGTTGTGCCTTGATTGGAATGGAAAGTGACGTACCGATCCAACGCGGAGCCGCCGGTATTCGGGACAGAGATTTTGACGAAGTTAGTAGTACCGGAATAAATCTTCTGCCCGCTCAGCAAGTTGTACCAGGTCATCACATTGTATGAGGCGCAACAGCCATAATTCGTAGTCTTGTAAAACATATCTCCCGCTTCGCCTGCGTTTGCATCCGATTTGATTGTCCAGGCTTTTTTGTCGGGCTTGCTGCCTTTGCCGAGCCAGGCGTCAACTTTCAACGTCCCGTTGGAACCTTCGACATCGGGCGAAACATCCAGGCGAATTTCTTCGAGCAACAAAAGAGATTTATAATTGTCTTCGCTAAAAAGCGGTATGTATTTGAATTGGCGGTTGGTTGTAGTGAAAACTTCGCGGTCACTTTTACGCACGATTTCAAAGGTCGAAGTGGTCGAAGTCGGCGGCGGCGCAGCGGCTTTTTGCGCGAAGGCAACTGGCGATAAGCAAGCTAAAAGACAGACGAGGGAGAGTTTAGATTTTATGTACATGCGGATTCCTTTTGAATTTCAAGATGGCGGGGAGATTCAGGAATATGCAACATACAAAAAAAGCGGAGCAGATGGAAGAAAAATCTTCAGCCATCTGCTCCGCCGTTATGAAAAAGGAGTTTTACCGCAAAGGGTCAAGGGGACAAGGGATCAAAGGGTTTCTTTGGCGAATTTAGTGATTACCAATTCCCACGCCTTGATCCATGCACACCAACCTCCCAATAAGTAATTCCGTGTTCATGAATGCGTATAACTTTCCCCATGCGCTGAATTTGTGTACGAAAGAGAGGATGGCGGAAAAACTGCCGAATATATTCTGCTGACTGAGGCAGCGAAACATCAAAATAAACCAAACAGTAATTGGCGTGACGTAACTTCGGATGATAAAAATCATCATCTCTAGTCAAGAAGGTTGGGCGGCGAATTGAATGCAACATTGGAATGATTTCATCATAATCCTTCATCCCTGATTGCCATATCTCAACGCCGATTTGCCGAAAGTGAAACTTCCACTGTGCGAGCTGAAGGCGTGTGAACAGATCAATGTTCTCGTCCAAAATATTCATGCTGCGCGTCGTTGTTTATCGTTTTCTTGAAGCAAAGCGGAATTGGCAAGAGCTACGGCTTCAGCAATCGCGTCAGAGCTGATACGTCCAAACCAAGCTTCAGAAATTTTATCCCAAGCCCAACCCTGCGACACCATTTCCAACACGTCTTTGACGAAAATGCGCGTCCCCCTAAACGTTAATTGACCTCCACAAATTGCGGGATCAGAAACGATATACTGTCCATATTCTTTACGTTCACTGATTTTCATTGCACCCTCCTGAAACAATAAATTTTCAGGTATTATAACACGCAACAATCATTTTTTCGGAATTTCACCAAACACGACTTCCCCGCCAATCACCGTCATCAAACATTTCGTTGTCAAAATCTGTGCTTCAGAAATTTTCATAATGTCGGCGGAAAGAATTGTCAGATCAGCTAATTTTCCAACTTCAATGGAGCCGCGCAATTTTTCTTCAAAGGCGGCGTTGGCTGCCCACAGCGTAAACATTTTCAGTGCTTGTTCACGTGTAGCTTTTTCTTCGGCGTGCCAACCTTCGCCGGAAAATCCTTTTTGATCTTTGCGGGCGACGGCGGCGTAAAATTCGATCATCGGTTCGCCGCGTTCCACCGGAGCGTCAGAGCCTCCGGCAATCAGGCTTCCCTGCTTGAGAAATGTCTGCCATGCGTACGCGCCTTTCAAGCGTTCCTGCCCCAAACGGCTTCCGGCAAAATGTAAATCGCCAATCGCGTGCGAAGGCTGCATTGACGGGATGATATTCAATTTTTTGAAGCGTGGGATGTCGGCAGGATTCACGATTTGTGCGTGCTCAATGCGCCAGCGCGGATCGCTGCGCTCGTAGCGTTCCATCGCAGAAACTTCTTCAAAAGCCTTTTCGTACCAATCCAGAATCGTACGATTGGCGCGGTCTCCGATAGCGTGGGTTTCGATTTGTATTCCTTTGCGCAGCGCGTCCTTGAACATCGGAACCAATTCAAATTCTTTGTATTTTAATAATCCATTCGTGTCGTGATCGCTATAATTTTCAAGCAGTGCCGCACCCTTCGAACCAAGCGCACCATCTAGCGGAACCTTGATGGTACGAACGGTCAAACGATGGTCGAATAATCCAATATCAGGTCCCTTACTCAAAAGTTTTTTCGCATCTTCGCCGGGGCCGTAAATTGCTTCGTAAACGCGCAGCTTGATTTTGTTTTCAGTGTAGAGTCGCTTCAAAACAGCAATTTCGCTCCACTCCGCACCCGCGTTGTGAACCTGTGTCCATCCGAGTTCGATGCTGCGTTTCGCCCCTAAAATCAAGGCTTTTTCGTGATCCGCCGGAGTCGCTTCAGGAACGAATTTACCAATTAATCCTTGCGCGCGATCCAGCAACATTCCGTTCGGTTCGCCCTGTTTGTCTTTCATGATTTCGCCGCCGAAGGGAGTTTCGGTGTTGCGATCAATGTTCGCAATTTTCAGCGCAGTAGAATTGACAACTGCTCCGTGTCCATCAGCGCGGGTCAAAAATATCGGATTATTCGGAGCAATTTTGTCGAGGTCTTGACGCGTCGGAAACGCTTGCGGAGTCCAGAAAGTTTCGATCCAGCCACGCCCTGTGACCCATTCTCCGGGCTTGGCTTTATCAACGCGGGCTTTCACTTTCGTCAGAAAATCCGCGAGGCTGGTCGTACCTTCCAGATTTAAATTCATTTCACGAAAGCCGACGCCGGATAAATGATAATGCGCGTCCGCCATGCCGGGGACGACAGTTCGACCTTTCAGATCAATGACCTTAACACCTTTGACTTCGTATTTTTTCGCGTCGAGATTGGAGCCGACATAAATAATTCTGCCGTATTGCACGGCGACGGCTTCGGCATTGGGTTGCGCTTCATTGACTGTATAAAAATTGCCATTTTTAAAAAGAATATCAGCAGGCAATTCTTTTTCCTGTGCCTGCGCTGCAATCACAAAAACTACCAGAAAACAAAGCGTGAAAAGAAATTTCTTCATTAAATCTCCAAATTAAATGTAGTGCAACCATAGCCGGTTACGCTATATCCTTGCTACGCATCCTGAACACCCATCTGCCGCAACCGCTCCGCCAGTTTTTCAGCCCGTTGAATCGCCGCTTCTTTTTCGGCATGGGCTTGTATGGCATCAGCTTTCGCTCGTACAGCTTCGGCATGGGCTTGCAGGCTTCTGGCGGTTTCCCGTTCTGCTAGTTCCTTGCCCGTCAGAATCAGGTTTCCCTGTTCATCAATCCAGCGTAACCAGGTCGTGCCCATTTCAGAATAGATGCCTTCCCACAGACGAAGTCCAATATGAATCCCCGGCAATTGCTCGCCCGAATGTAATTGATATTCATAGCCATTCAGCCGATAAACTTTCAGTACATTTTCACTCAAGCGTTTATCCGGGTCATAAATCACGTAATAGGAAACTTTCATCCGGGCGTATTTATCCAGCTTACTGGTATCTTCGTTACCGATTTTATTGGAGACAACTTCGACGACAACATCCGGTGGTTTGCCAAATTCCCATATAAAATATGACCGATGTTCTTTCGCCCAAATGTCCGGGTCGGCTTCGACATCAAGGCTCAGCAGAGCGTCTGGAACCAGCGGTGGAGCTTTGAGTAGATAAAAAACTCCGATATTGGATTCGGCAAAAAATGGGCGTTCCTCACCGGGTCCAGTCCACGATGAATATAAGGGTTCGACTAATAACCGCTGCTGAATCGCAGAAAAAATATTGTCCACAGGCTCGTCATCCTCCGTCACGATATGCGTCAGGTCTAGCGTATATCCTTGATATACTGATGGATATTCTGATTCTTCGACGGTGAGGGCGTTTGTCTGAATTGGCATAAATTCCTCCGCTTGAAATACTGCGGTATAGTTTACTGACATTGTCTCCATAGCGTCAACGCGGCGGAATGGAATACGTCACAGTCGCGTGTGCGACCGGAGTACTTTCGCCTTCAGAATACATCGTGACATCACCAACGATTAAGCGAACCCCGGATTTCAATAACCGGACTTCGCCAATCACGTCAGTTGGTTTTGGCTTGCGTAAAAAATTAATATTTAAATTCGTGGTGACGGCATGACCTTCGATTCCTGCAATCGCCAGAACTAACACGTACATCGCCGTATCTGCGAGCGTCATCAACGTCGGCCCCGAAATCGTACCGCCCGGTCGCAGGTGCATTTCTCTTTGCCCCATCCGCACGCGGACGCGGGTATCGCCAATTTCTTCAATTTTGAGAAGGCGATTAATGGCAGGAAAATGTTCTTCAAGAAATTCTTCAATTTGGGGAATCGTTAAAATTGGCATAAGTGTTGAAATCAAAATCTGCGAACTGACAACAGCGAACGGCGAACTTTTTCCAGCTTACTAGCATTGCGACGAATATCAAATTAGGCGATGATGCACGCCTCAAATTTTTTCCGGGAAAATAAATATGAAAAACTTTCTTACGATCCTTGTTTTGTTTGCGTTGTGCAGCACAGCGCACAGCCAATCCATCATCACCAGTGCCCGTGCCAAAGCTGATTTCACGTTATCCGCTGATCCGAATTCTGCGGCGTGGAAATCCACCACTGGAGTCGTCACCGAATCCGGCAGACGCGGCGAAACGGTCGCGCATCATCGCACCGAAATTCGTTCCCGCTGGACGGCGAAAAACTTATATCTGCTCTTTGTTTGTCAATACGAAGATTTAAATTTAAAAGCGAATCCCTCGACGACTACCGAGACAGACAAGCTCTGGGATTTCGATGTTGCCGAGGCTTTCATCGGGACGGATTTCAAGAACATCAAACGTTATACGGAATTTCAGGTTTCTCCGCAGGGCGAATGGGTAGACTTATTTATTGATCGCGGGACGAAACCCGCCAATCACGACGTTGCCTGGAATTCGGGCTACGAAGTGAAAGCAAAACTGGATCAAGCCCATAAAATCTGGTACGGCGAAATGCGCATTCCGATGAGCAAAATTGATTCGCGCTCTGCCAAAGCCGGAAACGAAATGCGCATTAATTTTTATCGCATTCAGGGCGCGGCTCCAAATCGAAAATTTATTACGTGGAAGCCTGTCAACAATGATAATTATCACACGCCCGAAGCCTTCGGCCGGCTCCGCTTAGGCAAATAATATGATCATTTTGAAGTATGCCAATCACGTCATGATCCTGGCCTTTTTGTTCAGCGCCATCGTGCAATATAACGATCCTGATCCACTGATTTGGATGGCGATTTACGGCGCGGCAATGATCGCCTGCCTCCTGTTCGCGCTTGGTAAATTACCATCCTACCTGCCCGTCATGGTTGCTTCAATCGCGTTAGTCTGGGCGCTTTCACTGGCTTCGCAGGTCATCGGCAAAGTCGGTTTTACTGAATTGTTTCAAGCCTTTGAAATGAAGGACGAACGCATCGAAGTCGGACGTGAGTTTGGTGGATTACTAATCGTTGTCTTCTGGATGTCGGCACTGACTCTTGCTCGCTTTCGGCAGCGGGCTTAGTTGATGAATCCAATTTCGCCTCCAAACACGTAGAGTCGGATGGAGGTTAGAAGAGATGATTAATGCACTTGCTAAAATTATGAGTTCGAAGATTACTGCTGGATTTTTCACTCTATTTTTGTTCGCCGCCATACTTTCCGGTTTAGCCTTGGAAGTAAATTTTGTCTTAAATGAGATCGAAGCGGCTCCAAAGAAAATAAAGCCATTGACAACATGGTCAAATAATACTTAAATACGAGTGAGTTAATTACTCAAAAGATCGTCGCAGTTTGCACTTGGGGGAGTTGCAAGCAGCGACGATTTTTTTGTTGAGGGGAGCTGCTTGCCTGGATCGTCTTTTTCCTTTCATCTATAAAATAGTCCTGATCGGAATTAACTATCCACGAAGCACACGACGGAACACGAAGTTTTTTAACTTCTTCCGGCGTGTTATTTGCCGCTCTCCCCTCACCAACTAAATGGTTGCCTTCCTTCGTACCATCTTCGTGTTCCTTCGTGGATGATTTCTTTTTTCCCGATCAGGTCTCACACATTTGGCGAGTGTCCCGCTTGCGCTCCAGACTTTGATCTATGACAATCGCCACAGATGACTTCTGAAGTAAAAAAAATTCTCGTGCGCGGGACGAACTGGCTGGGCGATGCCGTCATGACGATTCCAGCGATGCTCCGACTGCGCGAATCCTTTCCCGATGCGTACATCACGTTACTTGCTCCAGCCCGCGCGGCCGAAATATTCACAGGATTTCCACAGGTTGATGAAATCATCCTCTACCGTCGAAAAGAGGAAGGAAAAAAAGCCTTCATTGAAACGATGCAGCGACTGCGACGCGAAAGATTTGATCTGGCAATTCTTTTTCAAAATGCCTTTGAAGCTGCCTTGCTCACCTTTCTCGGCAGGGCAAAAATTCGCATCGGATTCGACACACAGGAACGCAGATTTCTGCTCACGCACAAATTAAATCAACCTCCTCCCAATCGCCACCAGACAAATGATTATCTAGATTTAGTCATCGAAGCGGAGCGCATCTGTTCTCGAAATAAACCACAGATCAACACAGATCAGATCAGCGAAAACCCGCCTAATCCGTCCGATCCGTGGTCTATTCCTGTTATGACCGCACAGGCTTCGCAGCTTTCGTCAGCGTCAAAATTGTTGCATCAATTCGGCATTCAAAACGGAGCAAATAAATTAATCGTCCTCAACGCCGGAGCTACGAACAGCCGCGCGAAATGCTGGCCTGAAAATTATTTTGCGGAGCTGGCGGATCGAATCGTGAACGAGCTGGACGCCAGAATTATTTTGATTGGCGCGGGCGCAGAACGTGAAAATGCTGAGCGTGTGATTGCGCAAATGAAACATCCGGCAAATGCCCTGAACTTAGCAGGAAAAAGTACGATCCCGGAATTAATTGGAATCCTTGCCAAAGCTGATTTAGTCATTACGAACGACACCGGCCCGGCGCATGTCGCTGCCGCGCTCAGCGTTCCAACCCTTACAATCTTCGGCCCGACCAATGAATTTGAAACCGCGCCGCTTGGCTCGCGTTCAGAATTGATCCGCGCCGAAGGTATTGAGTGCGAGCGATGCATGCACCCCGAATGTCCGATTGACCATCGCTGCATGACTCGCCTTACGGTTGATAAAGTCGCCGAAAAATCCTTATCCTTATTGGAGAAACTATGAAGCAAAAATTCGCAGCTTTACTATTTTTTGTGTGGGCTGGCGCGTGGGCTGAAATGATAGTTCAGGCGCAGCCCATCATCCCGCTTACTACGCCAAATCAGGGGCGCGTGCCGGAAATTGCGCAAGATAAAAATGGCATTTTGCATCTGACGTACGGCAAAGAAAACGACGCTTTTTATGTGCAATCGCGCGATGGCGGAAAAACTTTCGCTGCACCTGTCAAATTAAATCAACGCGCGGGGACTGTTACTGTAGGTGGTGAGCGCGGCGCAAAAATCGTGCTTGGTAAAAACGGATTCATTCATGTTGTTTGGCTTGGACATTACAAAATGGGAGGCGGCGTTTGGTATACGCATAGCACCGATGGCGGCAAGACTTTTGCCCCGGAGCAGAATCTTCAAGACAGTCCATTTGGTTGCGACAGCCCCACGCTTGTTGCAGATAATGCAGGAAACGTCTTGGTCTTCTGGCTGGATGCAAGGTTGCCGAAAGACATCGAAAACCCTGTCACAGATGCCATCATTTTGGCGCGTTCGATCAATCATGGAGAGACCTTTGCACCTAACAAAATTGTGAAGTACGACTTTGCGGGGCGTGCCTGTGCCTGTTGCCGATTAGAAGCTCGCTTGCAAGGCGATGACGTGTACATCGCCTTTCGCAGCGGTTGGCACAACATCCGCGATTTTTATTTGCTCAAAGGTCGTAAACTGGAAAACAACTTCAAAGCCGTCCGCATCAGCGACGACAAATGGAACCTCGAAGGCTGCCCAATGAGCGGCGCAGATTTTCACGTCGCCAATAATCAACGCATACTTGTAAGCTGGATGAGTCAGGGAAAAGTGTATTGGTCATCCGCCGCCAATATGAACGCAGGATTTGCTCCACGAATCGCGGCTCCGATCAGCGAAGGCGCAGCTAATCACCCGATGATTTTATCGAATCAATCCCAGATATTTTTGCTCTGGAAACAAGATGCAAAATTGCATTGGGTGCGTTACGCAAACGATGGAAAATTTAGCGATGAACAGGGAGTTGTAAGCGCAATGCCAAGTAAGGACAAAGCGGTTGCATTCGTTGGCAAAGACAATAAATTTTATGTCCTATTGTCGAATTAATTGAATGCGAATTTTGATTGTCAAACTCGGAGCCATCGGCGATGTCGTGCATACCTTGCCCGCGCTCGCAGCGTTGCGTCGCGCCTTGCCAAAAGCACACATCGCATGGGTAGTCGAGCGTGGCGGCGCAGCGAAAATCCTAAACAATAATCCTGCCATTGATGAATTAATCGAAGTTGATACACGTGGGTGGCGCAAAAATCTTTTCAGCAAAATGACGCGCACAGCCATCAAAAATTCTCTTGCCAAATTACGTGGATTTGATGTCGCACTTGATTTTCAAGGCTTGCTGAAATCGGGAACGATGGCGTGGCTGTCGCGGGCACCGCGCAGAATTGGATTTGATAAAAAAGCGTTGCGCGAACCTGCCAGCGCGTATCTGCTGAATGAATTCGTCACCGTCAGCGACGACGATCACATCATCAAAAAAAATCTAAGCCTCATCCATCATCTGGGATTTTCAACCGAAGGCGATTATGAATTTCCGCTTGGGCTTTCCCCTGAAGATATTTCCTTTGCCGAACAAACATTATCAACCCGCAACAACGCCGTAGCGATCATCAATCCCGGCGGCGGATGGCCGACGAAATTGTGGAGCGTCGAAGGCTTCGCTGCCATCGCAGATCGTTTGTGGGAAGCCTACGGATGGCACTGCGTAGTCACGTACGGCTCCGGCGAAGAAGCTCTCGCGCAAGCCGTCGTGAACGCTTCGCGGAGTGGCTCCGTAGAAATTTTAGATTCCACGCTCAAGCAATTTTTCGCGCTCGCGCAAACAGCAAAAATATTCATCGGCGGAGACACCGGCCCCTTGCATTTAGCCGCCGCCGCCAGAACTCCAATAGTCGGAATTTACGGCCCGACGCCCGCGCTCCGCAACGGCCCGTTTGATAAAAATGATGTCGTCATCGAACGCTTTGATTTGGATTGCAGAGTTGATTGTTTTCGCCGCAGTTGCAGTCATACTTCGTGTATGAAAATTCCGATTGAGAGTGTTTGGCAGGGCGTAGAGAAAAGAATTTTAGCGACTGGGAGCGCAAGCGTCTCGCTTGCCGTTTGCGAGCGGAGCAATGCAAACTAACGTGGCGAACGAATTAACTAGCTGATAACGCACGCCGCTCGCCACTTCAGGCGAGCGGCGTTTCACGCGCTCGCGGAGCAAGCGAGACGCTTGCGCTCCAGTCGCTCCGCATAATTTCGTGGCGAACTTATTTCAAGTATTTATGAACAAATCAACCCTGCAAAGATTGCGTGTCCCCCTCGGGTTTCTAACCGCAATCCTGTTTCTAATCTTCTCCCAACCTTCATGGCGGACAATATTCATCGGTGCGCCCATTGCTTTCTGTGGTGTTGCGATTCGCGCCTGGGCTTCGGGAAATCTGCGGAAAAATGCGGAACTCGCTGTTTCCGGGCCGTACGGCTACACGCGCAATCCGCTGTATTTTGGCAGCCTGATTCTGGCGTTTGGGATTGTGATTTGTGGCGGGAGCTGGTGGCTGGGGATTTTGCTGCTGGGATTTTTCTTCGCTGTGTATCTGCCTGTCATGCAAGCCGAAGCCGCGCACATGCATGTTTTATTTCCGGCAGATTTTCCTGACTATGAAAAAAATGTGCCGCTCCTGCTACCGCGCTTCACACCATGGAAAAAAGATGGAATGCGCTTTGATCGGAATTTATATTTGAAGTACCGCGAATATCGCGCACTCATCGGAGTCACAATTGTCATTGGAATTTTGGCGATAAAAATTGTCTGGCTCTGAAGGCAGAGGCCCGCACGCAGTAAGGGCGTCTTCACATTAGAAAAAGCGCTCTTACTGCGTGCGGGCTTCTGCCTTCTTGTTATTTCGCTACGATATTGAATTTAATCACGACCTCATTTTTCACTTTAATCGCGCCCAGAAAAGCCGAGTAAGGCTTAATCCCGAAATCAGTTTGACGCAAGGTATATTGTCCGGTTGCCCGCAAACTCGAACCTGTCAAAGCCACACTCACCGGAACGGCAATGCGCTTCGTTGTGCCATGCAAAGTCAAATCCCCGTTCACTGTGAAGTTCGCGTTGTTGCCGTTCTGACTAAAATTGCTGATCGAAGTCGAACGAAACGTGATCTTCGAGAATTTGGCTGACTCCAACACGGAGCTATTCATGTTATTCGTGATTTCAGCTTTATCTTTCGCGCTGATCTGATCGAGAATAGTTAAGGAACGAGCATCAGCCTCCAGTTCCAGAGTTCCTGCACTCGCACCGTTCGCCGGGATGGTGACTTTACCGCTGAAACTCTTGACACCAATATTGTGATCGTGCGCCATTCTTGCCAACGCTCCATCCTTCGCCACAAAAACCGTCAAGCTGCTTTCGGAAGCAACAATGTTATAGGTGGACGCTGTTGATTTTTTTCCTTTCGTTTGTGCGACCGCCGCAAAACTTAAAAGCAATAAAACGATCAAAGTGATAATAGATTTTTGATGGATAGTTTTCATATTCGGGACTCGAAGTTATTAGCCTGCAAACAATCGAAAAAAGCTTCCCTTGCAGGAAGCTTTTAAAAAGTTGGTCGGGGCGAGAGGATTCGAACCTCCGACCTCTCGGCCCCGAACCGAGCGCTCGACCAGGCTGAGCCACGCCCCGTAATTATTCGCTGTGTAAATCGGGATCACAACGATGGAGTATTTTACTGACCGCCTGCTTGAATGTCAATTATGCTATTCGACATTCTTTTTCGGCTTCAATTCGACGAGAACCTTGATCGCCCCCGGATTTACTAACCGCACCCCTTGCGCCATCGTTTCAACTTCAACTTTTGACTCGAAGTTCGCCTGTTTTCCTTCGATCAAAATACTTTCCGTTCGCAATTTCACTACCTGATTGACCTTTGATTCAGGGCCTTCAATTTCTATCGTTGCAGGAACCGGAGTCAACTTGCTCAGCTCAAAACTATTATTTGGCACACCTCCGATTTGAGGTTCGATGCTAATCATTTTTCGGATCGTCGGTTCAATTTTTAGTTCAATCGTCGGAGGATCAATCCGGCGAACTTCTACTTTTTCCGGTCGGAGAACATCACTTGCTTTCAGTTGAATCACCCGTTCGCCAACACTTTTTCCGCTCAAATCCGCGACGACTTCCAACTGATTGACAGTCACACCTCGGACAACATCTTTCGCTCCCCGCAGTCGCAAATTTACCGTGGTCGGAAAGTTGCCCGTGATTTCCAATCCGGCGGGAATATTGATGTATTCCAACGGAACACCAACAATCATGACATCACGCTGCGGTTGACGCGACACCGCAAAAAGCAAAAACGCGAGACCGATAGAAAGGAATTTAAGCTTTTTATTTTGGAGTGTTTTTTCACGAAACCACAAATAGAAACGTCCGGCAGCAGAATCAGTTCGCATCAGCCTTCCTCCTGAAATTCATCACTCTGCGCAACTTTTCCTCGCTGACGAGCGGTCACAATTTCTCGTAATTCCAATTCGTGACGACGCTCTTCGGCTTCGTGCGCATCCGCTTCTTTATCGGAATGCCACGGCTCCATCGCGTGTAAAATTAAGCGACGCAACCGGGGGCCATCCAGATTGCGCATGAGTCGTCCACTGATCGCAAATGAAATCGTACCCGTTTCTTCTGAGACAACCACCGCAAACGCATCGCTGTCTTCCGTGATGCCAATCGCCGAGCGATGCCGTGTGCCAAGCTCTCTGGCCAATTTAGGATTTTGCGTCAATGGCAAAAAACACGAAGCTGCCGCAATTCTATTTTTACTGATAATCGCTGCGCCATCATGCAAGGTCGTATTCGTATTAAAAATCGTCATCAGCAATTCATACGTCAACCGTGCTTCCATCCGAATGCCGCTTTCGATGTAGGTTTTCAATCCCACATCGCGCTCAACTACAATCAATGCGCCGATTTTCTCACTAGCTAAATCGGTCGCCGCCTGCACGACATCGTCATACCAATTATGTTCGTGCGCTTTCATGCGCCTGCCAACCTGGACAAACGGCATCCGAAAATTTCTGCCAAAATGCAATAAGGCGTTTCGTAATTCGCGCTGAAAAAGTACGATGATGCCAAAACCTAAATAGACGATTGCGTTTCGCAACAACCATTCGACTGTTTCCAATCCGAACCAACTGGAGAGTTGATACAACAGCGCAATCACGACTAAACCGGAAGTCATTTGCACCGCACGAGTACCGCGAATCAAACGCAGGACTTCGTAAATAAGCAGCGCAACAATACCAATATCAAGTAAGTTTCGCCACTCCAACGAGCGAAAGAATGAGGCAAGTTGTAGGAGCATCTCAGCCATTGACAATCTCTTGGGAACCCGCATTTTGAATGAAAAACACCTAACCGAAAGAGTTAGCGGTGGCGTAAGAATACCACACATCATTTGGTACGCCAGCATCCTGTTGGCATTGTTGACCAAAGCTCGCCAGCAGGATGCTGGTGTACCGCGCCATCACTCTTGTTTCTGCGACTTCTTGTCATTATTCTCAATCTCTATGTTTGCAGAAGTCGCCGTTCCACTTTACGTTTTTCAAACGTTTACTTATTCGTTGCCGCCAAGCTTTGCCGCGCAGGCGCAGCCCGGTTGTCGTGTACTGGTTCCGTTCGGCAAACAACTGCTGACCGGATATGTCGTAGCCCTGCACGAGACGCTGGCAGCCGCCGGAATTGACGCCGAAAAAACTGAGATTAAATCGGTCGAAGAGCTTTTCGATACCGAACCCTTAGTCACGAACGAACTGCTGGAATTAACCAAATGGATCGCGGATTATTATTTTGCTCCGTGGGGAGAAACGATTAAATCCTGCCTGCCCGCTGGCATCAATGCTGAAGCCGAGACACTGATTTCATTAACGATCAGCGCGAATGAAACGCTGGCAACTCCACAAACAAAGCCGACGACGAAAATTCGCGCACTCGCTTTTGTCGCTGCTAATTTGGATGAAAACGGGCAGATAAATTCGCGGCTCTTAGTTAAAGAATTCACGAAAAACAAAGCCGGAGCGTTAATCCGCGAATTAGAAAAATCAGGTCTCGTGATTGTGTCAAGACAAATGCTTAATGCGACTGTAAAACCTAAAAGACAACAAGCGGTAAGAGTATTGAGTGCTGAGTTCGGAGTGCTGAGTGAAGAAAGCTCACAGCAAAATAATGAACAAGCTATTGGGGAGAATGACGTTGCAACTACTGCAAAAGTGCGCGGAAAAACTCAGCACTCAGCACTCAGCACTCTTTCTTCACCCAGCACTCCCGCCCAACAACGTACTCTCGACATCCTCTCCGCTTCCGCCGATGCAATCGGTTTAGCGCAACTCCAAGAACAAGCAGGCGTGAGCATGTCCGTTATCAAAACTCTTGAAAAACGGGGCTATATTGAAATTTTCACCCGCGATGTTCGGCGTGATCCGTTGGCGCATTTGAAAAATTTATCCGCGAATGATTTAGCCTTAATGCCTTCGCAGGAAGTCGCACTGGATGCCATCGTCGAAAAACTCAACGAAGAAAAATACGCGGCATTTCTGCTGCATGGCGTTACCGGTTCCGGCAAAACTGAAGTCTACATTCGTGCGATGCGTTCGACCTTGGAAAAAGGAAAAACCGCACTAATGCTCGTACCCGAAATTTCGCTCACGCCCATGTTTGCGCGTCGGCTTTCCGAACATTTCGGCGATGCCGTAGCCATTCTTCATTCGTCTTTATCCGAAGGCGAACGGCTCGACGAATGGAACCGGATGCGTTCGGGTGAAGCGAGAATTTGCATCGGCGCACGCTCTGCTGTTTTTTCTCCGCTCGAAAATATCGGACTCATCATCGTAGATGAAGAACACGAATCAGCCTATAAACAGGACTCCGAACCACGCTACCACGGACGCGACACTGCGATCATGCGTGCGCTCAAAGCCAACGCCGTAGTCGTCCTCGGCAGCGCAACACCTTCGATGGAATCCTTTCACAACGCGCACACCGGAAAATATATTTATCTGCAAATGAGCGAACGCATCAACAATCGTCCGATGGCGGCGGTCGAAATTGTAGACATGCGCGAAGTCTTCACGCGGCACGGCAAACAGCAAATTTTTTCAGATGAAATGAAAGCCGCATTGCAGGAAAATTTCTTCAACGGCAAGCAAACATTAGTGCTGCTGAACCGTCGCGGCTACTCAACTTTTCTGCTCTGCCGCAGTTGTGGACACAAAGCGCAATGTCCAAATTGCGATGTCTCGTTGACGTACCACAAATCGGATGCGCGGCTGATTTGTCATTACTGCAATCATCACGAACGGATTCCGCGTAGCTGTCCGATGTGCAACGGAGCCTTTATTTTCTATGTCGGCGAAGGCACTGAACAAATTGAAGCGTTGTTGCAGGAGCTGTATCCCGAAATGCGAATTGCACGTTTAGACCGCGACACGACGCGCCGCCGTGGAGCCTTTGAAAAACTACTCGGAGAATTCGCCGCCGGTTCGATTGATCTGATGGTCGGTACGCAAATGATCGCCAAAGGACACGATTTTCATAACGTCACATTGGTCTGCGTAATTTCCGTAGACGCCGGTTTAGCCATCCCCGATTTTCGTTCCGCTGAACGAACTTTTCAATTGTTGACGCAAGTAGCAGGACGCGCCGGACGCGGCACTGAAACGGGTCGCGTACTTTTGCAGAGCTATCATCCTGAACACTACGCGCTGGTCTTTGCGAAAGCGCAGGTGTACGAAAAATTCTACGAACACGAAATTCACTTCCGCCAGCAAATGCGCTACCCGCCGTTTGTGGCGTTGATTAATGTCCTGATTCATCACACCGAATACACCAAAGCCTCCACCGTAGCCGCTGAATTCGCACGCCTGCTCAAAGCCGCCGATACCGAACAAGCTCTGCGAATTCTAGGCCCCGCACCCGCACCACTCGCCCGCATCAAAAATGAACACCGCTTTCAAGTATTGATAAAAACCAAAAACCGCCGCGTCGCCCGCGAAGCTCTGGATGCCGCGATGCAGGGATTGAAAGAACGCGATTGGGATTTGCGGATGCTGAATGTTGAGGTTGATCCGGTGAGTTTGATGTGATTAGAACTATAGGTACGTTATAGTGCCTTAGGTTAACAAAAAAGAGGTTTTTCATGAAAAATAGAAAATTAGAAATCAAAATTTTAATCGCTACTTTTCTTTTGGCAAGCTCCCAAGCTCAATCACAAACTCTCCCTAAACAATTAGACAAAAATGTGGAGGGGTTTGTAGGGGAAGTTAAAACATCTACGACTTACCTATCGCCTATTTCAGGAAATTGGCAAGTTACTCCGTACGGCAAGAAGTGTAAATTCAAAGCTGAATTTTTCGACGTAGATGGCCGACTAATACAAGATTCCACATTCCCTGATTGTGGAAATAGTGGTGAATTTCGTAATACCTACATTTACGATAAAAATGGAGATCGTTACGACAAAAATGAAATGATTTCTGGTGAAAACGGTTCTTCGCCAGGAATAGCTGTGACACCCATTCTTAAGGCAGAAAAGCCAATTTCCGTAAAAAAAGAAGTTACCCGCGAGCCAAGAAACACTTTCAAATACGACTCAAAAGGAAAAAGAGTGGAGCATATTTCTTTGTTTGCAAATGGCAAGCAGCACTATAAATGTCTTTATAATTATGATGACAAGACAAGACTGGTTGAGTCAGTCTGTAATTATATTGCAGACAACACTTCGAGCAAACGAACCTACTCTTATTTTGGCGATCAACGAATGCCCGCTAATTACACAATTTATGGCTCCAATGGAAAGCCCTCACAAAAATATGATTTCTCTGATTATATTTTAAATTCATCCGGCGATTGGACTGAGCGCAAAGCTACGATTCAAGATAGTACCGGAAAGCGTTCATGCATTGAATCACGCCAAATCGAATATCACGTCAGTAAAACACCACGTTGAATTTCAGCCCGCGAAGTGGGCGACCAGCCTGTAGCCTGGGGTGAAGGCGTCGCGCCGTAACCCCAGGTAAAATGCCGCATTGAATTTTAGCCCGCGAAGTCGGGCGACAGTCCATTCATATCTGTCGCCCGACTTCGCGGGCTTCACAATTTCCTCTCTACTTTTCCTGGGGTTCCGCGTGCTCGCTCCACCCCAGGCTACACGCTCGCCACCCGCATTCGCGGGTTCAAATTCACTATTTGTATTTGTAGAAATTTACGTTCTGCAACTTCGCAGCGTATGCTAAAATATCGCTGCAACTGAGAGGTAAATTTTATGACTACCATCACACTTGAAGTACCGGATTCATTGGCTCCAAAATTCGCCGCCTTTGGTAATCGCTTACCAGATATTTTGGCACAAACGGTGGACTTGTTCTCCAATCAAAACGGCGCAGCCAGAGTCACCAAATCTTTTCCCGTGTACGAAGAGATGATGGATTTTCTGGCAAGTGGGCCAACCCCAGGACAAATCATCACGCATAAATTTTCTGAAGATTTACAGGAACGATTAGAAGAATTACTCGACCGCAACCGTGAAGGCGAACTTACTACTGAAGAGCTGGCTGAATTGGATGCTTTTGAGCAGGTGAATGACGTAATGAGTTCTTTGAAATTGCGCGCACGACGTACAATACAACCATAAGATCAAAGCCAATGCCTTCAGCCAAAATACCAGCCCCACTAAGACAACTTGTCACTGAAAGAGCAAAGCAAACCTGCGAATATTGCTTGCTCCATCAGGATGATTCTGATTTCACTCATCAAATAGATCACATCATTCCACTAAAATATGACGGCGCAACAAGCAGCGAAAACCTTGCGCTGGCTTGTCTCAAATGCAATAAACATAAAGGCTCCGAAGTTGCCGCGCTTGATCCAGTTGATAACGAAGTCGCTGCGCTTTTTAATCCTCGCTTACAAGATTGGACAGAACATTTTGAATTATTAGGTGCGTTCTTACTTGGCAAAACTCGTGTAGGACGCGCTACTGTCTCAGCCTTAAAATTGAATGATCCTGTCCGTGTAAATCAACGACAAGAATTAACGAGAGATGGACGGTATCCACAGTAGCTTGTTAATTCCAAATAATTTTACCCTCAACAACTTCATCGGGTATGCTAAAATGCCCAAAATATTGAGGGCAAAAAGCTATGAACGGTGTTATTGAAGCTGAAAATTTTATTTCATTGTTAACCCGCGCCGAGAAAGCGCAGGTCTTGCAATGGATTGTCAAAGACCTCGGCGATTCTTTCCCCGGCATCGAAAGTACCGCTGGCGTTTGCGGCGGCGCGGCGCGAATCGTTCGCACTCGTATTCCCGTCTGGACGCTGGAACAGGCGCGACGTTTAGGCACAAACGAATCTGATCTTCTCAAAGCTTTTCCTACACTTCGTGCCGAAGACTTAGCCAATACGTGGGCGTATGTTCGTTCGCATAAAGATGAAATCGAAAAGGAAATTCAGGAAAACGAAGAGGCTTAGGTGATGACGATTAACTGTAGGATCAATAATTGGATCACATCTGATAGCGATGCCTTACTTGAAGATGCCTGTGAGGCTTGTGTAGGAGAGGCAATATACCTATTTGAAGATGAATATTATTGTGTTATGCATTATCCAAGTCAGGATAAAATTACTGAATTTCGCGCCGCTCTGAATCAAAAAACTGATAATAAGGATTTCAATTTTTGCTGCGTTTATTTTCCAGAAAAAGTGGTATTTGAGGGAAATGAGACTGAATTCATCACGCGTGAGTGGCTAACATTCGAGCAGGCAAATTTTCAGTGTGCAACATTTAGCAATGAGGTGTCTTTCTACAAGATAAAGTTTGAAAAAGCTAAATTTAAAGAAGCAACATTTAACAAGAATGCATATTTTATTATCCCGCATCACGAGTTATATCCATGTTCATTCGATAGTGTAGATTTTAGCGATGCGATATTTCACGGAGAGGCTTACTTTAGTGCTGCAACATTTGATAATGGTGCAAGATTCCAAAATGTACGATTTGACGGGAAAGCGGATTTTCAGAACACAAAATTTCAGGGAAACATAGATTTTAGTAAGGGAGTGTTTGGCGGCGAGACCAATTTTAATAATGCCATATTTGTCGGTAAAGTTAATTTTAATTCTACAATTTTTGGCGGACAATTATCATTTATTGAATCTTTTTTTGATGAGGAAATAACTTTCCGCAAGGCGCAAGTCAAAGACTATGTAAAATTCAAGCAATATGGGATGTTCGGCGCGGATGCTTCGCTAAGCTTTGATTCGTTGCGCATTGAAAAACCTGAACGTCTTTCGCTTCATTCGGTGAATCTGCGTCCTCATTGGTTTATCAATACTGACCCGCGCAAGTTTGAATTTATTGATGTGCGTTGGGATGACGATCTGGCGAAAGAGCGTAGCGCGAGCAAATCAGATCGGTTGCTTTCCATCGCGTATCGGCAATTGGCGATGAATGCCGAAGAGAATAATCGCTACGGCGAAGCGGCGCAGTTTCGCTACAATTCGATGGATTTGCGGCGATTGGAAAAATGGAATGGACGCGCTTTCTGGACGTTGGATTTTTGGTATTGGGCATTGAGCGGCTACGGCGAACGGGTTGGTCGCGCGACTGTAGCGTTGCTGCTGATTTTATTTTTGTCGTGTGTGCCGTATTGGTTCACCGGATTCGCTTCCTCGAAAGATACAACTCAAAGTAAAAAAGGCTCACCGATTCAGGTGATGCTCGCGCCAGAGCAAAATAAGGCAAAACAAATTCTCGCAACACTCGTGTATTCATTGGAAACCGCATCACTCCAAAAACCGGAGCCGCGTCCGGTGACGACGATGGCGCGATTGTTTGTGGGACTCGAAACGATCCTCGCTCCGCTGCAAGCGGCGTTGTTGGCGTTGGCGATTCGGCGGAAATATATGCGGTAAAATAGCGGCTGTGCCGCAGTGATGTGCGGAAAGGCTCCGCCTTTCCGTGGTGCGCAGGAAGTAAGGGCTACGCCCGTTTGTGCATCCAAAAAACAGCGGAGGCGTAGCCTCAAATCCTTCAGCACTTACCGAAAAGGCAGAGCCTTTTCGCACATCGGGGCGGCATAGCCGCAAGAGAAATTTCTGACGATAATTTTATTTTTTGAATTCCGCAGACACTGTCTGCGGAATTCAATTGCAGCACGCAGGATGCGCGCGCTCCCAGTGATTACACAACTATTACAGACAAAATCCCTACCATTTGTTAAGATCGCAACTCGCTATCCGACGTTCTTCAAATTTCCCTCTTTCCCACCTGATGTACATCAATCATTGGCAAAAAGGTTTTTCAAAAGGATTTTAATGCGCACAGATGCGGCTCTTAGTTATCGTGGCAACAAGCTAAATTGGTGGATGATTACGCTCATGATTTTTCTGCACGCTGGAGCGGTCGCGGCGTTATTTAATTTTACGTGGTCGGCGTTCGGACTCGCCGTATTTTTATGGTGGGCGACGGGGAGCCTCGGCATCGGGATGGGCTATCACCGATTGCTGACGCATCGCGGATTTAAGACGCCGAAATGGGTGGAATATTCGATGGCGTTGCTGGGTACGCTCGCGCTGGAAGGCGGCCCGATTCCGTGGGTAGCGACGCATCGCATTCATCACATGCATACGGATCAGGACGGCGATCCGCATTCGCCTTCGCACGGTTTCTGGTGGTCGCATCTGGGCTGGATTCTGAACGGGACTGCGCCTTACACGATCCTGCCGGAAGAAATGGAGCGGGTGAAAGACCTGACTGATGATCCGGTTCATCGTTGGCTGACGAAGTGGCATATTGCGCTGCAAATTGTTTTTGCCGCGATTTTATTTGCGATTGGTGGATTGCCGTTTTTGTTGTGGGGAATTTTCTTTCGCGTCATCTTTGCGCTGCACGCGACATTGTTTGTGAACTCGGCTTCGCACGTGTGGGGTTCGCGCCGCTTTGACACCAAAGACACTTCGCGCAATTGCTGGTGGGTAGCGTTAATTTCTCACGGCGAAGGTTGGCACAACAATCATCACGCGCATCCATCCGCCGCACGGCACGGGCTGGCGTGGTACGAAATTGACGTAAACTGGTACGGCATCTGGACACTGAAACAGCTTGGATTAATTACCGATTTGCGGTTGACGAAATTGCCGAAGCAGCAAAGAAACCTCAAATTACAACCCGCGAATGCGGGTGACAGCATAAAGCCTGGGGCGTAAGCCCCAGGAAAATGTTCGAGAGTTAAATAAGCCCGTGATAACGGGCGACAGCGCAATTTCTATCGCCCGTTATCACGGGCTTTGCTGTGTGCATTTATTGTTCTTGGGGTTCACACCCCAGGCTTTATGCTACACCCGCGTTGCGGGTTAAAAACAAACTCCGCCTTTCAAATCACCCAAAAAAACCGTAACCTTAATTTTCTGTCATAATGAAATTTGCCAGTCAGTGTCTGGCAATTCACAGCAACAGTTTTATGAGATTTCATTACATGAACATCAACGCGCCTAGGATTATCTTTTTCCCTTGCTCCCTCATTCTCTGCTCCCTCTTCATCACCTCCTGCGGCAAATCCAAACCTCGCATCCCTGCTGCGCCTGCGGCTCCGAAGCTTCATTCGCTGCGCCGCGAAGCAAAACAATTACCTTTCAAAACCGGAGAAAAATTAACGTACGATTTGCGCTTTACGCGGTTGCCGATTTCGTTGAATGCAGGTTCCATCACGTTTGAAAATTTCGGCGTTTTGGCACAGCCAAAAGTTGAAAAACTTGAATTCACTCCGTCAGCCGATGAAAGATTTTTGCACTTGAAAGCAACGCTTATCACCAAAGGATTATTGTTAAGAGTTTTCGGACTCAGCGTCAATGATCGCTTTGAAACTCTGGTAGATGCCAAGGATTTCAAGCCGCGTGCAGTCCTGCGAGAAAGCGATGAGAGCAAGCGGCATCGCCTGCAAACAGGGCTTTTTGATTATGAAAAACAAGTGGCGAGTTACCGCATCGTAGACGTAGACAAACCGCAAAATCCGGCACGTGAAAAAAACCCAAAACTCGAACCGGACATGCAGGATTTGCTCTCGGCGTTTTATTTATTGCGCTTGCAGGACGCCAAAGAAAATTCTGTTTATAAATTTCCGTTGCTGTATGAAGGCGAGCGGCGCGACTTTGAAATCGTGATTTACGGACACGAAGAAATTCAGATTGACCTCGGCAAATTCAAAACCATCAAAGTCGAACCCAAACTTTTCGGATCTGGCAGATTAAGTTCACGCGAAGGCGAATTGTTTATGTGGGTCACAGATGACGCGCAAAAAACTCCGGTGAAATTAGTCATGAAATCTTCCGGCGCGACGATTACGGCGATGTTAGTGAAGAAAGAATAGACCACTGATTGAGCGGATGTTGCGGGTTTACGCGGGTCTGAAAATTCAGATCGGCGTAAACCCGCCTGATCCATAAAATCTGTGGTCTATTCTTTATCCTTCACCAAAACCCGCATTTCTTCCCCGTTACAACGAATTTCCGGCACATACATCGCGCGTCCCAGCACGGGCAGTGCGTGAAAACTCCCTGGCGTTTCGGCACGCATTTCATAACGAATTTGCCACACACCTTCCGGCAAATGGTCAATGAACATAGCGACTTTACGGTCGCGGAGTTCTTGATAAACGAAGCGGGAATTTAGTGCTGAGTGCTGAGTTTTGAGTGCTGAGTTTTCGAGATCAGATTGTTTAAGTTGAGAAGCGTAAAGCGGTTGTCCGCTTTGCAATTGCACGGCTTCAAATCCGGCGGGTTTCAAATCTTCAAATAATAAATATTCGTAATTATTTTTAGCTTCAATCGTGAGAATTGTTTCGATGCGCTCGCCGCTCGTGACGGTTTCGCCTTCGATCAATTTCACTTTGTCGTACACGTAACCTTTCAGCAATGTCGGTCGTCCGACCAATTTGTAATATTCGCGCTTCACGAAAATCTCATTGCCTGCCGCTTTAATATTTTCTTCACGGCTGAAGAATTGTGCGTTGGCAGAGAAGTACAGCGGACTCTTGCCGCCTTTGCGAGCGATGCGAATTTCGTTTGCGCCGTCTTTGATAAATTCGGGCTTAATCGCAAATTGGCTTGGCGCATCGAAAACATCTGCCGCTGTTAATTTTTTCGTCGCGACAGCTTGCCCATTCACCTGCAATTCGTACTCGACATCTGCATTTAATTCACCGCTCGTACGCAAATAATCATTGAGTGTCAAGATCACCATCGCCGTATCGCGGGTATTGCTCCACTGTGCGCCACGCCGATTTTTAATCAGCCAATTTGTCGTTGGCTCAATTAATTTATTATTCGGATCAATCGCCAGCAACGCACGCAAAGCCCACGCCGTAGCCTCTACGCCGCCGTCTGACCAACGATAGTAAATTCCGTCTTCGCCCCAATGCGCCGTGCCCATGACCGAGGCGTCAGATTTTTGTTCACCTTTGATGAGGATTGAGGTGTCCGGCGCAGTGTCGCGCTTCACACCGTTTTCTAAATTCTGGATGAGGATTTTTGCTTTATCTGCGAAGCCAAAATTGTGCGCTGACAGCGCGAGCAAAGCGCGAGTATACGCGTTCAATTTTTCGCGGTTCCTCCACAAATTATCAAATGCAGTTTGCTGAAATTTTGAGATTTCATTTTTTGACGCTGCGTGATGTGCCGCCAGCGCGTGCAACATCCACGCCTGTTGATCGAAATTATTTTCTTCTTCGATTAAATTTTTGTCCAAAAATTCTGCGCCGCGTGCGAGTACATCATCTTTACAACGCACATCGGCTGATTTTCCCAGCGACATTCCCCACACGACATACGCGGTCATAAAATGATCGCTGTCGCCTTCTTTCCACCAACCCCAACCGCCGTCCGAATGCTGCATATCGTAGAGCCGATCCAATCCGCGTTGCACCAGTTCAGCTACTTGATGCAGGCTACGCGTGCCTTTGGGTTGCGTCTGGTTAACGAATTGTTGTTCGATGCCGCCGAAGACTTTGCTCATCGCAACTTCGGGATCAAGCTTCAAATCCTTGAGCATTTTGGCGGTGATCGCCGCAGGTAAAAATCGGCTCATCGTTTGCTCGACGCAGCCGTAGGGATAATCAATCAAATACGGCAGCGCATCTAACATCGTGATGGCGAGGCTGGGCGAAATTTGTACGTTGAGCTGTGTCGTTTCGGCTTTGCGTTCTTTGGGAATATCGAGTTTGATCGTGACTTCATCGCCGCGCAGCTTGCCGGATTTGGCGAGGAATTTTTCGATGCCGTGTTCGTGAACGACAAATGTTTTTTCCATCGCATCGGCATACTTATCGCCGCGTGCCGTGACCTTTAATTTTGCATTGCCTGCTTGTGTCGCAGAGACAATCCAGTCTACGCGCTTTTCGCTGTTGGCGGCAATTTCGACTGGAGCGCGAGCGTCTCGCTTGCCAAGCGCAACGCCATCCGCATCCAACGCTGCCGCCACGCTCATTACACTATCCGTATTATTATTTATCACCGCCGAGACCGTCACTTGATCGCCAACGACAAAAAAGCGAGGAGCCTGCAACCGCACCAGCAGCGGCATTTTCGTCCGCGTAGTACCTTCACCAATGCCAAATTGATTTTGCTCCGTCACCGCACGCGCCGTAGCCTTCCAGCTTGTCGTCGAATCAGGATATTTCACCTTCACCGTAGCTTTGCCGTTTTTATCCGTAACGACATCCGGCTGCCAAAAAACTGTCGAACGAAAATCATTGCGCACAACAATCGTATCAAATTTCACCGTTGGTGCGCGTTGTAACGCTGCATACTGTGCGAGCCTCTCAAATGGCTGATCTTTGGCACGTTGTCCAAATAACTGGCGACCATTGATTGCCATTTCCGATACGCCGACATTATCCATTCCCCCGCCAAAATTGTTAATACGATCCGCTCTAGTCGAGAGACCTAATTCCTCACTCAGCATTAATCCAGATTTAGCCGCCAAAAGAGGTCTCCCATCTTTCGCTCGAAATCTATCAGTGGATGAACTATCTTCTGTTCTTCTCCCATAATCAGCATCGCTGCTTTCTCGTTGTCTTGATCGTTGCGTAATTTGCCGATCATCCATCAATTGTTTGTTCTCTACCTCGACCAATTTCAAATACGGCTTTTGCTGAAATGAGCTTTGTGTTTGCACATACTGCCCGCGCTTGTTGCCGTAATAAAATTTGCGAGGATCACCTGCTAAATCCTGCTGAATGTAATAGACAGATTCGTCCACAAGTCCCAGCGAGACTTCCGCCGCGACAGGTTTGCCATCACGGTCTTTCGTCGTCACCGTCAGCGTACCGTCTTCGCGCGGTTGATATTGTGATTGATCGGCGGAGACTTCGACGTTCAGAAAGTGACGATCCGGGGGGACGATGATTTGTTTCGTGTCCGTGAACAACTGCCGCTCGTTGACCATTGACGCGCTGAGAAAAATATTTGGTTCGTGTTTTTCTTCGATGGAAACTTCCAGCAATTTCACTGTGCCATCCAAATGCACAAGTTGGTAGCTCATCAAATTTTCGCCTTCGACAGAAAACAAAACCCAGCGATTGCTGACGGGCGCGGAGATCATTACGGTGGTTTTTTGTCCGGCGCGGAAGGTGTCTTTGTCTACGATAATTTCAAGCCCGCCGTGCCGATAACCAAGCTCAGTTGTGGCGTTCGTCGTGACCCATACGGATGTTTCTCCACGAATGATTGAAGTGCCTTTATCCGCGCTGCTCCACGCGATGTGATAGTAGCCTTCACGCGGCGCGGTAAAGCTGAATTCAGCTTCGCCTTTATCATTGGTTTTCACCGTTTGCGACTCAATATCGTCGTGCTGATAACCGCGAAATTTCAGCTTCCAATTCGCCGGAGGAAATTGCTGTCGCGCTATTCCAGCCTGATGTTGCAGGCGTTTCAAATCATCACCTTTGACTTCGCGTCCGCTTGCGTCCAGCCAAATTTCGTACCAGAAATCGCGTGTAACTTTGATTGTGCCTTCGGCTTGGACGGGCTGATTATTCGCGTCTAAAGCTTTGATTTCAGAAGTGATTTTATCCTGCGGGCGATAGATGTTGTGTTTCGCTTGCGGGTACACGTAATAGCGTTGGCGCGTCACGCGCACATTGCCTGTCGCCGTGATTTCACGGCGCGAAGAATCAGTCACGCGGGCTTCGATGGAGTATTCAAAATCCTGTCCGGCATCACGTGGCGTGTCAAAACTAAATGTGGCTTTGCCGTTCGCATCCGTCTTAATTTTTTCGCGTTTGATGATTTGCCCGTTGCGTCCGCCGTAGTAATTCCGGTTCTGATCGTCGTAATACCAATCGTAATCGTGCGGCGTGCGATAGTAATGTTGGAACGGGGTTTGATGCACTACCAATTCAATGTCGGCGTTGTTGACTGCGCCGCCGAAATAGTAATCAGCCTGGATTTGCACCTCGACTTTTTCGCCAAGCTTGAAAGCTTTTTTCTGCCCGTTTTCTTCTGGCGTAGAAACAGTGACTTTGAATTCTGGCAGCTTGTATTCTTCGACGCGGAAGAGTTGTGCGGAACCGATTCGATTGGGATGATAAAATCTAATCTCATACGCACCTAGTAAAGCGTTTTCGGCGATTTCTAATTTCCCCGCTGCGCTGCCAAACGCATTCAACTTAACTTTTCCACTGGCAACTTTTGTGTCTTTCGAATCACGTATCTCATACTCGATCATTTCATTGGCAGGGGTAGAATAACCTCCTTCATTTTCTTTGCGAGCAATGAATTTCCAATTAACAGTTTCTTTCGGGCGATAGGCAGGGCGATCTGTTAACGCATAAATTTTCCATCGCTCTTCATCACGACTGTAACTATTTTTATAACCGTCACTGAGGGCTTGACGGTTATTCAGCGCAGCCATCACGAATAATTGAGAAGATGATGCTTTCAAATCAAAGCGTGCGATGCCGTCTTCATTGGCTATTTTTGATGCTTCGTACCAAACGGTTTGGCTATTTTCGTAAGTACGCTCCCAAATTTTTATGTTTGCATTGGCAACGGGTGAGCCATCCAGCGCGTTGCAAAAATAAACCAACGCTTGTTTGCCAGCAGATTTCACAACAATTGTTGTATCCGTCACAAGCAACAAATCACGCGCTTTTTCATTACCGGAAGTCGCTTCGATGACGTACGCGCCAACGGGCAATTTACCGTCTACGCGAATGTTTTCCTGACCAGGTTTGTAATCGCCTTTGTCGCCGGTTTCTTTCGACCAGGATTTCACTTTTTCTTTCAGTGGAATATTTTGCAACCAATTATTGTCGCCGTTTTTACCACTGAAATTTACATCGCGGGTGAGGTCAACTTTGTAGAGCACAAAATTCACCTGCTTTACGTTGCGCCAACTTGCGTAAAATTGGATTTCAGAATCGGGCAGAAACACGTTAGAAGTGTTCACGCCAAGCACAGGCTTCGTAATATTTTCAATGGAGGTTTTCGCTTGATCGAAATAGCGTGTTTCGCCTTTGCTGAATTCGTTCGTTACGCGGCGAAACAATTCTAGTGCCTTGACGTAATCCGGTTCGACTTGCGAACCGCCATCAGGATTGATTTTGGTGCGCCCCTGGCTCTGCATCCAGTCGGCGTAGTAATACAGCGAATCGTCGTACCAATCACTTGTCTTGCCCGTTTTGAGTGCGGCTTCAAATTCTTCCGGTACGCGTTGAATTTGTTCGGCGTCGTTGTATTGCTGGCGAAGCGTCATCGCAATTAAATAATGCGCGTGCGCTTTGTCGTTGTCGTTATTCGCAATCTTGAGGGCGTTGCTGAGAATGTCGAGCGGAATGTGATTGCCGTAATAACCGTAGTAATAATATTGATCGCGACTGGGCGGATCAGCCATTGTCCACACGATGTTCAGATAACGTTGTCGTGCGATTTCAAGGTCTTTTGTTCCAGCCCAATAATCCAATGCCTGCTGATAATGCGGCCAGGCTGGCCCGTAACTGCGGCTGTTGAATCTCGCCCAGAAAAAATCGCCGAGCGATTCCTGCACTTCCGCCCAAACTTGATCATGCTCTTTGCTTTCGCCGATGCCTTCTTTGACGAGCGTTTCAAGTTGTTGCTGTGACTGTTGAAATTTTGTGTCGTCGTTGGTGTTCGTCGCCGCCTGTCCACGCCAGAGCGTGTCCGCCAGGCGAAAATTTACCCAACGAATTTCGGCGGCAGGAATTTTGCTCCGCTCAATTTTTAAATATGTTTCATGCGCGAGGCTGAAGGATTTTTCGGCGTATTGTTTTTCAGCGTCGGCTTTAAATTTTTCGTATTCTGGCGTTTGCGTGACAGGAGCGAAAAGGCTGGCGAAAAATGCTGATGTGAAAATTAGCGTCCGAAAGACAATGGCGAGATTTATCATAAATTTTTCCTGTCACAGAGTACCTGTTTATTATTACCGTCAACGAAGCAAAAGGTTACGAAATGTCAGCACCACTTTTCTATTAGCCCAGCCGTTTACGGCTGGGAGGCAGGAAGAACAATTTTCTCAGGACGCTTCAGCGTTCTTTTGTTTTGGCTAAAGCCCTTGCACAAGCCCGATGAATCGGGCTGAGTGGATTCCCCTTGCCAGCCCAGCCATAAATGGCTGGGCTATTGGAAAAGGAAGATACCCGATACTGACACGTGCGTAATTTCTTCCCTAATTTATGAACGGCGCATTCTGCTTAACTTGCAAAAATATTTTTAACCGCATTCCAGTTTTTATTTCCAGATTGCGCTTATCTAAGTGAGAGCAGCTATGAAGACCCCGTGCCCCATTGGTCGGATTTCGCATGATGTGCGAAGTCTAGCCGGCAGCGAAAATCCGATGGGGTCATAGCTAAAGGTGCGCGGTTATTGTGTGGGGTGACGGACAACGAGTACTACCGGAACCAGAATTCGTTGGACGTTTGAAAAAGCACGATGACCGCGCTCCGGCTCTCGGATTTATGGCAGAAGCCCGCACGCAGTAAGGGTGCTATCCCGCGAGAAGCGGCACCCTTACTGCGTGCGGCTTCTGCCATCTGTAACCCAACAAAAAAGAGCAGCAACAAGACGACTTCAGAATCTCCGAAGTTGTAATTAAATAATGAACTCAAACTAAATCCGATCACGGCGGCGAGCGTCCCCAACGCTAAAGCACTTTTTGTTTTTTTGTAATTGCGCCAACTCATCAATCCAATCCCGAACAACAACCATCCGAGGCAGAACAACGCAGGCAGCCCCCGATCCATGGCAATTTGAATCGGTGTCGAATGCGTATGTGTGATGTAATCGCCGGGAAAGCCCCATTCGCTCCAATGTTTTTTATGAGCATCCATGCCAACTCCGAAAAACGGATGCTGCGGAATTAATCTCAACCCGGCTTTCATATAACCGATACGGCGCGAACTGCTGTCGTCTCCGAAATTGATGGCACTTTGATTGCGCGTCGAAACTACGGTGTAGGCGGCAACGGCGGCGGTCAGGATGACAGCGACGATGGTGACAACCGCGACGCGACGCGAGGCTGTGAATAAGACTGTAATGACAATGGCGGCTAAGTAAGAGGCAATGACGGCGCGTGAAGCGGTGAGAATTAGAGCCAGAGAAAAAAAGGGAAAGAGAAAAAAGAGAGAAGTACGACGGGGAGAAGAGGCGATGAGAAATCCGAGAAGAATCAAACCCAGGATTTGTAATTGTTCGGCGTAGGTTAAGAAATGGCGCGAAAATCCTGAGACTCGAAAACGCCGTGAAGCCCCGTCAACATTAACTCCCAGCGGATTTATGCGTGATTTAATTTCATCGGAAATTAATAACGAAACAGGTAACGGGTCGCCATCGTGCAAGGCTTCAATTTCAAGTGTTGTGTTGGCTGAAGTATTTTTGATGAATTGATTCGCGGCTTCCAGTGACCTGACGCGCGTCCGCCTGATCATCCAAATAACATCGCCAGATTGCAGATTACTCGCACGCAAAGGGCTGTCTTCATTGATCGAAGTGACGATCATCCCGCGTCCAAAGATTTTTTCCCCGAGGCTGAAAATGACTCCGGCAGAAGTGGAAATTAGAATCAGAATGAGTAAAACATTGACCGCACGGTTTGATAAATTTGTGGCAATTAAATAAATCACTCCGAAGACAATGAGTGATCGCAGCTTGGAAATGCTGGTGACTGGCTCGACGGATAGGAATGATGAAAGTACGGAAAAACCAATAAACCCTAACAAAGATTTGTCTATTGGTGTTCGTGTGAAATGAAACTTCCGTGCGGATAAATCCCGGAAAATCCAACTGACGGCGCATAGACTAAGGCTGATATAACAGGCAGCGATGGAATGCGGCAGGCTCAGCGCAAATAACATTATCCCGAAAATTATTCCACGATTCGCCCATCGCGTTACAGCATTTTCGGGTTGCACTGAAATTAATTCATCAAGAAAAATACCAATCTTCATAAGCCTTCGCATCATCTGCAAAGACGGTGGAAATGTCCAGTAGGAATAGTGATGAGTGACGAGTAACGAGTGATGAGTATCAAGTTTTTAGTCTTTCAACTCATCACTCGCTTCGCTTATTTGTTACAAACCGGGCAAACTCCATCGCACGCCATCGCCGTTGGATAGTTGCCCGCAGCACCGGAAAATAACCCTGTCCCGCTGCCGTTGAATGCCCCTTCGCGCGTCAGCACGATGTCGTTAAAGACCAAGGTTGATGCACCTGCACCACTGGCGCGAGCAATCTCGACGCCTAAATGCAAACACTTCATCGTCGGTGCAGTTTTATTCATGGAAAGCGCAATCGTGATTTGATCGGTACGCTTACCACTGGTTCCGGCATTGGTCGTATACAGAAGATTACTACCAACGCTTTGCGCAATGTGACCATTAGCGAACAAAGTCGCCGTAGGCTCCAACTGCGTCAACATCACACCTGTACCGCTGGCATTGACCGTGAAAGTTGCCAGATTGAAGGCTCCGTTGCCAGCCTGATCCGCTTGCATAAACAAACGAATTTTATCGCCTGCCGTCGCTCCGGTTCCGGCGAGCATGAAGTTTAAATCCCAGAAACTGTCACGGCACGAAAGGGCTACCGCGGAGCTGCTGGGGGTCGAAATACGAATCCCTTGTCCGCTGCCACCAGCCGCTGCAATTCTCGGCAACGTTTCATTCCAACCGAAATTGGAAAAATTCGTCGAGAAGAATGAAGCATCGTTGCCATCGCTGAGCAAGGTGAGCTTCACCCAGTCTTTGAGCAGGAAAACATCGTTATTGGAACCAACTGTGACCGAAGGAATCGCCGCTGTCGCACAACACGAAGGACAGGCTCCATCGCACTCAGGCGTCGTCGGATAGGTTCCGGTTTGTCCTGAAAAAATTCCGGTTCCACTTGCGATAGTCGCCGGATCACGCACGACGACAATGTCATTAATGACAACTGTTGAAGTACCACTGCCACTGCCGCGTTGTACCTCAATCCCTAAAAATTGACAGCCCATTGTCGGTGCAGTTTTATTCATCGAAAGCGCAATTGTGATTTGCGCGGTGTGCTTGCCAGCGGCTCCGGCATTCATTGAATACGGAATAATCGTGCCAACATTTTGTGCAATATGACCATTGGCAAACAACGTTGCCGTTGGCTCAAGCTGCGTTAAAGTTACGCCGTTGCCATCAGCATTGACCGTAAACGTAGCCAGACTAAAAGCACCTTTGCCAGCATCATCCTGCTGCATGACCAGGCGAATGTTATCGCCTGCTGTTGCGCCAAGACCTGCCAACATAAAATTCAAATCCCAGAAATGATCGCGGCACGACAGAGCGGTTGCACTGCTGCCTGATCCTGAAACTTGTAACCCCAGCGCAGATTGTCCGGCAGTCGCAATCGCCTGCGGAACTTCATTGCCGCCAAAATTAATATAATTGGTTGGAAAGAATGAAGCGTCTCCTGATGAATTCACGAGGGTAAAAGTCGTCGGCGTTTTCAAGAGGAACGCATCGCCAGAAGCACCAATCGTCACGTTCGGAGCAACGCCGCGAACGCATCCGGTGCAGGTCGGGCAGGCACGATCACACGCAGTCGCGGTTGGATAAGTTCCGGCTGCGCCTGTAAATAATCCTGTCCCGCTGCCGTTCGATGGGCCTTCACGGGTGAGGACAATACTGTTCGGAACAATCGCGCTGGAACCTGCGCCACTGCTGCGTACAATTTCAATACCCAGGTGCAGGCACTTCATCGTCGGAGAATTTTTATCCATGGAAAGCGCAATCGTAATTTGATCGGAACGCTTGCCGCTCTTGCCACCATTTTGCGAATACGCCAGCGTCGAACCCACCGGCAAAGCGATATGCCCATTGCCAAACAGCGTCGCTGTCGGCTCAAGCTGCGTTAGGCGTGCGCCAGAACCATCCGCCGTCACGACAAATGTCGCCAGGTTAAAAGCTCCGTTGCCAGCCTGATCCGCCTGCATAAACAAACGAATCGTATCGCCGCCATTCGCGCCCATGCCTGCGAGCATAAAATTCAAATCCCAGAACGCATCACGACATGAAACGGCGGTAGCCTTGGCTCCGGGCGTTGAAATCGTGATGCCTTTCGCTACGATTCCGGCTTTTGAAAGTGGAACTAACACAGGATCAGTCCCAAAGGTGTCATATCCGGCAGCGAAAAAAGAAGCATCGCCGCCCGCATTTAGCAGTGATAATTTTGCCTGCTGATCTTTGAGATAATAAACGTCGTTGCCCGATCCGCCTGTGACGGTCGGCATTTCCGCCGTAGGACAACTGGAAGTGGATTGGGCCTGAGCTACCATTTGAGTTGGTACGCGCAAGCTAAGATTGGTGAGAAGACAGACGCCAAAAAGCACTGTCAAAAGGGTAATTCTGACTTTCATCTAAAACCTCCGGTCTGGTTATAGAGCACTGAAAGTACACGTAGGCGAGGATAGTGGGCTGCCGGCTCCACGGGGCTTTTTTAGTTAATGACAAAGCGACAGCTTCATCACATTTCATTAATTATGGGTAGTGCCAAGTCTACGACCTGACCGCAGGCTCAGGCGAAATTACAGGCACAAATGGATGAGGAAACAGGTCCGGCTCTTTTTACAACCTTCGGCTTTTCAATGTTTCCAAGGCATTTCTCCAAAACCTCAAGGGGATACGGGAAACTCAAGGTAATGAGGACAAGAAGCGCTTCAAATCAAGTTTGAGAGCGTCAGAGGATGAATTCAGTATGATTGACCCAACTGAAAATATGTTAACAATGAGCTTTAACGGGGGAGATTGAATGGCACAAACCTACAAGAAACCGTAACCTATTACTACCTGTCTGGCTTGTCAAATATACATGCAGTCTCAGCAAGAGCTTTGCAGGATTTTAATGAAAGGAAATGGGGCGAGTAGAGGGTCTCGAACCCTCGACCTCTAGAGCCACAATCTAGCGCTCTAACCAACTGAGCTATACCCGCCACAAGAGGTACGATTTCAAAGAATTGGCATCTTACCCAGCAATGGTAGGAAGGTCAAGTCAGGGCAGGAAAAATATCGGTGAACTTCCGGCAAGCTGGAAATTTCTAAAATGTTTTTAACTGTTCCCGTGCGGCTTCAGTTTCATCATAACGAATCGGTACGGCTCCGCCTTCTTTCACAAATTTCAGCATTCGTGGATCAACATACGCCAGCCGCTCCCAATTGAGATTATGCGCGACTGAGGTGCCCGGATAGCCAGGATGTCCGAGATTTTGAATTTCGGCATCGTTATACGCGACATGACCGACGATTAAATATTCGCCAGCCGAAGCGGATTTTAAGGCATTCATCACATCGGCGACATAATCGCCGGGATGCTTGCGAGTAACGGGGCTGCTGGGCGGCAAAGCCAGACGCCCACCAATTTTGCGGGTATCAATCAGCCGATTTTTCCGGCACCATTCACCAAATTTGTCTGGCAGCTCCGGGACTATTTGAATTGTATTCATGTGCAAATCAGCGTACCGAATATCAAAGCCGAGCTGGCGTAATTTATCGAGCTGCGCCTGCAATTCGATTAAAGCTTCGTCAGCTTTCGCTGAAGCTCTCACTTCGTTGTTGGTTTGAAATAAATAGCCTTTGCTGTCCAATAACGACGGGACTTTTTCGCGCGGTGCCACCGGCCCCCACTTCACATTATCCCATTCGGAAGTCAGGTCAGTATGTAGCCCGAAACAAAGCCCTTTAGTTTTCGCCAGCATCTTCGCGGCTTCTTCGACATGCGGAGAAGCTGCGAGCACAGAGCAATTTTTGAGAATGCCTTTTTCGTAGCATTCTTTGACAGCGCGATTCAGGCTACGGGCACAACCTAAATCATCTCCGCGTGTAATCAGACGAACACGCGAAGCTGGTGCATTTTCAATCTTGCGCCAGACCAATCCTGCAAAACTTGTATGTAAAAAATCTCGACGATTCATGTCAGCCTCCTTCGGTTAAATTAGTTGATTGCGCTGTATTATTGCCGAAAAATAAGGAATTCACCAAATCACTTCATCCGTTTATTCGTACTTCAGAGAAACCAGTGGATCCGTTTTCGTGGCGCGGCGTGCGGGAATAAAGTGTTCGTTTTTGGGAAAGATGCTTCCCATCAATGAACATCTGAAAATTTTGTTTTCTCTGTATTTTGCAAACTTCTCTTTATTTTTGCTATTTTTGGCTTGCGGCACGCAAATTGATTCTACCTCCTCCGAGATCGCTATGGACATACCTCGAAGCAAATCAGTCGCTCGCAATAAACGTTTCCGGCGGATTGGCTATGCTGTACTCGCTCTGGCAATTATTGCCGGGGCAACTTATGGATTATCAAAGCTCAAACCCGCTGCGCCCAGCCTTGAGCGTGGAACGATTTGGCCCGGTGAAGTCAAACGCGGTGAAATGCTGCGACAGGTTCACGGCATCGGAACGCTCGTGCCTGAAGACATTCGATGGATTCCTGCGACCACCAATGGACGCATTGAAAAAAGATTAGTCAAACCCGGAGCCATCGTCACTGCGAATACAATTATTATTGAAATGAGTAATCCAGAACTCGAACGCGATGCACTGGACGCTTTAACGCAAATGCGTGCCGCTGAAGCCGAGCTGACGAACCAGAAAGTACAGCTTGAAAGTTCCCGGCTGAGTCAAGAGGCACAGGCTGCGAATATTCGCTCGGAATTCCGTCAAGCCAAGCTCCAATCAGAACGCGATGATCTGCTGGCCAGAGAAGGCTTGACCGCTGATTTAAATGCTAAATTATCGCGTGGAAGAGCTGAAGAATTAGCCAACCGCGATGCTATTGAACAAAAACGAATGAGCATTTCCGGCGATGCGATCAAAGCGCAGGTCGCCGTTTATGAAGCAAAAGTACAACAGCTCAAGGCTCTTTCCGATCTGCGAAAAAAACAATTTGAAGCTTTGAAAGTACGCGCTGGCGTCAACGGTGTCGTGCAGGAAGTTCCCGTGCAGGAAGGACAACAAGTCACGATGGGCGCGAACCTGGCACGCATTATTGATCCTGCCAAATTAAAAGCAGAAGTACGCATTGCTGAAACACAAGCCAAAGATATTACGATTGGACAATCCGCCGAAATTGACACACGCAACGGTATTATTGAAGGTCGTGTCATCCGCATTGACCCTGCCGTCCAACAAGGAACCGTGATGGTTGAAGTGCAATTGGTTGGCGAAATGCCAAAAGGCGTCCGCCCTGATTTAAGTGTTGATGGAACGATTGAACTGGAACGATTGAAAGACGTTTTGTATATGCAACGCCCGGCTTTCGGGCAGGAGAAAAGTCAGATTACGCTTTTCAAATTAAGTCTTGACGGGAAAGAGGCGACGCGCGTTCCTGTCAAGCTGGGACGCAGTTCAGTGAGTACCATTGAAATTCTGGAAGGTCTGCAAGTCGGCGATAAAGTAATCTTATCCGATACTTCTCAATACGATAATGTGAACCGGATTCGGTTGAATTAAAGACGGTGATGGGTGGACAGTGATCGGTGGTCGGAAGGCATCACGAAATTGCCTTCTTCCAACCACCGATCACCGACCACTTCTCCACAAGGAAAAAATAATGGAAGTAACAAACAAAAACTCTTTGCTCAAGCTCGAAGGTGTCACCAAAGTTTTTTATACCGACGAAGTCGAAACACACGCACTGGCCAATATTCATCTGGAAATCAAAACCGGAGAATTTGTTTCGATTGCGGGTCCTTCGGGCTGCGGAAAATCTACGTTACTTTCGATTCTGGGATTGCTGGATTCTCCGTCAGGCGGGAATTATTGGCTGAACGATAAAGCGGTCGAAAACCTAAGCCTGGCAGAACGTGCGCGCATTCGTAACCGCGAAATTGGCTTCATTTTTCAGAGCTTTAATTTGATCGGGGACTTGTCAGTTTACGAAAATGTTGAGCTGCCGCTGACCTATCGCGGAATGGGAGCCAGCGAACGAAAACAGCGCGTCACAGAAGCCTTAGAGCGTGTCGGGATGGCGCCACGCGGTAAACACCTGCCTTCCCAATTATCCGGTGGACAACAGCAACGTGTCGCCGTCGCCCGCGCCATTGTTGGGCAGCCGTTAATTTTAATGGCTGACGAACCGACCGGAAACCTTGATTCAAAAAACGGCGATGCCGTGATGGAATTGCTCCGCGAATTACATCGGGGCGGGGCCACCATTTGCATGGTCACACACGACCAACGCTTCATTCGCTACGCTGACCGCGCCATCAATTTATTCGATGGAACGATTATTGAGGAGAATTAATCGCTGAGTGCTGAGTTCTCAGGACTTTCATTCTCAGCACTCAGCACTTTTTTTCTCAGCACTTAGGACTTCGAACTTTTATGCTACTTCTTAACAACATCGAACGAACCTACGAAAGCGGAGCTTCTAAAACCTGGGTCTTACGGCGTGTGAGTTTGGAAATTAAAGAAGGTGAATTCGTTTCTATTATGGGGCCTTCGGGAGCGGGCAAATCTACGTTATTGCATATTCTGGGGATGCACGACAATCAATGGCAGGGCGAATATTTCCTCGACGAAAAACCTGTCCATCAACTCAAACCCAAAGACCGTGCCGAACTGCGCAACAAAGAAATCGGCTTTGTTTTTCAGAGCTATCATCTGCTGGACAGCTTGACCGTAGCCGAAAATTTAGCAATGCCACTGTCCTATCGCAACTACAAAAAAAGTGAAACGGAGGCCATTGTTGCCGACACGTTAGACCGTTTCGGAATTGTCGGCAAAAAAGATTTGTATCCCACGCAGCTTTCCGGCGGACAACAACAATTGGTCGGCGTCGCACGCGCCATCATTGCGAATCCGCGCATGATTTTAGCCGATGAACCCACCGGAAATTTGCAATCCGTGCAGGGCAAAGAGATTATGGAAGTCTTTAAAAAATTGAATAAACAAGGCACCACGATTATTCAAGTGACTCATTCAGACACAAATGCGGAATACGGAAATCGCATCCTCAATCTCAAAGACGGCTGGATCGTCAATGAATAAAAATACCGGGTGCGCCCGCATCCTGCGGGCTGAGGCATACACTAGATTTGCTTTTCATTTTAAGAAATTATTAACACCAGTTTAGCCCGCGGGATGCGGGCGCACCCAGTATCAAATGACTTCTGCAACTCCTAAAATCTTAATTGCCGACGATCAGCCGGACGTGCTGGAAGCCTTGCGTTTATTGCTTAAAAGTGAAGGCTGGAAAATTGTTGCGGCAACCTCTCCGGCAGAAAGTCTCGCCTTAATTTCTGCGCAGGAATTCGATATTGCGCTCATAGATTTGAACTACGCCCGCGATACAACTTCTGGCAAAGAAGGATTGGATTTATTGGCGCGGCTGAATGAAATTGATTCGACTTTGCCTGTCGTCGTGATGACGGCGTGGGGCAGCGTGAATGTTGCTGTTGAAGCCATGCGGCGTGGCGCACGGGATTTTATTCAAAAGCCCTGGGAAAATGAACGCCTGCTTTCTGTGCTGCGAACGCAAATTGAATTAAGTCGCGCCTTGCGACAAGGTGAAAAACTTGCCGCGGAAAATGAATTGCTGCGCGGCGAAAATCGCCCCTCGCTGATTGCCGAATCACCGCCGATGCAACGTGTCCTGGAAATAATTTCCCGCGTCGCTCCCTCCGATGCCAACGTTCTCATCACCGGAGAAAACGGCACGGGAAAAGGTGTCATTGCCCGCGTCCTTCACACTTCTTCCAATCGTTCGTTCAAGCCGCTCGTGACTGTCAACATTGGTGGTTTATCAGAAGGCATTTTTGAAAGTGAACTTTTCGGACACGTCAAAGGCGCATTTACGGATGCCAAAGCGGATCGGGTTGGCAGGTTTGAATTAGCTGATGGCGGTACATTATTTTTGGATGAAATTGCGAACGTCCCCATCACGCAACAACCCAAAATGTTGCGCGTTCTCGAAACCGGAGAATTCGAGCGCGTCGGCTCATCAAAAACAAGAAAAGTGAATGCCCGAATTATTTCGGCGACAAATGCGGAGCTAAATAAAGAAGTCGAAGCCGGACATTTTCGCCGCGATTTATTATTTCGCCTGAATACCATTGAAATCCACTTGCCGCCCTTGCGCGAACACCGCGAAGACATCGCGCCGCTCGCCTTTCACTTCTTGAATATTCAAGCTAAACGTTACCGCAAAGACCTGACCGGATTCGATGACGCGGCTCTCAAAACAATGATGAATTATGATTGGCCTGGGAACATACGCGAGCTGGAACATACCATCGAACGCGCAGTTTTGATGTCGAATGGAACGAAAATAAATTTGTCAGATTTAGGCTTGGCGAAGACTTCTGATGCGCCATCCAGTATCGAAGAGTTAAGCCTCGAAGATGTCGAAGCATTGCTCATCAAAAAAGCGCTGGTGCGATGTGACGGCAATGTCAGCCGCGCCGCTAATGCGTTGGGATTAAGCCGCAGTGCACTGTATCGTCGGCTGGAAAAATACGGATTATAAGAATTATTGATTGAAACCTAAAACCAAAAAATCCAACCTCAAACACGACACCAGAATTTTATTGCTGGCACTGCTTTCCGGTTTTCCAGCCGTCCTCGCTGTCATCTTTTTATTGTGGTTTGGTGATTATTCGCCGAAGGTGCAATGGACATTGATCGTCGTCGTTTTAGGATTTTGGTTAGGCGGTGCGCTCAGTTTACGAGAACATTTTATTCGCCCGTTGCAAACAATTTTGAATTTGCTGTCAGCTCTGCATCAGGAAGATTATTCCATCCGTGCACGCGGCGAAGTCAGTGACGATGCACTCGGCGAACTCTTCATCGAAGTCAATTCTCTGAGTCAAACGTTACGCAATCAAAAACTTGGTGCACTTGAAGCTGCCGCGCTTTTACGAACTGTTATTTCAGAAATTGAAGTGGCTGTCTTCGCCTTCGATAACGAAAATAAATTGCGCCTCGCTAATCGTGCCGGAGAAATATTACTCGCGCAGCCCATCGAACGATTAACCGGGAAAAATGCCAATGAACTAGGGCTACTTGAATATTTACAAAGCGATTCAACGCAGATTCATTCGTCAAATTTTCCCGGCGGGACAGGTCGTTACAGCATCAAGCATAGACAGTTTCGACAAGGCGGAATCGTGCATCATTTGCTGGTAATTTCGGACATGAGCCAGGCGTTACGCGAAGAAGAAAAACTTGCCTGGCAACGTATCGTCAGAGTTCTCGGTCACGAATTAAATAATTCGCTGACACCGATAAAATCCATCGCGGGAAGTCTGGCTTCCCTCTTCGCAAAATCTCCACGTCCTGAAGATTGGGAAAGCGATGTCGAAGGCGGATTACATGTCATCAGCAAACGCGCTGAATCGCTCAATCGCTTTATGAGTTCGTACGCACAACTGGCGCGGCTCCCGCAACCAAAACTTCAACTAACCAATGTCAGTGCCTTGCTTCATCGCGTCGTCGCACTCGAAACCAGAATTCAGGTGGCTTTAATTCCCGGCCCTGACATTTCAATTCAAGCGGATGGCGATCAACTGGAGCAATTGCTCATCAACCTGATTCGCAATGCCGTAGACGCTGTCACCGAAATCGGACACGATCAGGTCAAAGTCAGTTGGACAAAAAAATCAACGCTGGAAATTTGCGTTGAAGATAATGGCTTGGGCTTATCTGGAACTGCAAATCTTTTCGTCCCATTTTTCACCACGAAGCCCAAAGGCTCTGGCATCGGGCTGGCACTCAGCCGACAGATCGCCGAAGCGCACGGCGGAAATTTGACGCTGGAAAATAAAATTTCAGAAAGCGGCTGCATCGCTCGCCTGCAATTACCAATTTCATAAAACAATTTTCCTATTTTCAAAAGTGTCCGTCTGCGGGAATTTAATTTCTCAGAACCGGACACTCTGCTTCATCCGTTTATTTCTAATTTCCGCTAACTCCATCTATTCCCAAAATTACCTTCGTCACTGCACATGGCACAGAGATTGATTAATAGTTACTGAATCAGTTTTTTTAAGTAAGGGAAAATTTATGAACAGTTTCTGGCAAGACCTGCGCTACGGCGTGCGAATGTTATTCAAGAATCCCGGCTTCACGCTGATTGCGATTGCCACGCTGGCACTGGGCATCGGCGCGAACACGGCGATTTTCAGCGTGGTGAATGCGCTGGTGTTGCGCTCGCTGCCTTTCACGGAAGCCGAGCGACTCGTCTGGATTGCGAATGTCGGTGCAGACGGGCTGTCGGGGCAGACGACGCGGATGAATAATTTCATAGACTGGCGCAACCTCAATCAGTCGTTTACCGATCTCGCGGGCTACTTCGCGTTTTCTGATTACGAAAGTTTTAGCCTCACGGGTGGCAGCGAACCGGAGCGGTTGTCAGGCTATTTCATCACGCAAAATTTCCTGCCGCTGTTGGGTGTGCAGCCGTTGCTCGGTCATAATTTCGATGCCGAAGAAAGTCGCTTGAACGGACGCAAAGCGGTATTGCTGAGTTATGGCTTTTGGCAACGACGTTATGGCGGCGACGCGAAGATTGTCGGGCAAACGATCACGCTCAAAGATCAGGCAACAGTCGTCGTGGGCGTCTTGCCGTCGACCTTTGATTTCGCTTCGACGTTCACGCCGGGCGCACGCGTAGACCTGCTCGCGCCGTTTCCAGTAGCGAAAGAACTGGATGGGATGGGCAACACGCTGGCGGTGATCGGCAGGCTGAAACCCGGCGTAGGTATTCCGCAGGCACAGGCGGAATTCGATGCGCTCAATCAGCAATTGCAGAAACAATACCCGGCTCGTGGCACAGGGTTTGGCGCACGGATGACGGGCTTGCAACAGCAGGTTAATGGACGCTTTCAGCGTGGTTTGTGGGTATTGTTTGCGGCAGTCGGATGCGTGCTGCTGATTGCTTGCGCGAATTTGTCGAACCTGATGTTGGTGCGTGCTTCGGCGCGGCGCAAGGAGCTTGCACTGCGGCTCGCGCTCGGTGCGACGCGGTGGCGTTTGGTGCGTCAGATGTTGACCGAAAGCGTGTTGCTGGCGGTGGCTGGCGCGGCGGTTGGTTTGCCGCTCGCGTTGTGGGCGACTGACGTAATCGCGTCCACCAATGCGTTCAGCATCCCGCTGTTACAATCGGTGAAAGTGGATACGACGGCGTTGCTGTTCACGCTGGCGGTGACGGTGGGTACGGGATTGTTATTTGGCGTGCTGCCCGCGTTGCAGGCGACAGGCACGAATGTGCAGGCAGATTTACAGGATGCCTCGCGCGGCTCTAGCGGAGGCAAGCAGCGCGGGCGGTTGCGCGATGTGCTGGTCGTCGCCGAAATGGCGCTGGCTTGTGTGCTGTTGATTGGCGCGGGGTTGCTGATGCGCAGCTTCTGGCAGGTGCTGCAAACTGATCCCGGCTTTCGTGCGGAACAAACAGCGGTTTGGCGCATTGAGCCGGGGCAAAAATATGGTACTCCCGGCAAAAGCTTTGCGCTGTACGCCACGCTCACCGAACGCGTTGCCGCGCTGCCTGGCGTAGTATCGGTGGGGTTGACGGATACGCTGCCGCTCGGACGCAATCGCAGTTGGGACGTGCGCGTCAAAGGTCAGGCGGAGCGCGACGGCGTCGGCGTATTCCCGCGCATGATTGACCCAGGTTATTTCAAAACGATGGGCATTGCGTTGCGGGCCGGGCGCGACTTCACGAAATTCGACACCGAGAAAGCCGAACAGGTGACGATGATTAGCGAAGCCCTCGCCAGCCGCTTGTTTCCTGGTCAGGAAGCTGTCGGACGCCAGGTGATTACGGGCGACCGCGAATATCGCGTGAGCGGCGTCGTCGGCAGCGTACGCCACAGTTCGCTCGAAGCCGCCGCCGAGCCGGAAATGTATTTCCCGCTGGCGCAGGCTGTGCAAGACTCGATGGAGATGGTGGTGCGCACGACGCAGCGACCGGAAACGATGGCCGCAGAAATTCAACGCGCTTTTCACGCCGTAGACGCGAACTTGCCTGCCCGCGACTTTCGCACACTGGAAGGCATCGTCGCGCAATCCATCTCGCCGCGCCGCTTTGTGATGCTGTTGTTGGGCGGATTTGCCGGGCTGGCATTGCTGTTGGCGGCGCTGGGGATTTACGGCGTAATTTCGTTTTCGGTTGCGCAACGCACGCAGGAACTCGGCATCCGCATCGCGCTGGGCGCACAGGCGGCGGATGTGCTGCGGCTCGTGCTGGGACAGGGGCTGAAGCTGATTGGCGGGGGCGTAGCGTTGGGCTTGCTGCTGGCGTATCTGTTGGCGCAAGTGATGCGCAGCCTGTTGTTTGGCGTGAGCGCGACCGATCCGCTGACCTTTGCCACCATTTCGGCATTACTGGCTGGCGTCGCGCTCGTGGCGTGCTGGATTCCGGCGCGGCGGGCGGCGAAGGTTGATCCAATGATTGCGTTACGTTGTGAATAAATATTGGATGCTGGGATTTTCTTCCTAACATCTAGCATCTCTCTCGGAGATTTTATGCAAACACTATTTCAAGATTTACGCTACGGCGCACGAATGATGTGGAAGTCTCCTGCCTTTACGCTGGTGGCTGTTTTGACTCTCGCGTTAGGAATTGGCGCAAACACTGCGTTATTCAGCGTCGTGGATGCTGTGCTCTTACGAAAATTACCTGTCCAAGCGCCGGAAGAATTAGTGTTGTTTGAATGGGATTCGGGCAAAAGTTTTCGCATTTCAGGTGTGCGCGGAACATTCATACGGGATTATTACGCTTCTGGCAGACGTGGCGCTTCGACGTTTCAGCCTGCGGTTGTAAACAAGATGAAAGAGCAGGCGGCACAGCCTGATAGCCCTTTGCGTGATTTATTTGTGTTTGCGAATATGGGCCACTTTACCATTGTCGCAGATCAACAGGCGGAAACGGCTGAAAGCGAGGTTGTGTCCGGCACTTATTTTTCAGGCTTGGGCGTGTCGGCTTTGCGCGGCAGATTGTTAGCTCCGACGGATGATATTATTACCGCACCGCCTGCCGCCGTGATTAGCTTTGATTATTGGCAAACACGATTTGCCGGCAATGAAAACGTGATTGGTAAGCAAGTGACAATTAATAAAAATCCGTACACGATTGTTGGTGTCACGCCGCCCGCGTTCAAAGGCTGCGGACAGGTTTCCGAACAGCCTGACGTATACCTGCCACTAGCCTTCATCAGCCAACTCGAACCCGATAGCGGTCTGCTTGATAGACCTGATAAACCTGCTTATTGGTGGATGCAAGTCATGGGCAGATTGAAACCAGACGTTACGCGTGAACAAGCGCGGTTGAGCCTCAACAATTCATTTCAGGCAATCGCGTTGAGCCTCATGCCTCCGCCTCAAAAAGAGAATCAGAGCAAAGAGGTTTTGCCGCAAGATAATCCAACGTTGATCGCGCGCGATGGCGGGCGCGGCATGTTAGAAATGCGGCAGGTGTATTCCTTCACAGTTTATTTATTGTTTGCAGTCGTCGTGCTGGTGTTGTTGATCGCATGCGCGAACATCGCCAACCTTATGCTCGCACGCTCTGCCGCCAGACAAGCTGAAATCAGCATCCGCCTGGCAGTCGGTGCAGGACGCCCGCGATTGTTGCGGCAATTGCTGACCGAAAGTCTCATGCTGTCAGTGCTTGGTGGCGCGCTCGGAATTTTGTTTGCCTTCTGGGGCAAAGACATTCTCGCTGCCATCAGCAAAAGCAATGTTTCGTTTTTGCCTGCCGATATGGAATATCGAATGAATTGGCAGGTATTGCTTTTCACTTTTGGCATTTCGTTATGTACAGGAGTTTTGTTTGGCATCGCGCCTGCATTGCATGCGACAAAAGTTGATTTGACTGTTGCGCTGAAAGAAAGCTATCGCAGTTCCAGCGGCCTCACGCGTTCACGTTTGAGTAAAATGTTGGTTGTCACGCAAGTCGTTCTTTCGTTTGTGTTATTGATTGGCGCAGGCTTGGCCGTGCGTTCGTTGCGAAATTTGCAAAACGTTGCGGTCGGATTTAATCAGGAAAATCTCTTGAATTTTGCGCTTAACCCCAGTGCGAATGGATATAAAGAGGAACGCTTGATTGAATTGTACGATCAAATCGGGAAGCGTTTGGAGGCGCTGCCTGGTGTGAAATCCGCTACGTTCGCAAGCGTCCCGTTGTTGGCACATTACATGGCAAGTGACTCTGTTATCCTACCGGGCGAAACGGAACAAACGAATGCGGATCATTTTACCGCGCGACAAATGGTACGTGAAAATTATTTCGCTACGATGGACATCGCGTTATTAAAGGGACGCGCCTTTACCGTACAGGATGATAAAATCGCACCCCGTGTCGCCATTGTCAGTGAATCGTTTGCCCGAAAATATTTTCCGGGCGATGACCCGATTGGAAAACGCGTCGGGTTCAATAAAGATTCGCTGGGGAAAATCGAAATTGTGGGAGTCGCCCACGACATCAAATACAACAGCCAGCGCGAAGATGAGCAGCAGCTTATGTATACGCCGTGGCAGCAGGATAATGAAGAAATAAACCATATGTTTTTTTCGTTGCGTATGGCGGGCGATCCGACTGCTATAGTGCCTGCCATTCGTCAGGCGATTCGTGAACTCGACAGCAATTTGCCAGTGATAGCTGTCAAAACACAAATTGTACAATCCATTGAAACCTTGTCACAAGATAAGTTATTTGCGCAATTTCTTGGTTTCTTCGGACTCTTGGCTTTATTGCTGGCGGCGCTCGGATTGTATGGCGTGATGTCGTATTCCGTCGCGCAGCGCACCAATGAAATCGGCATTCGGATGGCACTCGGAGCCGAAGCCAAAGATGTCTTGCAACTCATCATTCGACAAGGTTTCACGCTCGTAATTTTTGGCTTAGGCGTCGGCGCAATTTTTGTTTTCGCTTTGCATCGCATCGCCACCAGTCAATCCGTCGAGCGTTGGAAATTTGTCCGACAGATTTTGCAAAGCGAACGGCTGTACGGGATCAAACCCGGTGACCCCATTACATTTGCGCTTGCCGCTTTAATATTAATTGCCGTAGCGTTGTTAGCCTGCTGGATTCCCGCGCGGCGCGCTGCAACTGTTGATCCGATGATTGCACTTAGACGCGAGTAAGTGAAAAATCCTGAGTAAACTATGAGTACAGTCTCTTCCGGCACTTTCAACTTAGCACTTTTTCAGCTCGCTATTTATCGTAGAAACCGGGTAATGGATATTACCGAATTAATCGCTCCGTAAATCGCCAGTACAAACAACAACGCCATCACAATATTTTCCCACCAGCGATTGCGATACTCCGTGCCAATGAAACGTGCGCTGGCGGTGATCCACCATAATCCACCTGCCAGCAACGGCAATAATACGACTTGGGCGCTGTTCGCAATCAACGTCAGCGTCACGAAATCCGGCATACCGGGAATCGTCCAAATCAACGGCGAAACCAGACACCATACGGCGATCCAGCGGTACAACGGATGCTGACGATAATCCGTTTTGATCGGCGTGGTTCCGGCTTGCCACCGCAACCACGCGTGACTACCCATAAACGCCAGACCTGCGGCGTGTCCCAATACCGAAGTATAAATCGCCGCAAAAATACCGAGATAAAATAGTGTGCCTCCGCTGCGCCCCAGCACGGTGGTCAATAATTTCGGCAGATCATCCAGCGTCTGGATTTGTTTGTCGGGATACAGCAGTTCTGCCCCCAGCGTCCACACCGCCAGATTCAGCAGGATCATTACTACTATCGCCAGCAGAAAATCGTAAAACTGGACGCGACGATATTGCGGGCCACGCCAACCCTTCGCTTCCAGAAAATATGGGTACGCCAGATTCATCAATGAACCACCAACCGCACCAATCATCGCCACGGCAATCAACAGTGGATTAAACTGCCCGCGCTGCTCCGGCAAGCCGATGCGATACAACCCTTGCGCCAGTGCTTTGACATCGCATCCGACCCACAACGCCGAGCCGATAAACGAGACTGCCAGCAAGCCCAGAAATATTTTGAAGATCGTTTCCAACCGGTCATACGAAGGTCGAAACACCAGCAACAATGCGACACCATTGCACAACAAAGCCCATTGCCACGTTTGCCCGACGCCAAACAAATTGCGGCAGACTTCTCCCGCGCCAACGGTCATGTACGATTCGTAGACGTGCCCCATCACAATCGCCGCGACGAATAACACGGGCGCGTACCAGCGATGCAGTCGCGCCAAACCGTCCAGCACGCCTTCGCCGTGTTGATTGCATAATTGATACCGCGCAATCAGTGAGACAAACAGAAAGCGCATCACAATCGCAACCACCAGCACCCACATCAGCGAATAGCCATAGTTCGCGCCCGCGATGCTCATGTCTACAACATCACCCGCGCCCAGCCACGTCAGTACGATAATGATACCGGGTCCGAACGAGCGCAGATATTCCAGAAAGGAATGCGGCACGGCAGGAGCTTGCGGTGCAGAGCTTGCCAAGTCTTCAGGCATAGAAATGTTTCCTCACGAATGAATTGAAATTTTGGGAAGATTCACTGTACCGCAGTTCATTCAGTTTACAAAAGTGCTGAGTGCTGAGTGCTGAGTGCTGAGTGCTGAGTGCTGAGTAGGATTATTTGCTGTCACTGTTAAGTTGCAAGAGGAAAAACTCAGCACTCAGCACTTTTTTCTCAGCACTCCTCTATTTTTCTCGCTTGAGCATCTTGCAAAAATCTGGTACATCCTGTCTAAATTTTTTGCGTCATCTCATCTAACTTCATCGGATGAGATTCTCAGAAAGAAAAGGAAAAAATGCCAGTCAAAGAAGATTTCGCTAAATCGTTTGGGCAAGGATGGATCAGCGGTTACTTGTCCGTATTTTTCGGCGTCGCATCATTTATCGCCGTGCTATGTTTTCTGTTTCCTTCGTACTTAACGACGCCGGATTTGCGCAAAGAATATCCGGTCGAAATCCTGCGCGTCATTTTGATGGTACTGTTGATTGCTTCCTTGATTCTTGGCTTGATTAGCTTTTTACTGAATCGGCAAAAGGTTCTTGCGCTAACCGGAATATTATTTTCAAGCGCAGCCATTCTGCTCGGCGGATGGAAAGTGCAAACGGGCGAGATTCACGATTCTCCCTTCCCGATTGGCTTGGATTGGTTAGTGCTGGATTTGGTTTTGCTCGCCGTGATTTTCATTCCCATTGAAGCGTTATTTCCGCAGAAAGTGCAGCAATACACTCTGCACGGCGAATGGAAAACGGATTTCACCTACTTCGTCATCAGCCATTTATTTGTGCAGGTTTTCGGCATCATCGCGCAGGCTCCGGCAACCATTTTATTTGGTGATCTCGGACTGAAAGGCTTTCAAGCAAAAATCCAAGCTCTGCCCGTAGTCGCGCAATTTTTCCTCGCGCTCTTTTGCACAGATGTCGTGCAATACTGGGCACATCGCGCCTTTCACGAAAAAGAAAAATTGTGGATGTTTCATTCGATTCATCACTCGACACAGGCAATGGATTGGCTGGCAGGTTCGCGGACGCATTTCGTAGATATGTTTGCCACCCGCGCCGCTTCGTTCATCCCCGTGTATTTGCTGGGCATTAAGCCAGCCGTGTTCGCGGCGTACATCGTAGTGATTTCTTTTCATGCCGTCTTCATTCACGCCAATGTGAACTGGAAATTCGGCTGGCTGAAGTACATTATTTCCACTCCGCAATTTCATCACTGGCATCACACGTCAGCCCCCGCCGCCTACAACAAAAACTACGCTGTCTTCTTTTCGTTTATAGATCGGATGTTCGGAACGTTTTATTTGCCGGGCAATGAATTCCCGAAAGAATACGGCGTGAACATGCCACATTATCCCAAAGGATTTTTGCCGCAGTTTGTGTATCCCTTCAAAAAAGCTTGAGCGGTATGGTACAGGGAGCGATAGCGACTTGGTAAATGCGACGAGTTACCAAGTCGCTATCGCTCCCTGTACCGTACCGCCTGGTTTCAACCCGCGAAGCGCGGTGCAAGCATAAAGCCTGGGGTGAAGGCGTCGCGCCGGACCCCCAGGAAAATAAATTAAATCACCAAGCCCACGGAGTGGGCGGCAGACATTCGATTGCTATCAAAAATCTGTCGCCCGTATTCGCGGGCTTGACTCATCATCGCCAATATCCCCAGGGTTCCGCACGCAACGCGCTCCACCCTGGGCTTTATGCTGACACCTGCTCTACCGCTGTGCGGTAAATAGTTATAAGATAGTTCATTGACAATAGTGTCAAGCGAGTATGAGATTTCAAACCAAAGAAGCACAAGAGTTTCGATTGCAG
>JAYVZE010000035.1:0-16470 GCA_043783625.1 Blastocatellia bacterium | reverse complement strand
GGCGTCTTTTGAGATGTAAAGACGCCCTTACTTCGTGCGGGCTTCTGCAAGCAAGCGCGAGTCGAATGTGAAATGAACCGGCGGGTTGACTTTGATTTTTTTAAATTCAGGATGTGCCGGATTGAGCAGGTAATTATATTCAATCGCAATAATCGTTGAAGGGATGGCGAGAATTGCTGTTTGTGAGTTGCTTAACCATTCTTGTCCGATGTTTTTGGTGGAATCGGAAGCTGGCTCCTGTTGCCATTCTCGTGGCAGTGTCTCAGGTGTCAGGCTGGTTATTTTGATGGATTGAGGAATTTCAGCTTCGATGTAAACGAGGTCGGCAGGGAGGAGGTGGGCATCGGTATGAACTAAAACTTCTAAAGCTGCCAGAGAAAGCGAACCCGCCGTATAAACTACCGCAAAGCCATCCTGATTCCATCGCCCGGATTTTCTCCGCGCCCCTTCTCCATCAAAGGCGGCGTATTGTCGCCGACAAATTCGATAGACCTTCATCAGCTAAAAACTCCATGTTCTAAATGGCTCAGTACCGCTTCAACCTGACGAGCGCCTTCTTCAGTATCAAGATATTCAAACGGAGTCGTAAAATTTAAAGCGCGGATGGGGAGCCGGAGCCACTGGCTCGCTTTTTCTTCACTTCCAAAGACTTCCGTGGCATAAGCGAAGACACGCGCAATTCTGACCAGGCGGTCTGATTCCTGCGGCGTTAATCTGGATTTCGCTCTGGAGCGTCGCGCCATGGTGCTCTCAGAAATAGCAAGCTTTTTTAGAATGACAGTCCGGGTGACGCCCACTCGTCCGGCTAATTCTAAAACTGCGTTGGAAGGAAGTCCGGCCTGAATCGCCGAAAGCAGATTCGTCTCCGGTGCAACGCCACCTAAATAATGCAAAATTCGTACAGGGTTCATCAACTTCTCCTCAGTAATCAGCCGTCATTTGACAGTCATGTTACTAGCGTTTGAAGGGTTAGTAAAGTGAAACATTTTTCATTGTTATTTGAGTAGCGCAAACTTTCCAGTTCACGCATCTCTATCGCCTGAAGTCCAAGTCTCAATGTCACACTTGGAAAAGTGTGACATCCCATACCGCTGAAAATGTCGCGTAGGTGTACAATTTTCCAGCCACTTGACTGGAGCGCGAGCGTCTCGCTTGCCGTTTGCCAGCACAGCAAGGCAAACTATCCTGGCGAGCGAACAAACTGGCAGTCACACGCTCTCCGCGCCATGTCAGCGAGCGGCGTGGTACGCGCTCGCAGCAAGCGAGACGCTTGCGCTCCCAGTCAATTTTAGTGAGAGGAATATTTTATGCGGGTGACGGCTCTTTTTGGCTTATTCATTTGGTTACAGCTAACTACTTTCAGTCAATCAGCTATTGCGCCAGCGCCCTTTGGAAAGTACACCGAAAATATTAATGGCGTGGCGTTGGAATTAGTCAGAATACCTAATGGCAGTTTTATCATGGGGAACGATAAAAGCCCGAACCCCGAAGAGAAGCCTGCGCATCAAGTAAATCTTAAACACTTCTACTTAGGGCAATATGAGGTCACTAGAGGGCAGTGGAATATCGTAGCGGATACGCTTCCCCAAGTTAGTACTCGGCTATACAGGGTAAATATTTTTCAGGGATTCGAGGCCACAACTCCGATGGATTTTATATTCCGGGACGAAGCGGTTGAGTTCTGCAATCGGCTTTCAAGGTATGCAGGTACCAAATATAGATTGCCCTCTGAAGCTGAATGGGAGTATGCCTGTCGAGCTGGAACTACCACTGAATATTCGTTTGGCGATCAGGTTGATTATACACTTGCCCATTTTAAAAACATTTCCGCTCATGACCCATCTTATTGGCTTATCCCAGTCGGTAGCAAAGGATATTCCAATAATTGGGGATTCTTTGATATGCATGGGAATGTAGGTGAGTTTACATTCGATACTGATCATCCAAATTACATTGGTGCACCCACGGATGGGAGTGCGTGGATACTTAATGGCGATCAAAATAGAGGAAGGGTAAGAGGTGGCATGTATGATTTTAAGGTAGATTTAGGGAGGTCTTCCGCAAGATACAACTGGAACAGCGACGTAAGAGCGGGTGAAGTAGGTTTCCGAGTAGTCGCCGAAATCACTCCGACCATCGGCACAGCCTCCGTGACCGCAACCTCCGCCGCGAATTATCTCCCAAACAATCTAGCTGCCGATTCGCTCGGCAGTTTATTCGGTACAAATCTCGCCACCGAAGCAAAAGGCGCCGAATCCTTGCCGTTGTCGACGACGCTCGCTGGGAGCAGCGTCTTTATCAAAGACGTTCTCGGCAATGAACATCTGGCGAAAATGCTGTACGCTTCGCCCACGCAGATTAATTTTCAACTGCCTGCGAATCTGCCTGCCGGAGCCGCGACCATATACGCGGTCTCCAATGGCAATATTCATTCTTCCAGTTCCATTAATATCGTCAACATCAATCCCGGAATTTTCTCCGCCGATGCGACAGGCGTAGGCTTCGCCGCTGCGGTGGTGCAAAGAGTCAAAAGCGACGGCGAACAAACGTATGAAAATGTCGCCCGATATGACTCCGCGCTGAATCGTTGGGTGGCGATTCCGATTGATGTCAGTAATCCCAATGAGCAGGTTTTCTTAGCTATTTTCGGCACCGGAATTCGTGGTCGCAGTTCGCTCGCCAATGTCAGCGCCATCGTTGGCAATACCAATGTCGAAGTCTTATACGCGGGAGAGCAGGGATTTTATGCCGGAGTAGATCAAGTAAACATTCGCCTGCCTCGTAGCTTGAGCGGTAGCGGAGAAATTGCAATTGCGATTGGTGTTGATGGTTTGGCAGCGAATCCGATTAAGATCAATATAAAGTAGGGTAAGCTTTCCAGTTTGCCTTTTCCATTACTCATCATTTTCAAGCAAGCTGAGACGATCTTGAAAGACTTCATTTTTCCTGATTCAAGATTTGGTAACGACTGACGCAAACTGGAAAGTTTGCGCTACTCCAATACCAAAGGGCAGAAAATTCTGCCCTTTGTCTTCAATTCAAATTGTAGTTACGACTAAAACGGAATGTCTTCATCCGACGGCCCGTCGTGGGAATCGTTTTGCTGCGGTGCAGAATTTCCACCGCCACCGCCTGATGGTCTGGGAGCCGATCCGCCTTCGTCGTTACCTTTAGGCGTCAAAAACTGCACATCGCTGGCATTGACGGTCAGGGAAGTACGTTTCATCCCTTCGCGGTCGGTGTATTCTTCCTGCCGCAAGCGTCCTTCGATGTAGACCTGCCGACCTTTCGCCAGATATTGATTCGCGGTTTCCGCCTGTTTGCCCCAGACCGTAATCTTGAACCAGGTGGTAATATCCTGCGCGTCCGCTCCGCCGCCTCTGCGTTCGGAGGTTGCGATTGAAAAGTCACAGACTGCCGTGCCTTGCGGGGTGTAGCGAATTTGCGGATCTCGCCCTAAATATCCAACGATTGTTATTTTATTAAATGATGCCATCTTGTCCTCCTGTAGTAGTGATGCTATGCGATTGAATTCCCCTGTCGTCAGGTTATTTTCTGGGTCGCGGTTTAGGTTTTGTTGCGGCGGGTGCGACGGGCACAGCCGTGCTTTCGCCGAGTCGGTCAAGTTCCTGTTTCGCCTGCGCCGCTTCGTTGGAGCCGGGCGCAATGGCAATGACATTTCTGAGCGCATTGACACCTTCTTCACGTCGTTCGAGGAAGAGCAGCGACACCCCTTTTTTGAATTGTCCGGCGACGACTTTATCGCCATTTGGATAATTTGAAATGAGCCGGTCATATTCGTTCAGCGCATCGGCGTATTTGTTCTGCGCAAAGAGTGCTTCACCGATCCAGAATTGTGCATTGTCGGCGGCCTCAGTGGTGCTATAGGCTTCGAGATAGCGGCGGAAGCCCGTGACTGCCTCGTCGAATTTCCCTTGCGAATAGAGTGAATAGGAATAGGCATAAAGCTGATCCGGGCTATCGAAACGAACGGGAGCCTGACTGACTTTCTTTTCTTCTTCGACGCGTTGTTTTTGCTGTTGCTCCATCAGGTTTTTGAGAGCATTGATTTGCGTCGAAATATTATTCAGTTTTTGATCGGTTGAACCCTGCTGTTCGGCTAATTTGGTGATGCGCGCGTTGACTCCGGTTGAGGAATTCGTCTGCACTGTGGTCGTAGTTTTCATGACCTCTTCGATTTGCGCCAGCGTGCGGACAGTCGTCTCAGAGTTGTCAGACATTTTTTGCAGGAGCACGGTGGATTGCCCACTATTCTTGTCGAAAGATTCCTGCAAGTCGCGCATTTGTTTTTGCAACGTCAACACTTCTCCGGTCAATCGGGCGATGGTTTCTTTATCGCCGACATAAGATGTCGTGCTGGCTCCCAGTGCCAAAACAAAGACGGCAACGGCTAAAATCGGTTTGATCTGCTTCATATAACCTCCATGGAAAAATGTCGAAATAATCTTTTCGGCATGAATATAATCCGATGAGAGTTGATAAGTAAAATCGGCAGGCTTATATTGCTCGGAGAGCTGGAAAAAGTTCAACCAAAGTTTCCCTGAATTTCGGGTCTAACCCTTCAGTTCAGGATGTTCGATTGACCGAAAAAGTAAGGGTAAATTCAGGCGAATGATTAAATTCATCACAATTTCAAATTTAGCCGTCATCAGTCACCTGCGCGTTGAGTTCGGAGAAGGCTTGAATATTTTAAGCGGAGAAACCGGCGCCGGGAAATCAATCATCCTCGCTTCATTTGGTTTATTGCTGGGTGAACGGGCTTCGATTGACCTCCTGCGGACAGGTGAAACCAAGGCCTTTGTTGAGGGAGTTTTTGAGGTAGAGGGGAATGAGCCTTTGCGCCACCTTCTGGCGGAAGCCGGGATTGATCTGGAGGGCGAAGACCTGATTATTCGCCGCGAATTACAATCCAACGGACGCGGCAAGGTCTTTGTGAATAATCAATCGGCCACGCTTCAGGTGCTGAAATCAATTCAGCCGCATATCATAGATGTTCACGGGCAGGGCGAACAGCAGAGCCTGTTGTCGCAATCAAATCAGGGGCGCATGCTGGATGCCTTTGGCAAACATGAACCCATTCTGCAAGACGTAGAAGCAGCGTTTCACGAATCAGCCCTCATTCTTAAAGATTTGGAGGCTATTCAGAAATCCGAAGCCGAACGGCTTCAGACCCTAGACTTGCTGGAATTTCAGATTCAGGAAATTGAGAAAATCAGCCCGCGCATAGACGAGGACGTTGAGCTGGAAATCGAGCGGAAAAAATTAGCCAATGCTGAGAAGCTGACCCGGCTTTGCGCTGAAATTACCGAATTACTCTATGAGGACAACGGATCAGCGACTTCAAGGATCGGGCAGGCAGTAAAGCGGCTGGAAGACTTAATTGCGATAGATGCCAGCTTTACCTCCAGCACAGAGCAGCTTTCCAGCGCTAAGGCGTTGCTTGAAGATGTCGTGTATTCGATTCGTGGCTACGGCGAAGAGGTCGTGTTTTCACCAGCCGGACTTCAGGCGACGGAGGATCGGTTAGTCGCACTGGAAAGGCTGAAACGGAAATATGGAACATCGCTTAGTGAAGTGGTTGAGCATTTTGAGAAACTAAAAGCGAGGCATTCCGAATTAAAGAATAGCGAAGTCACGGAGGAAGAGTTAAAAGGGAAATTAGTGAAATCAGTGGTGAGATATGAGAAAGTTGCCGCCAAATTGTCAGCCGCTCGAAAAACAGCGGCGAAAGAGCTGGAGAAGCTCTTAAAGCACGATCTCTCAGAAGTTGCCTTAGAGAAATCACACTTCAGTATTCACTTTAAGAATGTGCTTGGTGGCATAGACATTTCTTTTTATTCTCAACAGCTTAGCCAAAAATCATCAATTAATACTTTAAATAAATCAGGTCAGGAGTCGGCTGAGTACTATTTCTCGGCAAATAAAGGTGAAGAGCCGCGCCCGTTAAGCCTGGTTGCTTCGGGTGGGGAATTGTCACGGTTAATGTTAGTCTTGAAAACTAATATTGCTCCAACACCTTATCCGCGAACTCTCGTTTTTGATGAAATTGATAGCGGGATTGGTGGACGGGTCGCGGAAGCAGTCGGGCTTCGCTTAAAAAAACTGGCGAAATGTAATCAGGTGATTTGTGTCACTCATCAAGTTCAGATTGCGCGTTATGCGGATTGTCATCTTTTCGTCAAGAAAAATGTGCAAGGTTCGCGCACCTTAACGACTGTGAATAATCTTGAAAATGAGCAACGAATAGCGGAGTTGGCACGGATGATGGGAGGGGCGAATATTACTGATAATACTTTAATAGTCGCCAAGGAAATGCTTACTACACAATAGTTTACAAGTAAGTATCGGGAAAATACTTGAGAGTGGAGAGAACCTTGTAAAGTTCCTGCAAATTGTTGCACGTGAAATACTTTGAGGCGATTTGAAGAAAACAGGATGAAAAAAGTTTATATCGAAACACATGGCTGCCAGATGAATGTCCACGATAGTGAGAAAGCTGCTTTTTCGCTGAAATCCGCCGGATATGAGCAGACTCCCGACCCGATGGAGGCTGATCTGGTGATGCTCAATACTTGTATGGTCAGAGAGAAACCGGAGCAGAAAGTCTTCCGCCGAATTGCCGGGATCAAGCATGATCAGAAAAGGATGAATGGGAAAATTGCAGATTTTGGCGTGATGGGATGTGTGGCGCAAGCTGAGGCTGAACGGATTTTTGATCGAAGTTCTGACGTGAAAATCGTAATCGGGACGCAGTCTATCGGAAAATTACCAGCCTTGTTGATGCAGCTTGAAAAAGGATTTGACCGGGTCATTGATGTCGACCTCACTAGGGATGCTGATTTTTTTGATCTTGATGTGAGTGCTCGAAAAACCAAGCATGTCGCTTTTGTGACGATCACTGAAGGATGCAATAAATTTTGCTCTTATTGTATTGTTCCGTTTACGCGAGGCAGGGAAAGAAGCCGAACGGCTGCGAGTATTTTATCGGAAGCACAAAGTCTTGTAAATCAGGGTTTTAAAGAAATTCATTTGCTGGGGCAAAATGTCAATAGCTATGGGGCGAGCGGGAAGTATCGCGGAAGTATTCCCAGCGCTTCGACTCAATTAACAGAAGGCGAAGTGACATTTTCGCAGTTATTAGAATTGCTGGGTAAAGAAAGTGGCGTCCCTCGCATAAAATACTCAACTTCCTATCCCAGGGATTTCGATCAGGAAGTTGTGCGGGTAATGGATGATTACGAGAACCTGTGCGAATGGATTCATTTACCCGTTCAATCGGGCAGCGACCGTGTTCTGAGGCAGATGCGGAGAGGTTATTCCGCCGCCGAATATTTGAAAAAGATAGAAATAATTCGCAATGCAAAGAAAGAATATTCGATGACAGGTGATATTATTATCGGGTTTCCCGGAGAAACAGAAGAGGATTTTTTAGCTACGATGCGTTTAGTTGCAGAGGTTGAATATGACGGGCTTTATCTCTTCAATTATTCCGCGCGACCTAAGACCGCAGCGATGGCTTATGAAGATTCTATTCCCGAATCCTTAAAAACGGAGCGATTAATGCGAGTGCAGGAATTGCAGGGCAGGATTCAGCTCAAAAATAACCAGCGTTATCTGGGGCGAACAGTCGAGGTGTTAATTGATGGTATTAGTTCGAAGTCGCAAGATGATTTCTCTGGTTACTCCAGAGATCATAAGAAGGTTAATTTTCCTAAATCCGACAGTAAGTTAGGAGAGATAGTTAAAGTACTAATAACCAAATCAGGTAAGAATAGTCTTTATGGGAATATCATACAGTAAAAAATTAGCTATTATTAATTAAATTGAATAGAATAAGGTACTTATGGAAATTGAAATGAGGTTGAGAACGTTAATCCTTGACCCTACTACCAACACGCCAATCGTGATCTTGAAAGAAGTGAACGGAGATGCTGTCTTACCAATTTGGGTTGGAGCGAATGAGGCGCAGGCGATTGCTTCTGAGATCGAAAAAAATGCCAGTCCGAGACCTTTCACGCACGATCTTTTTAAGAATTTACTCAACCAGTTAGACGCCTATTTGACGAGAGTAGTCGTAACTGAGCTTAAAGATAATACTTTTTATGCGATTTTAGAGATCGGCCAAAACGATGAAAAATTGTTTTTGGATGCTCGCCCCAGTGATGCGATTGCCTTAGCTCTGCGAGCCGATTGTCCGATCTTTGTCCGGGATGAAGTCCTTCGACAATCACGTGTCAGTGAGGAAGTGGAGTCTGATGAATTCTCTTCGTTTGATGATGACAACGACGATGAGGAAATTGAATGGCCTGAAGAATTAGGCGACCTCACGGATTACAAAATGTAAGACATCTGAAAATCTGAAATGAAAAGAGCTTCAACGAAGGTTGAAGCTCTTTTCATTTCTTTTCCGTTTGCAGAAAACATAATCAATCAATCAATGAAGCAATTCCAGCCTATCTCATTCTTAGTTTTCAGGATAAGCTATAATATAATCAATAGTTTGCGGGGAAAGTCGGCGCGCCGACAATGCTAAATTCGGGTATTGGGTAACTTGAAGAAGCTGAAAATCAATTTTTCCGAAGCGGGAATGAAGTTGACAACGATCATTTCGTTGCATAGGATGCCCTACATTAACCGTCAAAATATTAATCGAATTTTACGAGAGGAACTTGATTGCAAGGTATAGCTATTGCCATCGCCAATCAAAAGGGTGGAGTCGGTAAGACCACGTCGGCTATTAATCTAGCTGCGGCGATGGCTTACAGAGGGAAAAAAGTGCTTTTAGTTGACTTGGATCCACAGGCCAACAGTACGATTTCCTTCCTTGATCTTCATTCTGTGACAATTTCAGGGTATGAGTTTTTGACCGAAAACGACTACACCTGGAAGGATATTGTCCAGCCTTCAACCGTGGCAAACCTGGATATTCTGCCAGCCAGGATAAGCCTGGCAAAACTGGAAGGGAAGTTAGTGGGCGAGCTGGATGCTCCTTTCAGGCTCAAAGATCGCCTTGATAGTGCTCGCAGGTACTACGACGTTATCATCCTTGATACCCCGCCAACTTTAGGTTTAATCACGGTTAATGCATTGGTTGCGGCTACTCATTTAATCATTCCTATTCAGTCTTCTTATTTTGCCCTTGAAGGGACGGACGATTTACTGGAGACAGTTCAGCGGATCAAGGCGCGCCCGAACCCTCATCTTGAGGTCCTTGGTGTACTGGTTACGCTGCTGGATAAACGGACGACTTTATCGAAAGATATTTTCGATCAGATTCAGCAGGTTTTTGGCAGTAAGGTTTTTGAGACCACTATTTCCCGTTCAGTCCGACTTGAAGAAAGTCCAGCCTATCGGGAATCAATTTTCACCTTTGCGCCTGGTTCAAGTGGAGCCATCGAGTACGCAAAACTTTGCGAAGAGGTATTACAACGTGTCAACTAAACGAGGGCTACCAGCATCACTTCAGATGCGCCATGACAGGCATTACGTCGAAGAGCTTTCAAGTAGAAGCGGGGCGCCGATTGGTCGCATGATTGCGATTGATCGCCTGGAGCCAAACCCTAACCAGCCGCGTATTGAAATCGGAGACTTGACCGAGCTGGTCGCCTCCATCAGCGAGAAGGGCGTCCTGGAGCCGCTCCTGGTCAGACCTTCTGAGGTTGGTGGCAGGTTCATGATTATCTCTGGTGAGCGCCGCTTTCGCGCTGCTCGTGAGGCTGGCTTGCGTGAGCTGCCTTGCATTGAGATGGATGTAGATGATCGAGCTGTGGCGGAAATTGCCCTGATCGAAAATCTACAGCGCAAGGATTTGACGACTTTTGAAGAGGCGGATGGCTTAGTTGTTCTCGTCGAGCGATTTGGCTATACCCATGAGGAAGTAGCCAAAAAGATAGGAAAATCCAGATCATCAGTGACGGAATCGTTGTCTATTGCTTCCTTGTCCAGCGATGTCCGTGAGTTATGTCGGCGCGCCGACATAACCTCTAAATCATTGATATTGCAGATAGTAAGGCAGCCCGATAAGGAAGCGATGCTTAGTTTCCTGAACCGGATTGCAGAGCGTGGAATGACTCGTGATGAAGCCCGTAAAGAGCGCACGAAAAAGCCCCAGAGGTCGCAGCCTTTTGTTTTCAGGCATCAAGCTCCGGGGCGTGAATTTTCCTTTGAATTAAAGTTCCGGCGTTCACAAGTTGAGCGCGAAGACCTCATCCAGGTGCTGGAAAATATTCTGGAGATGGTCAGGAAAGAGAAGGAAGGTGAATAACTTCATTTCTTCTTTCGTTGTTCCGCCTCGTACTTCTGCTTCAGATTTTTTGACCATTTCTCAATGTAAGGCTGTAGTGGCTTAAAGGCTTTTGCTCTCCAACCGCCGTTCCTCTCACGCCAAATCACGAAATACTTATCCATATAATTTTTGACAGCATTTTCAAATTGATGCTTTTTGATTCCGTGTCCAAGGTTGAGCTGGTAGTGCTGTGCCTGAAGTGAAAAAATCAATCCGGTGAGATTGGCCTTAAAGTTTAGTTTTGAAGCAAATTTTTTGAAAAAAGAATCTTTGGCGGGCACGAGGACACCTAAGGCAATTTCAAAGTACGGCTGATCTGTCCCGACTTTCGGGTGGTAGAGTCCCGGCAATTCGCTAATATTCGGGATCTGAATTCTTTGTTGCGGGGAAATAAAATCAACGAGTAGTACTTTATTCAATCCACGCAAATGTTCGAGGGGGATGACATCGAACGCTTTCTGGATAATGTCAGAAGTGTTCGCCGGAGCTTTCACCGAGGCACGATTTTCAATTTTGACAGCCATTCCTTAATTTTCCTTCTGTAGTTTATGGAGTTGTTTTTTTAATTCTCGAATCTCTTTCTGGAGTTTGGGGAGTCGAGTAAAGATGACGGACGCTTTTAGCCATTCACGATTCGCGATGGCGGGGTAACCGGAAATTACCTGATTATCTGGAACCGATGAAGGGATTCCCGTTTGCGCAGTAGCAATGACATTATTGCCGACAGTTAAGTGCCCGGCGACTCCAACCTGACCGCTGAGAATGACGTTGTTCCCAATTTTACTACTGCCAGCCAGCCCCACTTGAGAGCAGAGCAGGGTATCTTCGCCCACCACTGAGGCATGTCCAATCTGGACTAAATTATCAATTTTAGCACCGCGCTTGATAATTGTCGCGCCGATGGTTCCACGGTCGATGGTGGTTCCAGCTCCGATTTCTACGTCGTCTTCAATAATCACAAAGCCGGTTTGCGGAATCTTATGCCACGAAGCATCATCACGTTTTGCATAACCAAAACCGTCAGAACCAATCACGACACTATTTTGAAGAATAACGTTTTGACCAATCAGGCAATCTTCACGGATCACGCAATGAGAATATATTTTCGTATTCTCTCCTATCCTCGCACCTTCGTAAAGATACGTGAAAGCATCAATAGAGACATGATCAGAGATAGTAACGCCCGCCTCGATAACGACGTAGGGGCCAATCCTAACATCCTGACCAATAAATGCGTCAGGGGAAATTAAAGCAGTTGCGTGAATTCCCGCAGTCTGATAACGTTTCCGGCGGAAGAATTCAAGACAAAGAGCAAATGAAAGGTACGGATTGGCTGATAATATTCCTGATTTGTTCTGTAAGGATTTTTCATCAGCAACAATTATGGCAGCGGCTTTGGTCGTCGTGACATGCTTTGCATATTTCGGATTTGATAAAAAAGTTAGTTGATTTTCAGTGGCTTCTTCAATCGGAGCGATACCGCTAATCATCAGGTCGCCGTTCCCGATCAGTTCGCATTGTAATTTATCTGCGATTTCTCTTAAGGTGTAATTCATTGAATGATTTTCTGCTCCGATGGATTAAATACGAATGTAATGAGACAGCCTTTTGAGGTCAAGTCTTATAGGTATTATTTATGGCGCAAATTAACTATTTTCATGAGTATCTGTCATTTCTTCGAGTTGAAAAAGGATTGTCTGAGAATTCATTGGCGGCGTATCGTCGTGATTTGCATAAATTAGCACGGCAATGCGCATTGAATGAGACTTCGCTTTTATTACTGGATCGAAAAAAGCTGGTAGACATTATCGCCAATTGTAAGTTAGCTGGTGAAAGCGACTCAACGGTTTCCAGATTTACTTCTGTTGTCAAGGGATTCTATCGTTTTCTCTTGCGTGAGAAAATACTTGAAGTTGATCCAACTTCTTATCTTGAATCTCGTAAACGATGGCAAACATTGCCTAATTTTCTCTCTCAGGCTGAAGTTGAGAAGTTACTTCAAACACCTGACTTGAGTTCGGATGCTGGATTACGTGATCGGGCGATGTTTGAGGTTTTGTATGCTTCCGGGCTGCGCGTTTCCGAATTAATCGGACTAAAACTGGCGGATATTGATTTTGAAATGGGACTTTTGACTTGTTTTGGCAAGGGAAGTAAGCAGCGTAAAGTTCCGTTGGGGAAATCCGCTTTGACGTATTTGACGCGCTACATGCCTGCTCGCCAACGCATCCTGGTGAATCATAATTCTCATCGGCTTTTTATTGAGAAAGGCGGTCGCGCCCTGACTCGTCAAAAAGTGTGGTTGATGATTAAGGAGTACGGAAAAAAAGCCGGGATTGATTATATTACGCCGCATTTGCTCCGGCATAGTTTTGCCACTGTCCTGCTTGAGAATGGGGCTGATTTGCGTTCGGTGCAATTATTATTAGGGCACTCGGATATTGGAACTACGCAGATTTATACGCACATTACTGACGACAAAGTGAAAGATTCCTACCAGAAATTCCATCCTCGAAGTTGACGCGGCGGCGCTCATAGCCAGAGAAATAATTGACACTCATTTAAGGGTGTGTAATCCTGTCCCCTTTTAATTCGCATTGTTCCACTGTCACGTTCAGGTTAGAACCACAGAACCTCGCTGATAAAATATTATTTTGCATTTCTATTTCACCAATTTACGTTTATTGACAAGGAGAATACCAGATGAAATCACAGGGAAATTTCCTGTTCACTTCAGAGTCTGTCACTGAAGGCCATCCCGATAAAATTGCTGACCAAATTTCAGATACAGTCCTGGATGAAGTCTTACGACAAGACCCCAAAGGGCGCGTTGCTTGTGAGACGTTTATCACGACCGGATTGATTGTGATTGGCGGAGAAATCACCACGAATGCTATCCTGGATTATTCGAAATTAGCTCGTGAGACGGTCAAAGGCATCGGCTATGACCGCGCTAAATACGGCTTCGATTCTGAGACCTGTTCCGTGATTTGTACGATTGATCGTCAGTCGCCGGATATTGCGATGGGTGTTGATACGGGCGGAGCCGGAGATCAGGGCTTAATGTTTGGTTATGCCTCGAACGAGACAGCCGAATTAATGCCGCTTCCGATTCAGCTTTCACATAACCTAGCCAGAAAATTGAGTACTTCGCGCCGTGATAAGACGCTGGCTTACCTACGCCCTGACGGGAAATCGCAAGTTACAGTTGAATATGACAACGGGAAGCCTGTCCGCATTGATGCGGTCGTCATTTCGTCTCAGCACGGAGAAGATGTCGAAACCGAACGCCTCCGTGAAGAGATTTTAGATGTGGTCATCAAGCCGACGCTTCCGGCTGAATTGATTGATGCCAATACCAAATATTACGTGAATCCGACCGGACGTTTCGTAGTTGGTGGCCCAATGGGTGACACCGGACTAACAGGTCGCAAAATCATTGTTGATACCTACGGTGGAGCCGCTCCGCACGGCGGCGGTGCCTTCTCAGGTAAAGACCCGACAAAGGTAGACCGTTCGGCTTGCTACATGGCGCGTTACATTGCAAAAAACATTGTGGCTGCCGGAATTGCTGATCGTTGTCAGGTTCAGTTAGCGTACGCGATTGGCGTGGCTGAGCCAGTTTCAGTTTATGTTGATTGTCACGGCACCTCGAAGATTGATGAAGGCAAGCTGGCGGAAATCGTTCGCGCCAATTTCCAATTGACTCCCAAAGGAATCATTGAGTCATTGGATCTACGCCGTCCGATTTATCAAAGAACCGCTGCGTTCGGACATTTTGGCCGCAACGAAGAAGGCTTTAGCTGGGAAGTGACGAATAAGGCTGCGCAGTTGAAATCCGACGCCGGCCTCTAAATTTTAGAAAAGTTAGTCAACAATTTTTTCCAGGAGGAAACTTTGGATATCAAACATGAAGTAAAGAATCTTGCGCTGGCGCCGGAAGGTAAAAAGCGCATTGAATGGGCTGAACAGGAAATGCCTGTCCTGCGGATGATTCGTGAGCGTTTTGCTAAAGAGAAGCCACTTGAAGGCTTGCGAATGGTTGCCTGTGCGCATATCACTACGGAAACTGCGAATCTGGCGCGTGCTTTTAAAGCTGCCGGAGCTGACGCCGTGCTGATCGCTTCCAACCCGCTCAGTACACAGGATGATGTGGCTGCCGCGTTGGTTGCCGAATACGGCATCTCGGTGTATGCCATGAAAGGCGAAAGCACGGATACCTATCGAAGTCATGTGCAAATTGCGCTCGACCATAAACCACAAATCATTATTGATGATGGTTCCGATGTGGTTGTGACTTTGGTCTCAGAGCGGCCTGAGCAAATTCCTGATGTCATCGGCAGTACGGAAGAAACTACCACCGGAATTGTTCGCCTGAAAGCGATGTTCAAGGATGGACGGTTGAGCTTTCCAGCGATTGCCGTCAATGATGCGCAAACCAAGCATTTCTTCGATAATCGTTATGGAACCGGGCAGAGCACTTTAGACGGCATCGTTCGAGCCACTAATATTTTATTGGCCGGGAAATGCCTGGTCGTAATTGGGTATGGCTGGTGCGGTAAAGGCGTGGCGATGCGTGGACGCGGAATGGGTTCAAATGTGATCGTCACGGAAATTGATCCGATCCGCGCCTTAGAAGCGACCATGGACGGATTCCGCGTGATGCCGATGAATGAAGCCGCGAAAGAAGGCGATATTTTCGTGACCGTCACAGGGAATCATCACGTCATTGATATGCCTCATTTTGAGCTAATGAAAGACGGCGCGATGGTCTGTAATTCAGGTCATTTCGATGTCGAACTTAATCTGGTGGCACTTGCGAATGCTTCAGTGAAACGTGAAGACCTGAGACCTTTCGTCGAAGGATTCACCTTGCCAAATGGCAGACGTATTGTCGTACTTGGCGAAGGTCGCTTAATCAATCTGGCGGCGGCTGAAGGTCATCCCGCCAGCGTCATGGATATGAGCTTTGCGAACCAGGCACTTTCGGCTGAATATTTAGTCAAAAATAAAGGCAAATTATCAGCGGATATTCATCTGCTTCCCAAAGAAGTAGACGTTGAAATCGCCCGCCTTAAGCTCGCGGCGATGAAGGTTTATATTGATGAACTGACCCCGGAAATGGCTGAGTACATGAATAGCTGGCAGATGGGAACTTAGTGTCTGATCTAACAGTGGTAAGGCAACAGAACAGCCTGCTTGCAGTTCCAAATGGAATTGTAAGCAGGCTGTTGCCGTTATGTTACCGAATCAACCGGATGAGATAAAATGCAAAAAACATGTTGACAAGGAAATATCCACCGGAGTAGTGTCCGCAATGTTTATAAATAACAAGATAAGAAAGTCGAAAAAGCCGTCAGTCTACTTGATTTTTTCGGACTGCATTTTCAGTCCTCATTCTTTTACAGCCAACACTTTAGCCACCACCTTCAGCCGTATCGAAGGTTGATGAAACCACCGCGTCATCGCAGTTGGAACGCAATTCATGCAATTGCCTGACGCTTTAATGGAGACTTCTCGCCATGCCTATCGCCGTGCGTCAACTGCGTCAGTTCCTTGTCTTTTTCGTCATTCTTAATTTGGTCATTTCACCCTTACTGGCGTTTGGAAGAAGTTCACAGTTCGCAGTAAAGACAGTTCGCGGTTTTGCTGCGAACTTGCTTCCTATCCCGCCACATGCGGAGAAGAAACTTCTCATCAAATTCCGAGAGGAAGCGACGATGGAAGAGCGTAGTTCGATAGTGGAGAGTTATGGTGAACCGGAATTGCAAACCCGCCACGTCGGGGAATCGGTGTTGACCCTCACGCTGAGGAAGAATGTGAGTACCGCGTTGGTAGAGTTACAACGCCTGGACAGAATCGTGGAATGGGTCGAGCCGGATTATCTGGTAGGTGGTCGGAAGGCATTGTCACGAAGTTTACGCAACCCCTTAGCGGCGAAGAATCTGACACCGAAGGCGGCGGTTGTGGCGATTATAGATACGGGGCTGAGTGGTAAAAATAAATCGGGATGGAATTTTCTGACTGATTCTGACAGCTTCGCCGATGACAATGGACACGGGACGGAAATGGCGCGGATTGTGATGGAAGTGAATCCAAAAGTAATGTTGATGCCACTCAAAGCCTTAGACGCGAACGGCATTGGCACGGTCAGCAAAATCGCC
>JAYVZE010000034.1:0-18579 GCA_043783625.1 Blastocatellia bacterium | reverse complement strand
CCGTGGCGAGAGATACTCTGAAGCTCAAGTGAATCGCTCGCCACGTCACGCGAGCGGCGTTTCACGCGCTCGCGGGGCAAGCAGGATGCTTGCGCTCCCAGTGACTCTTCTCGCTCAGACGCCTGACAAATTTCAATTCATCAAACTGGAAAGTTTACATCACTTCGTGCTAAGATTTGCGCCTTACTCATCAAGTTTAGTAAGTAAAACAGCCGAGACTAACCGGCGTTCACTTTTGAGGTTAAAAAGTAAGTTGAAGCTATCCTTTTTCACTTTCACCGCTTTTGTCTTTTCACTACTTTTCTCTTTGCAATTATTGGCTCAAGCACCGCCAAATGAATCACCCATTGTCTTCTTAACTTTAAGCAATGGAGATCAAATTTCGGGAAAATTTATTTCCGCTGAACAGCCCAACCTCATCATCGAAAATAAATATGCGGGGAAGTTCCCGATTCCGGTCACTGAGATCAAAGGCTGGAAGACGGAAGATGTTTCACTTCAGGAAAAATTAGCCGGAATTTTTGCCGTACCTGCACCTGAAAAACCTACCGTTGAAGCTCCTGTGCCGAAAAGTGAACCAGTAAATATTACTGCGGTCAAAAAAGAAGCTGTCACGACGGTCGCAGCTCTGGCTGCCAAAGTCGCCAAGCCTGCCGCTAAGCCTGAAGGTTGGAAGCGGCAAGTCAATCTGGCCTACAAAATGACACGCGGAAATATTAAATCCAGCGATCTCAACGTGGCTTTTCAGTTAAGTCGAAAAAAAGGTACGCGCCGGATTGCTCTGAATACTTTTGGACGACAGGGCGTCAATAACGGGCGGCAATCCGCTAATTTACTGACTTCGACATTCCGGTATGAGCGAACCTTATTTCGCCTGCCGGTTTTCAATGAAACGCAATTTGAAATTGATAAATTGAAAAAACTTAATTACCGCTTTAGTGAAAACGCAGGTCTGACTTTACCGGTTTTAAAAGGCGAGACGCGACAACTTTCTTTTGATTTCGGAACCGGAATCACCAAAGAGTCTTACGAAAACGGAATCGAAAAATTAAATGCAACGAACCTTTTGCGATTGTCGGCCAGCCAGAAACTAGCTACAAAAACTGTCCTGCAACAACAGGCGACATTTTTCTCAGATATGACCGATCCAGGGGCTTATCGCTTTCAGGCCGAGGCTACTTTCACGACTCCGATTACCAACCATGTCGCCTTGCGATTATCAGGAATTAACCGCTACGATGCCCGTCCGCAAGGTCAAGTGAAGCCGAACGATTTCACCTTGTTAACTGGATTTACATTCGATTTTTAACGTCCCGCGATTGGCTCAATCGCACCACCAAATATGCCCAAGCGAACAGACCTTCATAAAATTCTTATCATCGGTTCCGGCCCCATCGTTATTGGTCAGGCCTGCGAATTCGATTATTCCGGCACACAGGCGTGCAAGGCTTTGAAACAGGAAGGCTATCAAGTCGTCCTCGTCAATTCCAATCCGGCGACGATCATGACTGATCCTGAACTCGCGGATCGGACGTACGTTGAACCTCTCACGGTTGAAGCGTTGACCGCGATCATTGAACGGGAACGCCCTGATGCCTTACTGCCAACCGTTGGCGGACAGACAGCTTTGAATTTAACCGTCAAACTCTGCGAAGCCGGAGTGCTGGAAAAATTCAATGTCGAATTGATCGGCGCAAAACTTGACGCCATTAATGTCGCTGAAGACCGTCGGCTTTTTAAACTAGCGATGGACGAGATTGGTTTGCAAATGCCGAAGGCTCGCTTCTGTCACAACATGGAAGAAGCCATCGCCGCGACCGCTGAAATCGAATTCCCGATCATCATTCGTCCCTCCTTCACGATGGGCGGTACGGGCGGTGGCATCGCCTACAATCTGGAAGAATTTGAAGAAATTGCCGAACGCGGATTGACGGCTTCTCCGGTCAGCGAAATTCAGGTCGAGGAATCCATCATCGGTTGGAAAGAATACGAACTCGAAGTCATGCGCGACCTCGCAGATAACGTAGTCATCATTTGTTCCATCGAAAATTTTGATCCGATGGGAATTCATACCGGAGATTCAATCACCGTTGCACCCGCACAAACATTGACTGATCGTGAATATCAGATGATGCGCAATGCCGCACTGAAAATCATTCGCCGCATCGGAGTCGAAACCGGAGGCTCGAATATTCAGTTCGCGCTTAACCCTCACAACGGACAACTTCGCGTGATTGAGATGAATCCGCGCGTGTCCCGTTCTTCGGCACTGGCTTCAAAAGCGACGGGATTTCCGATTGCGAAGATTGCAGCAAAACTGGCAGTCGGCTATACGCTGGATGAAATTCCAAACGACATCACGAAAAAAACTCCCGCGTCATTTGAACCGACCATTGATTATGTCGTCGTTAAAATTCCGAAATGGGCGTTTGAAAAATTCCCCGGCGCCGACCCGACACTCGGCACGCAAATGAAATCCGTCGGCGAGGCAATGGCAATCGGACGCACTTTCAAAGAAGCATTCATGAAAGGGATGCGTTCACTGGAAGTTCGTAAACAACCCGACGCACGCAGCGCGGATGATGAATCTTTACGCCGCAAATTAATCACGCCAAATGCCGAGCGCGTTTATTATTTATACGCCGCACTCGAACGCGATTGGACGGTAGACGAACTGCACGATTTGACCAAAATTGATATTTGGTTTTTGACGCAGCTTCAGCAAATCGTCGAATTACAGAGGGAAGTCGCCGCCGAAGATATGGCGTCAATCCCACGCGCGCTGCTTCGTCAAGCCAAGCGTTATGGATTTTCTGATGCACGATTAGCTGATCTGCTGGGCGGAACCGAAAACGAACTACGCGCCAAACGCAAAGAATTAAACGTCGTTCCGGTCTTCAAACGCGTAGACACTTGCGGCGCGGAATTTGAATCGAATACACCTTATTTGTATTCGACCTACGAAGAAGAATGTGAAGCCGCGCCGTCCAACAAAGACAAAATCATGATTCTCGGTTCCGGTCCGAACCGCATCGGACAAGGCATCGAATTTGATTATTGTTGTTGTCATGCCTCGTTTGCACTCAATGAAAATGGGTATGAAACGATCATGGTGAATTGTAATCCTGAAACGGTTTCGACGGATTACGACACCAGCGACCGTTTATATTTTGAGCCGCTCACGTTTGAAGACGTGATGAATATTGTCGAGCTGGAAAAACCAAAAGGTGTGATTGTGCAATTCGGCGGACAGACTCCCCTGAATTTGGCGATGCGCTTGCACGAAGCCGGCGTCCCCATCATCGGCACTTCGCCCGAATCCATTGACCTCGCCGAAGACCGCAAACGATTCGGAAAATTAATTACCGAACTGCGCATTCCGCAGCCTGTTAACGGCACTGCCGTTAACGTCGAAGAAGCGAAACATATCGCCGCCGGGATTGGCTATCCTGTACTGGTACGCCCCAGTTACGTGCTGGGCGGACGTGCAATGATGATCGTTTACGACGAGGCAAGTCTTGAGCAATACATGAAATCCGCCGTAGACGCTTCGCCCGAAAAGCCGATTTTAATTGATCGTTTTCTCGAAGACGCGTTTGAAGTTGACGTTGACGCGCTCGCTGATGGTGAACGTTGCGTCATCGCCGGAATTCAGGAACATATCGAAGAAGCCGGGATTCACTCCGGTGATTCGTCTTCAATTCTGCCGCCTTATATGGTCAAGCAGGATCATCTTGAGACGATGCGAAAATATACGCGGCAACTGGCGACGGCATTGAAAGTCGTGGGATTGATGAACATTCAATTCGCTATCAAAGACGATATTGTTTATGTGCTGGAAGTAAATCCGCGCGCTTCACGAACTGTGCCGTTTGTCTCAAAAGCAACTGGAGTTCAATTAGCCAAAATTGCCGCACTCGTGATGACCGGAAGAAAATTAAGCGAATTCAATTTGCCGGATGAATTAGAAGTTTTCAGTTTCTTCATCAAAGCTCCGGTATTTCCGTTCATGAAATTTCCCGGCGTTGATCCGTTGCTCGGCCCTGAAATGCGCTCCACCGGAGAAGTCATGGGAGTCGGCGACACGTTCGGCGAAGCCTTCGCCAAAGCCTGTCTGGGCGCCAATCAAATGCTGCCACGCTCCGGCAAAGCGTTCATCAGTGTTAATGACAGCGATAAGAAAAATGTCGTTAGAGTAGCGCGTCGTTTGAGCGAACTAGGATTTGAGTTAGTGGCGACGCGCGGGACGGCGGCCTTGTTGGTTGAAGCCGGCGTAGAATGTGAACGCGTTTTCAAAGTAAATGAAGGTCGTCCGAATATTGTAGATTTCATTAAAAGCGATGAAATTGATTTAATCGTGAACACCCCACTGGGCAAAACTTCGTTTTACGATGAACGCGCCATTCGTCGGGCTGCGATGCAATACAGCGTCGTGACATTCACAACATTAACCGGAGCCAGCGCGGCAGCGAGTGCGATTGAATCACTGCAAGAACAAGAGAAAATGACTGTCCGTAGCTTACAGGAGCAGCACGCTTAACCTTACGTCAAACGGGCGGCTCGCCCGTTTTTTCGGGCGAGCCGCCCGAATTACGATTTTATTTATGAAACATTCAATAGAATTTGAAAAACTTTGCGAAGACGCGAAAACCCGCGTCAAAGAAATCACTGTTTCTGAAGTCAAAGCCAAGCTTGAGGCTGAAGAAGATTTCCACTTCATTGATGTCCGCGAAGACAACGAATGGGATCAAGGACATGCTACGGGTGCTGTCCATTTCGGACGCGGCATCATCGAACGTGATATAGAAACTTCCATCCCTGACAAATCCGCTGAAATTGTACTCTATTGCGGAGGCGGTTTTCGCTCAGCACTTTCCGCTGATAATCTGCAAAAAATGGGTTATACGAATGTGCTTTCGATGGCAGGCGGTATTAGAGCGTGGCGCGATGCGGGTCACAGCGAAGCTTGATACACCGGGAACGTCCGCATCCTGCGGGCGAAGCCTTACTCATTTCACAATTTTCATGGATAGAACTATCTGCTATGATCGAATCAATCTCCCCCAATTTCCGTTCAAATTTTCCAGCCAGAGAAAAATATAGTGGATAGTACTCGTCAATTAGTACTCGTCAATCTAGAAGAGGAATTATGACCGATTGGAATCGCCGACAATGGATCGCCACCGCCGCAGGAATTTCCGGACTCGCCGGCATCGAAGATTTTCCGCTGGTTTTCAATGCCAACGCAAACGGGCAAAAACGCAGCGGAAGCCCGAAAAAACAGGCGCCGCGCAGTAAAATGAAAATCACGAAATTCAAAGCGACTTTGGTCGCGTCGCCGGATTTCGCCTTGCTAAATTCCTGGAATGTTCACGACTCTCATTTCAAGCGCGCAATTCTCGAAATCGAAACGGATGACGGCTACCAAGGCATTTCCGAAATCGGCGGCAACAGCATCAAAAATCTGGAAGCTGCCAAAGAAATTGTCTTGGGGCGCGATCCGTTTGAAATTGAATATTTCCGCCGCAATATCAAAGAAATTAATTCCTTTGGCGCAGTCGAAACCGCCTGCCTTGACCTCATCGGCAAAGTCATTAATCGCCGCGTCGTAGACCTGCTCGGCGGTGCTTATCGTGAAGCGCAACAATTTTCGGCGTACATCTTTTTTGTCATGCCGACACCGAACGGGCCTGAGTATTCAACGCCGGAATCAGTCGCCAAACAGTTTGGTGAGTTCAATCAGAAATACGGTTTCACTTCGGTTAAATTCAAAGGCGGGGTGTTGCATCCCGACAAAGAAATTGAAGCGTTGCAATTGATGCGGGCGCAATTTCCCAACGCCAAGCTTCGCATTGATCCGAATGCCGCATGGAGCGTCGAAACTTCGGTGCGTGTCGCCAAAGCTATCGAACCGCTGAACATGGAATATTACGAAGACCCGACACCCGGACTTGACGGGATGGCAGCGGTGCGCCGGCAAACGAAAATTCCGCTCGCTACCAATATGGTCGTCACCAAGATGGAACACATCAAACCCGCGATTCAAAAGGGTTCGATTGACATTGTCTTGCTCGATAATCACTACATGGGCGGATTAACCAATGTGCGCTATTGGGCGGCGATTTGCGAAGCGATGAGCTGGGGCTGTTCCGGTCACAGCAATAATCATTTAGGAATTTCAATGGCGATGATGACGCACATGAATTGCGCGATTTCACGCGTCGAATATCACGCCGACACACATTATCCGTGGACGACGCAGGACATCATCAAAGGCGACATGCTGAAATTCAAAGATGGGAAGATGGCTTTGCCGGATGCGCCCGGACTTGGTGTAGAAATTGATCCCGATAAATTTTTAGCGTTGCAGGAAAACGTCAAAAAATTCAAAACTCGTCACGATCTTTTGCAGAAATGGGATCCGAATTATCCGTTAGATAATCACAAAATTCGCTGGTAAGCAGGGCTGGTAGAAAGCATTTTACGCCCACTTAGATTTGACTCTTATAAAATCTGACTCGCTCTCAGAATACTCTCAAATTTTTCGGCGTACCCTTTAATTTTATCCGCTTTGTTATGCTTGTTGATAATGAGACGCGCATTGAAATAATCACAATGATCTTCGTGGATGAAGTCGCTGAGTTCCTTTCCGGTAAACAAACCCAGCCGCATCCCGACGCTGGCAATGCTATAGCTGATTGATGGATCAAGGGCTAAGGTCGGGTTTCCTTCCAAGTCCATGTCAAATCGCTTGCCAAACTTCCGGTAGTTGGCGCGTCCGGTAATTTGTACATAACCGCGCCCCTTGAAACGCGGCCCATCGCCGGGAAAGATATTCCCTAAATCGAGCCGCCCTTCATAAGCACTCCCGCTGGCAAACTCGGTGATAGGCAGCCAGGTATCCGCGCATTCATGCTTGATCGTAGCGAGCATATACGCTATATGACGCAGATCATGCAGCGCTACATCCTCTTCGATAAAAGTGAGTAGTACTTCAATGCCGTTGACCTGTTTTTGAGAAAGCTTAGTGGGATTGAAAAGCTCTCGATAAGATTCAAAAAAAGTACTTCGATCATATTTCATAACCAGACTCCTTTGGCTGAGAAAGTTATTTCAAGCCCTTTATCACACAGATAAAAGGGCTATTAAGGCGCTGTTTTATCAGACCTGCGGCAGTCAACTGCACTCGTTTTCTGCCGACAGTATCGCCTTCATTACCCCCAATAGTCTGGACGAAATTCCCGCTTTCGTCCTGCCCCTTCAAAATGACAATAGCTGAATGGGACGCATACTCTTTGTGGGTGCGGGCAAAATTGAAATCAAATGAATTCCCACCCCGGTTGTTTTGGATAATGTCTCCGACTTCAGGTGCAGCAGTGGAAAGGTCGAATGCCTGGAATACCCCTGCGTTATTGATCCCGTTTTGAATGGCTTTATGAACAAACGTGGAGTGTCTCATGGCAAATTCAAACTCTGCTTTCGTAGCTCCGGCATTTTGTACGCACCACGAAATAAAGACGGCTGACCACGGGACATCCACATTTTCAAATTTAAAGCCGAGAGCCGCGTACCACTTTTTGATTTGTTTGGATAAGCCGGGATCGTGTTCGTGCTGATCCCGAAATAACAGGAATTGTTCATTCGCAATCCCGGCGAGTTTTTTTGCAAAAGCGGATGGTTCTGGCATACTTCTCCCCTTTCAAAAGGCTGAAAATATTTTTTTATTGTGCGATCAAAAAACCTGTAAGAAAGTACGCGCCTGAACAGGTGTGCCAACCGTTTGTGATTCTCTGGCAATCGTCATCGCGGCTTCGAGGCGATACGTTCCAGGTGCTAAATTCTGTTGTGGAATTTTTACGACAATGGCTTCGTCAGCGGAGGCAATGACCCCTTGGGCAGCACCTAAGCTGGTTCGTTGCGAGGTCTCAATATTCTTCGCAGAGATGGCAGCGGTGTAATTCATTGCCGATTCAACTTCTTGCAGGTTTTTTTCTGTATCAATTGCTAACCGAAGCTCAAATGGTTCCCCCATATGCAGAAACTTGCCAGGGGATCCGCTAGTTGAAGAAATCATCTCAAATGCTCGAAAGGCAATTTCGGGTTTAGCAACCTGTGGCTGCTCTAATCTTGGTGCTGCGTCTGACTCGGCAATTAGCGTTTCTGATTGGATAGTCGTTCCCGTAAGCTCCTCTGTTCCTGCCGGACTTTTATCTGCTAGTTGAATTTCTAGAGCCTCAGCTTGCACTATTTCTACGTTGGGTAAGACAATGCCTGAGTGGTTAATGATAAAGTCTTGTAAGCGGGTACTATCCCAGCCGTTCCATTTGGCACCTTCATCTGAGTTGACATGCAATATCTGCGTAGAGTGGACAAGTTTTTGCTTATTGAGAAAGAGATTTAAGATAAACCCTTCACTGTCCTTCAGTCCGTTTGAAGGGTCTTTTTTTTCTGATAATTTACGAGCTTGGCCAACCCAGTCTTGGTCAGTAATTTGCTTGAGTGTGAATCCTGTCAGACGCCCTACTTTCTTGAAAATTTGTTCTGGAGTTAACGATGCAAGTTCTTCAAACGTTAAAATTCCTGCTTGTTGTAACCGACTTTCGATGATCGAATTGATATGACTAATGATTTGGAAATCGTCACTACTGAGTGGGCGGCGCGAACTCTTGCTCTGAGTATTCTTTTTACTCGGCATAAGAATAACCTCTCAATTATTTGTAGCTGACAAAATAGCGGTCTTTGCTACTAGATTGTTTATCTCCACGAACAAAGACCGCCAACAATGTTAAGAACCAAAATTACTTTTGTAATATTGATTGATCCGTCATCAGGTTATGGCAAAGACGGGTGAGGTTCGTAAATTTGAACGACCACCTCATCTGTGTTGGCGGACAGATTTCCAGGCAACCCTAATGTGTTGGTGAAGGTTAGCAGACAAACCATATCGTAGGCACCAGGTTTCAGAGCACCAGCGGGTACAGCAATGTCTGTATTGTAATCTTTACTCAGTCCAGCTCCAACTGGAGTACCGCTAGTGAAAGCAACTGGTGCTGACGCAAATTGAGCATCTTCTGGTCCTCCAACAGCATCAACACCGATATGCTCAAAAAAAGCCATCGCATTAAAAGTACCATCCATGACAGATAATGCGCTACCATTGATGTTCCAGCTCAACTTAACTGTAAAAGGGGTAGTGTCTTTAATAATGGTCACTGGTGCGCCTCCAGGATCATCAATTAGTACTGCGTTGATAGTGCCATTAATTGCTAAGGTTGATTGTGCTTCGAAACCCATAATATTTTCTCCTTGATTGCTGAAGTTTCTACGTGACAGACAACTTGCTAGAAGTCACCGTCTTTAATTGGCTGAATTAAACTGCGTACGATATTTAGCTAAGTTGATTGAGTGATTTCAAAATAACCAATCATCTATTACAATCGTAGTTAGTTGTTAATTGTCACTACTAACTGTTTATCGCAGTGACATTACTAACTGATGCAACCTTCGTGCCACAATAAAATGGGCAATTTTTATAGGAAAATAAGTTTTTTTAGTAGAGGACAAGGATGATTTTATCCCGGCACTTTTGTGGTACTCACTTTTAATTCCAATGATTTCAAAAAGTTAATACAAGGATAAAATTGTCCTATCCCTTACCAGAATTTGTCATCGCTCAAGCTTGTCGGTTAAATGAGATGCATCAATCTGATGTTTGCGCATCAGCTCCCAGAACGCCCGCCGATCTTTCTGGGCAGCCTCAGCAGCTTTCGTAATATTTCCCTGATACGCCAGCAACAGGCTTTGCAGATAGTTTCGCTCGAACTGATTCACGGCGCGATCTTTGGCATGCTTGAACGACTCTAAGATTGGAGTTGTTGAAAATGAAGTCAGTTGAATATCTTCCGCACGAATTAGTGAAAGCTGACACATCGCTACGGCACGTTGCACGACGTGTTCCAGCTCACGGACGTTGCCCGGCCAATCGTGCATCAGCAATTGCTGCAAAGCATTCGGCGAAAAACCAGTAACGTGTTTATTGAAATTCAGAGAATATTTTGCACGGAAGAATTCTGCCAAGAGCTGAATATCTTCCAGCCGGTGACGCAAGGGTGGCAAGGTAATCGGAATAATATTTAGCCGATAATATAAATCCTGCCGTAATTTTCCTTCCTTGATGGCTTTTTCAAAATTGACATTCGTAGCCGTGACAACGCGTACATCCGCATGCCGTGTTTTAGTAGAACCAAGCGGACGAAATTCCCGCTCCTGCAAAAAACGTAAGAGCTTGACCTGCGCCAACAATGGCAAGCTGTCAATTTCATCCAGAAATAATGTTCCTTTGTCGGCTTCCTGAATTAACCCGGGCTGCGCTGTTCCCGCTCCCGTATAGGCTCCGCGCTCGTGCCCGAACAATTCGTTCTCCGCCAACTCCACCGGAATCGCGCCACAATTCACTGGAACAAACGGCTGGCTGGCACGAGTGCTGAGGTTATGAATTGCACGGGCACAAAGTTCCTTGCCCGTCCCCGTCTCGCCCGAAATCATCACGCCTGCATCGCATTTGGCAACCAGTGGGATTTTGTTGATTTCAGACAGAAACGCCGGGCTGTGACCGACCAGCTTATGATCCACCGAAAAGGTTTCAGACAATGAAAAATCATCCTGCGATAAAAGGCGGCGAACGCGCGGGACAATATTGATCGGCGTCAGCGGAGCGGTAATAAAATCTACCGCGCCGAGTTTGAGCGTTTCAAATACTTCGTCAGGCTCATCTTCTTCAGTCACGACAATCACGGGAGGCTCAACAGCGTTGGTCTTGAATGATTGAAACAACGTCCGCGCCGGAATTAGCGGGCTGAGTTGCGAAACCAGAAATGTGACCGATGGTTTGAGCCGATGAAATAGATTCGCTAAAAAATTCGGGCGGTCAGAGAGCGAAATGTTTTCGAGATGTTCCTGATGAACCTGTAGCTGCGGGAGCGTCGAGGATTCTAAAATTGAGCACAGCTCATTCCCCAGATTCCCGTGCGAATTGAAATCCAACAATAGTAAATTAATAGGTCTCATAGTCGTTGCTATGCAATCTTTCCCAGCGGATGATCGCTCCAGCAACGGGGCGAGAGGCGTACCTCCTGCAAAATTAGCGCTGCCGACTGAAGGCTCACGCCTGATTCTGATTCATGAATTGTTCCGCGTACTAATCAATTTGAACACAATGAATTCATTAGAAAATTGATTTGTTACCATCTTTCACTTGCAGGCTTTTCGGTTATTCGGCGCAATCATTAGTCATTTGCAAGCGAAGACAAGGGGAGTTTTTATAAAGGAACAATATAAGACAAAAGCATCCTGGGGAGTCACTTGAAGAATTAGGCTGATAGTGATGGAAGCTGTTGCAGGCGCAAATATAGGACTATCAGGCTGTCGTGTCAATGAGGTTTACAAAGTTTTCAGTACGCTATGTTTAACTATTTGTTGATCGTCGTCGTTAAAAGGGGTATTCTTAACGAGCTGATTCAGGTTTTTTAAAATCTGAATCAGGTTTTACGATTCAACTGCCTCTCCTCTTTCTTCTTACTGGCAGGATCAACCTCCTCATAGCATTTACAAATTATTTTTGATGTAGATGTTACAACTATCTCCCCCCGTCTGATGATGCTGAATTTTCACAAGAAAATTTATTATCGAGACCCTTGGGAAACAAGGAACTTGTTCTATGAATGCTGTAATCGAGCAAAAGCTCAAAGAATTGTTGGAAATATCCCTCGAACAAAGTGCGCCCGCAGCTCATGCAGTCGTGCATCTGCTTTACGCCAATTACCTGAATGGTTCCCAAAATGATTTCGCCAAATGGTGCTGTCAACAGACCATCGGGTTGAGCATGACGGCCAGCATTGATGGTGGCGAACAAGCCCCGCCCAAAGCCCTCCCGCACGAACCCGTCACGAATGAATGGGTTTGTTAAGCTAAAAGTTTAGTCGGGAAAATTAAGCGCAGCAGAGGAATTGATGTCCTGTCAGGATTATTTTGCTCGGAAAAGGTGATTGCCCTGACATCTTTGGACAAAGTAAATGAGGCGTTTTACACTCCTGACATGAATTCAAATCACTCATTTTCTGAAACTCTCCGCACCGCTGAAAAACATCTGTCGCGGCGTGACCCCGTCCTGCGCAGTATCATCAAAAAGCACGGCGAATGCAGAATCCAGCCGCATACGAAGTACCTGCAAACATTGGTTGGTTCGATCATCTCGCAGCAACTTTCCACCAAAGCCGCTGATACTATCCAGAAAAGATTTCTGGCGCTGTACGCTCCGGCAAAATTTCCGAAACCTGAACTTATTGTGACGACTCCCGATGATGAATTACGCGCCGTCGGACTTTCCTATCAAAAACTCGGTTACATCAAAGACCTCGCTTCAAAAGTTGCCGACGGCAGCGTCAACCTGAAGCGACTCCCGAAAATGTCCGACGAAGAAATCATCGCCGAACTGATTAAAGTCAAAGGCATCGGCGTCTGGACAGCTCACATGTTCCTGATCTTTTCTTTGGGAAGAATGAATATTTTGCCGACGGGAGATTTAGGGATTAAGAATGCCATCCACCGCAGCTACGGATTAGGCGAAGCTCCGAAGCCTGCCGAAATGGAAGCCATTGCCGAACAGAACAAATGGCATCCGTACTGCTCCATCGCGTCGTGGTACCTCTGGCGGAGTCTTGAAAATAAAGAAATGTAATTTTTTCTGGAAAGCCCTCTTCATTCACGCTTTCACTAGGGCAACAGATAATCTCGTGGACTCTGCTAGAGGTTGTTGGAACGCTTCCTTCCTAAAATTAAGCTAACCAACAACCTCATTTTTTATCCTGAAATTCAATCCCCCGCGAAAACTCCCGACCTGTTAGGCACTTTAAAGCAGTTGTTTCCAATCGCTGTGCTTCGCAGCTGTCAGCGGTTTGGCTTTGACATAAGAAATGCTTTTCAAAACCTTCAGCAAAGCGGAGGCTTTATTATCAGGTATAGCTAATAATACTTTCCTGATTCATATTAGGTAGTCTGGCATAAAGCCCCGGCGTTTTGTTAGTTTTAAGCAACAAAATACGCTGATTTTTCTCATGCTCTCATTTTTTTGAATAAATCAAGATTCGCCTTCAGTGCTTCCAGTGGCGGAAACGCATCGCGCTCGTATTCAATGATGTACCATTCCAGCCCGCCAACTGTTTCGACTGTTTTCATGATCTCGTTCCAGTTCAATTCATCCTCGCCAAGAAAAGCGTCCGGCTTCTTTTTGGAGAACGGCTTAACGTGCATGGAAATTGTTCGCCCCTTGTTTCGCTTCAAAAAATCCAACACGTTCACGCCTTCCATCTCGGAAGCGTTTCCCGTATCAAACTGGAGCATCACATTTTTCTTTGTGCCGTCCGCGAACAGATTCCACCAGTAATCTGTCCCGAACTTATTAAAATCCGTCGTATGATTATGGTAGCCAATCCGCAATCCGGCAGGCTTCAATTTCCCGGCGATTTCATTCACTTCGTTCGCGGTTTTCGTCAACAATTCTTTCGAGACATAAACCTCCTTCGGCAAAGAGCGAATGATTAGATTACGATTGCCAATCGCCTGATTAAATTCGATGCTGGCCTTTAATTTCTCCCCGCGCAGCTCGCTCAGGCTGTGATGAAATCCGCAGGCTTTTAATTTGGACTCATCCAAATATTTTTTCCACTCCGCGCCTGATTTCCCAAACGCATTTTCCAGTTCAATGCCTTGATAGCCCAGCGCAGCGACTGCTTTCAATGTGCCGGGAATGTCTCCCGCCATTTGCTTGCGCACACACCAGGCTTGTGTAGCGACAGGAATATTTTTCCACTTTTTAGCGGCCCTGATATTCAATGGAAGTAGTGTTGCAACAGAAGCAGCAGCTCCCAATTGTAAAAATTGACGGCGATGTAATTCGTTTAGGTTGTTCATCTTTTCCTCATGGTTTTTTTGGGATAAAAGGATTTACGCAGAAATCTCTCAGCACTCAAAAGCTATCATAATCCTCGCGCACCTTTGCTACAACTTGAAGTCTTCTCACATTACTGTATATTCCTTTCATCCGTTACAACTTTCAATTTGTCACAATTTAGTCGTTAACTCAAAGGAGAGAAAATGATCCGAAATATTTTGAGTGTCATCGCCGGGTATATTGCTATGGCGATTTCAATGATGGTGCTTTTTACCTTGCTCTATTTGGTTTTAGGCGCAGATGGTTCATTTAAACCGGGAGCCTACGACGTTTCAAACAGGTGGGCACTTGCGAGCATTATTTTAGGCTTTCTGGCGGTAATGATTGGTGGCTATGTGGCGGTGATGATTGCCAGAAATTCTAAAGCGGCTCTCTGGCTTGGCGTAGTCGTTCTTTTAGTCAGCTTATTAGTTGCCTGCATCAAATATACGCAGGGAAATCCTCATGAAGTGAGGACTGGCATCGTACTGAATATGCAGGCTATGAATCACGCGCAGAATCCGACGTGGTTTAATTTTCTGGTTCCCTTCACGGGATTTTTTGGAGCTCTAATCGGCGGGAATTTACGGAAAAATGGTCGGCGGTATTAACCGCTGCGTGGAAATTATTCTAAGGTCAATTCATTTTCCATTTAAGATTTATCATTTTTCATTAGCAATCGCTCAAGCCGTTCCCATCAAAATAAAAAATGATAAATGGCAATTGACCAATCTTAAATGGAAAATGAATTGACCAAAAAATTATTGCCTTGCACGTGAAACCGGATCGCGTCTCGTCGTCGGATTTATATCCCGGCTCCGCGCTTGCGCCGCCCGATCCGTGGGGAAAACTTCGAGAATGGGATACCAGACACCTTCCTTCGCAAACGGAACATATTCAAAGCCGCGTCCGAACGGATCATCCGTGCGCACCGTGAAATAATTAATTCCCAGCGCAGAATAAATCGTCGCCGCTATATCTTCGTATTGCGTCGGGCGCCCCTGCGACCAGCCCGGGTCTTGAACGGCGCTCCCTGAAGCGATGGTCGTACCAATCGTTTTCCCACCCTGCACACCGCCACCGGCCATCACAGCGAAATGCTGGAAGTAATGATCGCGCCCGTTCTGTGCGGTCGGAGCACTGGTCGTTCGACCAAATTCTCCCATCACAACGATTAAAGTTTCATCCAATAAAGTCCCGCCATTCAATCCCGGCTGAGCGGCTAAATCAGTTATCAGATTTGATAATCCGTCATCCAAATTCGCGGACATTCCGTGCAGGCGAGTAGGATCCGTCTTGTCATAAATATCGTCGTGATGATCCCAGCTTCCAAAGTTAATTTGCACGTAGCGCGTCCCTTGATTCGACTTCACCAGATTACGCGCGACGATGCAGGAATTCCCAAATCCAGTGTTGCCAAACCGTGTCTGGTCGTCAGCAGTGTATTTGAAAACCGCGTCAACCTCAGCGTTGTACATCATTTCCTTCGAGCGCGTATAGAATGACGCCATCGTCGAAACATCATCGCCGAGCGGAGAATTAGTCCGTAATTTTGCATCTACAGATTGCAAAATGCTGTACCGTTTATCGAAGGTGGTCTGCCCGTCAGCGTTTGATAAATTGCCGAGTCCTGTCGCACTGGCGGTAATATCGAAGGGCGAATACAACCCGTTAAAATAGCCGGAACCGACGATTCCCCCGCCCGTATTCAGTGACACAAACACCGGTAATTTTTGCGTTGAGGTGCGTTGCGATTCAAATTCACTGGCAACGACGCTGCCAATGTTCGGAGCAACTTTTCCCAGCGCAGAACTTGGGCTGCGCGCAATTTGCGCCCACGTTTGTTGCAGCGGATGCACTAATGCGGGTGCGCGTAAATTGCGAATCACCGCCAAGCGATTGATTTGTTCGGCAAGCTTCGGCATCAGCCCTTGCGGGAACAAATACCCGTTATACGTGGTCGGATTAAAGTCCGCCGGAGTCCACGCACCGACTTTCAAATCGAACGTGTCAACACTGCTCGGAGCGCCTGTCAGCAAGACGAAAATGCAATTTCGGGCGGAGGCTTTCAGATGTAAATCAGCGGCGGCTTTGGCTTCGCTCTTGAATAAGGTCGGGACGAGAAAGCTGCCTGTGATTCCGGCTCCGGCTAATTTAAAGAACGTTCGGCGACCAAGATCAGGCCCGCGCAGCAACATGTTAGCGGAACGCTCAGGAGCGCAAACTTCACAAAGATGTCCGTATTGATGATGATTTGTCATGATAATTCACTGGTGCGCCAGCATCTGGCTGGCGAGATTTTGCCAGCAGGATGCTGGCGTACCAAAAAAATTAGTAGTTGAAAAGAAAATCCATTTTATTTAAAACTGTCCATTGAATCGCTTCCGCCGCCTGCTGTTTCGTCATCGTGGTAAAGGTTGAATTCAGGGCATTGATTTCGTCACTGGTGGGATTGCGCGAAAGCGTATTCAAATACAATTGCGTGATGATTTCCTGATTCGTAATCGCAGTATTGGCGATGAGTTTCGACACCATCGAGCCGGCATTCGCGTTATGAATTCTGGTCATCACAAATGAGTTATTCATCAGATTCAGCGATTGCAAAATCGAAGGTTCTGAAGAACGCGGCTTCACGTCTCGATCTCCACGCACAAAAGAATTCAGGAAGGAAACGGCGTTCCCCGCTCCGTTCCGAGGCTCCAAAGTGTCAGGCAATTGCATCGCCCAATTCACGGTATACGTGTTGACTCCCAGCGTATCTTTCAATTGATACGTCACCCCGATTCCAGTGGCTTTCAGGATCGCATCGTGAACCTCTTCCGCCTCAAGCCGTCTGGCATATTTCCGCGCGTAATACGGAATCATCGAAATGTTCCAACTGCCGGGATACTGCGCCGAGAGCTGATAAATATTCGACTTGGCAATCGTCGTGATGAGCTTTTGCAAATTAAAATTATTGGCAATGAAATCATTGGTCAGTGCGTCGAGCAGGTCGGCATTCGCGGGCTGCAAGCTCCAACCGGAAGGCAGTTGGACAGTCTTATCAAGGCGGGCGGGATCAAAAGTATTCGACGGAGAAACCAGTGCTTCAACCATCATCTTTTCCCAAATATAATTAACGGCGGCACGGGCAAATTGCTTGTCGGCGGTAATCATCCGCGCCAGAGCAACACGCCGCGATTCTCCACTGTTTGGCGTTTGCCCCGTGAGAACATACTTCGGCGCGACAGAACTGACCCCGTTGACAGCCACGCGATTCGTCCTATTGCCGGAATTCGTATTGAGTAAATACTCTCCGGTGGCGCGTTCCGTGATGGTATATTTAGAATAGTTGGGCTGTGAGGAAAGCACCGTTCGCGCCATATTGGTTCGGGCAAAAAATGCTGCCAGCTCCCATGCTTCCATCCGCGTTTTCTGCGCTCCCCATAAATTCACGCTGTCCAAATGACCCGCGCCATCGTGACAGTACAGGCAATCAAAGGAATTAATCCCTAAAAACATGCTGGCGGTATTAACGGCTCGTCCGTCCATTGAATCCTGCGCCGGCCCCATCGAAACAAATCCGCCAACAATGTGATTGGCTTCGCCAACTACAAAGTTGTCGCCGTTGGCAGCAATCATTTCCGTCGCAATCTGCGCATAGCTTTTATTCGCCTGGACCGAGCTTTTAATGTAATTGTAAAAAGCATCACGCGCTCCGCTGTAGCGAACAATCTGCACGGAACGGTAAGTATTCCTGAACAAATCACCAAAGAACATCGTCCATTTATCAACGTATTCAGGAGTGCCGATCAACGAATCTACCAGCGTATCGCGCTTATTCGCAGCGGTGTTTGCCAGAAAGCCGGTCACGTCACTCGCCGCAGGAATTCGCCCCGTCAGATCAAGATAAGCACGCCGAATGAATTCTTCATCCGTGCAAAGCGGCGCCGATTGAATGTTGTCAGCTCCCATTTTGTCGAGGAGAATTGTATCAATGTAATTCTTGCGAGGGATGCTTTGCGGAGCGACGAGCGCAATGCTGCCATCGCCAGCGGCTTCCGGGGTAAAACGTTGGATCGTATTGGCTAATTCTTCCCGATGACGCAGCATGGCATCTTTCGGACGCTCAGGGTTTTGCAGAAATTCACAATTTTCTTTGGTCGTTCGTCGCCTTCCGTTTTCGTCCTGCGCTTCACTGCCGGCGGCAGCCACCAGACCGGAACCATATTCATTAAAAGCGAAAGCAATCAAGGTGAATAAAAAAATCGAACAAATCATCAACTTGAAAATTCGCGGACTTGCCGGCGAAAAAATATTTTCAAGAAGTTTTGATGGGCGCATAAATAGCTCCTAAGTTATTGACTACATAACAACGTAACGGTTTTATTTTACAATGCAAGAAACTTGCCGATACCGCAGGGATATTGCTTAGACTCACACGCAGTCAAAAAAGTCTAAAAAATAAATCCTGCGACTGGAGCGCAAGCATCCTGCTTGCCGCGAGCGCGTGATACCGCTGTGCGGTAAATAGTTATAAGATAGTTCATTGACAATAGTGTCAAGCGAGTATGAGATTTCAAACCAAAGAAGCACAAGAGTTTCGATTGCAG
>JAYVZE010000033.1:0-49766 GCA_043783625.1 Blastocatellia bacterium | reverse complement strand
TGCGCCATCATTGGTGATGATGCGCGATAATACCGGGATTTGCGTGTTATTGGCAGGGCCGTTGTTGTAATAAATCCCTCCCGCAAAATTCGTATTGATGGTGATGTTCTCGTAATCAAAATGCGCCCAAAGATGGCTTTGTCCATTCCAGATTTGGGTAATGTCGGTCAGATGGTAGTAAGCATCATACGCAAAATTCAGGACACGACCTAACGTATCGGTAATGGTATTGATCTTACCAAAGCTGGTGTAGGTGACGGTTAGAAAATTGCCGTTGGAATCTTTAATTTGATTACATTTATAGCCGCCCACCATTTGTTGAAAGCGGAGTTGCGTTCCATCACTGGTGCGCAAATACATCGTTTGCGCTCCGTAATTGGTCTCTAATTGAAAATAGGAGGAATCCGCCGATTCATAAAAATTACTCGTGCCAACCTGTCGTAAATCAATCCGCTGTCCTGAAGGCAGGATCATTAAAATGCTCGTCTTATTTGTGACGGCGTTATCCTTGTCATAAAAAACTGTATTTCCTGATTTGTTCCAGACTAATGAGTTGTACGAAAGCGAAAGCCCTAAATCCATTCCACTGCGTCCGGGTAAAGAAACAATCGGCAGATTCCAATTGTAATTGCCCGAATGTAGGTCTTCGCCCGCTTGACCGACGCGATTATGCGAATCAAGACGCGAATTTAACTGGTCGCCTAAATCCTGCGCCGGAGGTTGCATCATAATGGGCGTTGCGGCGGACGAAACAACTGGCAGATAAGAAAAGTTTTCAAATCGAGATTGAGATGGCATCAAATTACTGGCGATCATTTGATCCAACCGATTCGTGACCTGCGAGATTTTATTCGGCTTTTCGCCCTTGTCGCGCTTGCAAATGTCATCGCTGAAACCACATTGCGTAGATGGTTTGGCAATAATTTTATCAGGACCATTCTTTTCGTCCTTCAGCTTTTTTGTTGTCTCCAGATTTGGCAGAGCCGTTGCAGGCGCGACATCAGGGAAGCCGGATTTATTCGCAACAGTGGTCAGCGTTTCACTCGGCGTTGTCATCGTAGCCAAAGCAGGTTTGAGGTCTTCTTTGATGGTCGGCGCATCAATGCGTGGCGGTTTTGGAAGTCTTTGAGGTCGCTCTTTTTTCTGCTGCTGTGCCTGCACCTGAAGCGGCGGCAAACAGGTCAAAGCCGCTACCAAAACAAACATTACACTGAGACGGAAAAATTTGACAACCTCTGCTCTACGCAGCCGACGAAATGAAAAGGACATAGCAATCTCCTGAATTAACAGACACCGTTGCAGGCAGGCACACTTCGCCTGACCGGAAATATTTTCTGACTTGGAATTGAATTTTTTGCAGGAAGACGGGAACTAAAGCGAGCGGAATTCGTTGCACTTTGACTAGGGAAGCGAAGAATCACCGAAGCATGTCACACTTGAGAGACCGAATTATAGGAGAAGAGCAATTAAATTGAAGTAATATATGGTTGAGCATATATTACTGGTAGATTATATTTGCTTGAGCATATTTACTTGAAATGTCTTTTCGTCTATCTTCTACCAATGGATACAAAATTGTTGGAGCAGATGGAAATTTTTTTCAAAGCTTGTTCGGATCAAACCCGGCTGCGAATTTTAAATTTGCTTGCGACTGAAAGTGAGGTTTGTGTTTGCTTTCTGGTGGATGTCTTGGGTACGAATCAGCCAAAAATTTCGCGGCATCTGGCATATCTAAAAAAGACCGGATTGGTTCAGGCAAGAAAAGATGGACTTCGGGTGAATTACCGGTTGGCTTCGCAACTTTCGGAGCCAGGGCAGAGACTTCTGGAATGTTTAGCGACTTGTTTTAGCGGGATTGAAGAATTGAGCGCGGATGTGCAGAAGTTGCGATTAATCAGGAATGAAATAGACTCTCCTGAAAAGCACGAAATCAAGTTGGAATTTTCACGAGAGGAAGTTCCGATCAGGTCGGAGCAAATTGAAATCGAGTTATTGTGAGGTTACTCAGCCAGCATCACTTCCATCATTAATTCAGCGCGCCGGACTTCATAGCGGGCGCGACCGAGATTGCACGATGGATTGAGTTTGATCATGACGAAAAAATCCTTATCTACCATTCGTGTCAGCAAAACCGTTTTGTCAGTGATCGTGAGCATTTCGCTGAGCTTGCCGAGTCCAGTATCGGAGGCAGTGAAACGGGAGCGTTGCATTACCATGGCGTATTCTGCCGCCAGTGTATCGAAATCTTCAACTTTCTGGTCTCCGGTACGCTCAATGATGATGCCGTCATTGCCGACTAACAACGCGGCTTCCGCCCCTTGCGTCCGGTCAATGATTTGATTTAATAACCCAGTGAACACAGTATTCTTCCTTTCACTCAGTGGCTTTTCCACTGTCGGCAATCAGCCGGTTGACTGATTGCCTGAGAAAATATTTCCAGCTTATTTCGGTGCGCCGGTTCCTTCCACTGTACCGTAGGGACGATAGACGCGCGGCGTAATAAAGAACAGGATTTCGTCGGTTTGGTGGCTGACCTGACGGCGTTTGAATAATTCGCCCAGACCGGGAATACGAGAAATGCCAGGTGTCCGTGATTGCGAATTTGATTCAACGTCAATGTTGATACCACCGATGATGGTCGTTCCACCATCAGGAACTGTCACTGTCGTTTCAGCTCTTTGCGTATTAATACCAGGTGCTGATTTCGTGGCGATGGCTGTATTGACTGAATTGTTTTCAGTGACTACTTTGAGAACGACATCCCCGTTGTTGGTAATTTGAGGCGTAATTTCCAGACGTAAAGCGGCTGTGACGAAAGTTACTGTCAGGGTGTTATTGCTTTCTGTTTGGACCGGAATCTGCACACCGTTGACGATGTTGGCGGTTTGATTATTTTGAGCAGTAATGCGCGGAGTCGAAATTGTTTTCACATTTCCTTTTTTCTCATCCATCGTCAGAATCGCAGAAATCTGAGCTGTTCCAAAAATACCAGTGGTTAAATTGAGAACGGTCGAACCGACTCCGCCTAATCCAATTGGTTGGGTACCACCTGTAAGTCCACCTGGAATCCCATTAGGAGTGGTTCCAGATGAGGCTCCTCCGGGTAAATTACCTGCGTAAGCCAGAGCGCCACGAGAAGGATTGAGTGCCACGCCACCAAGTTGGATGCCGAGGTCGCGGGCGAAATTGCGGTTGGCAATGACGATGCGAGCTTCGATTTCGACTTGTGATTCGGCTACGTCAAGTACTTTGACGATTTCCTTAATCGCCGCAATATTTTCAGGTAAATCCGTGATAATTAATTTGTTGGTACGAGGATCAGGCTGGATTTGTCCACGCGCAGATAAGCGAGTTTTGATGATTCCGTCTAGTCCGGTTCCACCGGAAGTTGACGCCGCTCCTGATGGCGATCCTCCAGTGCCACCTGCTGCTGTGCCACCTGCTGCACCGCCGCCGCCAGACTGTGCTCGCGCATAATTCAATTGAATAATTTCAGTTACTAATGCTGTAGCATTCTGACGAGCAAGCAGTTGTTCCTGGCGAGTTTTATCTTCCTGCGTCACAGTGTCCTGCGTCATCACGCGCACGATGCTTCCTTCGACTTTAACTCCTAAACGGTTGGCGCGCAGAATGGCGTCCATCGCCTGATTCCACGGGACTCCCTGAACACTCACGGTGATCGGAACATCTTTGACTGACTGATCCAGCACGAAGTTGACTTTGTACTGATCTGAAATGAAGCGGAGGAAATCACGAATGTCGACAGATTTTGCTCCTGAAGAACGTAAGTCGAGATTGATAGGTTCTCCGGTAAAATCAGCTCTCAAAATATCTGCGGCATTGAAAGCTGCTTTTGACGGAGCGTCGGCTTGTCGCGTGACTTCACGCGGACGGACAGGAATGGGGGTCGGTGTTTCGGTTGGCACTGCTGCGACCGTAGCCTTAACCTCCGGCTGTTTAGAAGCAGGCGGTGTCGGTCTGGTTTCAGCGACTTTATTTTTTGTTACCGGAATCGCTACGGGAGTTGATTTTGTCTCAACGACAGGAGCAGTCGTTGACGGCATCGCTACGGGAGTTGATTTGACGATACGAGTTTTGCTTGCAGAAGCTTGATTCGCTACGATTAAGGGTTTGGTGACAGCTTCCTGTTTGACAGTTTCAACCTTAGGCGTACTCGCAATTTTTGCGGGCTGCACCATTTTGGGACGAGGCGGCAGGGGGTCGCTATTTACTTTGGTACTCAGGTTATTTGTCGGACGGGAAGACGGCGAAAGCAGCTTCCACATGGCTGAATAAGGTTTGAACGTCGCAGGGTTTTTCGTGCTCGGCAATACTACGACAGTTTGTCCTAACGGTTCAGGGACGACAACAGGCGCAGGAAGTGTTTGCTTCACGGCGACTTGTATTCTTGGCTTCATCGCTTCGGCTTTTTTTACCGGAAGCGGTTTTTCGACTTCAGGAATTCTTTGATTGATTCCAACCACTATCGGTTTTTCTGCAATGGCGACGGGAGTGGTTTTGATTGAAGCAGGAGTCGGCGCAGGTGTCGCCGCGACAGCATTTTTCAGTCCATTAATTTTCGTGTCACGGAAAACGATCTTGATCGTTGAACCTTCCTGCGAAATCTTATATTGCTGGCGGATGTCGCTATCAAAAACGACGCGCACGTTGTCATCAATCTGGCCCACCCGAACGCGACGCAGGAAAGTTTCGCCGACTTCTATTAATGGTGGTGCTTGTGAGGCAACATTTTGAATGTCAACGACGACACGAAAAGGACTGAGCAAGGTGAAGTGATTGAACTTCGCCTGACCGTCCATTTCTATCGTCGCGGTGACCATCCCGTCGGCTTTGGAAATGCTCACATTGCGAATGGCAGCAGCATTATAGACGGGTTTTAAAAACGAAGTTCGACCGTTCGCGTTGAATCCAGTTTTTGCGTTCAACTGATATGTGGTTCCAGTCCCGGCGAAAGCGCTCAGCAGCAGTGAACAGGAAAGTACGCCGCCCAGTAACGTTTTGCCCGCAGTTGATCCAGCATTGGATCGTTGATAACGTAAAAACATAAATCCTCCAGCAATCTCTTTTTTTGACTTCAAGCGTGGGATATTCAAAGTGAAATTTCTCATTTGGAATTCGGTGAGGGAAGTGCGCGAAACTCTTCAGTTTGTTTCACTGTTCCGTTGTTATACTTCACAATTTTCTTAAATTTGACTCCGTTGGGAGTGATGTCTTCGATGATTCCATCGTGGGTTGACCAGCCGACACGAGCAAAAAATGTTTGTTGCTTGGCGGTGGCGGTCTCAGTGATAAAAGCTCCGAAACCTTCTTCGGTTTTAAAGATTCCTGAGATGGTTAGCTCGTCAATTAAATATGGTGCAAGCTTACTTGGTTCAGGATTTCGACCGCCCATGGAACTGCGTACTAAATCTTTGTACGCACTAAACCGTTCTTCAACTTTCACAGTGGGAAGTGGTTGCGGTGCAGGTGCTGCTGGCGGTGGCAATTTTTTTACGGGCGGTGGTGGCTTAATGACGCGGGTCGGTACCACGAAAGGGTCTCTGACGTTGCTGCGTACGATATTTCGGGATGGCAGCTCAATGTCAGTGATGGCTGGCGTCGTCGGTTTGTTAGCTTCCCCGGCAACTGGTGCCGGCTTGTCAGCGGGTGGTGGTGTTCCTTGACGATCTCCCGCTGAAAGATTCAAGGCAATGAACATCAGGGCGGTCAGTACACGCCATTTTTGATCTGAATTTGAAAAACGATTCATCGTCATTGTTGACCTCTGCTTTTGCTTTTAATTAGTAGTAGGTGCCGGTGTTGTGGCTGGTGTAGCTGCGGCAGGCGCACTGGCAGCGGGTGCTGGCGTCGGCGTTGGCGTTGCGGCGGCGGCTGAAGGTGCAGCTCCCGGTTTAGCCGGGCTGACAGCTTTGATATTGTCGATGTCAGTTTTTTCGGCGTACAACGCCGAAAGGACAAAATTAGCACTGAGCGAAAGCCCTTCTTTTTGTTCTGCTAAGGGTAGAATCTCAAGATTCGAGATATTAACTACTCTTTTTAATTCAGAAATCTGACGGAAGAAGCTCTCAAGGTTCTGGTAATTACCCCGCAACGATACGCCGATGGGTTTCATCCGGTAGAAATCCTGTTGCAGGTCTTTATCGCCCTTTGGCACAAAATTGGTCACCACCAAATTATTATTTTTGGCCACCGCTGTCAGGCTTTCAAGGACACGCGAAAGCTCGACGGATTCGGGCAACAATTCTTTGGTTTGATCGTATTCGACTTTTAGTTGCTCGAAGCGTGCTTTGAACTCCGGCAGTCGTTGTTTGACGACTTCAGCTTGTGCGTTCTGGCTGACGAGACCGTCTTTCTTAGTGGTTAATTCGACAGTTTCCGCACGTGTTGAGGAAAGCACAAAATAGTCGAAGGCAAACCCTACGCACACCGCGACCACGAGCATCACGCCAAATCTTGCTAACCAATGTAAATCGTTGAATTTTGCTAACATCTCATTTGCCTTTATTGAAGGAGGAAACGCTCAATTTATTGCACCTTGGGAGCATTGGCATTTGGGCTTGGTGCTGGCGCCGGCTGGGACGGATTCGGTTGGGCAGAGCCTGGATTGACTAATAAATTTTGCGGGTCGTAAGTACAGTGGATGATGAATTGGACGATTTCTTTCGGAACTTCGGGAGCTTTGGCTTTCTGCTCAGGAGCTGCACCTTTGGCATTGGCGGCAGGTGCTGCCTTGCCAGCTTCAAGGTTTTCAGGATTCGAAGTCCGATTCGTTTCCACTGAAAATTTGGTAAACCAGCCATCGGCAAATTCAATATTTTTAGCGAAGGCCGTGACCTGCGCTTCATTTGGTGAATAACCCATAATGGAAATGGACTCACCTTTCTCCGCCGATTTTTCCTGTTTGATACCAGTCAGCCGAAACATTTTATCGTCAGGGATTTTACCATCCATTAACTGGAGCAATCGTAGTGGCCCGGTTTGTTCAGCACGCAAGCGCATAATCGCATTGATCCGATCTTCAACGGCTTTATTTTTGACCTGGATTTCAGTCACCTGCTTGGTGATTTGTGCCAGTTGATCCGTGCGCACCTGCTCCGCTTCGACCTCAGTCTTGAGACGTGAATTATCCTGTCTGGTAATAAAGAAATCAGTGGCAATTCCTAGTAAACAAGCACCTAGCGCGATCAAGAGCAACAAGGTTTGTTGCGTCCCGCGATTACTGATGACACTTTCTACGGCGTCGAGATTCGTCGCTTCGACTGCACTATTTAGAAGATTGACTTTAATCATAGCAAAAACATCCGGGTCGTGAACATCCGGGGTCAGCCCTTATTCGCTGCGGAGCGCAAGGCCTACCGCGACAGCCATATCAGGAGCGAATTCGCTCAGATATTCCTGATTGAATTTTTCATTACTGATTTTGACATTTCGGAAAGGATTGAACGGCTCTACATAAATTTGGAATCTATTAGCAAGATAAGCTGTCAGGTTCGGGACTTTAGACCCGCCACCCGCTATCAGCATACCAACAATCTGTTCGCCTTCCGGCGATTGATGATGAAAGAAATCAAGGGTGCGCTGAATCTCGCCAGCCAACATTTCAGAAACGTTCTGCATCACTTCACCCGCATCAACCATGGTAATTGGACAGTTCGGTGGGATGGTTCCGCGCTTCAGTAATTCCCCTTCTTCAAAGGTCAGGTTGAATTTTTTCTGAAGCGTATCGGTATATTGATTGCCACCCATCGAAACGTCACGCGTGAAGATCGAAGCACTGCCTTTGACGATGTTGATGTTCATGACGCTGGCTCCGATGTTGAGCAGCACGACAGTTTGATCGGGGCGGGGATCGTAATTAATTTCGTAAGCATTTTGTAATGCAAAAGAATCTACATCAACAATTGTCGTCGTCTTTCCGGCTTGTGAAATAACCTGCGTAAGTTGGCGCACCATATCTTTTTTGCAAGCGACCAGCAGGACATCCATCAGCTCACTTGAGGGCGAGCTTTCAAGGACATGATAATCTAAGTTGACATCTTGAATATCAAAGGGAATATGTTGTTGAGCTTCCCAGTTGACTTGTTCGCGTAACTCTTCCGGCCCCATGATCGGCAACTGAATTTTCTTGACGATGACCGCATTTCCCGACAACGAAGTAGCGACATTCAGCCCCAGAATGCCTTGTTCTGTGAAAACATTCTGGATGCAATCGGAGACGTGGTTTCCGTCAATGATTTGTCCATCAACAATCGAATCGGGCATCAAATCAATTTGCGCGATATTGAGTAATTCAAATTGACCTTTGACAGATTTGAGTTCAGCCACTTTGATACGGCTTGATCCGATGTCGAGTCCGATCACCGCTTTCCTGGTTTTATTGAAGCTGGAGCCAAAGCGCGGCATCGTAAACGAGGTCAGTTTTTCGGGAAGTTTGAAGGACGGAAGTGAGATCATGAACAACTCCAAACCGGCTGGGGACAGCGCAGATTAAGGTAAAGACTAAAAAATGAGGCGAGGGAAGAGCAAAGGAATGAGTGGGTCGGCGAAGCGGGCGGGAAATTTCAAGAGGTCGCCAGCTTCGTCATTTCACTTCGGCAACTGAGTAAGATCGGAATCTTCACAGCTTTGCGTTCCTCGCGGGAGACGCCTTTTCGGTGAAACAGACAGTATTTTCAAGAAAAGAACAATAGTTTACCGAATCATCGGCATCAGTTTGGGTTGTTTAGGATTGGAAAGGCTGTCTTGAGGTTTAGCCGGGAAGCTAAGATACTCCTCGAAACAGTGATAGAATTAACATTCTTAGACAGAAGTTGTCAATCATTTTCTTCTTTTCAATTTCCGTCGAACTTATTACAAACTCATGTTAAAAGCTTCATTTTTAATTAGATAGGTGGTTTGGTAGTCGTTCCTGATGAAAATAAAAGAAATCAGTTTGGAAGATTGAAAAGGCAGGCAAAACCCTTCAGTCTGAATGCTCTATGCTGGAAGGTCGAGGTATGGGCAGTCCAATGTTCATGCGTTCCAGGCGAGGCAGCGACCAGCGCCACCTCACTTTATTTTCTCGTACTCCTTCTTCGCTTCAATCAACACTGGCAGATCGGCATCCGCATCTTTCCATAAAGTGAAGAACTCCCGGTAGGCTTGGCGGCTTCGTTCAGGATCACCCGCGAGTGCGTGGGCGTGCGCCTCCCACAGGTGCGAGAGCGGAACTAATGGCGTCCACTGAAACCAGCCCGGATGTGCGCGTATGCTTTGAAACTCGGCCACGGCTGCCGCATTCTCGCCTTTACGCAGCAGCGCCAGTCCGCGCAGGTAGGGGACGAAGAAGAGGTAATCACCCTCATAGCGTCTCGTAGCTTGCAACAATTCGAGGGCTTGAGCGGGTCGCCCGCGCTGGAGTTCGACGGCAGCGCGCACCGTGGGCAGCCGCAGTTCGTTCAGCACCGGGTCTTTCGGAAAACGCGCGGCGAGTTCGTCGGCGATTCTCAGCGCCTGACGGTCTTCTCCGCACAGCGCCAGCGTCAACGCCGCGTCAGACAACAGGCTGTTGTTTTCGCTCAGTGTCAGAACCTGCGCGGCACGTTGTTTGGCAGTCCGGCAAGCGCCGAACAGTGCCGCCGTGTGCGCGTTCCCGACAACAATTGATGCGCCCATATTCTTTTCTCCGCGTTTCTCGGCTTCTGCCCGCGCACGGCGCGCAAGCTCCAACGATTGCTGCCACCGTCCCTGTAGCATTGCCCATTGCGATTCGAGGACGACAGCCCAGTGTTCATAGTCATGGGTTCGCAGCCAATCAATCTGTTGCTGCATCGCCGTCGCGTCCCGTTCAAAATAGGCAATCCAAAAAAGATAAAAGTGATAGGCGATGTGTTCGAGATGGTTGGCCATCGCTTGACGGTAAATCTCTTTGGCTTCCGCGAAGCGATTAAGCAAGACAAGTGCACCTGCCGGATTGGTATAAGCGGGGGCAAAATTGGGATTGAGGCGGATGGCTTCGCGCCCATTTTCGACGGCTTTTTCGTATTGCGTCGCCTCGTAATAGAGGTCGGCTAACGAGTGGTAGGGCTGCCAGAAACGCGGGTAAGTGCGTTTCCATAATTCACCGGTTTCGATAGCTTTGTTCAAATCGAGCGTGACAACCTTGTAATAAAAAACTGCGATAGACAGCTTTTCGTTTTCGCTTGTCCGCTCGCGTAACTCAAACGCTTTTGTCGCCGAGGCGACCGCTTCTTCGGTCCGCCCAATGTTGAACTGAAGCCGGGCTAAACTCCCGTAACAGAGTGCGCAATTCGGATCAAGTTCGATGGCGCGCCGATAAAGCGACACGACTGTTTCGTCAATCACTCCTTTACCGTACTGCTCCATGGCCAGCGAATACGCCTTCAGTGCTTCGAGCGATGAAGTCGTCGCCTGTTCAATCGGCGCATCGAATTTTGCGATTGAAGGGAGCGACTCGCCGAGTTTTTCGCGCAGACTGGTGGCTGTTTTGCCCAACGTGCGCAGCACCTGTTCCTTCGTCTCAGCTTCGTTCTGCTCGCTGATAATGGGTGCGCCGGTGTTGGCGTTGACGGCTTCGAGTGTCAGTACATAATTTTTGCCGAGCGCCGTAATCGAACCATTGATAAAGGACTTAATCCCTTGTCGCTGGCAAATCTCGCGCGCGATGTCCGGCGTAATCATTTCCTCCGTGCCGCGTCCCATCAGGCGCAGTGTTTCCTGTACACGCGCTTTCGGCAGAAGGCTCAAAAACGGTGATTGTCCGAGCTGCACCGCCAAGCCCTGATTGAGCGTTCCATCAAAGACCGCCTCGCCCGTCGTATTCTGGAAATCCGCCAGCAGAATTATATCTTTGTCGGTCAGGACGGGCTTGCGCATGAAAAAGAAAAACGCTGCTGCTAATGCGAGTAGGATGAGCGCGGCAAGCGCTGCGAACTTGGATTGTTTTATGTTATTGACGATGTACTCCGCACTTGATGGCACAGAGCTGACCGCCAGTCTGCTGGTTGCGGGAGCCAATGTTCGTGCCTTTAACTCCTCCGTCTCTGTCGTCAGCTCAAGCTGTTTTTTCAGGCGCTTTAAGTCCGGGGCCATGTCCTTCACCGACTGGTAGCGCACGGCTTGATCTTTGCTTAATGCCTTTCGCACAATGTGTTCCAGCTCTGCCGGAAGTGATGGCACTGAATCTTCGATTGGTGGCGGCTCGTTTTGCAAGATCGCTGCGATGATGTCGCTTGTGGTCGCTCCCTCGAACGCCCTGCGCCCCGTGACCATTTCATAGAGCACGCAGCCGAGGCTCCAGATGTCGCTACGTGCATCTACGCCCAAGCCTCGTGCCTGTTCCGGCGACATATAGGAAGTCGTCCCCATTATCATGCCGGGAGTGGTGGATTGCGGATTCGCCGACGGAGGTTGCACTAAAGTTTCGGCATCTTCCGTCCGCGTTCCGAAATCCGCCTTCCGCGCTCCTGTCAGTTTGGCCAGCCCGAAATCAAGCACCTTCACATATTCATCCGTGCGGAGCATGACGTTCTCCGGTTTGATGTCACGATGGACAATTCCCGCGTGATGCGCTGCCTCCAGAGCGCTCGCGATTTGGAGGGTAATGTCTATCGCTTCACTCGCTGTCAGGCGGGCGCTGTGCAGACGCTGACGGAGCGATTCACCGTCAATAAATTCTGTGATGATGTAGTGTTGATCGTCCTGCTGGCCAATCTCGTGAATCGTGATGATATTGGGATGATTGAGCGCTGAGATCGCGCGGGCTTCCTGCTCGAAGCGACGCAAGCGGTCGGTGTCTTGCGCGAAGGCAACGGGCAACACTTTGAGCGCCACATTACGGTTCAGGTGAGAATCATGGGCGCGCCAAACCTCACCCATTCCGCCTTGACCCAATAACGATTGAATTTGGTAGTGACTGATTTGTTGCCCGCTGAGCGTCGGCTCCGGTGGTTGTTCGTTGAACCAGTCCGCCGCGAGATCAGAAGCCGAAATCGCCCAAATCTCACCGGGCTGTTCGTGCGCCGCCAACAGCGTAGCGACTTCATGTTGCAACCCGGCATCGCCCATACTGGCCGTCGCCACAAACGCTGCCCGCTCGTGCGGGACAAGCGCCAAGGCAGCGTGAAAGAGTTGGTCAATTTGTTGCCATTGATCGGGGTGCATAAATAATTCGGGGAGTAGGCAGTAGCTGGTAGACGGTAGGGCAAAAGCTAGGGTTCTGCTACCGACTACTGTCTACCAGCTATGCCTACTCTTTCCCCAGTTCGCGTTGCAACCATGCCTTCGCCAGCGTCCAGTCGCGCATCACCGTGCCGGGTGAAACCTCCAGGACGTGCGCCGTTTCCTCAATGCTCAGTCCGCCAAAGAAGCGTAATTCCACGATTCGACATTTGCGGACATCAATTTGTGCGAGGCTCTGGAGCGCATCATCCAGTGCAATCACATCCGCCGCATGTTCATTTGCAACCACTAATGTCATATCCAGCGAGACCTGTTGAGCATCACCACCACGTTTCAGATACTGCCGCCCACGGGCGTGATCCACCAGTATCCGCCGCATGGCTTGCGCGGCCAGCGCGAAAAACTGCGCACGGTTTTCCCATTGCACGGCATGTTGATCTACCAGTTTCAAATACGCTTCGTTAACCAGTGCCGTGGTTTGCAGAGTATGCCCGTGCCGCTCACGTCCCAGATGTCGTCGTGCGAGACGCCGCAACTCGTCATACACGATTGGCATCAACTGATCCAGCGCAGCCTGATCGCCACTACCCTGGGTAGCAAGCAATTGTGTAACTTCTGTCGGTGTTTCATCCATAGAGGGGGCGGAATTTAGTCCGCGTTTCAGTACGAATTGTCTGATTCAATTCGATTGAGATTACCGCAACCTATCCGCAATAGCCACGTATTGTTAACCACGCCGGAAAATAACGTTGCTAACCGTTAGAGGTTTTGCCTGCCGTTCTCGCGTTTACTTCCGACAGCACAGAATTAGCAATGACATCCCAAGTGCTCGCCTGCCTGCTGGCCGCACCTTTTTGCCAACACTGAAAGGCTGAGGGGGGCGCCGCTGGCTTGGCGGTATTGTGCCCACAAGGATGCTGGGGCGCCAAAAACTGGCTTGTCGCTGCTCGTTTATTCCTAAACCCCGTTCGATTGTTTCGATGGAGGAAACGTTATGACTACCCGCATGAATACTGCTCGGAAAACATTATTATCGCTCGGCCTCGTGCTGGGCGTGCTTGGATTGAGTCTGATCGGTTGGCGCGTCGGAGCCAGCGAATACGGCCAGCGCTTGAGCGAACGGCTGCATCAGCCAGCCACTGCGCAACAGGTCGAGCGTCTCAAGGCAGGCGCAAGGCGGAGTCTGGCGCTATCGAGTGCGTCTGCCTCTACTGTCACACCGCCAAGCGCGCTGCTCTTCACAGCCGACTACACCGTCACGACCACGGCCACGAACATCGTCGTCACCGATGTGTCGGGCACTGCCGACACGCTAACCGTATCCCAGCCGAGCGCGGGCAACATCAAGTTTGCCGCCGCCGGGCGTAACTTTAGCGTGGATGGCGGGGCGGACATCCTCGGTGATTCGGGTACTCTTACGCGCTCCGGCATCACCAGCATCACGGTGAACGCGAGCGCGGACACCATCAACCTCGGCGCCTTCACAGGCACGCTGCCCAGCCTCAGCGTGACCGGCACGAATTTCAACGCCGCCGCCATCCCCTTGAATACCAGCAGCGCGCTGACGGTCAACGTCACAGGCACAAGCAGCATCATCTCTGGCATCATTTCAGGAACGGGTGCATCGCTCATAAAAGGCGGGACGGGTAGGCTCACGCTCTCCAGCCCAGCCAATACAAATTACATAGGCGGTGTCCCCGGGTCAAATACCTACACGGGAACAACAACCGTCAATGCTGGAACGCTCGTCCTTAATAGTGGATTTGTGACTGCCTACAACGGTGGTGCTATTGCCATCAATGGAGCGTCCACTTTCCGCGTCGAAGGGAATCGCTACGACTTCACCAACAAGTCATTCACGTTTGACGCGACCGGTGGAGGAACGCTTGATTTCAGCGCTTTGGGATTCGGCGGCTCGGTGTTTTTTGGGCCGACTAACGTTACCACGAATGGCGGCGCTACAAACAATATCATCGGCGTAAATACAGGGATAAACACCCACCTCTCCGCGACATTCAATTTCAATGTGGCGGCTGGTTCAGACCCCACCGATTTGGCTGTTTCCGCATTGCTTTGGAACGGCGGATCTATCGTCAAAGACGGGCCTGGCATTTTGACTTTATCCTACGCAAACACCTACGCCGGAACGACCACGGTTAACGCTGGCAAGCTGCTGGTTACCGGTTCCCTTTCGGCGGGCGGCGGCGTCTCGGTCAACAATACGGGCACACTGGGCGGCACGGGAACCGTGAACCGCGTGGTTACGGTCAACGCCGGTGGCTTCGTTGCGCCTGGTCTAAGCGTTGGCATACTCAACACCAGCAATGTGAACTTCACCAGCGGCTCGAATTTCGCTGTCGAAATCGCTGGCAATGGTGGCGCGGGAGACGCCAATGGCTACGACCAACTTAACGTTACGGGCTCGGCGACGATCAACAACGCGGCCTTGTCGCTCAACTTTGCCGGACTGACCGCTGGCGAGCTGTCTCTCGGCCAGACATTCGTGATCCTCAACAACGACTCGACCGACGCCGTCACCGGTGCTTTTGCGGGACTGGCGGAAGGAGCAACGGTTGCCACCAACGTAGCGGGCAGTGGCAAAGATTTGAAAATAAGCTATGCCGGCGGCACCGGTAATGATGTAGTCCTCACGGTTGCGCTTTCGCCTTGCACGCCACCGGCAATTACCACGCAGCCAAGCGGTCTAACGTTGTGCGCCAGTTCACCCGCGAGCTTCTCAGTGGGCGCGACGGGCACGGGCTTGAGCTATCAATGGCGCAAAGGCGGCATGGCTATCGGCGGCGCGACTGGCGCGACGCTCAGCATCGCTGCGGCTGTGGCTGGCGACGCGGGCAGCTACGATGTGGTTGTGACCGGCGCTTGCGGCACGGCGACTTCGATGGCGGCAACGTTGACAGTCAACGCCACGACCGCAATCTCGACGCAGCCTGCGGGGGCGACGAAGATCGTCGGTCAGAGCATGAACTTCTCGGTGGCGGCGACGGGCATGGGCTTGAGCTATCAATGGCGCAAGGGCGGCATGGCCATCGGCGGCGCGAATGCGAGCAGCTACTCAATCAGCTTCGTCACGCTGAGTGACGCGGGCAATTACGATGTCGTGGTGAGCGGCGCTTGCGGCAACGTTACGTCTGACGCGGCCACGCTGACTGTCAACTGTCCGACCATCACACTCAGTCCCGCGACCATTCCCGCTGGCACGGTGGGATTGTCTTACTTGCCCACCCTTTTTAGCGCGACGGGTGGCAACGGAACCGTGAGTTACAGTCTGAGCGGAACCTTGCCCACGGGAATGAGTTTTGTGAGCGGTCAATTGGCAGACGCGCCGACACAATCAGGCAGCTTCCCCATCACGATCACGGCGACCGATGCCTATGGTTGCAGCATGAGCAACAACTACACGCTGGTGATTTCCTGCCCGACCATCATTGTCAGTCCGTCATCATTGCCGATTGCGCAAATCAGCACGGCCTATCCCGCGCAAACCATCACGGCGAGCGGCGGGAATACGCCTTACACGATCAACCTGACGGGCACTTTGCCAACGGGGATGAGCTTCACCAGCGGCCAGCTTGCGGGCACGCCAACCGCGCCCGGCGATTTCTCGCTCACCTTCAACGTGACGGATAAGTACGGTTGCACGGGCAGCCGCAATCTCTCGCTGAAGGTCAACCGTCCGCCCGTCGCACTGGCCCAAAACGTCACGGTGACAGCGGACGCGACGTGTACCGCCAACGCCGACATCAACAACGGTTCGAGCGATCCTGACGGCGACTCACTGACAATTATGCAAACGCCTGCCGGGCCTTACGCGGTGGGCACACACACGGTCACGCTGACGGTGGACGATGGCAACGGCGGCAGCGCCACTTGCACAGCGACAGTGACGGTCAATGCGCCGAAGCCTGTGCCAGCCATCACTGGCCCGACCAGCGGCGCGATCTATCAGGTAGGCACGCCGATCAATTTCACCGGCACGTTCACCGATCTGGCCGGCACGATGCATACGGCGAATTGGAAGTTCGAGAGCGCCACGCCACCGGCGGTCACGGCGGCGGGCACGGTCGTCGAGCCTGCGGGCGCGACGCCGGGTTCGTCCAGCGTGACGCAGAGTTTCACGACAGCGGGTGTCTATCTGGTGACGTTGACGGTGAGCAACAACTGCGGCGGGTCTGGTTCGGCGACGACCATCGGCACGGATCAGTTATCGGCGCTAGTCGTGATCTACGATCCGAGCGCGGGCTTCGTGACAGGCGGCGGCTGGATCAATTCACCGGTGGGCGCATACGTCGTCAATCCGGCGCTGACGGGCAAGGCCAACTTCGGCTTCGTCTCGAAGTACCAGAACGGCAACAGCGTGCCGACCGGCAACACCGAGTTCCAATTCAAGGCGGGCAATCTGAACTTCAGCAGCACTGTCTACGAATGGATGGTCATTGCTGGCGCGCGGGCGCAATACAAAGGCTCCGGCAAGATCAACAATGCGGGCGATTACCGCTTCATGCTGACGGCGATTGACGGGCAGGTGAACGGCGGCGGCGGCTCGGACAAGTTCCGCATCCGCATCTGGAACAACGCAGGTGGCGGGCTGGTTTACGACAACCAACTGAACGCGCCGGATAGCGATGATCCGACGACAGTGTTGGGCGGAGGCAGCATTGTGATTCACAAGTAACCCGCACGGTCAGTCATAACGAGGGATTTCACCAACAGGGGCGCTGGTCATTGATCGGTGCCCCTGATCTTTTTCCAGTTGACGCACAAGCAGAAACTGGCAGCGCGTTCAAAAAGACGCACGAACTGATTGAATTATTGCAGCAAGTCCCAGTGTAGCGAGCCAAGCGAGGCCACACCTCACCCTGAACTGGATTCTCTCAATGACTTCTCAGTGCTTTATCGTTACCCGCGACAAGCCGCCAGCAAATGGCCGTGAGCACTTGTCGCAAAGTCCGCCCATCCGTGCTGCGTTTGCCTGCCCGTTTGATCCTGTTTGCAGTATCAGTAGAGCAAATTGTGAATCAGTGTATGGCAGGCTAACAGCCTGCCATACATTCAAGCCAAGTCTGCTCTAGAGCCAAATTTGCGGCCCTACTGAGTATATCTTGTCAGGAATTTATTTCTTAAACCTCGCAATTTCCTCAAAATACTTCACAAACATTTTAATTCCGCCTGAAGTTTGTCCCCAATCGTAATTTTCATTCTTCGCGTGGTAGCCGTGTTCGGGCAGGCTCAATCCCAAAAATGTAATCGGGCATTTCAGGTGATTTTGCATCGTGACGACTGCGCCGATGGAGCCGCCTTCGCGGGTGAATGCCGGGTCTTTTCCGAACGCAAATTTCATCGCCGTCCGCGCCGCTTCGGAATATGGTCCGGTAAAATCACCGATGTAGGGTTCCAGCGCATGCTCTAAATTTACCTTCACGTCAGGATTGATTTGCTTAACGAAATCTTTGACGATTTTGGCAATTTTCGCGGGTCGTTGATTCGGAACTAAGCGCATTGAAATTTTTGCTTCGGCTTGATGCGGCACAATTGTTTTGACTCCGGGGCCAGCGTAGCCGCCGACAATTCCGTGAACTTCAAACGTTGGCAGTGACATAAAAGCTTGCAACACTTCGCCTTCAGATTTGAGATTTGGTCGGATGGATTTCAGCTCGTGCGCTTTTTTATAACCCGCTGTCGTGAAGCCGGAATTCGTAAAACTCGCAATTTCAGCTTTCGTAATTTTTCGTACGTCGTCGTAAAATCCTTTGATCTTCACTTTGCCTGTCTTCGCGTCATAGCATTTCGCAATCACATCGCACAGCTCGCCAATTGGATTGCGCGCCGCGCCTCCGACGAGTCCTGAATGGACGTCCTTCGCGTGCGTCTGAAGCGTCATTGTAAATGCCTGCAAGCCACGCAATCCGTACGGCACAGCGGGCTTGCCGCGAGCAATCCAGATCGTATCGGACACCAGCACGGAATCTGTTTTCAGCCTTTGTTTATTGGCTTTGACGAATTTCTCAAAATTCGGACTGCCGATTTCTTCTTCTAATTCCCAGATGAATTTGACGTTGATCGAGACGCCATTTTCCATCGCATATTTCGTGGCTAACAACGCCGTCAAAGCCGGGCCTTTATCATCCGTCGTGCCGCGACCTTCGTAACGATCTCCGACTTTATCGAATGTAAACGGAGCCTTATTCCACTCCGAAGCATCGGCGGGCTGCACATCCAAATGGTTATAAATCGAAACCGTCGGGAAGGCCGGATCATTGATAATTTCGCCTACGACGACGGGGTTTCCATCTGTGGAGACGGCTTCGGCTTTAGCTCCGATACCGCGCAGAAATTCAACGGCAGTGTCCGCACAACGCTTGATGTCACTCTTGCGTTCGGGATCCATGCTGATGCTGGGAATGTTGACGAGCGTCGCCAGCTTCTCTTCAAATTCGGCGCGGCTGTTGGAGGTGTAGGAATTAATGTTTGCGTAGAGTGGAGATTTTGTAAGCATATTGAATTAAATATTTGGCTGAACGGGTATCTTGTTCTGCGTTGAAAAAAGGTTGCTATTTATCACACCGCACCGGATACACCCTAAAACATAAACAGATAGCATTAATGCCGGAAGATAAATAAAATTCTCAAAAGTAAAATTCAGGAAAAGGATCAAAATTTTTGCCAGTATCAGCAAACCGAAAAATACTGACCAGGTCAAGTTCCAACGGGGACGCTCTTTCCGATGCCAGAATATATTAACCTGACCAGGATATGTTCGTAAGGCAAACCAAAAGAAAAATACATCAACAAGTGATTCCAAAAACCAACGAGGAAGAAAATCTTTTAAGAGTGGCGCAAGTGTATCTGCATTGAGAGCAAAGCCGTATTTGTGCAAGGTGATGCGATACCTAATAAGAACCAATAGAGGTTGAGCCAAAAGCACGACCAGCCCGAGAATCCAAACTGTCCAGCGATTTTGTGGAGTTTTGATCATGCTTTTTTAATTCTGAAAAAAAGTGGTTATAGGTAGTACGCGGCTATGCAGCGAGCAAGACAGATTGTTGTAACACTTGCGGTAAGGCAATCGGAAAGAACCAGTTTGCCGGATACAAATAATCTTCACCGCTTTCATCAATAATTCTGAGATCGCCATCAGCCGCCGCATCTTTATCAGGCAGGATACGATAGATTTTATTACGTTCCAGCGAAGCCGGATATTCATCATTGTTGATGCAAACAACGAATTGTGGTTCAGGTGTTGGTGTTTTCATACTTTAATCCAAATAGCATTTACGTTTGATTTCTCTTTTTCCAATCCCGTGCGCCTCATACCAATGTAATTCTGCGAATCTGATGTGACCATTCAGTAATCGAATCATTGCATTGCCCTTGAGTTTGCGCCAACGCCCTCTCCCGTACTGTTTTCTCAAGCGTGGCAGGTCGCGGATACTGTTGCCAATTGCAATGACTTCAACCTCGTCTACCTCGCTGATAATTTCAAAGTTCATTCTACCACCCTCGTCAACTCTGAAGCGGAATGAGGAGATTTCTAATTCTTACCCGCCAGCCTCATACCGAAACTTCACATTCTCCTCCACCACAATTTTCGTACCCTTCAGCTTCGTCAATTTTCCTTCCAGAATTGTTCCTTTCGGCGGTTTTGTCGGGAAATCTCCGAGCCTGACGAATTTTCCAGTGAATTTGTAGCTGATGGTTTTGACCGCTTTCGTCGTAAAACTCAGCTCCGATAATTTCAGTTTCGGAGCGGCTAAGACATAATCTACTTGCCCTTTTTTCTTCGGACGAATCAGCCCGTTGAGTGGAGAATCTTTGCCTTTATCGTCAATGGTCGAAAGGTGCAGATGGTCTATTTCGTCGAATTCTTTTGCGACTTTTCCTTCCAGAAAATAGTAGCCAAACACATCGGTCTTTTCGGGTTTCGTCTTCTTCTGCGGAGCGGCAAAAACGAACATCGTACAGCAGAAAAAGATAAAAACTTTTATCGGGTAGTTTGAAGTTTTCATAGGTTTTCTCCAGGTAAAATCAAGCGTTTAGAGTTCAAACTTTAGTTTGCCTTTCCGCCGCGCTTCGCTGGCGGAAAACACGCTGAAGCGCGAACTCTGAACGCTTGGCTCTGAACTTTAGTTTCGCATCTCTTTAATAAAATTCCGGCACGCGGGCGCAAGGATTGCTTCCATCGTAATCATCAAATACGTCGCGCCGCGCTCACGCCATTTTTGGGCGGCTTCGAGGTTGGGAACCAGCGTCCCAATTGCAATGCCGGTCGGCTTAATCGTCTCAATAATTCGATCAAATGTTTCCTGTACGAGTGGGTGATTGACATCGCCGGGATGCCCTAAGGAATTCGACAAATCGGTCGGGCCGATGAAGATCGCGTCAATATCGGGAACCTGAAGAATTTGTTCTAAATTTTCGACGGCTTGCACGGTTTCGACTTGCGCGATGACCATTGTTTCGGTGTTTGATTCCGTCGTGTATTTTGCAAAACTGAACGGTTGAATTTGTCCAAAATTCGCAGCACGTGAACCGGCTAAACCACGCGTGCCGCGCGGTTGAAATTTGACGGCGTTGACTGCGGCCTGTGCTTCTTCTTTGGTGTTAATCATCGGGATTTGCGCACCCATCATGCCCACATCCATCAAGCGTAAAATCTCATGCGGCAGATTCGTTGGCACTCTGATAATCGGAGTGACATCGCGTAACTCACAGGCGCGGGCAAGATTTTCTGCGTCTTTCGCAATCAGCGGACTGTGTTCAGCGTCCAGCAAAAAAAAGTCCCAGCCGTAGTAACCAAGAATTTCCACGAGGGTGGCATCAGGATAACGCACGAAACATCCGAGGACGGTTTCACCTGCTTTGAGCTTTGCTTTCGTTGTATTTGTTCGCATAGTTTGAGTCGAGTCTGAAATTTTATTTTGTTTCTGAAGACAAAAAGTATAACTTGATTCCGGCTTGACAGAAATACTTGTGAGCCGTAAATCAGACAAGCAAGAAATTTATTGTATGAGTGAAGAAATCGTCCAACCCCACGTCGAACCGAAAGACGCAGCGGCAGTGATTATGTTGCGGAATCCCGATGATCCCGAAGTGTACTGGATTAAGCGTTCGCAGCAATTGAAATTTATGGGAGGATTTCATGCGTATCCCGGCGGTCAACGAGATGCCAGCGACAGTGAACTTTCCGTCGCAAATTGTGACGACGCAGACCAGGCGGCGATGATGGTTTGTGCGGTACGAGAAATCTTTGAAGAAACAGGAATTCTGTTGGCGCGTGGAGTCGAAAATGTGCGTCAGACGAAACTTACTGAACTGCGCGAAGAAGTGGAATCCGGTCGTGTGAAATTCACCGAGATTTTTCAACGCGAAAACTTGAGTATAGATGCGGATTTGTTGCTCGAAGCTCCGCGCTGGGTGACGCCGCCTCCGGCTCCGAAAAGATTTGATACACGGTTTTTTGTGGCGTGGGTTCCGCACTGCGCGGATGGGTTACAGCTTGCCTCCGTCATCGAAGGAGAACTGGAAAGCGGGGAGTGGAATCGTCCGGTTGAGGCGGTGAATAAATGGCGCGATGGCGAAGTCATTCTGGCGTCTCCGGTGTTGTCGCCATTGCTGGAAATGGAAAAGGGAGTCGAGGCATTTGTCGAACGGCTGCATCAATTTTCGCACGACGGATTTGAGCGGAAGTGTGTCGAGTTTCGTTACGGATTCAAAATGATTCCGCTCAGAACGCCGACGCTGCCTCCGGCGACGCATACGAATTGTTATCTGGTGGGAGGTGATGAAATCGTCATCATTGATCCGGGGTCGCCGTACGCGGAAGAACAGGCAAAACTTGATGATTTGCTGGAGAAATTGCTCGAAACCGGAGTCTGCGTTCGTGAAATCATTATTACGCATCTGCACCCCGATCACATTTTGGGCGTCAATCATTTAGTTGAAAAATACAAATTTACAGTCGCCGCTCATCGTCTGACTTCAGAAGAAATTGCTACGGAAATCAAAGTTGATCGCTTCATCGAAGATAATGAAATCATTCATTTGAGCGGCGACCGCGATTTTCAATTGCGGGCTTTATGGACTCCCGGTCACGCCCGTGGACATCTCAGTTTTTATGAGGAACGGACGGGAACTTTATTGACGGGCGATTGTGTAGTAGGAATCGGAACGGTAGTCATCGCTCCGCCGGAAGGGAACATGAGCGATTATTTAGCGTCATTGCAACGATATTTAGAGCTGCCGAATTTGAGTGCTTTGTTGCCTGCGCACGGCCCCGTGCTCGCGGATGCGCGGGGCAAAATTGAAGAATATATTGAGCATCGTGCAACCCGCGAAAAAATGATTTTGGATTTGCTCGCCGTCGCGCCGCAGACGATCCCAGGCATTGTGAAAATCGTTTATAAAGGCGTACCGGAATCGCTTCATCGCTTAGCTGCACTGTCGGTTCAGGCGCATTTAGAGAAATTGTTGCGCGAGGGAAAAGTTCAGAGAAACGATGCGCAGTATTCAGTCATTTCATAAGCCCCACCAAAAATACGCATGAAAACAAACCCTGATCTTCCTCCTGACGAAACGTCTGCTTCTGTCATCGTGATTATTGGCGCGGCTCTGCTGTTAATTTTAGCGGTAGCATTCTTCATGAATCGCTCAAGTGATCTGGGGCAATTCTCAACCATCAGTTCACGATTTGCCATGAGTTTTTCGAGTGGGAAATTTGCTGATGCCGGAATTCTGAAGAATCAATTTTGTGCAAGCTTCATCGCCTTTGGAGTGATTTTGTCCTGGTTAGGATTAGGGGCCTTAATCCGGCGTGCGATGAACTTGTCAGGCACTGACCGAGTTTTCAATTTGGCGTTGGATGGTGCGCTCGGAGCCTCTTTCTGGTCACTCATCTGGTTTGTTTTCGGCGTCACAAATTTACTGAAATCACAGGTTGCCATCGTCCTTCTTCTCATCGGAATCGGGTTGGGAATCTTAGCCATATTTCGCCAAACTAAAATCTGTTCCGAAAGTGAACCCACGGAAAAAAGCTTGATTTCATTGCTTGGGAAAGTTGTTATTGGAATTGTTATTACGCTTGGGTTGATAAGTGCGCTGGCTCCGGTCACAGGAAAAGATGCGCTGGTTTATCGTCTGGCTGTGCCGCAATTATTTGTGCGTGCCGGAGGCTTCACTGATGGCGGGACAAATTTTCTGAGTCACGTTGCTTTTGGCGCAGAGCTGAATTCGATGTGGGGAATGTTATTAGGAAATACGATCAATCAAGGCGTCGGAGAATCCTCGTTCAGCCTCATTTCGTTCGCCTATTTTTTGCTGCTTTTGTTGGCGGTTTATCGTGTCGCTCGACAGTTGGAATTGAGTTCAGATTGGAGCTGGATCGCCACTGCCATCGTCGCCTCAATTCCGACGATGTTTCAGGTGGCGACCAGTTGTTATGTAGATCACGCGCTGGCGTTGTATGTGCTGCTCGGAGCTTATTTTATCGGGGTTTGGTGGAAGAGCGAAGAGGTCAAGCCGTTAATTTTCTCGGCATTTTTTTTAGGCGGAGCTTTAGCCGTAAAATTTATTGCGGTCTTCGCTTTCATCGCAATTTTTGTCGTGATTCTCCTCAAAGTTCGTGAGGCGCAAAAACAGAATTCTCCCCAATCCAATCAGTTATTTTTGACCGGAATGCTGACGCTCGTAGCGGCGGGACTACTGGCCAGTCCGTGGTATTTTAAAACGTGGATGGAGACGGGCAGCCCGATCTTTCCATCGTACGCTCATCTCTGGAAAGGCAGTGCGCCCGGCTGGGACGCGGAACGCTCGAAGCTTTGGCAGTACTCGCTTTCACGGTACGGCGACCCGAAGGATATTTTTGATTACCTGCTGACACCGATCAAAATTTCAACTGTAGCGCAACCGGAAATTTTGAAGAAATACGATGGAGTGCTGGGCATTTCGATTCTGGTTGGACTTCCATTCTTGATTTTTGGATGGTGGAAATTAAAACTGGATGCAATGGTTAAAATCCTGTCTGGAATTGCTGCCGGATGGTATTTCTGCTGGTTGTTTTCCAGTCAGCAATTACGCTTTCTAATGCCTGCGATACCGTTGCTGGCATTGGCTATCGTGGCGGTTGCGGCTTCAATGAAAGTGAAAAATAAGTGGCTTTTGAAAGGGGTGATTTCTGCGAGTATCGTGCCTGGCTTGCTGATAATTCTGGTCTGGTTTGCGGAAGCGAATCCGGTTCGTACTGCGCTTGGTGGCGAAGCGCGTGAAGAGTATTTGCAGCGCAGACTGGAATTTTACCCGTTCTATCAGGCGGTGAATACTTTGCTTCCAGCGGAGGCGAAAGTCTGGCTTATCAATGTGCGCAACGATACGGTACATCTGGAGCGCCGGTATTTTGCAGATTACTTTTTTGAAGACTTCACCATTTCCAAAATGGTGAAAGAAGCGCAAAGCGTTGGATCGCTTAAAGCGCAAATCAAGGCGATGGGCATTACTCATCTTTTAGTGCGGTACGATGTGTTGAGCGATTATAATGTCAGTCCGTTGGTGGATGAAGTCAGCAAAACGAAAGAAGAAAATCTTGAGAAAATCCACCTGTTCAATTCATTGTTGACGGAAGAATCGAAGGTTCTGAAAAAAGATGGGCGAGTGATGTTGGTGGAGCTTGGAAAATAATGCAGAAGCCCGCACGCAGTGAGGGCGCCTTTTCGACTCTACGAACTCGATAGACTGAAAACGCCCTTACTGCGTGCGGGCTTCTGCATTTTCGAAGATCGCCAAAAAGTCGCTGAGAATTTTCATTGTGATGCCCCAGATTTCTCCGTGCGGCGATGGATAGGCGGGATACTTAATAATGGCTTCGCCGTGTTGATAACGGTAGGTCGCAGATTTTCCGGTACGTTGCAATTCCTTAATCGGCATCCAAAAGGCAGCCGCGACTTCGCGGTTCGGTTGCAAAGAAAATTCGGCGGGAGCCAGGGCGATCAACGGCGTAATTTCAATCTTTGGCAGCAGGGAATTCGCCGGAGAAAGCTGCGGCAACAACCCGACAAAACTCGTTTCTAAATTTAACTCAATGCCAACCTCTTCCGACATTTCACGTGCGGCGGTATAAAGTAAATTCGCGTCGGTGGCGTCGGCGCGTCCGCCCGGCAAGGCTAAGTGACCTGACCACGGATCGCGCGGATGTTCAGCGCGTTTGATGAGTAAGATTTCTGTGACGGATAAATTTTCTCGCAATAAAACAGTGACGGCGGCCTGTTTGACTCGATCAATTTCAACGGGCAGAGCGTGGATAATTGGCTTTTTTTGGCGGATTAATTGAATGGTTTTCTCAAAAGTTTTCATCGTTCTGCAAGTTTATCATCGAAGGAACTTTACTGGAAAAATTCAAGCTGAAAAAAAGAATTCTTGAGCTTTTCATTCAAACTGAATACAATGCGTTCGCTTGCAGAATAAACCAGTCATTTATTTTGCTCAGCCAAGCAACTTCCCGACCAGAAGCTCCAGTGGTCACAACAAGACGAATCCTTAGCCAGCGGTCACTCCCAAATTTAAGACTGCCGATTCATAACTAAAGAGGTTTTTCATGCAACGTTTTCACGTTCATGTTTTCGCACGTTTGGGGCCAGCCCTATTCCTTTTCATTTCCTGTGGATGCTTGGTTTTTGGTCAAGGCGTTAATTCTAAGCCTCCATTATTGGAGCGGGAATTATTTTTTGCCGGATCAGAAATTATGAATCCACAGCTTTCCCCGGATGGACGGTTGCTGGCGTTTCAAAAAATACAAGACAAAGCGGTCTGGCTGAAGGGGATACACGATCCATTTTCTGCTGCGCAGCCGATTTCAAAAGATGTGGTGCAAGGTTTTGTCTGGAGCCGCGACGGGAAATATTTATTACTCACGCAAAATAATAATTTGCTCGTGACGGAGGTTCCAAATCTCAAAGTGAACACTTCGCCAGCGCGGGATTTGAAGAATTTCAGGATCACGCAGGCACGTTTATTGGAACTTGTCGGGGCTGATCCTGACACAATTATTATCGGTAGTAATGAACGTGATGCGGCGTGGGCGGATTTATATCAGGTCAAGCTTTCGACCGGAGAGCGCAAGCTGATTAGCCTGAATCTGAATCAAATTTCTTCGTGGATTTTTGACCGGCAAGGGCAGCCACGTTTTGGCGTTCACCTGACGGATGAAGGCGGGTTGGAGGTGATGCAGTTGAATGGTAATTCCTCCGAAAAAATCTATGGTTGCAGCGTTCAGGAAACTTGTCTTCCGGTCAGGATTCACAGGGACGACAAGCGTTTATTTATCCAAACGAATCGCGGCGAAAACACTGATTTAACACGGCTAGTTTTGCTTGATCCTGAAACCGGGAAAGAAGAAGTTGTCAGCTCTGATCCGCTGAATCGCGTAGATTACAAGGGCGCATTTTTCTCAGAAATTTCACAGGATTTGCTGGGTACGATGTTCGAAGGCGACCGCCTCAGAATTTATTTTAATGACAAAGTTTTTGAAGCCGATTTCAAGTTTTTGAAGCGCGAATTAGCCGGGCAGGAAATCGCAATTCTTTCGGCTTCCAAAAATGAAAGAATCTGGCTGGTGAATGCCTACAGCGATACCGAACCCGGTCAGGTTTTTATCTTTGACCGGAATCTGAAATCGGTCAAATTACTTTATCGCAGTCACGAAAAATTGAATCGCCAACAATTGGTCGGGACACAATCTTTCCGCTACAAAGCTGCTGACGGCTTAGAGGTTTCGGCGTACCTGACGGTTCCCAAAAATGTTCCCGCTAAAAATCTTCCGCTGGTAGTTTTGCCGCACAATAGAGCCTGGACGCGAGCTTCGTGGGGCTATAATGCAACCGCGCAATTGCTGGCGAATCGCGGCTATGTCGTGTTGCAGCCAAACGTTCGCTCTTCGTCAGGGTTTGGCAAAAAATATTTCAATGCAGGGAACTGGCAATGGGGCGAAAAAATTCAATCGGATTTGAGCGAGGGGGTGAAATTTTTGATAGCCTCAGGCCTTGTTGATGCCAAACGGGTAGGGATTATGGGCAGCACTTTTGGCGGGTATTCAGCTCTGGCGGGAGTAGCTTTTTCGCCGGAAATTTACGCCGCCGGCGTTTCAATTTCTGGCCCCGTCAACCTGGCGAACTATGTTGATTCTTTGCCTGCGAACTGGCTGTCCGGGCGCAGTCTTTATGCAGTGCGCATCGGTGAAACCAGCTCTGAGGCAGGTAAAAGCGAATTGCTGAAACAGTCTCCGGCGAATGCTGTGGCGCAAATTAAATCCCCCTTGTTGATCGTGCAGGGAGCCACTGATCGCCGCATCAATAAACGAGAGACGGATGAATTTGTTGATGCGCTGACCGAACTGAAAATTCCGGTGCAATATTTATTTGCCGCCGATGAAGGTCACGGCATTACGAATGCAGAAAATCAATTAGCAGTAATGGCGGCGGCTGAGCAATTTCTGGCGAAGTATTTGCACGGCCAGGCGCAAGCGGAAATTCGTCCTGAATTAACAGCGCGGCTGCAAGTCCTCAAAAATGATGACAGCAACATGATGGCTTCGCCCTTGGAAAATCAGGTGGCACTCAACGCCAAACCAGAGGCTCCAGAAGTTGTTGCCCCTGAGCTGACAGCCGATAAATCCGCGCCTGTCAGCGAAGTTGAAAAAGTAAAAGAAAATCCTGCTGTCATTGAAAACTACGCTGCCAGGGAAAAGGTCTTGCCTGTGGCGGAGCCAGTAAAAACCGAGGTCGCAGAGGTCGTAAAACCTGCGGCGCGAGAGCCTGCAATAAAAGCAGCGCTGAGCAGAAGTGAGCCGGTTTCAGCCGAACCGATCATTGCACCGGCTTCCGAATCAATCAGCAAAAAATCTGAACCCGTGGGCATCCGCGTCGTCACGAGAAAGGTCGGATTGTCCACCAGCATTCATCAATACAATGCGAAGATTGAAATGGGACAGCAATTGATTCCAGTCACTATTCAAACGGAAATCCGCGAGAATAATAGCGAGCAGTGGGTGGCGAGCGAAGTCATGGAAACTCCGCAGGGAAGTGTGATTGAAACGAGCATCCTTGATAAGAAAACCTTGAGTGTGCTCAATCGTTCCATGAAGCAGGGAGCTTATGAATTCGATCTGAGTTTCAATAATCAAAAAGCTACCGGAACGCAAAAGCTGAATGAAACGCACTCTGTTATCAACGGAGAAACGGAAGGCGAGATTTTTGCTGATGGAGCGGGAATTCAGGCGGTGATTGCTTCTCTGCCTTTGGCGGAAGGATATACCAAATTATTTCATAACTTTGATGAAGAGCGGCAAAAATCCAGCTTGAAAAAATTGAGTGTCGTCGGGGCTGAGTCAATTACCATTTCACTGGGAGAATTTAAGACTTTTCGCGTTTCTATCACCGGAGAAGCAGGTGAAGAAATGGTGTTGTGGGTGGATAAGCAATCACGCAACGTGGTGAAATTTACGAAGGTTCTCGCTAAAATGGGAGGGGCGAAGCTGACGGGTGAATTAGCGAGATAAAACAGTGTTGGGGAGAAAGTGCTGAGTAAATAGTAAATAGTGCTGAGAATTGAGTGCTGAGTGCGAAAGGAATTTCCTGTCACTCCAAAAACTCAGCACTCAGCACTATTCCTAAAGAACCGCTTTGTGCTAGAATTATCTCTTGCACAAGGTCTTTTTTCTTTCGAGAATTTATGGGAATACCATTTTTACAAGCTGCCAGGATTGGCGCCTACATCTTCAAACAAAAAATCAAAGGGACGAAGCGCTATCCGTTAGTGTTAATGCTTGAGCCATTATTCAGGTGCAATCTGGCTTGTCCCGGTTGTGGAAAGATTCAATATCCGGGAGACATTCTCAAGAAAAATATGTCGCCGGAAGATGCTTTCAAGGCGATGGAAGATTGCGGCGCTCCGGTTGTCAGCATCGCGGGTGGCGAACCTTTGATGCACCCTGAAATTGAGGCTATCGTCAACGGAATGATCGCTCGCAAGAAATTCGTCGTGTTCTGTACCAATGCAATTTTATTGGAAAAAAATCTCCATAAATTTACGCCGTCGCCGTATCTGACGTTCAGCATCCATCTGGATGGAATGCGCGAACAGCACGATCACGCAGTTGATCGCAATGGTATCTTTGACGTGGCGGTGAATGCGATCAAAGCAGTTCAGGCAAAGGGCTTTCGCGTGAATACGAACACCACGGTTTTTGACGGAGAGAAGCCGGAAAAACTGCACGAACTGTTTGATTTCCTGGCGGATATGGAAATTGACGGGATGACAATTTCGCCGGGCTACAGTTACGCTTTGGCTCCCGATCAGGATCATTTTCTCAAACGAGAGCAATCCAAAAATTTGTTCCGTGAAGCGTTGGCTCCGATGAATACCAAACGTGGAGCGCGTTGGAAATTTACGAATTCACCATTTTTCCTGAAATTCCTCAAGGGCGAAATTGAGTACGATTGCACTCCGTGGGGAAATCCGAATTACAACGTTTTTGGTTGGCAGAAGCCTTGTTATTTGTTGAATGAAGGCTACGCCGAGACGTTTTCAGAATTGCTGGAAACCACGAAATGGGAAAATTACGGACACAAGAGCGGGAATCCGAAATGCGCGGATTGCATGGTGCATTGCGGCTTTGAACCGACTGCCGTGATTGACGCGACAAAAAATCTCAAAAACATGCTGGTCTCAATTAAGGGACTGAATTAGCGGGAGCGCAAGCATCTTGCTTGCAACAGCGGGCGTAGCCTCGCTGTCACTCGCGCAAGGAGTTAAGTACGCTGAAGACGATCCCCTCTGTAAGCCTCGCGGCATCGCTTCGCTTGCCGCAGCAAGCAAGATGCTTGCGCCCCACTTATTCCATGATCTTTCGAACTTCTTTCCATTTTCCACGCGTAAAATCAGGAATCTTCACGGGCGCACTGCCCTGTGCCACTGATAGCTCACTGACCGGTCCGGTTGCGCTCCACGCCGCAGCATCGTAAACATCCATGTCCGGTGCCAAGCCCTGCTTCAGGCACTGCACAGTTCGATACACCATGATGTAATCCATGCCGCCGTGTCCGCCGTTTTTCGCAGCCAACTCTCCTGTAGTTTTCCAAAGCGTGTGTTCGTATTTTTCTTTGTATTTTTCGATTCCGACGTACCGTTCTTCTTTCTGATCCGCTTCGAGATAAATCCGCGAAGGATAATCACGGAAGATTCCTCGCGTCCCTTGAATTAAATTGATGCGATCATACGGTCGAGGCGTCGTGATGTTGTGTTGCAGCACAATCGTTCGACCTTTGGCAGTTTTAATAATACTGGTGTTCATATCTCCGCAGAGGTATTTTTCATTCCATTTCGGATCACCTTTGGGAACGGTTTTTTCGCGGTATTCATTAAGCCCAAGCGCAGGGGAACTCATCGAAACCAGATATTGATAACTGTCGCCGCGATTGATTCCCATATAATTTGAAACCGGGCCAAGACCGTGCGTGGGATAAAAATTACCATTCTTTTTGATATGCGGAGTTCGTCGCCACAGTCCTTCACTCTGATTTTCGTTGAGGATAAATCGCAGGTCGTGGTTGTAGGCGGCTTCGCCGTGCAATAATTCGCCGAGCATTCCGGCTTTGACGAGATTTAAAACCAGCAGCTCGCTGGCGCCGTAGCAGCAATTTTCCATGATCATGCAATGCCGCCGGGTTTTCTCGGAAACATTAACGAGTTCCCAGCATCCTTCCAGCGTCGGAGCCGCCGGAACTTCGGTTCCGCAATGCTTGCCATTTTTCATCGCCGCCACCGCCATCGGGACATGCCAATCCCACGGCGTCGCGATATAGATAAAATCCACATCATCACGCTTGCACAAATTTTCAAAATCGCGGTCATTTTTGCCGTACGTGGCGGGAGCTTTTTGCCCGGCTTTTTCAATTCGCTTAACAGCTTTTTGCACTTGCGCATTATCAATATCGCAAATTGCCGTGACCTGGACGCCGGGAACGGCGAGCCATTCACCGAGCATCCCCAGCCCGCGTCCGCCGACTCCGATGATGCCCAGACGGACGTTTTCCCCGCGCACTTCAAATTTGACGCCAAGCATGGAGGCTCCGGTTTGCGGAGGCGGTTCCAGCCACGCCGCGATGGAGGGCGAAGTTAGCCCCAGTGAAGCCCCTGCCAGAGAAACGTTTTTTAATAAATCTCGACGCGAAACTTTTGTATCACTCATGATTTTTTCCTTTTGAAATGTTGATGAAATTCGAGAAACCGAACGATCAGTTGACCATAAAAAGTGAAGGATCGCAAATTATCAACAGTCCCTTCCCGTTGATGAGCAGAGAAACCGGAAAAGGCTTTGCTGCGCAATATATTGCGTCAAAGAAAGGATGGGATTAACGATATTTTTCTCCACCAAAAGTTGCAGGTTTCTTGACTTCATCCACCAAAAGTTGTAGATTTTCCAGCGTCAATCTAGTTTGTTCCTACAAACACAATAAAAAATAGATAATTCTGGCTTTGCTGTTCGATGATCGTTTTCAATTTTGTCCTCAATACTTGTAAAAGTATTCATTAATATTTTTATCTATTGTTGATGGAACTGAATCCTCAATAAATGGTCAAGGTTGTCGGTTCGACTCTATAACGGCAATCATCTACCAAATAACCAAGGTACAAGTGCAAACTTTTTCGGAGGAATTCCAAATGCATAGAAGTATTCAAACTTCTACACCACATTCGAGTACACACTTGCTGCGAGGGCGTCTACTGACACCGTTGGTAGCAGTAGTTGCTCTAATGTTCACGCTCTTGCTTCAACCTGCGGCATTCGCACAGGTCTCAGCAAGCGGCACCATACGCGGAGTCGTGAAAGATCAGTCGGGCGCAGTCGTTCCCAATGCAACAGTCGTTGCAAAATCTGATCGTACCGGCTCAGAGCGTAAAGGCACAACCAACAGCGATGGCGGATTTTCTTTCCCCGCGCTCGACCCCGGAACTTATACCATTACGGTAGAAGCCGGTAACTTTAAAAAGAGCATCCAATCAGGTGTTTCTCTCAGCCCCAGCGAAACCAAAGGTATAGACATTGCCTTACAAGCTGGTGGTGCTAACGAGACCGTCAACATCGTCGGCAGCGCGATTGAAGAAATCAAAACTGAAACCGGCGAACGCTCAAATACAATTAAAGCTTCACAGATCGAAAATCTTTCGATCATCGGTCGTTCAAGCCTTGAATTGCTACGCGTCCTTCCCGGCGTCGTCGCTCCCGACCAGGCCGGAGCTGTGACCAGTTTCGGTAACGCAGCGGATTACGCAGTCAACGGTCAACGCGGAAACAATAATAACGTTTCCGTAGACGGTTCACGCGTGATTGACATCGGTTGTAACTGCGGCTCTATCGTTTCAATGAACAACGATATGGTGCAGGAAGTGACGGTTCAGTCCAGTAACTTCGCAGCCGAACATGGCAACAGCGGCGTGCAAATCAGCGCAGTCACCAAAGGTGGCGGTCGTGATTTCCACGGCTCTGTTTACAACTACACGCGTCACGATGCGTTAGCGGCAAATGACCGTTTCCGTAATTACCTTAAAGGGCGTGATCCTAATTCATTGGCGGGAGCCAAGCCTCCCGGACGTTTCTACTATACGGGTGGAAATATTGGCGGCCCTGTCTATTTACCCAAAAAAGTTTTCGGACCACTCGGCGGATTTAATGAAAGCCGTGACAAGTTATTCTTTTGGGTCGGATACGAATCACAACTTCAAAGTTTTGGAGCTGATCCAAAAACTGCTGTCGTTCCTACCTTAAAACAACGTACTGGCGATTTCAGCGAAATCATTGGTAAGAGCATTCTGAATCAGGCTGGGAACGTCACCGTTCCTTATGGATTTGCAAATGCTGGTCAAAACGTTGCGAATGGCAACCTGACCCCATACATCCACCCTTACGGTAAAGCCCTGATAAATCTTTACCCGGCGCCAAACTTTAATGACCCAAGCGGACGTTACAACTATGTTGCTAATCCAACGCAGTTCTTAAATCGTAAAGACTTGAAAATGCGATTTGATTACAAGCTCAACGAGAAGTCGAACATGTATGTTCGATTGACTCGTGAGACGGAATTGCAAGATGGTGCGTATGGTATCTGGTGGGGGCCTTCAAGTTACGAATTACCAACCCATAACCAAAGTTCGAATTTGGGTCGCTCAGTTGCAGTTGGAATCACAAGTGTGCTGAACCCGACGATGACGAATGAAGTTGTTATCAGCGGCAGCAAGCTCAAACTTGATAACAACTATGCGGACGCAAGCAAAGTTAAATTAAGCACGTTAGGTCTTAATAACTTAAAGCTTCCTTTTGACAAGCAGTTCGGACGGCAGAGCGATAATGCTCCACTTTCATTAATTAGTTGGGCGATGGGTTCACTCTGGTCACCCGGAACGAATCCGATCTTTGCCTACAATGACAGCTTCTCTGTGACTGACAACTTAACCAAAATTGTTGGCAGCCATTCACTGAAATTCGGTGGCGTGGTTGAGCAGGGAAACAAGAAGCAAAACTTCCAGGATACCTCGGAAGGTCAGATTGAATTCAATCAATGGAACAGCAACGGTACAAACAATGATTTTGGAAATCTACTCGTGGGGCAACTCGGGAGTGTTAGTCATAGTGTAAAAATTAAGCCGGGTAATTACCGTTTCTATAACTACGAAGTTTATGCTCAGGATTCATGGAAGATTCGTTCCAACCTTACTTTCGAGTACGGCATGCGTGCGACCCACATGACAATCAACAAAGAACGCAAAGGGTTCGATATTTTATTCGATCCAAAGGCGTATAAACTGGGTGCCGGTTATTACATTGGCGGCGACCCTTTCAGCCCGAACGGAATTGTTTCTGCTCGTCGTGGTCAGATTCCCAAAGGTGGTGTAACTCCTCCTCCAGTTGAGTGGGCACCACGTCTGAACATTGCCTGGGACGTTAAAGGCAATGGCGATATGGTCATTCGTGGCGGAGCCGGAATCTTCTACAACCGTGTACAAGGTAACGCTCAATACGATGCAACTCTTCGTTCCGCAACGAATGGAAATATCGGTACCAGTTTTGGTGCCGGAGATACCATCCAAGGTTCAGGAACGTCTGCCGATGGCAAGACCTTTTCGCAGATTGGAGGATTAACCTTCGACAATTTGTCTTTGCCAAATCCGCTTAAATTGGCAAGTGGTGGTGGAGATATTCTTTCACCAAATCCTGATTCCAAAAAATTCCCAACCACGTACTCAATGAGTTTGAGCGTCGCAAAACGACTCCCATTCCAAACAGTACTGGAAGTAGCGTATGTTAGTACCTTGGCTCGCCATCTCGGAAATCGTCGCAGCATCAACTACGTTCCGTTAGGAAAATTGTTGAGCGGGGCAGTTCCAGGCGATCCGGGTAGTACTACTACATTCCTGGATACAACTGCTTGTAATCCGGCTGTCAATGGTAGCTGTAAGCCGATAGTTACGACCGGGGTTAAGGCTGATTTGTCGAACATTCTTGTTCGCACAGCACTTGATGGTGCGGCTATCAATAAGTTCAGAACTTATCCTGATTTGAATACTCTTCGTTATCAGGAATATACTGGAACTTCCAATTACCATTCACTACAGGCAACTCTCAGCCGTCAGTTAGGCAAGAGCCTTCAGTTCTATGCTACCTACACTTTCTCGAAAGTATTGGGAACCTTAGCTGGTGACGGACAGGACGTTGACCCGCTGGATGCGCGTGGGCGTACCTTCGGCGTTCTGGATTATGACCGAACACATGTCTTTAACCTCTCGTACAACTACAATATTCCTGAGTTGGCACGTGGGGGATTAAAGAATAAATTCACGGGTGGCTTAATGAATGGTTGGCAATTATCCGGTATTACTACGTTAAGTAGTGGTACTCCGATACGTCTGAGGTTCACCGGAGATATTGTGAACAATTCGACGGCAATTGCCTACTTTGGTTCGGATGCCTTTGTTCGTGATAGCGGTAACGCTGCTGGAGCTGTTTCACCAACCTTTACTGGTGATCCGCGAAAGAATGGTACTAAGGTTGGATCAAGTCTTATTGATCTCGCTGGCATTAGTATCCCTGCAGCAGGAACCTCAGGTCCTTCGGTTTCTCCGGTGTATCTGCGGACTCCTAATAAATCAAACTTTGACGTTAGTCTCTTTAAGAACTTTAAGATTAAAGAGACCAAGAATCTGCAATTCCGTGCAGGATTCTTCAATGTTTTCAATCAGGCATTTGCGAAAAATATCAATACTGGCGATTCAGGACAGAGTGATATTTTCTTGACATTGCAGACGGTCTGTAATGTCAAAACTACAACTAACTTCAAATATCGTGATGCTGCCGGGGTTGAACAGACCTACAATCGAACTGTTGCTAATGGCAATGGTGGTACGGCACAAGATATTTGTGATATTTCTAAGGGCTTTAGTTTCACCGATGACACTAAGAAAAACTTTGGAAAAATTACTACGAAACGCGGTAACCGAGTCATCGAGTTAGCGCTCAAGTTCACCTTCTAAGTGTCAACTTAATTGGTGTTACAACTATTGGTGCGAGGGGGATGCGAAATCAGCTCTCTCGCACCAAATTTATTTGGAGGTCTCCCCATGAAATACTACTTTTTAGCAGCAGCAATTTTTTTGATTACTTGTTTGACCATCGCACAGGATGCCTCAAGGCTGGTTTATGCTGACTTTGAAAAACTGAGTAAGGAAAATCGCCCGATCAGCAATCGTGAAGGTCAGATTGTGTTTGATTCGAATGCCCCGAATCCTGCCAGTAAACCCAAAATTAATCCTCGCATGTTTGGCGCGCAAGCTCCACTGACGCAGCGCCTGGGATTTGAATTCGACATCCCACAAAATCCCTGGGCGGAGGCTTCGATGAAGATTATAGGAATGAAAGACAAGGGAAGGCTGGATGATTGGGCCAAGACTTTACTGGTCAAAAGTGAAGATATTTCGGGTTATAAAAATCTCTCCATTGATCTGGGCGCGGCTGGCGTGACGCAACTTCGATTGCGAGTGATTAGTGAAGGCAATGGCGTAGATGCTGCTGGTGCTCATCCTGAAAAAATTCTTACGGTTACTTCTTCACTTCAGAATTATAAAATTCCGTTGACTGATTTTAAGCAGCCGACAGGTGATTGGGTCACAAAAAAAGTGACGACTGACCAAGTCTTGAAGAAGCTCACCGGGATCCAAATTAGCGTCACACAAGCTCCATCCAAAGGCATCGTGATTGCTGACAACATTGCGTTTGAGAAATAAGCGGACTGCGTTCAAGGCAGGTAAAATTGATGTCAAATTCGACGGATAAGCCATACGATCAAGCCTTTAAATATTTGGCTGAAAAGGACGCGGAATCATTATTATTTCTGCTCGGCGCACTGCCTGAAAATCTGACTTCGATTGAGGTGCTGCCACCGGAGTTAAGCTTTCCGGCAGTGTTGCCCGATCAGCTATATCGCATTACGACCTCGGAAGAAACCTACCTCATCCACATCGAAGCCCAAACGTATTGGGACGCCGCCATTCCACAACGAATGCCAGAATACGCCGTGCTGGCGTGGTTGAAATATCGTCTGCCAGTGTTCAGCTATGTACTCGTTTTGAGTAAGAAAAGGTTCCCGCTCAACCTGCCACTGATGGGCATCATTAATGCTGGTCGAACGCAGGTGGTCACTCATTATCCAGTCATTCGACTGTGGGAGGTTTCCGCGACAGAAGCAATGGCACGGCGCAGCGAAACCATCCTACCCTTCGTTCCGTTGATGCAAGGTGGAGAGGAAGCTTTACTCGAAAGTGCTGAGCGTCTGTGTGATGTTCAGGATGAAACCAAACGGCGCGAAATGGCATTGCACTTTCTTGTGCTTGGTGGTTTGCGTTACAATAATGTGGACTTACTTGAACTTGTAGGGGGAACAAAAATGATTTCATTACATGACTTACGGGATTCCAGCATCTACCAAATGATTCTGCTGGAAGGGCAGGCAAAAGGAGAGCAACAAGGCTTACAACAAGGCTTACAACAAGGAACTGCCGCAGCCGAACATGCCTTGCGGCGGTTGGCTATTAATCGCTTTCCGGGCATCGAACTGGCGACCGAACTGACCGAAATTCACGATCTCGAAAAAATGAGTTCACTGGTCGAAGAAATTTTACAATTCGATAGTGCGGCTGCGCTGAATAGTCGCATTAAAGAAATCGCCGCCCAAAAAACTGACGCCTAATGCTTGTCCAACTGCTTTTCATTCTGTTTTTTTTTGCAACCCCGGTGCAGAATAAAGAGACTGTGCGCCAATCTGAAGCGTATTTTGCGCACGGGGTAGAGCTTCAACAAAAAGGTGATTTACAGGGTGCGCAAGAAGCCTATGAAGCCGCTCTAAAACTCATCCCGCGCCGTTCTGATGCACTCTCCAATCTTGGCATCATTCACGCCAAATTAGGGCAGTACGAGAAAGCCATTAATAGTTACAAGGCGGCTCTTGAAATTGATCCAGCCGAAAATATTACGCGCCTTAACCTGGGGATTGCCTTCTATCAAACGGAATATTTCACCGAAGCACAAGTTGAATTTCAGCAAGTCGTGAAAGCGCAGCCGGAGAATTTTCAAGCCAGGTTTTTAAATGGAATGTGCTTGTTTTATGCCGGAAAATTCAATCCGGCAATTGCCGAGTTTGAGAAAGTTTATGCCGCACAAAACGATAATATTTCCGTCGCGTATGCTCTTGCCAATGCTTACATCCAAAATGAACAAATAGACAAAGGGCAATTGCTCGTAGATAAAGTGTTCAGAAATCTTAATTCTGCTGAAGCGCATCTCATCATCGGATCATTTAATTTAGCGCGAAAAGAATTGCAACTAGCCGCTGAAGAATTAAAACAGGCAGTGGAGATAAATCCCAAATTGCCGACAGCGCATTCACAGCTTGGAGTCGTTTATTTAATGACCGGAAATCGTGATTTAGCGATTAAGGCTTTTCAGGATGAACTGGCATTAAGCCCGAATGATTTTGTGGCGAATACGCGGCTTGGATGGTTATATCGTGAAGATAATAGATTGGACGAAGGCGAAAAACTCTTGAAGCGTTCGCTGGAATTACGCCCGAATGATCCAGCTCCGATGTTTCAATTAGCGCAGCTCGTGAATGCGCAGGGAAAGCCTGAAGAAGCGGCGAAATATCTCGAAGCGGTCATTGCGCAACTTCCAAATTACAATCAGGCGCACGTTCTTTTAGCTAGAGTATATTTCAAGTTAAAACGTACGGAAGATGCCAAACGTGAACAGGCAATTATTGCGCGGTTGACGGCGGAGCAGCAAAAAAATCAACCGACCACGCAGTCACAAAAACAGGCTGATCCGAATGATCGAAGCCTCAAAAATCCGCTCGTGAAACCTAATGAAAAGTAGTCTAGTCGTAAAATTGATTTTAGTAGCGAGCTTTGTCGTGTTTGGCTTTAGTCTGGTGAGCAAAAGTCAAAGCCCGAAGGTCAACTGGCGTCCCACCAAAGTTCCCGCCGGAGCAGTCTTTGCCGGGCGACAAGCCTGTGCCGAATGTCACGCCGATAAAAATAAATCACAACTATTAAATTCCATGGGGCGGGCGTTAGAGCATGTTCACAACTCCGAAATCCTGAGCAAGCATCCGAGTCTCAGCTTTCAAACAGGGACATACAAAATCGAAATCATTCGGAAAGAAAAAGAAAGTTTTTATAGCGTCACAAAAGGTGCGGAAACGCTTTCGGTTCCGGTCAAATACGCTTTCGGACAGGGCAAAGCCGGGCAGACGTATGTGCTTGAATATAAGGGTGAATTTTATGAAAGCCTGGTGAGTTATTACAACGAAGCCAACGGGCTGGATTTTACGATTGGTCTGCCGCGTACGGTTCCTGAATCATTAAAGGGAGGTCTGGGGCGGGTCATTTCCGGCGATGAAACCATGCAATGTTTTGCCTGTCATTCCACCGGCGCGGTCAGTGGCAAGCAATTGCATTTGGATAAGATGGAACCCGGCATCACGTGTGAAGGCTGTCACGGCCCTGGAGCCGATCACATCAAAGCGAGTAAAGCCGGAGACCTTAGCGTGAGCAAAATTTTCAATCCAGGGAAAATGAGTCCAGATGATTTAACCCAGGATTTTTGTGCTTCCTGTCATCGTGGCGCAGAAGACCTGATGGCATTTCCTCGTCAGGGTGGACTCAATAACGTCCGCTTTCAACCGTATCGAATTTTCAACAGTAAATGCTACAGCGACGATCAACGGATCAGTTGTATCGCCTGCCACAACGTCCACGAACCATTGCAGCAGGATTCAAAATACTACGATGCAAAATGCGCTGCCTGTCATACGAAGACAGAACCAATGGTGAATAAACTTTGTAAAGTTGGAACGAAAGATTGCGCTTCGTGCCACATGCCAAAACTTGAATTAACAGGTGCGCATTCAAAATTTACCGACCATCGAATTCGTATCGTGAAGGCGGGAGAACCGTATCCAAATTAAAATGTCCAACAAACTTTAGTTTGTTGAGGTTTTACCGGGAAAGTGGAAGCTTTGAGAAAAGCAGCAAACTGAAGTTTACTGGACATCGAATAAATAAAATCCGCAATGATAACGAAATTACATACAACCAAAATACTTTTATTCCTCCTGCTAGTAGCCTTACCTGTACTGGCGCAAAAGCGGCGTCCTGCAACTGCACCGCGTCCGCCCGCCGCCACTTCGCAACAATTCGAGCAGGCCTCCGCCAAAGCGAATCAGGCACGCGAAGCTGGCAATCTTGACGAGGCGATTGGTCTCTACAAAAAAGCGATTTCCTATTCTCCGAAATGGAGCGAAGGCTGGTGGTATCTGGCGACGTTGCTTTATGAAAAAGACCAATACCCCGAAGCCGCAAAAGCCTTCAATAATGCCGCAGCGTTGAATCCGAAATCAGGCGCGCCGATTGCGATGATGGCGTTGTGTGAATTTCGCTTAGGCGAATATGACAATGCACTGGCGCACCTCATTCAAGGACGTACGATTGGCATTGGCGACAATCCTGAATTGAAAAAAGTGCTGCGTTTTCACGAAGGGATGTTGCTCCTGCTCAAGAGCGAATTTGAAATGGCACAAAAAGTTTTTGATGGTTTGAGTTACGACAATGTGAATACGGAGCAACTTTTCATCGCCACCGGATTGTCAATTTTAAGAATTCCAAGTCTGCCAGCGCAGATAGATTTGAAGCATCCCGATTATCAAATGATTCGCCGTGCCGGATACGCGCAGCATTTGGTAGCGCAATTGAATGCCAGCGACGGACAGCGTGAATATGATCGGCTGGCAGCGGATTTTGCGAAGACTCCCGGCATTTTTTATGCCTATGGTCGCTATCAACTTTACCAGTTACGCAACGATGAAACGGCAATTCCAGCCTTTCAAAAAGAGATTGAAAATTCTCCTAGTCATGCCTTAGCACGCCTGCAAATCGCCTACATCAAAATCAAAAATAAAGAGCCACAAGACGGCGTGAAGCTCGCCGAAGAAGGCGTCAAGCTTAATCCTCGATTATTGCTTGGACATTACATTTTAGGTCGGTTGTATCTGGAAACTGGAGAAAATCCCCGCGCTATCGAAGAGCTGGAAGTGGCACAACGAATGGCTCCCGATGAAGCAAAAATTTATTTTGCGCTGGCGCGGGCGTATTCCAAAGCCGGACGCAAAGCCGATGCCGATCAAGCGCGTCAGAATTTTACGAGATTGAATGCTGTTGCAGAGGCTGCGGCTGCGAATGGGTTAAGTCGTGCGACGGCGATTGAAGAGAATGAAGAGAAACCGAAGCCGTAGGCTGGGAGCGCAAGCATCCTGCTTGCCGCGAGCGCGTGAAACGCCGCTCGCAATAGTGGCGAGGAGGGCGTGTGATTGACAGATAGTTCCTGGCGCAAGATGGGTTTGCTTCGCTACGCTGGCAAACGGGGCAAGCAAGATGCTTGCGCTCCCAGTGCTATTCCTTGATCGTGATTTTCTGATCTTGCTTTACGTCTTTTAGTACTTGTGTTTTTCCACTCGGCCACTTAATTTCAAGCTTATCAATCCTATTATTTTTTCCAAGTCCGATGTTCTGCGTCAGCGATGATGAACCAAATGATCCGCCGCAATTTACTTCACGGTAGCGCAAGGATTTCTGCCCTTTCATATCAATCAAGTTTACTTTGATCTTTGCTCCGATGGCGGCGCGGTTGGATTTTTCTGCGATTAATTTCAGCGCGATCCAATGATTTCCATTGTTCTGATTTGGATTCTCGAATAATGCTTTATTGTATTTATCGCCGGGAATGAAGCCACCCATATTGACGAATAAATCCTGATTGCCATCGTTGTTAATATCGCCAAAGGCTACGCCGTGCCCTTTTTGCAGGTGTCCTGTACCTGACGACGCGGTGACATCCACAAAAGATTTTCCGCCTAAATTCCGAAACATGAAATTCGGCATTAGCGCGGTATACGATGGTGCGCCTGTGCCGAGATAAAAATCTATGAAGCCATCATTGTCTATGTCGCTGAAGTTGGCGCCCATCGTCGGAACTACGCGATTCAATTTTACTTGCGTCGTCACGTCATCGAATCCGCCGTGACCGTTGTTATGATAGAGCTTCATCGTTTCGGCTTGCGCGGGTAAGCCAAGGTAGCCGCGTGCGACTTCAGTGATGGACGGAACAAAACTCGCCACAAAAAGATCAAGGAACCCGTCGTTATCATAATCACAAAACCACGTTGGAAAACTCATAATTGGTTTTTCGACTTTGAGCGATTTGGCGACATCGGTGAAGGTTCCGTTACCGTTGTTATGGTACAGAAAATTTTCGCTGCCATAGTTGGAAACATACAAATCCGCGAAGCCATCATTGTCATAATCGCTAAACGTCGAGCCTTTCGTGAAGGCAGTTTTTTTGACTCCAGCTTGAACGGAAACATCGCTGAACGTACCGTCTTTATTGTTGTGAAAGAGTTGGCTCGGAGATTCTTCGTGTCCGACAAATACATCTAACCAACCATCGTTATCGTAATCCGCCCACGCCGCAGAATGGGTGCGATGATCGCCGCTCATCAATCCGCTGGCTGCCGTAACATCGGAAAAAGTTCCATCGCCATTATTTTTCAAAAGGGAATTGCGCATCGGAAATTCCCATCCACCGCGCATCACAAAAATATCCAGCCAGCCATCATTATTGAAATCAGTCTGCGTGCAATTGATGCCGCCGATTTGTTCGATGAGTTTTGCTTTTGCCGTCCAGTCTTCAAAAGTTCCATCGCCCTTGTTGTGGAAATAGCGAATGGATTCGCACGAATCTACGCTGGAAAAAATGATGTCATTGAATCCATCGTTGTCAAAATCATCAATGATGGAGCCGCCTGCGCCGCTGATAATTCCGACTCCGGCGCGGTTGGAAATGTCCGGCATTTTCACAATTTTATTTGCTAAAGTAATCGGTGGAATTGGAATCGCTAACGCCTTCGGAGGAATTTTCCCCAGCGTTTGATACGCCAAATTCAGCAGCCATCTGACTTCTAGATTATCAGGTTTGGACGCGAGATGTTTCGTGAAGTAATCAATGGCGGAAGATGAGCCTTTAGGATTTTGATGCTGCGCATTCACCGAAAGCGGAAACAAACACATCTCCGCATTGTGATGATGGACGCAGTTATCAAGCTCTCCGCGCCGCAGGTTTGCGATGCCGAGAATTTCTTCAAGGTATGCTTTGTCGGCGGAATATTCAGGATGATCGGGAAGGCTTAATAACAGGCTTTGATACGCGGCTTCAAAATGTTCGATGGCTTTGGGCATGTCTCCGCGATAGGCATAAAGCTGCCCAACTTCCTGATGAAGCCTGGCAACTTCCAAGCGGTAGCGTTTTTTATCCGAAGCTTTTTCCAAGGAATTTACATAGCTCTCGGCAGAATTCAGCGCAGAGGATTCAGCGGTTTGTTTGGCGGCGCAGATGGCTTTGAGATCAAGCGGATCAGGACGGATCAAGGCACGGGTAATTTCTACGCGACCTGAAACTTCGAGGACGATTTGATAATCACCAGCTCCGTTGGCCCTGACATTCCAGGTTTTATCATTCGGGGTTTGGCTCTGCGCCAAGACGTGAATCGTAAAAAATAAGAGCCAGAAAATTATTCCAAATAGATTGCGTGCCATTTAACTGGTGTGCCAGCATCTTGCTGGCGAAGTTTTTTTGCAGGCAAGTGCCAGCAAGATGCTGGCACACCGGGAATTAAGGTTGCAGTGAAAACGAAGTCGAACGGGTTGCTGTTGTCGCGCCATCTTTGACCGTAATTTTCAGTTCATAGACTCCGGGATTCAGACTGTCGAGCGGCAATGCGCTGGCGAATTGGATTCTTCCGGTCGCATCCGGCGCAGTTAGTTTCAGCGGGAAATTCGCTAACGATTTTCCGCTACCGGTTAATTCCAAATTCAACTTCGTAGCGTCCGCTTTGCCTTTCACTGGATAGACCGTAAAGAAAAATCCCAGCTTTTGCGCAGATTTTTTGATGGGATCGCCAAGGTTGGGATAAACCATAATTCCTTCTAGCTGGAACGGGCTATCCAGTTTTTCTTTGGTTTGCTCAATGCGATTGATGAGGCTGACGCTGCTTAATCTGAGTAAGGTTTCGTCTGCCTCAGGAACCTCGATGGTAGTTTTTCGCAGGCTGGCTTTTTTCGTTGGCGTATCATAAGCGATAACTTCGACATCAAATTTTCCGGGGGGAAGATCGGCTTCACGATAGAACAAAACATTTTGATTCTTCACCGCGTTGATTTTATCCATTGACCCCGCCAACACATAATTTTGACTGAGCTTGCTGACAACCTGCCTTGCCTGATCTTTGATGAGGACTACGATGCTAAAGTTAGTCGAGAATACTTTCTTTTCCTTGTCCTTGTCGTCAGTGCCTTCCAGAAAAGTGAAGGAGCTGGCAGCGGTCTGAACAGAGATACTGGTGCGACCTGGTTTGGCAGCTTCAGGGAAGTTCAGACTGATCGCCTGGAGCGGGAAAGCGTTCGGGGGTGTTGGACTATTTAAAAGTGCCAACGCTGGAGCCTCATATTCCAGCACAGGTGATGAGCCTGTCGAACCGACGGCGAAATATCCTTTGCGTGATTGCACATCAATTCCTGAACGATTTACTTTGATGCTGATATTCCGAAAATTTCCATCATAGTTAGAATTTGTCGGCGTGTAATTCACCATATAATAGGTGTTCAGGTCTTCATCAATTTGCTTTAGCTTCGGAGCGATGTTGTTGGTGTCGCCGATGAACTGACCGCCGGTTTCTGCGGCTAATTGCATTAATCCATTTTGCGGATTCAGGTTTAGAATATCTTCGTTGCGTTCTAAATTTTTAGTCATCGGGCCGGATAGATCGGGGCGATCCATTCCTTGCATGCGTCGAAACGCACGGGAGTTGATGGCATCGCGTGAAGCTGCATCAGGGCTTTCGGCTCTGAGTCCCGCCGTGTCAATCGCATAGAAACTGACGTTGGCCTGATTTGCGCTATTGATAATAGAGCTAAACTGTCGCTTGACATTGGGCGGCAGTGCGATGCCTTCCGAGAAGAAAATAATTGCCTTGCGTCCGGGCAATTGCTTCATTGAATTAACGACGGCGACTAATCCGTTAAAGGTTGAAAAGCCCTGCTGATCGCGCTGTAGCACATCAAAGGTTTCTTTGGATCGTTCTTCCATTTGTGCGAACATCGCATCAACTCCAGCGGCTCCGGCGGCGGCTCCACCGGCAGCGGCTCCAGCTCCGCTACCACCTGAAGCACTTGCCCCGGCAGCAGCAGCCTGCGTGATTTTTTGCGTGGTACTGCCTGAAACAGATGCCCCGGTGGATTCAAATGTGGATGAAGCCACCATCCCGGCACGATCAATGGCGCGGCGTAACAGAGTTGTTCTATTGGTGTAATTCTGAAGTGTCGTCAGTCCTAAATTAATGGTAAAAACTCCGGCGTAATGATCCTGAATCTCACCTTCACCAACATAGCTCAGTGCCGCATCGTGCGCCCGTTTGCGAGCGTCAGGCGACAGTCGGTCATAGACCAGCGCGATGGCGCTGACTTTTGTTTCGACATCGCTTGGGCCGGATGGTTTCGCTGCTTCGGCTTTCTTTTCTACGCCGACGGAGTTCGGGTTATTTTCAGTGGTTGCCTCAACTGCTTTGGCGGTCGGGGCTGCACTGCCACGATTGACCAGCCGGAACGATTCGATAGGTTGTTTGACGCCATCTTCAAAGACTTCAAAATCTCCGGCTTTGAGGTCTTTGACCGGACGACCTTTTTTGTCTTTAATGACAATGTCGAGTTGGACTTCGGCGGTTCCGATTTTGATTTGTTGTTCACGTTGTTGCGCGAGCAAAGCAGAAGGCGTCGAAGCGAACAAGAGACCGAATGAAAGCAGATATGAGAATGTTTGTTTCATAAAAATCTTACCCGAAAATAACTTACTGACATCTTCAACGAGCGCAGATGCTCTTAGTTGAAGCTTATCTTATCACGCCTTGAGGGATGAATGTTATGCGGCGCACGGCGATTCAAACGAGAAGACGTAACAGTCTTCGCCATTCTTTTTGAATGGCGTTGGTTGAATAGTCTCACTCAGGAATTCACGAATGGCGTATGTCCAGAACTCCCTCGCTTTTTGGTTACGATCCATCACGCGGACTTCCCATTTTCCCGGAAACTGGTTCCAGATTTTGTGCGCTACTTTTAGACCAACGCCGAGCCTGCGATAACGGCGAACGATAAAGAATTCTGTCATGTCCCGAATATCTTCATCGCCTGAGATTTGCGATCTTTGCTGCAACAAAACAAATCCCGCCAGATGCTCATTCACCGAAATGAAAAACGGGTAGCGATTGGATTCTTCCCAGTATAAGGGAAGTTGCCGGTAGCCGAAACGCCCGTCTGCGTTAAGTTCCAGTTCAATGAATTCACTGAAATCATGGATGTACAGCTCCAACAGATTCGCTAGGACGGTTTCTTGTTCTGGCAACGATGGAATGATTTCAATATTTACGGGTGAAATTGTTTGAGCGCTTATCATTAGGATCACTCAGCCGCTGAACTACAATTTTTCATTCGTCAACTTGGTTCTCGTATAAGCGATGCGAAATCCCTGCCGTTCAAAATTACGCTGCGAAGTCGTGCCGGGCATCGTCGTAGCCATGATTAATTCACAATCATTTTTCCTGGCATGCGCGAGACTCGCTTGAATTAATGCGGTTTGTACGCCGCGACCGCGAAAATTAGTTAGTGTGGCGTGAGCAAAGCAATCTGCTACGCCGTGATTGATGGAAAGTGCGCCGCCGCCTGTCGGTTGCGCATCAATTTCCACGAGAAAGGGAACTGATGAATGGAACATTGCGACGGCAATTTCCATCATTGTTGGTTCGGGTTCTTCCGTGGGAATAAAGCCGAGCGAAATAACTCTCGCCCATAAACTGTCTTCGTGATTGTTGGGGATCCTCACCGGAATTTCTGAATGGGAAATTGTATTTTCTGTGAGTTCCTTGAAAAGTACGTTGCTGAATTCAAGTACACGATAGCCGCGTTGCATCAGCATTTCTACGAACCCGGCATCGGCGTGCGGACACAATTCAATATTAGTAGCCGCGCCGCGACTGCGGAAAAATTCTTCCAGTTCGTCCAATTCTGCTTCTGTAACGGAGCCGTTTAGTCCCAGCCCGAAGGCCTGCGTGACCGGAGAATTGGCTCCGGCAAAAACCGCGTAACCTCCCATAATGCGGAGTGAAGTCGCTCCGGTGTCAGGGAAAATTTTGGCGTGAGCGCGAGCGTACTCAACCCCTTCGAGCGCGTTGACTTCTTCCAGGCGTTGCGCCAGTTTCAGATCAGCAAATTGCATTATAAATTCTCAAGGATAAATTTCAGCATCAGCGTTCGCATGTGCTTGACGAGGAGCGGATCAGCTACGCCATGTCTAGATTTGGGATAGACCATCAGCTCAAATTCCTTGCCGGCTTTTTGTAATTCATAGACGAACTGAATCGTATTTTGCATGTGGACGTTGTCATCCATTGTGCCGTGCAGCAGTAATAATTTTCCGTTTAAATTTTTTGCAGCTTTTACGACCGAAGTCTTGGCGTAACCGTCAGGATTATTTTGCGGTGTCAGCATGTAACGTTCCGTATAAATTGTGTCGTAAAGATTCCAATCCGTGACCGTGCCGCCCGCGATGCCGATTTTAAAGGCGTTCGAGTGCGTCATCGCAAACGAAGTCATAAATCCGCCGTAGCTCCAGCCATTAATTCCTACCCGCGTACCATCAACGTAAGGCAATGTTTTCAGGTATTCCACGCCGTCTTCAAGATCGCGTAATTCGCCGACGCCGAGATTTTTGTACGCCGTCCACGTGGATTCCGCGCCTTTGCCTGAAGCCGAACGATTATCGCAGACCCAAATAATATAGCCTTTTTGCGCCAGCATTTGATGCCACATGTAATTCGCTCCGCCCCACGCATTGCGTACCTGCGGCGCGTGCGGGCCGCTGTAGGTGTGGCTCCAGACCGGATATTTTTTCGTTGGATCAAAATTCGGAGGCTTAATCATCATCGCTTCCATTTCGAATCCATCGCGTGTTTTGACCTTTAAAAATTCCGGTTTACTTAATTTGAAATCGTTCAGAACCGCGACTTTATTTTCTTCGATGGTTCTCTCTAACGTTCCATCAGATTTATAAACACGTACTTGTGAAGGCGTCGCGGCATCGCTCCACGTGTCAATAAAATGTGAAAAAGTCGGATCGAAATTTGCGGCGTGTGAGCCTTCCGATTTGGTCAGACGCGTCATTCCTGAGCCGTCTAATTTAATGCGATAAGCATCGCCGCCGATGTGTGAATTCGCAGTGCCGGAAAAATAAATGTAGCCATTTTTTTCATCTACGCCGTGCATATTTCTGGCTTCCCATTTACCGGAGGTCACTTGTTTCTGCAATTTTCCATCGTAGGAATAACGGTAAATATGCTTCCATCCATCGCGTTCGCTCGAAAATAAAAACGTGCCGTCACTCAGCCATTTCGGTAATTCCGTGCTGTGAACATCTACCCAGGCTTTGGTTTGTTCACGAAAAAGATTTTGCGATTGTCCGGTTGCGGGATCGGCTAAGTTGACGTCAAGCCAAGTTTGTTCGCGGTTCGCTACGTGGTAGACGGCGCGGGAGCTGTCCGGCTTCCATCCGACGCGGGCGACAATCGGTTGATCGTTGCTGTATTTGCTGAGGTCAACCCACTGCGTTTTCGGGCTTGAAATTCCGACGATGCCAAGCTTGACATTCGGATTCGGCATCCCGGATTTCGGATAGTTGTAAAGCTCTACATCTTGTTGATTTGGCAGATGATCTATGACAGTGAATTCTTTGACCGGAGCTTCATCAAGCTGTAAATATGCGATTTTCGATGAATCCGGCGACCACCAATAACTTTTGAAATCGCCGCGTCCGTAAACTTCTTCCTGATAGACCCAATCAAGTTTTCCGTTGAATAATTTGCCGTTTCCATCCGTCGTCAAAGCCGTTTCTTTGTTTGTAGCGATTTCGACAATGAACAAATTGAAGTTGCGCACGAAGGCTACTTTTTTGCCATCAGGACTGATGTCTTCATTTTCTTCGGAGTCAACATTTTTCGTCAAACGGACTGCATTTTCGGAGCCGAGATCGTAGTAAAAAATATCGTTCTTAAAATTCGCCATCCCTGCATTAAATTTGGGCTTGAGCTGAAGTTTCTGCGCCAGCGACTTGGCATCTTGCGGAGTTATTCCTTCGATTTTCGCAAAGGCGGCTTCGGCTTTGGCAGTATCGTAAAACGGAGTCGCTGCGCCGGAAATCGCATCAACTTTCAGGACTTGACCTCCAGTCCGTTCGAGATAGCTTTTGCCATCGTCGAGCCATTGCGTCCCGAACATCATTTTGCCGCTGAAATTAATGCGCTTCGCCGGATCATAAATGTCATCAATGGTGAGTAGTTTTTCCTGTGCGAAAACAGGAAGAGCAATCAGCAGGGTGAACAAAAGAACCAATCGTTTCATCGTAAATTTCTCCGAGATTTGAAGGAAGATTTGAGGAGTAAGAATAACAGAAAGTGAGGAGAGGAACTAGCGGGAAGAATTTGAATTTTACAAGCTTAGAAGAAACCGAAAGCATCTATGTACTTGTCCCAAATCAGTTCTGCATAGTTCCTCGCATATTCTTCTGCGTAAGGTTCGCCTCTGAGCGGTCTGCTTTTCAATTTGGTAGTCATTCGATCATGATGGTGTCCTAACTCGTGTAAGAGCGTCCTAAGCACATGACAAAAGCTTGATAACCCTAGCCCAGGCAATGAGATGGGGGGAGTCCAGACTCGTCACCAAGCGACACAAAAGATCGAGACCACGACGGAAAACACTCTTGGGCGGGTAGCCATGTTTTTTCAATTTCAGCTCTTTGACTTCGGCTTGCC
>JAYVZE010000032.1:0-4998 GCA_043783625.1 Blastocatellia bacterium | reverse complement strand
TTCCAAATGCATGTGCCGAAGCCGGTCGAAGCGGCGGAACTGGTGATGGTGATTGCCAGCCTGACGGGGCGCGCCGAGCCTGGCAAAACTGTCTAGCGCGTGCTAAGACAGTTCTTTGATTTGCCGTGATTTATTTGACACTTGTGGGAAGTAGCAACAAGGAAATCTATGAAAAACGTAAAAGTACTGATTATTGATGATGATCCGGCGATGCTTGATCTAACGCGCTACCACCTCACGGAGCAAGGATATGAGGTGACGGTCGCTGCCACCGGAACCGAGGGCATCCGACTGGTCAGGGAACAAAGTTTTGATCTGGCGATCACCGATTTGCAACTTCCAGATATCGATGGAATCTCAGTGGTGCGAGAACTGAAAGCTCTGGCTCCGACGCTGGAGATCATCATGGTAACCGGGTTCAGCTCAACCACCAGAGCCATTGAAGCCATCAAAGTGGGAGCCTTCCATTTTGTCGAGAAGCCAATCGAATATGAAGAATTGCTGGCCTTGCTGGAAAAAGCACTTGAACGACGCCAGCAGGCGGAAGAGATTAATCAACTGCGCGGCAGACTGAAAGCGCGCGATTCCTATTTTAATATCATTGGCGGCAGTAAGCCGATGCAAGATGTTTACGAAATCATTGACAGTGTCGCCGAGTCCGACGCCAATATCCTGATCGTGGGCGAATCGGGTACGGGCAAGGAGTTAGTTGCCAATGCCATTCATTTCAAGAGTCTGCGGGCCAAAAAACCATTTGTAAAAATCAACTGCTCGGCACTGCCTAAGGAGCTGATTGAATCAGAGCTTTTCGGTCACACCAAAGGAGCCTTCACCGGAGCGGCAACCGAGAAAATAGGGTTGATCGGTCAGGCGTACGGCGGCAGCCTGATGCTGGACGAGATTGGTGAAATGCCACTGGAATTACAACCGAAGTTACTGCGTGTTTTGCAGGAGCGCATTTATTATCGGCTTGGCAGTGAAAAGGCGCAGGATGCAGATTTCCGTTTGATCTGCGCTACCAATCGAGACCCCCTCACCGCCATTCGTGATGGACAATTGCGCGAAGACCTTTACTATCGCATCAATACGATAGAAATTTTTGTCCCGCCACTGCGCGAACGAGCCGAAGACGTTCAGCATCTCGCCGAACATTTTCTCAAAGTATATGCCGAAAAATATCAGCGTCCGGTACGCACCATTTCTCAGGAAGCGTATGAACGCATGTTCGAATATACCTGGCCGGGTAACGTGCGCGAATTGCAGAATGTCATCGAACGTGCCGTCTTGCTTTGCAAGGGCGAGAATCTCGCCGCCAGCGCTCTGCCGTTTACTGCGCCGTTGATGAAATCAGTGCCGCCTCCGCCTCTTTCAGTTCCATCGGTGATAAGTCCCGAAATCCCCGCTGCTCCTGAAGATGATCCATTCGTGCTCGTTCAGGAAGAACCCATGTTCAAGCAACTGGGTCACATGATTATCAGCAAAGCGCCGAAAGCGCGCGCCGGAGAAACACGCTTTGATCTCTTTGAAGAACTCGAAGGGGCGATTGTGAGTGCTGCGCTGGAACGCACCAGAGGCAATAAACAGGCGGCAGCGAATTTGCTTGGCGTCTACCGCCCGCGCCTTTACCACATGTTAAGAAAACACAACTTGCATCAGCCCTCCAGCGAAGACGAAACCACGCCGTCCCATTAGAGAAGCTTTTACCTGAGTCTATGGGTTCAGCATGCCCTTGGATTATAATGACCGTGATCGGAGCGAAAATCATTGGGACAGCCCTCGTAGCGCATATCTTTGACGCAGGGAAGCCTGATGAAAATCATCTGTTTATCAATTGATGCGGGAAATAAAAGTGAAGATGAAGAAATTCGTGTAGGGAAGAGGCAAGGCTTTTTGGCGAAAAAGATGGGAAGCGGCGCGGCGGTTTGCGAGAAGGTAGGAAGTGAAAGCTTAATGTTTATAAGAGGTTATGGGAAAATGTTTACAAGCCCATCATTTTGATGAATAATAATTCGTATGAGTGAAACAACGCTGATTTCAATTCGTGTTCCTGTTGCTACTGCCAAAAAACTGGCGACGCTCTCGACTGCTACTAAACGCTCAAAATCATTTTTAGGAGCGGAAGCAATGGAGCAATATCTGGCTGAACAGGAATGGCAAATCAAACATATTAAAGCCGGATTGAAATCGGCGGATGCGGGGCGTTTAGTGGATCATGCTAAGGTTGCTGAATGGTTGAATAGCTGGGGAACGGAAGCCGAGAAGGATGCGCCGCAATGCGATTAAAATGGACGGATGATGCGGTAGCCGATCTGGTAGAAATCAGAGCCTACATTCTGGAAAATGACGAACAAGTCGCACAAGAGGTAGCCACTAAAATCCTCGCGCAAGCGGAAAGCCTGTTATTACAACCAGCGAAAGGACGCATTGGTCGCGTCCATAACACGAGAGAATCGCTGGTTCCAACACTGCCTTATTTACTGGTCTATCGGGTCAAAAAAGAGGAAATTCATCTTCTGCGGATTATTCATACCAGAAGAAATACGTTTGGGTAGCAATAATGCAGAAGCCTGTAGGCAGTAAGGGTGTTGGCTGCCCGACTGGAGCGCAAGCGTCGCGTTTGCCAGTGGCAGCGTTGCAAGCGAAGCTCGCACCGGAAATTCACTGGCGATGACGCGCCTTCTTCGCCACGTCAGTGAAAGCCGTTTCCACATCTTGTGCATCGCTATGAAATAAGTTTGCTATAAATTTTCCCAGCCCACTTTCCAGAAACTTTGGTAAATTCATAAAAAGTCAAACTTCCATCTAAGTATAAATTTCCGATGTTTTTCTTTAATATTCACCTGTAAGTTAGTGTAAATACCTGTTTCGACTCAGCTAAAAAGCTTTTGCGAACTTGCTTTCCTTTTAGGATTATTTCCCCGGAAGCCCCTTTAAGATTAATTTCTTCAATCCCGAAGTATTTGGCATCTTCTTCTTCATCAACTTGCATTCCTCCTCTATGAAGTCCCTCAATTCGTAAACCACAATTAGGGGGTAACCCGACTGTAATAGTACGGTTTTCGGGACTAAGAGTATACTCAGAAGGCGATAATGTTCTCCACTGATGATTGTCTTTTAGTTGCGAGACTTTTTTCATTGCGGGTTGTGCGGGTAAGCGAAAGGGACCTGTTTGAGACCTAATTTTATATCGAATTTCGATAGGTTGGTTTGACATATTTACCACGACCATATCAGTGCCGTAAGAGCATGCTGACATGATGGGAACAATTGATAACAAAGCTATCAGAAACAGGTTTCTCACTGTAATTAGCTTTCTTGAATTCAAGTCTATTTATATGTCAGAGTATAAAGCCCATCTGAATCAGCCTTGAATGCATTTATTAATTCGCTACCTGAAAGTTTAATTTCGCCCTGGATTCCTTTAATTTCTATTTCTTCGATGAGAAAAGATGATGTTTCAGGTGCATCGTCGGGGGACCCTAATTTCTGACGCCAAATTCTTAATGCGTCGCTAGGCATTAATGAAACTACAAGACTACGATTATTTGAATCAAACACATATTGTGACGGAAGAAGTTTACGCCAAGCTATAGACATGGCTAATTCTGAGATTTTATTGACACCTGGAATCATCGGCGGAGAATCCATTGGCGAAGGGTAATAAGGAGACTTCTTAAAAATATATCGAATCTCCACCACACTCTCCGACGCATTTACGATGACAAAATTTCTACCGTATGAGCAAGCTAGCAGCGGCATTGCCAAACATAATAAAAATAGATGCTTTAAATATTTTATGTTTTTCATAGGTTTCACGGAAACGTCCAAAATATATTCAGAACGTAGCATTAGTAATCAGGTTTAGTAATTTCGCCTTTGAGACTGAAACCACAAATACTACTTTTCCCATCAACGTATGCTTTCCCTACCAAGTCTATAAGAATATCGTAAACCTTATTTTGCGCCGATTTTTCAATTTCGTTTTTCTTTCTATCACCATTTTTTAATGCACCTTTAGCTATTTCGCGGATAGCCACGCCTGCCCAGCTAGTTTTCGCTTCTTCGTATGTGGGCGGGCGGTTTTTTTGAGACCTTCGTACGTTGATGGTTCGTCGCATGGACATCCCTCCCCATACTTGTAAAAATTGTTCTGTATGTGCTAACTCTTCGGCAATAGTTTCTAAGTCACCAAGAACTCCGTCCTTCAAGTCTAGAAGTTTAGGGTTATATTGGATGTCACGAAGCCCAAAAGTAATCGCAAAAGTAACATCTGATGCCCAACTTGGCAGTCCTGAACGAAACCTTGCGTCGTCAACCGGAGAGTAATTAGTGCCGTGAACAGTCTGTTCTGGAAAATACGGTCTGAGTGCGTCTCGAAGGCACGGAGATAATTGTTCTCCACCCGGTCCGCTACCGCCATCCATATCCACGATTAGTTCTCCAAGAATATCACCCGTAATTGTACTCGCGGTATTTTTTACTGATAAAGTACCTTCTCCATCATCACCATATTTCTGTTTTCTCCGATTATGACCTCCGCCACTATACCCGGAACCAGAAATGTTTCCATAAACGGTCGCGTCAAAAAAGCCATTATTATTCATTTCCCGAACGAGTTTACCGCAACTGACACTCTTGCCATCCAGTTCACACCCAGTCCCCGGATTCGTCGGGTCTTCGAGTTGTGATCGAGTCCCCGGATAGCGGGATTGCGACTGCGCGTAGGAAATCTGCGCTCCGATGGCTCCAACAAAACGGTCTCTGACCTGTTGCCAGTTGATGGTTTCATTGGCGACGCCGACCGGGCTGAGATGCACGTTGCGGTACGTGTTCGTCTGCCGATCCCATTGATGGGATTGCGTCCCTTTCGGGTCGCCGTATTCCGACACGATTTGCTCAGGGTAGTTGGTAAATTGCGTACTTGAAGTTTTGATGGAGTAGGCTTTCATCTGCCGATACTGACCATCAAGAGCGTAGACGTGGGTTTCTATTTTCTGT
>JAYVZE010000031.1:0-13934 GCA_043783625.1 Blastocatellia bacterium | reverse complement strand
GTTTTCTCGCAATGTAAAGATGCCCTTACTGCGTGCGGGCTTCTGCATTATTATTGCTGTTTCGGCTCCTCCGCAGGAACCAGTTTTTTTACCGCTTCTTCTAAGCCTTGCAGATGTTTTTCTGTTTCTGCGCCGTAATCACGAAAGCTTTTCAGGATGGCAGATAATTCGTTATCGTGCGCCTTCAACCGATCCAGCTCAACATTGACAGCCCTGAAACGCGCATCAAGACTTTCTTTCACCTGCTGAATCGCCTTGTTTTTATCGGCGTACGGCATCCGGCTGACCTGTGCTTCAATGCCCTGCGGCGACATCAACAAATCCAGATTTTGTTTTTCAGCGTCAAGCACAGCAATGCGATCACGGAGCGTTTTCTGTTCGGATTCATAACGATCAATCCGCAAATCTACGCGATTTAATTGGAGGATGTCGGTTTGCATTTGCTGCCGTGCATTCCCGGCGCGGACTTCATTCACTAAGCTTTTGACTTCGCCCGTCAGGTTTTCTAAAGCGCGAACCAGCGCATCAGAGGAAGGTATCGCATCGGGTCTTGACCTCACGTCACCACGTTTCTCAGTTCCAGTTGCAGGTTGTGAAGGCTGATCCTTATTTTCAATATCAATGATTTTGTCGAATTGTGTCGGTTGTTTGGTTGGACGTTTGGTTTGCGCCAAGCCATCAACATTGATAACTGAGAAAGCAAAAAATGCGAATGTAAAAATAAGGTATTTCATATTTTGTGGCGTAAACTTTTAGTTTGCGCGGCTTCCAATACCGCAAAATTTAGCTTCCATTGTGAATTCACAGTACCGGAAATGCCACAAACTAAAAGTTTATGGCACACTTAACGCGCCAGCCCCTGCACCTTCGGAAATGTTGGAACACTCACATTTCCATCTTTATCTACCGCCTGCACTGCAAAAAAATAATCGTCCTTCGACAAACCTTTCATTACGAATTCTGTCACGTTGCCTACGTCTCTGCTGCCCGTCCAAGACGGTTGATGCGTAGCACGCCAGACGATGCGATAGCCTGCGATGTCAGGCTCTGTGCCAGCTTTCCACGCGAGCGTCGTGTCGTATTCCTGTCGCGTAGTTTTGAAGCTGACGCCCGCCGGAGAAGCCGGGGCCAATGCCATACTGCTTAAACTTGCGGCGTTCACGCGAGCGACTTGGGCGACAAATCCGAAGTCTACCATTTCGGGAACATCACCATATTTAATGCCCTTCTCTTCGCGCACCACTTGATGCTGGCGCGTGAAATCTTCGTTCGGCTCTGTGAATCTCACCGCAGAAAATCCACGTTGCAAAAATGGAATGTGATCGCCGCCGCGCCCATAACGATCACGCCGAAAAATTAATGTCACTTCAAAATTAGGCACATAACGTTCGCCAACCTCTTTGATGTACCGCGCCAGTTGCCGCGAACTGCTGTCGTTTTCTCCGCCGATGGATTGGCGCGTTTTCGCTTCGGCTTCCGTTTCTGTCGAAGGAATTCCTTCCGAAAATAAACGGATGCGCCGATTCTCTTTCACGCCGTTGCCCCCGCTTGTGTTCCCGATTATATCGTTCGTGAACATGGCGGCGACATTCAACGCTTTGGTTTTCGCCAGCTCTGCCCAATGCGCCGCGCCGAGCAATCCCTGTTCTTCGCCGGGAACCGTCATAAAAACCAGCGTGGCATCGAATTCATATTTCGACATGACTCGCGCCATCTCCATCACTGCGGCTGTGCCGGAAGCATCATCGCTCGCGCCGGGAGCGTCGCTGGTCGCATCCAATACACTTTGCGTGCAGACGCATGAATCGTAATGTCCGCTGACCACATACAGGCGATCTTTGGATTCTGCTTGCTTGCCGGGCAGAGTTCCGACGATGTTGATGAGGCGCGTTGGTTGCGGAACGCGCTGCGCCACAGGTTGAATAAAATCGTCTTCGCTGACAATTAAGCGTCCGCCGGATTCTTTGCTGTAGCGGTCAAATTCTGACTTGATCCACGTGCGAGCGGCTCCGATGCCACGCTTGGGATCGTCCTGCGATGACAACGTATGACGTGTGCCGAAGCTGACCAATTTTCGAATATTGGCTTCGATATTCGCGGCAGAAATTTCGGAGAGAATTTTTTCAATTTGCGGATTTTGTTTAGCGGAAAGCTGGGCTTGTTGCGCTTGTGCCGAAGCCTGAAAAAGCGATAAAAAAATAAAGCTCAGAGCAAAAATTCTGGCTGAGAAAAAAAATGTATATCTCATACTGTTTCCTGATTGTAATATCCAGCTTTTCGATAGGATTCGTCGAGGACTTCGACGACGTGAACGACCTTGCAATCAAGGCCTTTGGTACGGCATCCCGCACCCAGTTGCATATGACATCCGGGATTCGCGGTCATCAATAAATCCGCACTCGTCGCTTTCACTTTACTAATTTTATCAGACAGGATTTTGTCGGACATTTCCGGTTCGCTCAGATTATAAATTCCTGCTCCACCACAACAATCCTGCATTCCCTCCAGCGGTCTGAAATCAAGCTTGGGAATCGCGGCTTTCAAAACATCCTGCGGAGCCGAAGTAATTCTTTGCGCGTGATAGAGATGGCACGGTGCGTCGTAGGTCACAGATTGCTCAATCGGCGCACCTTCGCGGACTCCAACATTGTTGAGGTATTCAGAAACATCGCGGACGCGGCTGCTGAATTCATGAGCAAGTGCGGCGTATTTTTCATCGTCCTTGAGCAGTTCACCGTAATCCTTCATCATCGCGCCGCAGCCCGCAGAATTAATGATAATCAGAGATTTATAATTATTCTCAAAAGCTTCAATATTTTTGCGGGCTAAATCTCTGGCAATTTCAATTTCTCCCGCGTGCGCGTGCAAAGCTCCGCAGCAAACCTGAGTTTTCACCGGAACCAGCAACGCGCCATTCGCTACCATAACACGCGCTGTTGCTTCATTTGTATGCTTGAATAAACCTTCCATCACGCAGCCAGTGAAAACCGAGACTTCACGTTTTTCAGCAAGTGGTTTGTCTTCGACCGCAATCGAAGTCGTCAATGAATTCGCCTTTTTCCTGCGACTAAAAAAATTTCCAAAAACAGGTTTGGTTGAGAGCAACAAAGACAAAGCAAATTCCGCTTGCGGGTTCACTTTGTTCATCAACGTTTTGATCGGCTTCACCCACAACGCAAAATTTCCGAGCCCGCTGTCACGAAAATAGCGGTTGACCAGCATGACTTTGCTGAATTTTTCAGGGTAGGGAAATAATTCTTTCAAAGCCCGCGAAAGCATTTTTTCGACAAAAGTATTCGGTTGCTTGACGCCTGAACGCACCATCGCGGCGCGAGTCGTTTCCAGCAAATGACCGTACTCAACTCCCGCCGGACACGCCGTTTCACAGGCACGACAACCAAGGCATAAATCTATGTGATGCTCAAATTTTTTATTGTCGAGATCAAGCTTGCCTTCGACAACGGAACGCATTAAGAGAATGCGTCCACGCGGACTATCGTTCTCGTTACCAGTTTGCACGTACGTCGGACAAGTCTGTAAACAAAGGCCACAATGAATGCAGCCTAGCAATTTGTCACTCTCAGCTTCAACCGCAGTTGTTAATTCAGTTAAATTCATTATTTATAAAACTGGTCTTTGGTCAGGAAGCGATATATTTCAGTTTTTGACCAAAGACCAAAAATCCAAGACCCAAGACCTAATATTAAATTCCCGCCACAAACCTGCCTGGATTGAGGAGGCGTTGCGGATCAAATTTTTCTTTCAGCGAGTGCATCAAAACTGCCGTAGCTCCGATTTCACCCCAAACATCAATTTGCGATTTCAGCTCGTGAGGCGCACGAACAATGACGAGATTTCCGCCCAACGCCTGCGCCCGTCCACGAAATTCCGAAATCCGTTTGGGACGTTCTTTGGTGCGAAACCAATCCAGCGCGTGATTGCTGGCGTGAATTCTAATCACTCCATTGGCGGCGTGCGCACGTAACATTGAGAGTGGAGATTCCGGCAAATATTTTTGGACTTCGGCAATCATCGCCCCTAAATCCGCAGATTTGACACTGACTCTGAAAATCAAATCCCACTCGGCTGAAACTTCAGTTTCACGGTACGCTTCCCAGAATTTCGCCGCTGTATCAACATTGAGCTTTAAATTTTTGTAGCCTGTTGCCAGCCGCAACGCCTCTGCGATTTGCCATTCAATCGTTTCTTCTTCGCCAATGAACTGCAAAGCCAGCGCGTAATTGCCATCGTTGGTGGTGGTAATCTCAATTCCGTTATCGCTTAGATTCGCTGAAAATAATTCCATCGAAGTCGGCTGCACATCAGAAGCTCTGATCCGTGCCACCAAATCACAAATATCAATCACAGTTCCTGCTGAAAAAATAATTGTTCGCTCGACCGGAGGCAACGCACGTAATTTAAAACTAAGTTCAGTGATAATCCCAAGGGAACCGAAACTGCCCGTATAAAGCTTGCACAAATCATAGCCCGCGACGTTCTTGACAACTTTGCCTCCGGCGCGTGTCGTCAGTCCATACGCATGAACAACCTGCATGCCAATCACCCAATCACGCGGAGTCCCGAACGCGCTGCGCATCGGGCCTGAGCTTGCCGTTGCGACGATTGCGCCCAAGGTTGCGCCTTCGTCATTGCTAAATGGGTCAAGCGGAATCCATTGACGATGTGCGGAGGCTTGCTGATTGAAACCGTAAAGCGTACATCCAGCTTCCACCGTCGCGGTTAAATCAGCGGGTTCATATTCCAGCACACGATTCATCTGCGCGGTTGAAAGAATCAGATTGGCGCGGACGGGAGGATTTCCCATATCTAACCACGTTCCTGCACCCGCCGGAATGACCGTCAAACCTTCGCTCATCGCAAAGCTCAGCATTTCGCTCATTTCCTTGACGGAATGCGGCAATGCAATGGCACGCGTTGGTTCGCCTGCCACGCGATAATGTCCACCAATTGCCAGCAAAGCGCGATTGGCACCAAATGATTCCGTCAGTTTTTGATGAATGACTTCAGGAGATTTTTCTTTGGTTGTTACTTCAGCTCGTAATTCGTTCATGCGTTTATTGATGAGAGAAAACAAGTGCGGACTTCAGCGCATCAATCGCCAAGGTAGCACAATGTTCTTTGTTACGCGGTAACGTTTCTAACGCCTTGGTCACGTCTTGCGGTTTCAAAATCAGAGCTTCATCCATCATCAAGCCTGTCACCATTTCAGTTAAGACCGAACCGGCGGCAAGACTGGGAGGGCAACCTTTGGCCTGAAAACTTGCGGCAATAATTTTATCGTCTTCCACTTTCAAATAGAGATGTAAGACATCGCCGCACACCGGATTCATCGCTTCGCCCTTTAACGAAGGGGCTTCCATCGCTCCAACGTTGCGCGGGTTTTCCAGATGTTCGAGAACTTTTACACTATACATTATGCAGGTTTCGGGTTTCGGGTTTTAGGTTTCGGGGAAAACAGCTAATTCTTTTTCCTCAAGTTCCAAAACTCGAAACTTTTTTCGGAGCGATGCGCCGCAACTTTTCGACGACGGCGGGCAGCGTTTCCAGTAAATAATCTACTTCCTCTTTTGTATTATCTTTGCTCAAACTGAAGCGCAACGAACCGCGCCCTGAGCTATGATCCAATCCAATTGCAGTCAAAACATGTGAAGGTTCAATCGAACCCGAAGCGCAGGCGGAACCAGTAGAAACAGCGATTCCTTTTAAATCCAAACTAATCATTAACCCTTCGCCTTCACAGTGGTCAAAATTAAAATTAGCAATATGCGGGACGCGACATTCGGCGTCACCGTTACGCGAAATGTTGGGGATTCGATTCATCAATTCAGCTTCAAGATAATCACGCAATCCGGTGACGCGCTGCATAAAATCTTCCAGATGCAATCGTTCCAATTCACAGGCTTTGCCGAGCGCAACAATCATCGGGACGCTTTCCGTTCCTGAACGCCGATCCCGTTCCTGATGACCTCCCAGCGATTGCGGCTGCAAGCGTATGCCCCGCCTGATAAATAAGGCTCCGATGCCTTTCGGCGCGTGAATTTTATGACCTGAAATCGAAAGTAAATCTAATCCTAATTCACGAACATCCACCGGAATTTTCCCGACCGATTGCACAGCATCCGTATGAAAATGCAAATGTCGCTGTCCGGCTTGCCGTCGCTGTTTGACGATTTCTCCAATTTGTTTCAGCGGTTGAATCGTGCCGATTTCGTTATTCACGTGCATCACAGAAATCAAAACCGTTTCATCTGTCAACGCGGCTTGCACATCTTCAACGCGAACGACGCCATCGTCGTAAACCGACAAATAGGTGACGTTCCAGCCTAAGCCTTCTAAATATTTGCACGAATTGAGCACGGCTGAATGTTCAAATTGCGTCGTAATGATGTGCTTGCCTTTCTTCGCGTGAGCTTCGGCAATCCCCTTCACGGCTAAATTATCGGCTTCGGTTCCACCTGCCAGAAATACAATTTCATTTCCTGTCGCATTAATTAATTGTGCCACCTGATGACGCGCTTCTTCGACCGCTTGTTTCGCACGCTGTCCCCATTGATGCGTACTGGAAGCGTTGCCAAAATTTTCAGTAAAATAGGGGAGCATGGATTGCACAACCTGATCGTCTACGCGGGTCGTTGCGCTGTTGTCGAGATAAATTTTCTTCGCAGTTGCAGTCATAAAGTTTGAGATCACTCGGTGAACCTTATCAAGGATAAGTGCCATAACGGTTTTGTTCAAGTTAGTGATGCGATTTATTTGGGCAACGAGAAGCGCGAATGTCACATCTGACTTAACGCTTGAAAATTGCAACTTGTTCGTCGCCCCAAGTTGTTATACAAAGCAGTTCCCCTTTCCTAACTCGGAGGCATGTATGTTCAGCCGGATCGCATTGATTTTTCCTCTTCTCTTAATTTTTTCTGTGGTGTCAATTGCACAACCACGTAGCAATCGTCCTGTCATTACCCGTAATCCTGAAGCGCAGGATTTACGTCCGCACGAACGCGGTTATCGCACCGGATACGAAGACGGCTTCGAGCATGGCAAAGATGATTTCAACCGCGATCAGCCGCGTGATTTCAGTGCCAGCAATGATTATCAACGCGCTGACAACAATTACGATCAACGAATGGGGCGTCTGGAAGAATATCAGGACGGCTACCGCGCAGGCTTTGAACTGGGCTACAACGACGGATATTTTGGGCGACCATTTTCAGTTTCACTACCGAAAAATTTAACAACGATAGTGGTCGGCACGGGAACGGTGGCAACACGAGAGAACCAGGGAAACCGGCAGGAAAATGTTGACCCGCGCGATGATCGTCGAAATTATCCACGCGGAGCTGAACGCAACGAAAGCGCGGGGAACGGACAGCGAATCCCGCAAACCAATAACCGGACAAATGATCGTGAAGCTGATTTTTCTATTCCTTCCGGCGATCAATTGAGAATTCGCTTAACGTCTCCGCTCAATTCAAAAACCAATCGTGAAGGCGATCAGTTCACGGCTCGCGTCGTCAGCCCGTCGGCTTATGTTAACGCCACTGTCGTTGGACATGTTACGCGAATTTCTCATTCTGGCAAAGCTACCGGAAAAACTGAAATGCAACTAGCCTTCGACGAAATCACGATGCCTGATGGACGCAGTGCTACGCTCGAAGCTCAGGTTGAAAAAGTCTATGAAAGCGCTTCCGTCAAAACTGTCGACGAAGAAGGGAATGTGCAGTCTGGAACCCGAACACGCGACACGGCGACGCGAGGAGCCGGGGGAGCCGCGATTGGCGCAGTTATCGGCGCTATTGCCGGAGGCGGTAAAGGTGCGGCGATTGGTGCAGTGATTGGCGGCGCGGCGGGTGCAGGCTCTGTTTATGCGCAGGGTGGAAAAGATATGATTCTTGAGGTGGGAACTGAAATGATGATTCGGACAAGCGGTAGACAGGAAAGGTAGAAATTGATCTGCGAAGCCCGCACGAAGTAAGGGTTTCTCTTAGTGACGTAGAGACGCCCTTACTTCGTGCGGGCTTCTGCATTTTTATGAAGCCACCGCTTCGACAAATGGAAGTCCTATTTCTTCCACTTCCGGCTGCGCTTTCTGACTCTTGAACTTAGGCTTCACGACTCGACTACGGCTGGCCTTATTTCGATACATCGCTAAATCCGCCACTCTCATCAAATCTTCCAACGTCCGCCCATCTTTGCCAAATACCGCGTAGCCAATGCTCGCGCCGATGTGTAAATCCAACCCGTTAATCTTAAATTGATATTTCTCCAGATACGTCTGGATACGATGAATCAGGTCGCCAATTGAATGAGCTTCTACATAAGGCAGGAGCGCAACGAATTCGTCACCGCCATAGCGAACCAGCGGATCACCGGCGCGTAATTCCTGTTTCAAACATTTCGCCACTTCTCGTAAAACCTCATCACCGATAGCATGTCCATACGTGTCATTGATTTGCTTAAAACCATCCAGATCAAACATCAACATCGCCAGTGTATTCCCGTAGCGTTCGGCGCGTGTAGCTTCCTGCTCAAAAGCTTTTGCCAGAAAACGAGAGTTCGGAAGTTGCGTCAAAGCATCTGTCAACGCTCGGGCTTCCGTCTCACGGTATGCCAGAGAATTAAAGAGTGCATCTGCCGCCAGCGGAGCCACCAGCGAAGCAATCCGTAGATGATCCGCACTGAACCCTTCTTCACTGGTCGTGCATAAGGCAAAAGCTCCGATGTTTTTACCTGCTCTGGAAAGCGGATAAACTGCCATGACGCTGAAGATTGGTACTCCGTATTGATTAAACAAAGGAGCAGAAGACAGTATCGGCTGCCCATCCACTAAAGTTTTTTTCACTAGGTCTAAAATTCCTCGCTCTGAATCCAATCGCTCAGTATGTACCCCAACAGCACCGCGCAAATAAATGGCTCCGGCGTTTTCGTCATATAAATAAAGCGCATGCGCTTCGCAGGGAACTAAACGGCTGAGCCGAGACACAATAATTGACACAGCTTCTTCGACATTCAACGTACTGCTGAGAGTCTGCGCCATTTCAAATAATTCAGTCGCTTCCAGACGTGCGCTTCGAATGGCTTCCAGATAAGTGGTTGGAATTAATTCCGGGTGACTTTGCGAAATCAATGAAGGCTTGCTTCCCGGTAAACAGCCCAACTGAATTTCTAAATCCGGGAGCCTCGTCAGAAAAAGTTCGACGATATTTCGATCAAATTTTCGGTCGCTCTCGCGTAATAACATTTGGATCGCCAGACTTCTGGCTCCGGGATTTTCAGATTCACAATAAACACTCTCAAAGGCGGAAGCAATCGCCAGAACTCTGGCAGTAGCCGGAATCTCTGCGCCTTTGAGCTGATCGGGGTATCCCGTTCCATCCCAGTTTTCATGATGATGGCGAACCGCTGGAACCAGCGGATAAGGAAAACCAATGCGTTCCAGAATATTCGCGCTGACCACTGGATGAAGGCGAATTTTATCCTGTTCGGCTTCGGTTAAAACTTCATTTTTTTGCAAGATATACTCAGGAACGGCAAGATGTCCGATATCACGTAAGGCGACCGCACCACGAAGAGCCTTCAGCTCAGGAGCAGGCAAGCCCAACGCACGCCCCATACCTTCCGCAAAAACCTGAATCCTTTGCGGGTTTGCTTTTTCACGATGATCGTTAGCACCAATCGCACTGGCTAAAACTTCAATCGTCCGCAAATGAAGCTCTGATACTTCTTCAGCGCTTTGTTGAATTGAAATGTATTTTTGCTTGAAGCTGACGTATGCCAAAGCGAAAGTCGTGACAATTAGCAGGCAAAACATGGTGGTGTATTCGTGTTGTAAGCCCACCGCCAGACAAACCACATTCGCCATCACAGCCGAGGCAAAATATGGCACAAATTGAGTGAACCATTCGCCTTTTGCCAATTCTATGCTGGTCTTTTTGGATTGAATAACTCTGACCACATGTACCCAATCCAGATGAATCAGGAAACGTACCCAGGCCATCCAGGCAAGCGTGTTCAGCACCAACATCGGCTGACTTGGCGAAGTGGATCCCAACCTTTGTAAAACAACTGGAAGCCCCTGATAAATCAGGACAGCCGCACCAGATGATAAGGCAGATTTAGCAACGCTGGTGGCAAACAATAATTTATCTCGACGATATTCTGTCAACGCGCTAACCATAGTGATAGCAACAGAAAAGAGGATAGCTGCCGGAGCTTGAAAGGCGATAACTACCAGAAAAAACAAACACTCCGCAATATTTACAGGAAGTTTAAAATACGGCAATGAGAGCGTCATCGCCCACATCAGTAAAATAAAATAGCTTAGTTCCGGTACGTCTTTCCTGAAAGCATTTGCTGCTTCCCCTAAAACCATCACTCCACCGACAATGAAGACGAGTCTGACCAGCCGCAAAAAGGGGTTGTCGTAACTGCTCATGATTTTGTTACCAGCTAACGGTTTTCACCGAATCCTATATGGTAAGCAAAGGGGGGAGGAAGATGAACACAAACTTGCTTAGTCCATTCACCAGCCTTGAGACACGGTTAAGAGTTCACCTCAACCGGGCTACACGATTGTTTTAGATTTAAACACCGTACATCAAAGCAGTGAGGGTACTTTGCCAGCGTTTGCTAGAGAAACTATGGCGCTGTGCTTGATTCATTGCTAAACATCAGCATTGAATCCCCAGGAAGTAAAAGCATTTTTGAGCGCAAATCTATTATCCATTAAACTCCGTTAATCGGTCTATAAAAAAATTACATTTTTGATAAAATTTGTTTAAGTCTTTTTATTTCATACACTTATGATAAGTGAAAAAGCTTAACATTTGACGCATCCATAGTATCCATCTTGAATACTCTATGTCTGGCACAGGTTTTGTTACGGAAAAAAGATCGGAAAAATCAAAGCGCTGTTGCGTTGCTGAGAGGTAATCCGAAATAAAAGCGGCTTCCCTGTCCGGTTTGACTTTCGACTCCAACCAGACCTCCGTGCATTTCAACCAGATGTTTTACAATCGCCAATCCCAATCCGGTTCCTTTCGTACGCTCCTCTTTATTCGGGTGAAGCTGAATAAATTTGTCGAAAATATAGTTGATAGAGTTTGGCGGAATCCCACATCCATTATCTACCACATTGAAGATAATGAATTTGTCTTTAATATTTGCAGTAATGCGAACAATTCCGGCACTTGGCGTAAATTTAATGGCATTACTCAAAAGGTTTGTCAGCACCTGCTCAATTCGTAATCCGTCACATTGAATTTCGGGTAAATTAAATCCAACGTTATTTTCGAGAGTTACGCCGGCTTTTTCGGCCAGAGGATGAATCTGCTCAATCACTGCTTCAACCAATGTTCGCGGATCAAGTGGTTCAAGCTGCAAGCGCATCATGCCTGATTCCAATTTAGAAAGATCAAGCAAATCATTGACCAACTGGCGCAGCCGATCTCCACTTTCGATAATTCGGCTGACACTATCGGACTGTGCTTCGTTCAGTGAGCCATAGACTCCGGCATCCAGGGTTTCAGCCAGACCGATCATCACTGTCATCGGAGTCCGCAATTCGTGGGTAATCATCGAAAGAAAAGTATCCTTCATTCGATCCAATTCGCTCAGTCGTGCATTCGCTGACACGAGAGCTTCATTCATCGCAAAGATTTCCTGATTGCTGCGGGCAAAGTCGTCTTCCAATTCGGCTAAGCGACGGCGCAACAAATCACGCTCTTCGCGTAATCTCTGATTTTCCTGCATCGTAGTGGGTTCCATGAAAGCCTCAGCCAATAAAAAGAGCTACAGAATATGCAAATTGATGCATAAATCAGCAGCTCCTTCGCTGACAATTTTTCGGACTGCTGTAGTTACACTTGCGACTCAGCAGTCACAAGATTAACCAGCGTTCGCACACAAATCCCAGTCGGACCAACTGAGAGATACGGCTTGCCGCTGTCGTTCCAGGCTGTCCCCGCGATGTCAAGATGCACCCAGGGAGTGTCACCGACGAATTCACGCAAGAAATACGCGGCGGTGATTGTCCCGGCTTTGCGCCCGCCAACATTTTTAATATCAGCAATATCACTCTTGATTTGATCGCGGTATTCACGATCAAGCGGCAATTGCCAAATCTTCTCGCCAGAACTTTTTCCAGCATTGATGACCGCATCTATCCATTCCTGATCGTTGCCGAGCGCAGCGACATACACGTCACCCAGCGCGACAGAAACGGCTCCGGTCAGCGTGGCTAAATCTACAATTTTCGTTGCGCCAAGTTTGATGGCGTAAGTCAACGCATCACACAAAATTAACCGGCCTTCGGCATCCGTGTTGATAATTTCGATAGTTTTTCCCGCCATCGAACGGACGACATCCCCAGGACGTTGCGCACGTCCTCCCGGCATGTTTTCGACAGCGGGAACAATTCCGATCACGTTGATGGAAGGCTTCAGTTGGGCAATCGCTCGCATCGCCGCTATCGTAGTCGCGCCGCCAGCCATATCGTATTTCATCTTTTCCATGCTGTCTGCCGGCTTGATTGAAATACCTCCCGTGTCGAACGTCACACCTTTACCAACAATGGCGATGGTTTCGTTAGAAGTTGGCTCGGCACTTGGCGTATAGGTCAGTACAATTAATTTGGCAGGTTCAGCACTGCCCTGCGAAACGCCCAACAGCGACCCCATGCCAAGTTCTTTCATTCGCGCTTCGTCGAGTACGTCTATTTCCAAACCGTATTTCTGCGCGACTTCTTCTGCCTGACGAGCGAGTTCGGTCGGAGTCATTAAATTGCCTGGCTCATTGACAATTTCGCGGGCAAAGTTGGCAGCTTCGGCTAAAATCTGTCCGCGCTCAGCTCCCTGCGATAACTCCTGAGAATCGCCTTCAACAGTGGCCAGAATCATCTGCTCAATCAACTTCTCTTCTTTGTCACTGGTATGGTATTTGTTGGCATCCCAAAGCGAGAGCAAGGCACCTTCGACCCCAGCCTGAATCGCATCGCCGAGTGGAATCTGTGAACGTCTGAGAAACGCAAATTTACGGACATTCTTCGCCCGCAAAAACCGAGCGGCGGTCCCTGCTACGCGTCGCACAACATCAGTGTTGTACTCCGCTAGTTTCCCTGCACCGAGCAATAACAAACGTTTTGCCGCGATGTCCCCGGGGCTGTGAAGATAAACAATTTCTCCGGTTTTCCCTGATAATTCACCATTTTCGATCAGCGAAGTAATCACGCCGTTGGAACGTTTATCCAGTTCGGCTAAGGCGTTGCTTTCTTCCGGTTTTTCGCCTTCATAGACGCTGACCACCAGCGCATCACATTCGATTTCGTAAAACTTTCTCGCGTCTGCTTTGACTTCCATTTTGTTTGATAGCTCCTAAAAAGTCATTATGAAACTGCTGTCTCAGTTTATTTTCAACGGCTAACACCGCTGTCGAAATTAGCCTAGCATTTTCTACACAATTTATGTATATTCTTAACTGTTTATGACCCTGTTTGTCCGAAGTTTGACGTTATGCGTCAAATATTTATGTAGGACAAATGGGGTCTTAGCTTTTTACGCCTCGTTTCGTCAGTGTCCCGTCATAAACAGTATTGTTAGGTTGAAAACGCCAATGCCGGTAAGGTGATAACCATTGATTAGCCTTCTCGCCTTCTATGCCCGTACTAATTCCAATGTTGAAGTTTGGCTTGATTTGTTGCACTTCACCTAAAATAGTTTTGTACAGTTTTTCTTTGGCAATAGTTTTCTTCCCTCGTATTCTTAGCCCAACCGCTTTTTCCTTATGCTTGTCATTTAAGCGAAAACACATTCCCCCCAAAACAATAGAGTTGTTGTGACATTTAAAATCAATGAGATAGCTGGAAATTCCAGAGGCCTGCGCAGACTTCCAGTACGTCATCGTAGAGATCGAAATCGTGC
>JAYVZE010000030.1:0-14745 GCA_043783625.1 Blastocatellia bacterium | reverse complement strand
CTGGATACCTCGCAGCCGTTGCTGGAACGCTTAAAATTTCTCGCCATTTTCTCCACCAATCTCGACGAATTTTTTATGGTGCGCGTTTCGGGTTTACAGGAACAGCTCGAAGCTGATCCCGCTACGCTTTCGCCTGATGGCTTAAAGCCTGGTCAGCAATTGCGGTTAATTTCTGACCAGCTTCGACCATTGGTCGCGCAACAGCTCGCGTGTTTGAATGCGGAAATTTTACCGCTGCTGGAAATGCACGACGTACGGATCGTGCCATACTCCGAACTTGGATTAGCGCAGCGCGAGACGTTGCGGACAATTTTCGAGGAACGGATTTTTCCGGTGTTGACGCCGCTGTCGTTCGATCCCGGACATCCGTTTCCCTATATTTCCAACATCAGTTTGAATCTTGGAACCTTCGTTGTTCCGGCACAGCCTGACGAAGATGAAGACATAAAATTTGCGCGGATTAAACTTCCACCGAATGTGCCGCGTTTGATTCGGCTCGGAGATTCGCATCATTTTGCTTTGCTTGAAGAAGTCGTCGCCGCGCATATCGAAAAACTTTTCCCCGGCATGCGCGTCCTTGAATGCCAGCCTTTTCGCATTACACGCGACGCCGATATTGAAATCGAAGAAGACGAAGCCGGAGATTTATTGCGTTCGATTGAGCAGCAAATTCGCCAACGTCGCTTTGGCTTTGGCGTCAGGCTGGAAGTCGCTTCCGGGATGAGTGAGCGGATGGTGAAGCTGCTGCAAAAATCTTTGGATTTAGTCGAACAGGATGTTTATTCCATTGACGGATTGCTGAACCTTCCTGACTTGATGACGATTTATAAACTCGATTTACCGGGGCTGAAAGACAAGTCGTTTACGCCTGCTACTCCGGTGGCGTTGCGTGCCTCGGATTCTATTTTTGAAGCGATCAAAGCGCAGGATATTCTGCTGCATACGCCGTATGATTCGTTTGCGCCAGTCGTAGAGTTTTTGCGAGCGGCGGCACGTGATCCAAAAGTTGTCGCCATCAAGCAAACGCTTTATCGGGTGGGGGTGGATTCGCCCATCGTTGAAGCTCTGATTGAAGCGGCTGAAAATGGCAAACAAGTTTCCGTGCTGGTTGAGTTGAAAGCGCGCTTCGATGAAGAAAATAATATTCAGTGGGCGCGGCGGTTAGAAAAAGTCGGTGTCCATGTCGTGTATGGATTATTAGGCTTAAAAACTCACGCGAAAATTGCGCTTGTGATTCGACAGGAAGGCGAAGTCCTGCGGCGTTATGTGCATCTGGCGACCGGGAATTATAATCCTGTCACCGCCAGAATTTATACGGATATTGGTTTGTTTACGGCGCATCCTGATTTCGGAGCGGATGCCTCTGAGCTGTTCAATTTCCTGACCGGATATTCGCGGCAGAGTGAATTTAGAAAGCTGCTGGTTGCGCCGGTCAATTTACGAAATAAATTTACGGAAATGATTCGCCGCGAAATTACGAATCATCAAAAGGGTAAACCTTCAGGAATTACGGCGAAATTCAACAGCCTGACCGACACTGCAATTATTGATGAATTGTATGCCGCTTCGCGGGCTGGAGTCCCGATAGATTTAATCGTGCGCGGCGTTTGTTGCCTGCGTCCAGGTCTGAGCGGACAGAGTGAAACGATTCGCGTGGGTTCTATCGTCGGACGTTTTCTTGAGCATTCGCGGGCGTACCGTTTTGTGAATGGAGGCGAAGAAGAGATTTATTTGGGCAGTGCCGATTGGATGAGCCGTAATCTGGATCGTCGTGTCGAAGTTATTTTTCCGGTTCAGGATGAACGACTGCGTGAGCGCGTCCGCCGCGAAGCCTTGGAAGTCCCGCTGGCAGACCACGTCAAAATGCGTTGGCTGCAAAAGGATGGGAGTTATTTGCGTCCCGTCAGCCGTGATGATGGTGCGCTGAATTCCCAGGAATATTTGTTGTCCTTAATGCAAAACAGTGATGCAAAATAATGAAGCAAAATAATTAAATGACAATTCCTTTAATTATCAACGCGGATGATTTTGGTTACACTTCGGCGGTCAATCGCGCCATCATTCAGGCGCATCGTGAAGGCATTTTGACCAGCACCAGTTTGATGGTCAATGAACGCGCCACCGATGAAGCCGTGCAGCTTGCTAAAGAAAACCCTGGCCTTGCGGTGGGCTTACATTTAGTCCTCGTGCTGGGGCATTCATCTTTGCCACACGATCAAATCCCTTCGCTGACAAATCAAAATAATGAATTCACTAACAGCCCTCCGCTGGCGGGGATGAAATATTTTTTCAGCCCGCAGGCGCGGCGCGAATTAAAAAAAGAAATGCGGGCGCAGTTCGAGAAATTTGTGGCGACTGGACTGCCATTTTCGCATGTAGACGGACACACGCACCTGCACATGCATCCCGTCATTTTTGACGAGCTGATTGAGCTTTGCGAAGAGTTCAACGTGCGCAGAATCCGCGTTGCCAAAGGTGAAATAAAACTCAGCCTGAGCCTGGACAGTTCTTCGCTTCCGTTCAAAATCATTTTAGGAATTGTCTTCAATTTGTTGGCGAAACGTTGTTACCGAAAATTGCGAGGCCGGGGCTTCGTCGTTCCCGAAAAAGTTTACGGACTGCTGCAAACGGGCAACATGAACAAAAAATATGTGCTTGGATTAATTCCCGAAATGGCGAAAGTTCCCGGCGAAATCTATGCGCATCCACTTTCACCCGAAGCTGAAAAATGGAATTATGAAGAAAACCCTGGTGGAGAAGCCGAATTAAATGTATTGCTAAGTTCTGAGGTTCGTGAAAGAATATTGTTGGCTGGATTCAGCCCAACAACATATCGTCAACTGTAAACTGCCGAAAAATCCTAACCATTTTCGGTCTCGCTTAGACAATTTTTTAGCTCGCGCTTCTCACTCAACTTCGCACGTTGTTATCAAATTGTCCTCAGAAACTTAGGTCTCATTGTTATGAATTACTTTAAGCCGTTGGATGGATTACGTGGAATCGCCGTACTCCTGGTGGTCTTGTTTCATTATGATTATTTGGCGGTCGGCTGGATCGGCGTACAAATTTTCTTTGTTATTTCCGGGTTTCTAATTACGTCAATTTTGGTAAATGACAAGCAATTGAAATTCAATTTTTTTCTGAAGCGTTTTTACTGGCGTCGCACGCTGCGCATCTTCCCGCTTTATTTTGGCTATCTGATTTTGCTCGCATTGATTTTTCTGATCGCCAGGCAACCGGAGCTTTTTAAGCAGGATTGGTTTTTCCTTTTTTCCTACACCTATAATTATTCATGGCTACAGCTTCCGTTTTCGGGAACGCGAGCGTATTCACATTTCTGGTCATTAGCCGTTGAAGAGCAATTTTATTTATTCTGGCCGCCCATTGTTTATTTTCTCTCGCGTCAATCGTTGCGCAAAACAATTATCGTGCTGGTTCTGCTGTGTCCGATCATTCGTGTGTTATCGGTGATGTTTGCGCAAGGCTTTTATCCTGAGCATCCGGCTCCGTGGTTATTTGCTTATAGCCCCACCACCAGCCAGATTGACGCCTTAGCAACGGGCGCAGGATTAGCAATGCTCCAGCTCAAGCAAAGCAAAACTCACTTACCCGTTTTCCTGCTTCTAACTGTTTTGATGTTAGCGTTGGGTGCGATGAATATGGCTCCGCTGGTGGCTGCGCCGTGGCAACAATTAATCGTTGAGCATCGCCCGATGCCGTTGCTACGAGTTTTGTATACGTTCGGATTTCCCTTCGATGGAACCAGTAATTATCAATACATCTGGCGTTACACAATCCTGAATTTCTGGTCAGCGTATTTAATTGTAAATTTGCTGAGTGGCAATTTTGTGACCCGAATTTTGAGCAACAGATTTTTGGTGTACACCGGAAAACTTTCCTACGGAATTTATGTTTTTCATTACCCTTTAGTCGGTATAGCAATTTTATTGGGTGCCGAACTCAGCTCAGTTTCCCCGAAAGGACTGGGAGCGTTTGCGATTTATTTGAGTGCTGTCTATCTGGTTGCGGCTGTCAGCTTCCGCTTTTTTGAAAGCAAATTTATTGCCTGGAAAGACTTGAAATTTACCAAGCCGAAACAAACTTCAGCACCGGAATCATTGGCTCCGCAGTTGATGAATACGTCTGCGGCTTCCTAAAAATGCAGAAGCCTGCACGAAGTAAGGGTGCCAGTACTCAACGAAGACCTTCTGGAGTACTGGCGCCCTTACTCCGTGCGGGCTTCTGCATTACTTGCCAAATTCTCAATGCTGCGTAACATCAAGCGAGCATGAAAACCCTGATCGTCTTATTTTTCGCTATCGTCTGCCAAACGCTGGGTGATGTGTGCCTGACCAAAGGCATGAAAAGCATTGGCGAGGTCAACACACTTGATCCTGTGCAACTCATACAACTCGGATTTCAGGTTTTTACGAATCCTTATATCTGGTTGGGAATTACCATTCTGACTATTTTTTATTTTCTGTACCTCGCCGCGCTTTCCTGGGCGGATTTAAGTTATGTGTTACCTGTGACTGCTTTCGGATATACGCTGAATGCAGCGATGGCAAAGTATTTTTTGCACGAACATATTTCGCTGACACGATGGCTAGGAACTTTAGTCATTTGCTTTGGCGTAGCGATTGTTTCCCGCACTGAACAAAAAACCACTGGAAGCGGTGACGATCAATGAAGACGCCACTTTTATTGTTTTCATTAATTATTTTTAGTTCGCTGGGAGAAATTCTTTCCGCTCGCGCCATGAAGCAAATTGGCGAGATTTCTTTTCGTCCAAAGTTGTTGCTCAGAGCGCTTCCGAAATTTTTTACTAACTTGAACCTGATGGTTGGCGTCGCCTTTCTAGCCCTCTCATTTTTTTCATTTTTGAGTTTGTTGAGTTACGCCGATTTAAGTTTTGTCGTCCCGCTGACGGCTATCGGCTATATCACGAATACCATTGGAGCAAAATTTCTTCTCAAAGAAACAATTTCTGCGGCGCGTTGGATGGGGACAATTCTGGTCACATTCGGAGTCGCTATTATTTCGCTTTCCGGCAAATTAGAAGCTCCGGTTAGCAATCTGATGACCAATTTTATTGAAGGCATCTTTCATTTCTTAAATCCTGACAAAGCGGCTTTCACGTCTGTCTTTATTGGATTATTTTCATTGCGGGCGTTTTTGCTATTACTCGTCGTCGCGGCACTCGCGTATTACCTCATCGCCTTCGTTGCCGGATTCTTATGGGCAAAAGATCGTCGCCGGCAGCGTGAATTGGGAACAGCTTTCACTCCGCCGATTTCAATTTTAATTCCGGTGCGCGGCGCAGATGAAGAAAGTGGTGAAACCTTCGCCAGTTTTTGTCGGCAGGATTATCCCAAATTTCAAATTCTTTTTGGCTGCCGCGATGCTGACGATTCGGCTGTGCCAATTATTCAAAAATTACAAAATGAATATCCCGATATAAAAATTGATTTAATCATTTCAGCCAATGAAATCGGTACGAACGCGAAGGTTTCCAATCTTCATAATATTTTTCAGCACGCGCTTTACGAATATATTTTTATTGTAGACAGCGACATCAAAGTTGAGCCGGATTATGTTTGCCGTGTCGTAGCTCCATTGCAGCAATCAAACGTCGGAATGGTGACGTGTGTATATCGTGGAGCGCGGGCGAAAAGCTTTGCTTCATTGCTGGAAAATATTGGACTTTCCTCAACCTTCGGGCCTGAAGTGATGACTTCGCGGATGCTGGAAGGAGTCAAATTTGCGCTCGGCTCCACAATTGCCATGAAGCGCGAAACACTCAATAAAATTGGAGGCTTCGCAGCGATTGCTGATTATCTGGCGGATGATTTTTGGCTCGGATTTTTGACAGCAAACGAAGGTTTGGAAATTATTATTTCTGATGTCGTGGTAGATCATATTCCGAAAAAGGAAACGATGATTTCGATGCTGAAACATCAATTGCGCTGGAACAAAGCCGTCCGGGTTTCACGTCCAAAAGGTTATGCCGGATTGGTTTTGACTTACGGAATTCCAACTTCGTTTTTGTTATTGTTGAGCTTAAGATTTTCATCGCCGGTGTGGGCTGTGTTTGTTGGTACGATGATCTTTCGATTATTGACAGCCGTTTTCGGCGGCGTAATTTTGATGAAAGATTTTACGCTGCTGAAAAATATCTGGTTGTTACCGATCCGCGATTTTATTGGCTTTGGTGTGTGGTTGGTGGGATTTTTCGGGAAAAAAGTCGAATGGCGCGGCGTACAATATTCTTTGACGAAAGACGGGAAGCTAAGATCGTAAAATGTAGATTCGGCGAACTAACAGTTCACCGTACAAAGACGCCCTTACTTCGTGCGGGCTTCTGCCTTGCTAATCCACTCATACAAAGTCGGCAAAACAAACAGCGTCAACAGAGTCGAAGTTATCAATCCACCAATCACCACAGTCGCAAGCGGGCGTTGTACTTCGGCCCCGGGCGCAGTGGAAATTGCCATCGGGATAAAGCCTAAACTTGCGACTAATGCTGTCATCAACACAGGGCGCAAACGCGAACTCGCGCCGTCGAGGACGGCTTCATAAACAGATTTTCCTTGCTCGCGGAGTTGATTGATGTAGCTCACCATTACGACGCCATTCAGAACTGCGACACCGAAAAGAGCGATGAATCCGACGGAAGCAGACAGGCTTAAATTCAAATCTCTCATCCATAAAGCTGCGACTCCACCAACCAATGCGAACGGTAAATTCGCAATAATCAATGTTGCGTATTTCATCGAATTAAAAGTTGAGTACAGCAACAAAAAGATCAATAAAATCGCGATTGGCACGACGATGTAAAGCCGTTTCATCGCGCGTTGCTGATTTTCAAATTCACCACCCCACGTCAGGTAATATCCGGTCGGCAGTTTAATTTCTTTATCAATTTGCTTTTGCGCTTCGGCGACGAAACTGCCGATGTCGCGGCCTCTGACATTGGATTGAATGACAAGGCGGCGTTGCGCGTCTTCGCGGTTAATGACTTCAGGACCTTCGGCATTTTTCAGCGTTGCGACTTGCCCCAGCGTCACACGTTCGCCGCCCGGAGTAGGAACCAGCAAACTCAAAATTGATTGATTATCCTTGCGCCGTGCTTCAGGCAATTTCACCACGACATCGAAGCGTTTACGCCCGTCAATAACTTCGGTCGCCGTTTCGCCGCCAATCGCCGTTTCGATTACTTGCTTGATGTCTTCGACGCGCAGCCCGTACCGCGCCATTTCAGGGCGATTAATTTCAATGCGCAATTCGCCTGCGCCACCGAGGACTTCAACTTGGACATCAGCAGAGCCTTCGACTTTCTCTAAAATTTTCTGAATTCGCTCAGCATTTTGCTGCAAAGTGTTGAAATCATCGCCGAATAATTTCACGGCGACATCGGCTTTGACGCCGGAAATTACTTCGTCCATTCGCATTTCCAGCGGTTGCGTGAAGTTGTAGGCAACGCCGGGAACACCCTTTAATTTTTTATCAAAGGCTTTAATCAATCCTTCGCGTGTGTGTGCAGTTTTCCATTCTGCGGGTGGCTTCAAAATCACGTAGACATCGCCCTGATAAATGCCCATCGTGTCGGTGGCTAAATCTGGTCTGCCGAGTTTCGTGACGACGTTTTTGACTTCGGGAAATTCCAGCAAAGCCTGTTCGACTAACTGCGAAATATCTACGGCTTGCGTGAGCGAAACTGACGGCAGGCGGCGAGTTTCAATCAGGAATTGTCCTTCATCAAGGCGCGGCATGAATTCTGTTCCCAGACGATTCATTGAAACCAGTGCCACGATCACAGCGAGCGACGATAAACCAACGGTCAACACTCGCCATTGCATGACTACTTTCAGCAGGCGGCGATAAATGGCTTGCATCCCCAGCATGAGTTTTTCGTGTAAACCATGTTTGTGCGGGCGCAGTGTCAATGATCCAAGTGCCGGAATCAGCAGCAACGTCAATAATAATGCACCAATCAGCGCACAACATACCGTCAACGCCATCGGGCGAAACATGCGCGCTTCCAATCCTTCCAGTGCAAACAACGGCAAATACACAGCGATAATAATGACGATGCCAAAGACGATAGGTTTGCCAACTTCGAGTGCAGAGGATCGAATGAGGTTGAGGCGTGAATTTTTTATTTGCGCGGTGGTGGTGTCGTCAGGATTCGCCGGAGTACTGTTGATCCGGCTGATGAAATTTTCAATCATCACGACTGCGCCATCTACCAGTAATCCAAAATCAATCGCGCCCAGGCTCATCAGGTTCGCTGTCAAGCCGAACGCTTTCATGCCGATGAACGCAATCAGCATCGAAAGCGGAATAATGACCGCGACAATCAACGATGCGCGAATATTCCACAGGAACAAAAATAGTACCGCAATCACCAGCAAACCGCCTTCGACTAAATTCGTAGCAACTGTGCGAATCGTGCGATTGATAAGGTCTGTTTGTTCGTAGAACGGAATAATTTGCACGCCGCCCGGTAATGATTTTTCAATTTGCTGATAGCGTTCATGGACTTTTTCAATGACGTTTTTCGAACTTTCTCCGCGCGTCATAATCACCATGCCTGACATGACTTCGCCCTTGCCATCTTTGCTGACTGCGCCTTGTCGTACGGCAGCACCAATTTCTACCGTGGCGACATCTTTGACCAGAACCGGAACGCCTGAAGTCGCTTTGACGACAACATTGCGGATGTCTTCTTCCGCATTGGCTGCTTCAAAACGCCCCAGTCCGCGCACGGTGAAACCTTCGGAACCGCGTTCGATGTAACTACCGCCAAAGTTTTCGTTGCTGCTTGCCAAAGCCTGATAGACATTGCGTAAGGTGAGGTTGTAAGCCAGCATTCGTTCAGGATTGACCAGCACTTGATATTGCTGCGTGAATCCACCCCAGGAACTGACATCGTTGACGCCCGCCACTGTGCGCAGTTGCGGTCTGACCACATATTCCTGCAAGGTTCGCAAGTCCATCGGGCTTTTGTTTTTGCCTTCAATCACGTAATGGCTGATTTCATTAAAGGGAGTAGCGGGCGGACCCAGCGCAGTTTCAGCGCCTTGCGGCAACCGGTTACGTGCTTCCTGCAAACGCTCGGTTACTTGCTGGCGAGCGAAATAATAGTCTACATTGTCATTAAAGACGATGGTGACGACTGACAGCCCGAATTTAGAAATTGAGCGGACTTCAAGTGTTTTTGGCAACCCCATCATTGAGCTTTCAATAGGATAGGTGACAAGTTGTTCAACTTCTGCGGCTGCCATACCCGGTACGACAGTGAAGATACTGACCTGGTTATTGGTGAGGTCGGGAAAAGCGTCTATTGCCAGAGTCGAGAGGGCATACAATCCGCCTCCCGCGAGTGTCAATGTAAGCGCGAAAACGAGGAGGCGTTGCTTGAGTGAAAATTCGATGAGTGTGCGAATCATAAAGGTGAGAAGAAAGTGCTGAGTGCTGAGTAAAAAGTGCTGTGTGGCTGAAATACTCAGCACTCAGCAGTTTCTTCTCAGCACTCTTCTTACTCTTCCGCCAGTGCTCCTTTTAAAAATTCCGTCTTGATAAAAAATCCGCCTTTGGTGACGACGCGTTGACCGGATTGCAGACCGCCGATGATTTCAATTTTGTCTCCTTGTTCGCGTCCAAGTTCAACTACTTTTTTCTCAAAAGAATTGTCCGCAAGCGCGAGGAAAACTACTTTTTCGCCATCAACGTCCTGCACGGCTTCACGCGGAACCACCAATGTTGATGCGGTTGCGCCGCCTCTGATTTCCATTGTGGCGTACATTTCAGGATGCAAATTTCCACGCGAATTATTCACGAGACAGCGCACCTGCATCGTCCGCGTTTCTGGATTCAGCGCCGCGCCGATGTGAATCACTTTTCCGCTGATTGTCGCATCGCCGAGTGATGGAACTTTGATGGCGACGGATTGTCCGATGCGTACAAGAGCTGCATTTGCTTCTGGAACTTCGGCGATTGCCCACAAGGTTGAAGCGTTGGAAATTTCCATTAAATCATTGGCGTCGCTGACCACGGAACCTTCTGTGACGAGACGTTTCGTGACGACACCGGAAAGCGTCGAACGAATTGCCACTTCGTCGGGTGCGTCCTGATCTACGGCTAAATGTTCCAGAAATTCAGAAGCGCGTTCCAGTTCGGCTTTGATTAATTCGGTCTCAGCTTTGATGGCGACGACGTGAGCATTGGCTTGCTCTACTTCGCGTTTGGCGATGGCTTTGGCGTCAAATAATCGTGTCGCACGGTCGGCTTCTGCCTGCGCAAATGCCAATGCTTTTTCTTTCTCAACAATTGAAGCTTTGGCTTTAGCGACATTGGCTCGCGCATCAGTTAATTCGTGGCTATGAATGTGAACGAGAGTTTGCCCTTTGCGGACAGTGTCACCAACTTTAGCAAAAATATGAACGACACGCCCGTCAACAAAGGTTCCGATGCGTACCGCAGCGTCATCGTTCATTGCTAAATGTCCGGTAGCTGTCAGCGATTGACCAAGCGATTGTGAAGCGACTTCAATGGTTTCGATGTTTGCGCGTTTGAAAGCTTCGGGCGAAAGAGCAACGCGGTTGGTGACTTCGGGTTCTTTTTTCTCAGCGGCTTTTTCTGCGGGTTTAGCGGCGGCAGAATTTTCGGCTACAGCAGGAGGCTTGCGCCACCAGAACCATAAGCCAGCCGCGACAACCGCGAGGATGAGGAGCGAGAATATTGTTTTTCGAATGCTGTGGGCGGGTGCAGCTTCATTCAATGTGCCGCTTTCTTCTTCTATCATTTAGGATCGCCTTTCACAATTTCGCGGGCGGGCAATCGTTCGATGCCAGCGGCGCGTTCCAGTTCGTGAATTGATAATTGATAATCAGCGAGAGCCTGAAAATAAAGCTCCTGCGCCTGTGTGCGGGTTCGTTGTGCATCAATCAAATGCAGCAAATCAGTTGCGCCTTCGCGATACGCCGCGAGCGAAACCTGCTGCGATTCATCAGCATTTTTCAGGAATTCTGAACGCAAGGCTTCGAGCTGTTTTTCGTTGGCGATGACGGTGCGACGCGCGGCAGTCAATTCAGCCAGGACAATGGCACGTTCAAATCGAAGTTCAGATTCAATCATGGCAATTTCAGAATTGGCGCGTGCGATGTTGCCCTGATTTTTATTGTAAAGCGGCAGCGGAATGCTGAGCGCGCCGTAAAGAGCATTGTCTACGCCGTTGCGTTTGTAACCAAATGAAGCCGTAATGTCAGGTTTTGCTAGCGCGAGTTGCAGCCGTTGACTCGCGCTGGCTCTTTCCAAACGCGCTTCGATAATTTTGATGCTTGAACGACGTAACGCGGCTTCCTGCAAGGCTACCGCATTCATCGAAACGGTTTTGAATTCCAAACGTTCCGCCAAATCGAAATCAGTTTCAAAAGAATTTTCGCCCATCGCTTTTAATAAAGAAATCTTGGCGCGGTCAAATTCGATCATTGTTTTGCGTGCGGCGTATTCCACGCGTTGTGCTTCAAGCCGCGTTTTGATGAGATCGCCTTCGGCAGTGTAGCCTGCATTGACGCGCACTTCGTTGAGCTTCACGAGTTGTGAAAGTTGATTAATATTTTCGCGCAGGAATTCAGTTTTTTCACGGGCGACAGCGGCGTGTTGATAGGCAATTTTGACTTCGTAAACCAGTTGACGTTCGAGAGCTTCGGCTTCGACTTTGGCAATGTCAACAGCGCGTTCCGCATTCGCCCGACGCAATTCCCGTTTATTGCCGCGTTCTAAGGTTTGCGAAAAATAAGCAAACCAATCAATGGTTCGCTTGAAGCCAAAACCGCCTTCGGGTGGATCAAGCGGAAAATTTTCGCCACTAATTGTCAGAATTGGATTCGGACGTAAATCAGCCTCAATCATTTCGCCTTCAAACATCGCAGTGCGCTGTTTGGCGACGATGAGCAAAGGATGATTTTGACGGACGCGTTGCACCGCTTCATTCAGCGTCAGCGAGTTTGGCACGGTTGTTTGCGCCCACACCGGATGAGCAAGAAAAAAAATATAACTGACCAGAACGGCACGAATTATGGGCGAATAATTCAACATTGCTGGAGAGTATAGTCATGCAAGATGAACGGGCGATTAACACTTAACTCTAATAAAAATTAGAAACCTACACGAAGCTACTGCGTGCGAGTTTCTGCCGTGGGTACTGACTTGTCAGGTACAGTACTTTTCTAAATTAAGCGTGTGAATGGGAAGGTAAGTCGTCATGTGTATGTTCGACCATGTGATGTTTCTTACCTGATTCGTCAGCAGGGTCAATATGAATTATTACGCTTGAGAGAAACGAGAGTTTATGCAAAAGCTCGTGTTGGACTTTCAAGGCGAGTTGGTGTCCGTTAGTAACGGAAAGTTCCGGTCTGACCGCGATATTCAACTCGGCGTGAAGCCGATGACCTAACCAACGCGCTCGCACATCGGTAACATCTTCGATGCCTGACGTTTGCTGGGCAGTTTCTTTTATTTCATTTACTAATTCCGGGTCAACCCCATCCAACAATCTGGTAAAAACGGATTGCGCTGATTCCCAAACAATTTTGAGAATCAAAGCCGTCATCAGTAAACCGATAATCGGGTCTGCCAACGGATAGCCCAGCCAAACGCCAAAGGCGCTTAAAAGAACGGACAAACTTGCAAAACCGTCGGTGCGAGCGTGATAACCGTCGGCGACGAGCGCAGCACTTTCTATCTCTTTGCCAACTTTGATACGAAACATTGCTACGCCTTCGTTGCCGATAAAGCCGACGATGGCAGCGAAGGCGACCGCCCACAAATAAATTACCGACTGCGGATGCAGAAGCCTTTGGTAAGATTCGTAACCCGCAAAAATTGCGCTGGCTAAGATCGTCAGCACAACAAAAACGCCCGCTAAATCTTCGACCCGCCCGAAACCGTAAGTAAATCGTTTACTCGGTTTCCGACGTGCCAGCCAGAAAGCAATCGCCAGCGGAATAGCTGTGCAGGCATCGCCGAGATTATGAATCGTATCGGCAAGCAACGCGATGCTTCCCGAAAAGACGAAAACCACAATCTGAATAACCGTCGTGATAAGGAGACCGATAAACGACCATTTGACCGCCCAAATGCCCCGTTCACTCGTCAGGATTGATGGGTTTACCGTGCCGTGAGTATGACCGTGACCTTCATCGTGATTGTGACCGTGAGCTTGATGCTCGTGACCATCGTCATGTGAATGACCGCTTTCAGAGGAATAATTTTGCTCGGACATATAATTAAACTCCCAGTACTAAACTTTATTCCCGACTTTAATAGCTTGTCTCAGACAAAACAAGCAAGTGCCTGACTACACTTTACGCGGTAAGGTCACAATAAAATTACTGCCGAGTCCTGGAGTGCTTGCTAACGTCACGTTGCCGTGGTGCGCCTCAGCAACCCATTTGACGATGGGTAAGCCGAGTCCGCTGCCACCTTCAGAACGCGAACGAGTTTTGTCTACGCGGTAGAAACGATCAAAGACGTACGCGGCAGCTTCGGCGGGGATGCCGATGCCATTGTCACTGACACGAAGTTGAATTTGTTCTCTTTCGTCGGTGAGTTCAATGCGTACCGTGCCGCCGTATGGAGTGTATTTGATGGCGTTGTCGAGCAAATTCAAAATCAAGCGGCGCAATAAATCTTCATCGCCGCTGAATTCAATATCTTCGTCGTGGGCAAAGAGAACCGCAATATTTTTGCTGGCAGCGAGTGTTTGCACCGCACGGCAACATTCTTCGACTAAATCATTCAAATAAATTTCAGTGCAGAGTAACTTGTGTTCACCGGCGTCAGCGCGAGCCAGCGACAACATGTCATCTACGATGCGCGATAAACGTTTCGCTTCGTCACGCATAATGTTGAGTGTTTCCTGATATTCTTGAGGAGTGCGAGGTTGTGATAATGCGACATCCGCTTCGCCGCGAATGATGGCGAGCGGCGTGCGCAATTCGTGCGAAGCGTCCGCTGTGAATTCGCGTAAGCTCTCGAACGAACGATTGACCCGTGCGAGCAGGGAATTGAAAACCGTCGCTAGTCGTCCCAATTCATCCTGTTGATTGCGCACCTGCAAGCGTTCGTGCAAATTGTTGGCATTGATTTGTTCGGCTTGTGAGGACATTGCCGCCACCGGAGCCAGGCTTTTTCGCGCGAGTAAGAATCCCGCGATGCCAGCGATCAGCAACATTGTCGGCAAGCTCAAATAGAAAATGCGGCGCAATTCGCGGAGCTGATCCATCATCCCGGTACGGCTTTCTGCGACGAGAATAAAATAATCCATGCCTGCTTCACTGATGTGCATCATCGCCATTCGCCCGCCATCAGAGCCGAAGGCGTTGATCGTTTGCAGAATTGGTTGATCGCTGAGCCTGGCCGCAGCAAGCAATGTCACTGAGGGCTTTTCCAATCTTGTTTCGTCGGTTGGGATGGCTTGTTGATCGAAATGGCTGGCACCTAAAACTTCGCGTTCTGTCAGCACCGATAAATAAGTGTGATGCGGTCTGAACTCTACTAACGTATGTGCTGTGGCGACTATGGCATTGCCGTGATTTTCGAGCATTTGACCCTGAAATCCCGCCGCTGCCGTCAATGCTTTATCCGTAATCGTATGATCCAGCCGCGTATTAACTTCACGTTCGATCATCCAATACAGCCAACCGCTGAAAGCGATCAGCAGTACTGCAAAAATCAGCA
>JAYVZE010000029.1:0-13505 GCA_043783625.1 Blastocatellia bacterium | reverse complement strand
TGCTCTGCCTCTGTCAACGTCTTGATGTATTTCGTAGGTGTTTTCATCCTCTACTTATTCTACCTTATAATTTTTAGTGAGGTGCTTATTTTGAATTGTGTTAGTGCTTAATTTTATATTATGCACCCTACTTACCAGTTGCTTGAAAAATACTACTGAAATAGGTAGCCCTCGAGAATTAGGCAAATGGGAAATGTTAAAGGAGAGTTCTATAAGCAACACGGTACCATTTGCCTTAAATATATATTTTTTCGATAATAATAACGGTATTGCGCAAAATCTGTTTGATATAAGCAAGACCACTGATGGTGGAAGAACCTGGGATGATTTATATAGATTTAATAAAAAAACCGTTCACTCACTTGTATTTACGAGTGACAATATTTTGTGGTCAATTGGCTCTGAATTTGGCTCCAATAAAGTCGACAGACCGTTTGTCATAAATTCAAAGGATAAGGGTGTAAGCTGGCAAGAGGTTAGTCTTAGTAAAGAAAATTCTGGAACGGTAAAACAGTTCACTATTTTTTATGATATTTGCTTCAGTTCGCCGAAAAAAGGCTGGATTGTTGGTGATGACGGAATCTTAGAAGTTTTGATAGACGGACAAAATATGAGAATCAACAATCAATCTTTTGCCAAAGAAAAGTTATATAGTGCTGCCTGTGGTAACAACGGGGAAGTATGGTGCACAGGCGAAAGAGGTCAAATTTATCACTTTCAAAATGGCTGGAACAAGAAACAATTGGATAAAACGTATTTCTTTCAAAAAGTGAAATTAATCGGGAATGATATTTGGTTGCTAGGCTATAAAAGGTTATCAGAAAATGGCGACATTGCAGGACTTCTTTTACGATACCGCCGTGCATTAAGTAGTTATAGGAAAATTCACAGGTGATGCGATTTTCCTCGCTCTATCGTAGCGTGGATATAACTAACTATCGCACGGCAGTAAAGTAAAGATAAAGGAATATCTTGGGAAAATAAAACACCCGAAAGTATTAGATACTATAGTGATATTTATTTGGAAAAAGGAGAGGGATGGTTAGTCGGAGGCGGTGGAAATATTTATTATTCAAAAGATAATGGAGATTCGTGGAATAACTTTAAAAGCCCAACGAAAAATAACTTAGCGAATATTTTCTTTCTGAATAAAAATAATATTTGGATAGGTGGCGATAACCAAACTATTTTAAAGCTCCAACCGAACTAACCCTTACAAATCTGTACACCCTAACTTCGGACTAAACTCATCTGCTGGTTCTATAATTTTAATACTTGTTACGCCCCCGACATTCTGCCGCTACTCTTTCCTCAAACAGTTTTTCCCTTTATCCTTGTGAACTCGACGTTAACAGGAATTATTCCAATTCGCTGTTAGCGACTTTCTCTTGGTAAAATCAAAATTCAGGAGTCCCCAAACAATGAAGCACCCAATTCGCATTTCGTTGGCAGTTGTTCTTTTCGTGTTGACGATATTTTCTTCTTCCTTGCTGGCGCAGAAAAAATCTGCCGCTCCCGTCAAAAAAATTATTGATGATAATGCCCTGCGCTCCGCTGATGCGCGGCAAGGGGATTGGCTGACGCACGGGCGAAATTACGCTGAAACGCGCTTCAGCTCTTTAAATAAAATCAATGACAAGAGCGTGCAACAGCTTGGGCTGGCGTGGGCATACGATACGAATACCATGCGCGGACTGGAGGCTTCGCCGATTGTTGCGGATGGTGTGATGTATACGACGGGTAGTTGGAGCGTGGTGTATGCGCTGGATGCGCGAACCGGAAAGCAGCTCTGGAAATACGATCCTGAAGTCCCCAAAAAATTCGGAGCCAAAGCCTGCTGCGATGTCGTCAATCGTGGCGTCGCTTTATACAAAGGAAAAGTTTTTGTCGGGACGCTGGATGGTCGTCTGATTGCTCTTGAGGCTGCCACAGGGAAAGTGGTGTGGAATGTCGTCACAGTGGATCAAACGCAATCCTACACCATCACGGGTGCGCCGCGTGTGGTGAAAGGGAAAGTTTTAATTGGCAATGGCGGAGGCGAATACGGCGTCCGCGGGTACCTTACGGCGTATGACGCTGAGACTGGAAAACAGAGCTGGCGATTTTATATTGTGCCCGGTGATCCGGCGAAAGGGTTTGAATCCAAAGCGATGGAACGCGCCGCGAAAACGTGGGATGGCGAATGGTGGAAATTAGGCGGCGGCGGTACGGTGTGGGATTCGATGGCGTACGATCCGGCGTTGAATTTATTGTATGTCGGAACAGGAAACGGTTCGCCGTGGAATCAACAAATCCGCAGCCCGAAGGGTGGCGATAATTTGTATCTTTCTTCGATTGTCGCGTTGCGTCCAGAGACCGGAGAATACGTCTGGCATTATCAAACAACGCCGGGGGATACGTGGGATTATACGGCGACGCAGCACATGATTCTGGCGGATTTGAAAATCGGTGGACGCGTCAGAAAGGTGCTGATGCAGGCTCCGAAAAATGGATTTTTTTATGTGGTTGATCGCGCGACCGGCGAGCTGATTTCGGCGGAAGCATTCGCGGAAATTAGTTGGGCAAAAGGCGTAGACAAAAAGACAGGTCGCCCGATTGAAATCCCGGAAGCGCGATACAAAACAAATTATTCGTTGCACAAACCGGGGCCGCTCGGAGCGCATAATTGGCAGCCGATGTCGTTCAACCCAATGACGGGATTGGTCTACATTCCGGCGCAGGATATTCCCGGGTTTTATTCGCCCGATCCAAATTTTAAGCCCCGCGCCGGATGGTGGAATCTAGGCGTAGATTTCGGACCGGTGCTGAAAGATGTGCCTGACCCGAAACAGATTCCACCCGGACATTTGCTGGCGTGGGATCCGATCAAACAAAAAGAAGCGTGGCGCGTGCCATACAAAATGATGTGGAATGGCGGGACTTTGACGACGGCTGGAAATTTAGTATTTCAAGGGACTTCGGATGGAAGATTTGTCGCGTACAGCGCGGACAAAGGCGAAAAATTATGGGAAGTAAATGTTGGGATTGGGATCATCGCGCCGCCAGTGACGTACCAGATTGATGGCGTGCAATACGTCACGGTAATGGTTGGATGGGGTGGAGCATTTCCGCTGACGGGCGGATATTCTTACATCCCTGAATTGAATACGGTGAACGTGGGACGCGTGTTGACGTTTGCCTTGAATGCCAAACAGGAATTAATGCCGCTGCCGAAAATTCCGATGGCGGCTGTTCCTGCGATTGAGTCAAATGCCTCTCCTGATTTGATCGCAAAAGGGAATACGCATTTCGCCATGTACTGCGCGGTTTGCCATGGAGCGGGGGCGGTTGGCGGTGGCGGGTTGACTCCGATGTTGCCAGTTTCCAAGCCGGCAATTTTCAAGATGTTCGATGAAATTGTTTTGGACGGATCGCTCGAAGATCGTGGCATGCCGGGATTTGGAAAACATATCAGCAAAGCAGATTCTGCGGCAATTCGGGCGTATTTATTGAAGCGTAGAGCAGATATTTTAGCCGGGAAATGAACCGGGAGCGCAAGCATCTTGCTTGCCGTTTGCCAGCGTAGCGAAGCAAGCGCATCGCGCAGGAATCCGTTATCTCGAAAACTTACAGTTGCCAAAGTTACCGAGCGGCGTTGCACGCGCTCGGAGCAAGCAGGATGCTTGCGCTCCCAGTGTGGTTCCCGGTGTTGCAATACCTCCTTGAATCGAAGAAACTATGATTTCGGTTGAAGGACGTTTTTCTCATGAGATTCAAAGACAAAATTGCTATCGTCACAGGCGGTGGCGGAGAAATTGGCAGGGCTACCGCGTTGCGGCTGGCGCGGGAAGGTGCATCCGTCGCCGTGGTTGATTTAAAAATAAAAGATGCGGAATTGGTTGCTTCAGAAATCGTTGGCAATGGTGGAGAAGCGGAATCCTATCAATGCGATGTCGGGCAACGTTCGCAGGTCGAAGCACTGGCAAATAAGGTGCAATTACGGTTTGGAGGCATTGATGTGCTGTGCAATATCGCGGGAATCGCGCCATACGCTCCATTGCTGGAAACGACCGATCAAAATTGGGACGCGACGATCAATGTGAATTTGAAAGGCGTTCATCTTTGCACGCAAGTCGTAGCGCGATTGATGGTCAAGCATCACATCAAAGGCAGCATCGTGAATATGGCTTCGACGAATGGAATTGTAGGCGAATCGGGGCTTATTGCCTATAATGCTTCCAAGTTCGGAGTCGTCGGGATGACGATGACAGCGGCGATTGAATTGGCTCCTCACGGCATTCGCGTGAACGCTGCGGCTCCCGGATTAATTCAGACAAAACTTTCGATGGCGGTGCTGGATGCTGATCCGGTGATGAAAGAAAATTATTTGAAAGAAAAAATTCCGATGGAACGGTTTGGAACTCCAGATGAAGTAGCGGCGGTGGTCGCTTTTCTGGCTTCGGAGGATGCATCGTTTGTGACCGGACATGCATTAGTTGTGGATGGCGGACAGTTGACATTTTAGAAATCGTGTCAGTACCGCCTGCGGTAGCGGGTGGGATTGCGGTAATAAAGTTTTTCTATTAGCCCAGCCGTTCACGGCTGGGAAGAGTAACCATTAATCACTTAGCCCGATTTATCGGGCTTGTAAGGGCTTAAGCCAAGAAAAAAGGACGCTGAAGCACCCTCAAATATTTTCGAATCGCATTCCCAGTCGTGAACGGCTGGGCTAGTAGAAAATCTCCGAAGTTAAGTTTTTTTCATATTTCAATTGTGCTGTACAGATCGAGCCTGACTCTGACTCTTTGTTGTCTTTTAATTTTATGAAAATTCAAAATCTCAAAACTCTCAGCAAGGCATTCGTAATTCTTGCTTCAATTACCGTGCTGACGTTTGCTGCGCGGCAAACCAGTGACGACATTTTCGCCAAAAAAATCCAGCCGATTTTTGAAGCGAATTGTGTGATGTGCCACGGTGCAAAAATGCAACGCTCCGGGTTGGATTTGCGGACGGAAGCGGCGACGATGAAAGGCGGTACACGTGGAGCCGGCATCGTCCCGGGCAACGCGAATGAAAGCCTTTTGGTAAAGCTCATCACGCACAAAGAAGAACCTGCGATGCCGATGGGCGGGAAACTTTCTGACGCGGAAATTGCAATTATTTCTGAATGGATCAATAGCATGAAACCTGTGGCGGCGATGGCTGTTGCTGAAGGTGCGCCGATCCGCAAGCCGGGATATTCCATCACCGCCAAAGATCGCGCCTGGTGGTCATTCGTCAAACCCGTTCGTCCCGCCACCCCGACAGTCAAAAATCAAAAATGGGTACGCAACGAAATTGATGCGTTTGTGCTGAATAAGCTCGAAGCCAATGGATTGAATCCTTCGCCTGCGGCTGATCCGCGAACGTTACTACGCCGCGTGTATTTTGATTTGATCGGGCTGCCACCGTCGCCGGAAGAGATGGAGGCATTTCTAAAAAATCCATCGAAATTGGCGTACGAAAAAGTGATAGATAAATTGCTGGCGTCCGAACATTACGGCGAACGCTGGGGACGGCATTGGTTAGATTTAGCGCGGTATGCCGACAGCGGCGGATATGAGTTCGATTATGATCGCCCGCATGCGTGGCGTTATCGCGACTACGTAATCAAATCGTTTAATGAAGACAAGCCTTTTAATAAATTTATCGTCGAGCAATTAGCCGGAGATTCGCTCAATCCAAACAACGCGGAGGCTCTGGTTTCGACCGGGTTTTGTCGTAGCGGCCCAACGGTTGATAACGTCGTCAACGAAGAATCGCGCAGTGATGAGATGGATGACATGGTTTCCGCGACTTCGACTGTGTTCATGGGCTTAACGGTCGGTTGTGCGCGTTGCCACGATCATAAATATGATCCGATTCCGACGCGGGATTATTATCGAATGGTCGCGGTTTTTAATGCTTCGGCGAATACCGAAAAGCCGTTGGCGACCGAAGCAGAAATCGCAGAATTTAAAGCTGCGAACAAAGTTATTGATGAAGAACTAAAACCTTACAAAGCGAAATTAGCGGAACTTGAAAAACCAATTCGTGAACAATTAATCAATGAAAAAATTGATTTTCATGTAGCGTTGGCTGAAAAAACCAGTGGCTTCGGCGAACTTACAAAAGAACAATTCCGTGCTGAAACTGAAAAACGCCTGCGCAAAGATGTGAATATTCAAGCCGAAGATATTGAAGAAAAGGTTACTCCTGAACAACACAGCTTGCGCAAAAAATTATTGAAAGAAATTGACGATGTAAATAAAAAACGTCCGGCTCCGTATGCTTCGGCGATGGGTTTGACCGACAAAAAAGACCCGGACAAAACATTCCTTTACCTGCGCGGAAACTGGCGCGCGAAAGGTGAAGAAGTGCATCCCGGAGTCCCCACCGTGCTCAGCGATGGCAAAGATTTACAACCCGCCAGCCCTCGCCAGCAATTGGCGGAAATGATTGCGAGTCCTGACAATCCATTGACGGCACGCGTCGCTGTGAATCGTATCTGGAAATATCATTTTGGTTCCGGCATTGTCAGAACGATGAGCGATTTCGGAGCCACCGGAGATCGTCCGACGCATCCTGAATTACTGGATTGGCTGGCGACAGAATTTGTCAATCGCGGCTGGAGCTGGAAGCAGATGCACAAGATAATTCTGACTTCCAATACCTACAAGCAATCGAGTTTGGGCAATGATGCAGCCATCGCGAAAGACTCTGAAAATCGTTTGTTGTGGCGTATGAATCCGCACCGCCTCGAAGCGGAAATCATTCGCGACTCAATTTTGAGCGTGAGCAATAAATTAAACCCGAAAATGTTTGGCCCTGGAATTTATCCGCACATTGATGCAGATATTATCAATACAGGCTCGCGCCCACGTTGGCCGTTGGATGCGAAAGACGATAACGAAACAAATCGGCGCAGCATTTACATCTTCGTCAAGCGTTCTGTACCGCTCCCGTTGATCGAAGTCTTCGATTGTCCGGTGACAGTGGTTTCTGCGCCGAACCGTTCGACTTCGACAGTTTCTCCGCAGGCGTTGGCGTTGATGAATAATGAATTTGTCTTGGAGCAGTCGAAATTTTTGGCGGAACGAGTGATGGCTGACGCCGGGGCTGATTCTGCTAAACAGGTAAATCGTACGTTTCAAATTACCCTGAATCGCAAGCCGAGTCCGAAGGAATTGGAATGGGCGATGAGCTTTATCAAGACACAAACGGAAGGATACAATCAACGTAAAGCTGAAAATCCTGCGAATTCAGCCCTGCGAGATTTCTGCCATGCGGTCATCAATCTCAACGAATTTCTCTATGTAGATTAAAGGTACGATAGGCGTCCCGCCTGTCGTCGAGTAATACAACAGGCGGGACGCCTATTGTACCTTAATGAATTTTATGAAAAACAAATCACTTCCAATCATTCAACCAACTCCGATGTCACGCCGCGAATTATTATTTAAAGCCGGAGCCGGATTTTCAGGATTAGCGGCGGCTTCCATTCTTGATAAAGATGGCTTGCTTGCGGCTGAACCGAACGCAAAAAATGCCAGTCCGTTGGCTCCGAAGCCTTCGCATTTTCCAGCGAAAGCCAAGTCGGTAATTTTCCTGTTTATGTACGGCGGGCCAAGTCAGGTTGATCTTTTTGATCCGAAACCGTTGCTGACCAAAATGCATGGCAAGCCGTTGCCGACGACTGAAAAGCTGGAATTGTTCAATAAAAACGGCAATCTAATGGCTTCGCCGTACAGCTTCAAAAAGTACGGGCAGAGCGGTCAGGACATTTCTGAACTCTATACAAATCTCGGATCGTGCGCCGATGATCTGACCTTTATCAAATCTTTGTACACGACCAGCAATAATCATTCACCCGCGATTTTCCAGATGAACATGGGAAATATGCGCCCCGGAAATCCTTCGCTTGGTTCGTGGATGACGTACGGTTTGGGAACGGTGAATCAGAATTTGCCCGGCTACATTGTAATGTACGATTGGCGCGGAGGCCCTATCGGCGGTGCCCCGAACTGGTCTTCGGGATTTATGCCTGCGGCATTCCAAGGGACTTCGTTTCGCGCTGGCAATGTGCCGATTGTAGATTTGAATCCGCCGAAATGGGTTGATCCGCATTTGCAACGGCAGGAAATTGATTTCGTCCAAAAATTAAATCAGGAACATCTGGCGAATCACAAAGGCAACAGCGATCTGGATGCGCGGATTGCTTCGTACGAATTGGCGTTTCAGATGCAGACCCACGCGCCGGAAGCCGTAGACCTCGGCAAGGAAACTGACGCGACGAAAAAAATGTACGGCATCGGCGAAAAGCATACAGATTTTTTTGGCAAGCAATGCCTGACAGCGCGTCGCTTAGTCGAACGCGGAGTTCGTTTTATTCAGCTTTATCACGGCGGAGGGCATCAACAGGAATCGTGGGACGCGCATTACGGCTTAGATGAAAATCATCGTTTGCATTGCAAGGAAACCGACAAGCCGATGGCGGGATTAATCAAAGATTTGAAATCGCGCGGTTTGCTCGAAGATACGCTGATTGTGTGGGGCGGAGAATTCGGACGCATGCCCATGTCGCAATCGGGCGTCGGACGCGACCACAATCACTACGGCTTTACCATGTGGATGGCAGGCGGCGGAGTCAAAGGCGGACAATCCATTGGAGAGACTGACGAATTCGGAGTGAAAGCTACCGTTGATCCGTATTCCGTGCATGATTTGCATGCGACAATTTTACACGCGATGGGAATGGATCATCGCAAGCTGACTTACTATTACGGCGGACGCGATCAGCGGTTGACGAATTTTGGAGGCGATCCGATTTTGAAGGTGTTCGGGTGAATTTAGTATCGGTTATTCAAGAAATTCAAGCATGTATTAGTCTCGGTGATTACACTGTCAAAAGCCACGCCGCAATGCATGCTGTGAAAGAAGGTTTTGATCGTGAGCACATGATTGAAGCAATTTTGAATGGCAAAATCATCGAGGCATATCCAGGCGAACAACGCTTTCTCATTTGTGGTCAGACTAAACTAACCACAAATACTATGGTATATTTGCATGTCGTTTGTGAGTATGCAGATTCGATTTAGATTGACATTGTGACGGCTTATTTGCCTGACGAGGGCTATTGGAATCATCCGCCATACACTAGGCGGAAAAAAATCAAGAAGTGACTATGGATTCAAAACCTCCTCCAACTTGTGGCGTACATAAAATTTCTAAAGAATGGCGGCAAACTACTTTTGTCTACCAAGAGGACGGAATTACGGTAAGTGTGGCAGGAGTTGATTCCTGGGTTTGCCCTGTGGATCAAGAAGCATCATATACTCCGCAAACAACGGATGATTTGCTTCTGACGGTTCGAGAATTACTGGCGTCCGCAAAACGCGCAAAGACACGTCCATCGAAGCTAACGGAATATATCGTCTCAGTTTCACCCGACCAACAACTTCGACCTGCGGCTTAGTTCGCCTTTAAATTCAATTTTTTCTAATAAAAATTCCCCATAACATTTGTCATCCTCCGCCGTGTGTATATTATAGTGCATATTAGCAAACACTATTCATTTAGGAGATTCGCTTGATTACGAAAGCACTAACGCCCGAAGAGGAAGACGACATCCTCATTAATTTATTAAATTTGACGACCAAGGGAAATCTCAGGTGGGGGCTGCAACCGCCCTCCACTGCGCAGGTCAACATTGGTAATAAGCATTACGTCTTGCGGCTCCGCAAGAAAATGTGCCGCCTGACTTCGCGCCGTGACGGCAGCAAGGTTGTCGGACTGACGATTGAGCGCAGGGATTCTGAGGAAGATTTATTGAGTCAGTTGTTTCGTCTGGCGACGGGTGCGGCATAATTATTTTTGACAGAATATGAAATCACGTGACTGGATATTTATCATTATTGTCGTCGGCGTCGTAGGCGGATTATATTTGCTCTCGCGGGTCAGTGCGCGTGCGCCGAAATTACCTGCGAACGCTGCGCATCAGGGCGTCGTCGCACGCGATCAATGTCTTACCTGTCACACTCCCGAAAAAATGTCTGCGCTGGAAGCAGCTCGCAAACATCCCCTGAAATGGCACGATGCCAGAATCAGTTGTATGCAATGTCATCAGGCCGCCCCACCGCAAAAAGCTATTAATAATCAAGCTCCCCTTGAGACTTATTTGTCATGGCAAAAGCAGCAGTAAAAACAAACCGCTACAAAAACTTTATTGGCGGACAATGGATCAAGCCAACTACTAACAATTACCTCGAAAATTTGAATCCGGCGGACACGCGAGACAGCGTAGGATTATTTCCCGCTTCAGGTATCGCTGATGTCAACGCGGCGGTAGGTGCTGCGCGTGAAGCTTTGCCGAAATGGAAAGCCGTACCTGCGCCCAAGCGAGCTGAGATTTTGTATCGCGCCGGTGAAATCCTGATGCAGCGCAAAGAGCAATACGCGCAGGAAATGACCCGTGAAATGGGCAAGGTGATTAAAGAAGCGCGTGGCGATGTGCAGGAAGCCATTGACATGATTTTTTATACGGCAGGTGAAGGTCGTCGCTTGCACGGATATACTACGCCGTCGGAGATGCCGAGCAAATTTGCGATGTGCGTCCGCCAACCGGTCGGGCTTTGTTCATTGATTACGCCGTGGAATTTTCCGATGGCAATTCCTTCGTGGAAGATGATTCCGGCATTGATTTGCGGAAATACGTTGGTCATTAAGCCAGCCGAAGACACGCCGCTTTCGACGATCAATTTAGTCAAAGTTTTAGAAGCGGCAGGATTACCAAAAGGCGTCGTCAACATCGTGATGGGAACGGGCGTTGAAGCAGGTGCGCCGCTGGCAGTTCACGAAGATATGCGGTTAGTGTCGTTCACGGGTTCGACTGCGACGGGAACTACGGTAGCGGAAAATGCAGCGCGGACGGGGAAAATTTGTTCGCTGGAAATGGGCGGCAAAAACGTCATTATGGTGATGGAAGATGCTGATCTCGATCTCGCCGCAGAAGGCACGATTTGGGGCGCATTCGGGACTTCGGGGCAACGCTGCACGGCTTCTTCGCGGGTCGTTGTTCACAAAAAAGTTTATAAAAAATATATCGAAAAATTGACGGCACGGGCGAAGGCTTTGACGATTGGCAATGGACTTAACGAAAAGAACGAAGTTGGCCCGGTCATCAATGAAAATGCCGCCAATAAAATTTTAAGTTACATCGAAATCGGGAAACAGGAAGCGAAACTTCAGCTCGGCGGAAATCGCCTGAGCGGTGGAAATTTGAAGCACGGGTTTTTTATCGAACCGACAATTTTTACGGATGTGAAGCCGAACCACAGGATCGCACAGGAAGAAATCTTCGGCCCGGTTGTGAGCATTATTCCGTGTAACGATTTGGATGACGCGATTGAAATCGGCAACGGTGTGAAATACGGCTTATCGTCTTCGATTTTCACCGCCGATGTGAATCGCGCCTTTCACGCGATGGAGCGCATGAACACAGGAATTTTTTATGTGAACTCGGCGACAATCGGTGCCGAAGTTCACCTCCCATTCGGCGGGACGAAAGCCACAGGCAACGGTCATCGTGAAGGTGCAATGATTTCGTCATTGGATATTTTCAGCGAATGGAAATCTATCTATGTGGATTATAGCGGGAAGTTGCAGAAGGCGCAGATTGACGATTTTGAGAAATAACTTGTAGCATAAACTTTCAGTTTGTGCTGAGTGCAATACTGTGACTTTTTGAAAATAAGGCAACAGGTTTCCACCAAAATTACGGCGATGAAATCGGCACAAACTAAAAGTTTATGCCACGCGAGTAAGTTGCATTGAGAAAAAATTATGTCAAAAAACATGAAGATTGTTTTGATAATTCTGGGTTGCGTGCTGTTGCTCTGCACGGGGATTGCCGGAGCCGGGTTTTATTGGTTCAGCACCAGTGGCAGGGATTTGATTGAGCAAGTGAAAAACAGTTCAGAAAAAGTGATGAAAGAGGGGACGGAGGTTGGAAAAACGGGTGATGAAAATACTTGTCTGACCGAATCAATCAATCGCCTTGGGGCTGATAATTCGATCACGAATACGATGTCTGCGACCTTCTTTTTGACTGCTTGTTTGAAAAGTGCGAAACCCGCTCCTGACTTTTGTCGTGGAGTTCCCGCGCCCTCAGAAATTATGAAATCTTCTGAATGGATTGCGAAAAAATGTAAGGAGCAAGGGAGTTCGGGGCAGGGCTGCCAACAGTTGATGCAAGTTGTTATCCGGCATTGCGGCAAGGGCGCGAGCACATCTCCTACGACTTGATAAGTGCAGAATGCATTTTTTTAGGATCAAGGATCAATTTTCTATTGAGGACAATACAATGATTATCGGGCTGCCAAGAGAAATTAAGGATAAAGAATCAAGAGTCGGATTAACGCCTGCCGGAGTCAAAACTTTGCACGATGCGGGGCACACCATCCTGATTGAAAAAGACGCGGGCGAGGGAAGTGGAATCCCGGATGAGCAATATCTTGGAGCCATGGGGCACATCGTAGATTCCGCCGATGAAGTCTGGCAACGCGCCGAAATGATTGTCAAAGTGAAAGAACCAGTCGGGCCGGAATACGAACGAATGCGCGAAGGGCAGATTTTATTTACCTATTTGCATCTCGCGCCCGACCCGCATTTGACGCAGGTCATGCTGGATCGAAAAGTTATCGGCGTGGCTTACGAAACCATTACGAATGCTGAAGGACATTTACCGTTACTGACTCCGATGTCAGAAGTGGCGGGTCGGATGTCAGTGCAAATCGGGGCGCATTATTTACAAAAATCTGAAGGCGGGCGCGGCGTTTTGATGGGCGGCGTACCTGGAGTTTTACCTGCTAAAACTGTCATTATTGGCGGCGGAGTCGTGGGCGTCAACGCTCTTAAAATGGCTGTCGGCTTGGGCGCAAGTGTTCATGTGCTCGACCGGAATCTTGATCGCCTGCGCTACCTTGATGATATTTTCGGAGCTAAAATCCGCACGCTCGCTTCAAATCCATATACCGTACAGGAAGCCATCGCCAACGCCGATTTGGTCATTGGCGGAATTCTCATTCCCGGTGCTTCGGCTCCGAAAGTCGTGACACGGGAAATGTTGAAGACCATGCACAAAGGAGCCGTCATCGTTGACGTTGCCGTAGATCAGGGTGGATGCATTGAGACTACGCGCCCGACTACGCATAGCGATCCAACGTATTATGTAGATGATGTTCTGCATTATTGTGTGACGAATATGCCGGGAGCCGTCCCGCGAACTTCGACGTTTGCGTTGACGAATGCGACGCTGCCATACGCGCTGAGGCTGGCGAATAAAGGCTTCAAGGCTGCGATTGCCAATGATATTCATCTGCGCAATGGCGTGAATACCTTCAATGGAATTTTGACCAGCGAGGCGGTGGCTGAATCGCAGGGATTACAGCACACACCGATTGAGAGCATGATCTGATTTCAACCAAATATGGCGGTGACATGTAGGGTAG
>JAYVZE010000028.1:0-18422 GCA_043783625.1 Blastocatellia bacterium | reverse complement strand
CAACCATCGCGCTTGTCGCGTTTTGGTCTGCGTCGCGTTTGACGGTTGCGGCGGCACAAGAAGTTCAATTCAATCGGGACATCCGCCCGATCTTGTCTGGTAGCTGTTTCCAGTGCCACGGGCCGGACGAGAAAAACCGTAAAGCAGGTTTGCGCCTTGATACGTTTGAAGGCGCAACCAAAGATCGTGGCGGATACAGCGCGATTACGCCGGGCAAGCCGGATGAGAGTGAATTATTGCGGCGCGTCACTTCACACGAAGCAGGCGAAATGATGCCGCCTCCGGCAGCCAAAAAAGCTGCGGTGACGCCGCAGGAAACCGAATTATTACGCCGCTGGATTGCACAAGGCGCGAAATATGAAGGACATTGGGCGTTTCAACCGCTCGCCAAACTTCAACCACCTGCGGTGAAAAATACGAAATGGGTGCGCAATGGCATTGACCGCTTTATCCTGGCGCGGCTCGAACGTGAAGGTATTGCGCCTTCACCGCAAGCCGATGCGCAAACGCTGATTCGGCGCTTGTCGCTCGACCTGACAGGATTATTGCCATCACCAACCGAAGTCGAAGCCTTCGCCAAAGCTTTCAATCAAAAAGACATCCGCCAGCAGGATGCGGCGTATAGCGCACTGGTCGAACGGTTGCTCGCTTCGCCGCATTACGGTGAACGCTGGGGACGGCATTGGCTCGACCAGGCGCGATATGCTGATTCCAATGGCTATACGATTGACGGCGAGCGCGTGATGTGGCCCTACCGCGATTGGGTAATTCAAGCGCTCAACGAAGACAAACCATTTGATCGTTTTACCATTGAACAACTGGCGGGCGATTTGTTGCCGACCCCAACAAAAGCGCAACAGATAGCTACCGGATTCCACCGCAACACCGTCATCAACGAAGAAGGTGGCGTAGACCCCGAACAGGCGCGTGTCGAACAGGTAATGGATCGTGTCAGCACCACGGGTGCGGTCTGGCTGGGTTTGACCATCGGCTGTGCGCAATGCCATACGCACAAATTCGATCCCATCACGCACAAAGAGTATTACCAGATGTTCGCGTTCTTTAATTCGACGATGGATGTGAACAATCAAGGCTCGACCATCCCCGTCCAACGCGGCGAACTCTTCGGCAAAATAGAAACAGAAGCGGAAGCTTCAGACGCGCCATTGACCAGACGCGGGACAATGCGTGGCGAGTTGAAACAGGACGAATGGGAACGCGCGGAAATCGCGCGGCTTGAAAAGAACCCGGCGGTGACAGCTCCGAAAAAAGAAGTCGAATGGGTTTCGTTTGATCCTATAAAATTCGACACCGAAGCCGCTGGCAAATTGCAGCGACTAGCTGACGGCTCATTTTTGATAACAGCCAATGCTTCGCAAAATGATGCGTACCGGATTTTGGGCAGACTTGCTTTGCCGCGTGTCGCTGCCGTGCGCTTGAGTGTCTTGCCGCACGAAGCCTTGCCGAAAAACGGACCGGGCTTGGGTGCGGATGGTTCCTTTGCGTTGAGTGAATTTTATATCGAATCGGAAGGCGGCAATCATCGGTTCAATGAGGTCTTTGCTGATGATGAGCAAAGCGCGTCTCCGGCACGCGCAGCGAGCGATGGTGATCGGCGTACCGGCTGGGCAATCAGCGCGAACGCTGGAACTGCGCAGCCCCACGAAGCCAGGTTTGTGTTTGCGCAGCCCAAAGAATTTGCAAGCCGTCAAATCCAATTCATTATGCGGCACGATGCTGAAACTGGACGCGGCATCGGTCATTTCAAAATCGAAATCGCAACGGAAACGCCGTACGATGCGCACGCGGCGGCATTACTGGCGGCCTTGAAAACAGCGGCGAATGTGCGCACGCCCGAACAACAAGCACCCATCAATGCCGCGTTCGCTTCAGCTCGCGCGGTCAGAGAAAAGCAAGCAGGGAATGCTGTCATGGCGATGATCATGCGCGACATCAACGTGCCGCGTGAATCGTACATTTTCACGCGCGGCGATTTCACGCGCCCTGACAAAGCGGTCGGGTTATTACAACCGGGCGTGCTCAGTGCGATTGCCCCGGCCTTGCCCGAAACCGGAAAACCGCGTACCCGTCTTGACCTCGCTGAATGGCTGGTGAGTCCGGCGAATCCGTTGACACCGCGCGTGACGATTAATCGTATCTGGATGCGGTATTTCGGGCGCGGCCTCGTCGAAACCGAAGAAGATTTCGGCACACAAGGCTCGCCGCCCGTGCATCCTGAATTGCTGGATTGGCTCTCAGTGGCACTGCGCGACGGGAGTGCGGAGTGCGGATTCGAAAACCCCGTGTCCACAGTCAAAGCCGTGGAGCCTCAAGGCGATGCACCGCCTGATCGTCAATAGCGCAACCTATCGCCAGTCTTCGGAATTTACTCAGCACTCAGCACTCCACACTCCGAAGACCCGCGTAATCTTTTACTCTCACGCCAGGAACGTTTTCGCGTGGAAGCCGAAATCGTCCGCGATGCAGCTTTGAGTGCGAGCGGTTTGCTGAATCCGAAAATCGGCGGACCCAGCATCCGCCCGCCGCAACCTGATGGCGTCTATGCCTTCACGCAAAACAAAAAGAATTGGATCGCGGCGACGGGAACCGAACGATTTCGCCGTGCGCTCTATACGCAATTTTTTCGCAGTGCGCCTTATCCATTGTTCACGACCTTTGACTCGCCAGATTTTCAGACCGTCTGCACACGACGTCAACGCTCCAACACGCCGTTGCAATCGTTGACGCTGGCGAACGACCCTGCCTTTCTTGAAATCGCACAAGGGTTGGCAGCGCGGTTAGTGCGCGAAGTGCCGGGGGATTTTACCGCTACACTTGATGCGCGATTGAAGCATGCATTTGCGCTGTGCTTCAGTCGCGCCCCCAACGCGACGGAACTCACAGCCTTGCGCAGTTATGTCGAACGCCAAGCAAGCCAATCCGCTCCCCCGGCAGCACTGGTGAATAAAGAATTAACGAAAGCCGGATTGACCGAAGCGCAATCTGCTGCGCTGACTGCGGCGGCGCGAGTGTTGTTCAATACGGACAATTTTATTACACGGGAGTGATGGTCAATCATTCATGCTACATTTGTTAAGGAGGAAAAATATATGAGTCTGCAACAACGTCGGCGCCAAGCCACAACGTCAGCACAAAAGTCAGCACGCAAGCCGTTGAAAGTGTCGCCACTCGCACGCAAAGCGATGCGCCTTTATGAAACCAAGCTAAAAGCTTTGCTCGAACCTACCTACATTGGAAAGTTTGCGGCGATTGAGCCGGATTCCGGCGATTACTTTGTCGCTGACCGGATGTCTGTCGCCATGCACCAAGCCAGATTGAAGCATCCTGACAAAAAATTCTTTCTGGTCAGAATTGGTTTTAAGGCCGCCGTCACTTTCAAAAATCCAGTACCGCTCTCTTTATGAAAAAAATAGAACGTTTGCTTGAAAACCCAAGTTCATATCGGAGAGATCGCCTGGTTCGGGCAAATTCTGGAAGTACGAATACAAGCTACCGATTCCCACGAAGGATTACTCGGTACGGAATTATTTCAAGGCTGTGTCGTCGAACTCGAACCGGATGCAGACCGTGTGCTGTTTCGCAAGAAATCAGGCAAAGTCAGCAAAATAGCAAAATAAGATTGAAACTACGGCGTGCGTACTTTTCAATGCGGACAATTTCATTACGCGTGAGCGGGCTTACTGACAGTTCGTGCATTAGCATATGAGCCGACTACCACCTAAATCTGACGCCATACGTGCTTTGTTTGCACGCTCTGGGAACCGATGCGCGTTTCCCGGCTGCACTTCCCCACTGATCAACGAACGAAATGAATTCATCGCTCAGGTTTGTCACATCGAAGCTGCTGAAGAAGGTGGAGAACGATTCAATCCAAACCAAACAGATGAAGAAAGACGTCAGTATACAAACCTCTTAATTCTCTGTTATCCACACCACGTAGAAACAAACGATGTTGTCACTTACACGGTAAAACGACTTCATGAGTTTAAGGTGACGCATGAAAAGAACTTTGAGAAAAATCCTTTCAAGATAGACGAAAGCCTCCTTTACAAGATTTCTCTTGAAATGGAGCAGTACTGGTCTCGAGTTGAAGAGCTACACAAAAAACACCATGTCGTACCTGATCTTGCGATTGAGATTGATGCCAAAGCTAGTTTCTCTCAACTGAGTGAACACGCTCGCTTGCTCGCTGGCGATGTCTTGGAGTTACGGGACATCCTAATCGAATCCGATGATGCGCTTGCCGGAGACCTTGCTACCCTTCTGAGAGAGCTTGGTGTCCCTGAAAGCGAGCTTGACCAGCATCGTGAGCAAACGAGATCGTTTCATGCTCGAAATTGGGAGGTTCTCAATCTTGGTTTAAATAACACGATTACAAAGCTGCAAATAGTCTTATTGCAGATGGAAGTAAAATATCTAGAGGAGTTTGTTAAGCTCAACTACAATGACTCATTAGCGATACTACGGCTTAAAGAACTTAAAGGTGAGTTCGAGGCATCTGCTATTTCAGCAAGTTACGCTGACTGAAGCCTAATGATGCTGAGGCTTTCGTCGCAGCGCGACGCCTGAATTTAGCCGTGGGTTTTCAACCCACGGAAAGCGTAAAACGAAATCCTTGTGTCGCATTAGCGACACCTGAATAATTTCTTTCGATTGGCAATTTTGTAGAAATTCAATCGTCGCTGACGCGACAGGGTTAGGGGATTAACGCCCCAACCGCACGGTTAAAATCAGCCGTCGCGCTGCGACGAAGAACGAGACGGGCGCAAACAAAAAATTAAAATGAGTGAAAACGAATATAAAAAATTGGTCGAACGGATGCTGGAAAATACTTCCGTCCCAATGATTTCCAGTGACACTGGAATGGAAGCTGCAAAACAGATTGGCGAACTTGCCGCGCAGGAAGAAATTGAATGGGCAGTCGCGGGCGGCATGGCGATGTACATTTATGGTAGTCCACGGATGACGAAAGATGTGGATATTATTGCGTCAAAAAACCTGTCTTTGACTCAGGATCATCCGTTAGGATTTGGTGGTAGCAGCTATACTTTGCAAGTTGGCAAATACGCTGTGCAGATTGATTGGATTGTGCGAAATGACAGCTATCAGGAATTTTATCGCAAGGCACTACAGCAAGCGATTCGCCTGCCAAATGGTTTGCGCGTCATCACACCGGAATGGTTAGTGCTGCTAAAATTCAATGCCGGACGACAAAAAGATTTGGACGATATTGTATTTTTGCTCAAGCAAACAAATCTCGTTGATCGTCCGACGATCAACGAAAAAATGATAGCTACGGTTGGCGATGGTGGCTGGCTGGTAATGATGTCAGGGTTCCGTCGCTTATGCGATTTGGCTGATGGCAACACAAAAGAACCAAGCAAGTATGACGTTGAGTTGTAACAGTAAGCAAAGAGAAGGAAGTACGATGAATAAAACACAGTATGATTTAAACGAATTACAAGACTCAACCCGCCGCCATTTCTTCGGGCAATGCGCCGTCGGACTCGGTTCCATTGCGCTGAATTCCCTGTTGGCAGGCGAAACGCAGGCACAGCGTCCGCAAATTGATCCGGGCAAGCCGATGGCTCCGCGCCAAGCCCCGCTGCCAGCCAAAGCCAAGCGCGTAATTTATCTGTTTATGGCGGGTGCGCCTTCGCAACTGGAATTGTTTTCCGACAAGCCGAAGCTGCGTGAATTGACGGGACAACCGCCACCGCCCAGCCTGATGAAAGGTCGCCGCTTCGCCTTTTTGAAAGGCAATGAAAAGCTGCTGGGTACGAAGCGCAGTTTCGCACGGTACGGACAATCCGGCATGACGCTCAGCGAATTGCTGCCGCATCATCGCAAAATCGTAGACGAGGTGTGCTGGTTGCGCGGAATGTCTACGGATGTATTCAATCACGGGCCGGCAAAGTTATTTATGAATTCGGGTTTTCAAATTCCCGGTCGCCCTTCATTCGGTGCGTGGGTGACATACGGACTGGGCAGCGAAGCGACCGACTTGCCTGGCTTCGTTGTCCTGCAAAGCGGACGACGCGGGCCGCGCGGCGGTGCGACGCTGTGGAGCAGTGGTTTTCTGCCGACTTCGTTTCAGGGCGTACCATTTCGCGGTCAGGGCGATCCGATTCTCAACTTGCAAAGTCCCGCCGGAATTGGGCGCGAACAGGAACGTGATTTTTATGACACCGTTGGCACATTGAATAAAGCGCGGCTGGCGACAACGGGCGATCCTGAAATTATGACGCGGGTGAACGCTTACGAAATGGCCTTTCGCATGCAAACGAGTGCGCCGGAGTTAATGGACATTCGCAAAGAATCGGCGGCGACGCTGGCGTTGTACGGCGTGAAACCGGGCGAATCCGGCTTTGCAGCGAATGCGTTGCTGGCACGGCGAATGATTGAACGCGGCGTTCGCTTCGTGCAGCTTTATCATACCGATTGGGATCATCACGGCGAAAAAGGCAATAACCTCGACGGCGACATCGAAGCCCGTTGCCGCGAAGTAGACCAAGCCAGCGCCGCGCTCGTCCTTGATCTAAAACAGCGCGGCTTGCTCGAAGACACCATCATCGTCTGGGGCGGCGAATTCGGGCGCACACCAATGGGCGAAGTGCGTGAAACGACCGGACGCGATCACCACATTGATGGATTTACGATGTGGGTAGCGGGTGGTGGATTCAAGCCCGGTTATTTGCACGGCGAGACGGACGAACTCGGCTTTGGCGTGAACGAAGGCGGCATGCACGTTCACGATTTGCACGCGACGCTGCTCAACCAACTCGGCTTCGATCACGAACGACTGACGTACCGGTTTCAAGGGCGCGACTTCCGGCTGACCGACGTGCATGGATCGGTACAAAAAAATATATTAATGTAATTTCACCACCCAGATGCCTGTCAACAATTACGTTGGCAGGCTCATGTCTTTTTAGACAAGCCGCCGCCAGCATTTCAGCGCGTTTTCATTAGCTCCCGGCAAGTCCTGGCTTTTATCTCCCTCTATTTTTTGGCGGCGCGGCGCAGCACAATCACCTTAACCGAAATGGCAAGACTTGGTAAAAATAAGAAATCCTAGTTTTTATTTTTTACTTCCAATTTAGAAATGGTATTGTCGTCTCAGCCATTTTCAGCAGTATCATTGAAACAACCGACGAAAGGAACGCGAATCGTCTATTTGCCCGTGTGCTTTCCTATTCGTCTTTATTGAAAGGATCAGGATGATGAAATGCTATGTACCATCAAGCACTAATTACTGGCACTGCCCCTCTGCGTGGGAAAAATTGGGGCGCGACCTGCAAACCGACCCATCAGCTTTAGTTCAACCAAATGGCAAACTTCACGTTTTCTCGACCAGTCAAATGAGTAATCAAATTGGTGCTCCTTTGCATAAATGGTACGACCTATATTGGAAACCTTAATGGGTTTCCTCATTTAATTCTCCTGAAAAATTAAATTAAGAAAAAGGTGCAATCGCTTACAAAATTGCACCTTTTTCTTACACTTTTTATCTCGCATCTAAACGGAATTCTTTCAAAGAATACTTTTTTGCGCTTCTATAGTTTTAATTCTAATGATCTACCTCCATTTAAATCCACTGACATTAAACACTAACTCTCTTGAATCGTTTGGCGCATTGACTCTTGATGCATTGCACGAAAAGTGAATCGTATATTGACCGGGCGGGATTGTCAGCGTTTTGGAAAATAATAACGGTGCCTGTGTCAGCAGTAACACCTCATTGAAAAAATTGCTTTTGATATTGAGCTTACCATCATTTTCGGACTTCAATTTCATTTCAACAGTAATAGTCTTCGGAGTCATTCCAGTATTAATCAAACGCAGTTCTCCTTCTTTCTTACACCAACGCCAACTACTTTCCCCTGTTCCTTCAGGGCCATAAAATCCTTTTGCCCACGAGAAAAATAAAGGATGAAGTGCCGCTTCATGTTTGGCATCCCATTCGGTCGGCGGCAATTCACTTTGTAGTTTGCTGGTGTAGGCGGAAAGGTCATACACTGCCAATCGTTGATCGCTACTTTGAATCGGATTCACCAGCAACAAATTTTGTAACTGCTTCTCCATTTCAACAGCTTTGTCCTGATAACCAGCTCGATCAACGTAGATCGCATTAAATCCGGCATAGGCTAATGTCTGAACCTGTTCTGGCAATGGCTTGGAAATCAATTGCTGTTGCCAGAGATCACTGCTCCGCCCGCGCATACTACCGTAACTCCATCGCAGCTTATGTGAATGTAGATACCCCTTTAATAGATCATAATCCAGCATGCTTCCTTTTGTTCCACCTTCAGGAAATGGAATGTATGGAAACTGAAAAATCATTGCTCCGGTCGGTAATGATTTTTCGACGTTAGAAACAAATTCGCCATCTTTCTGGTAAACCACCTTCATCCCTTCATAAGCCAATCTGGACAGACGTGGACTCACCTGATCTAAAATGCCAACATATAGAAAACCGATTAATACTATTGCGCTAACAACTACTTGCCATATCGCTGTTCCCCATTTTTGAGCAAGCTTGTGCGCCAATATCACCATCGTAAAAATAGCAAAAAACGCAATGTAAACTACTATCCGGTTATAGCTCCTGATTTGAGGTAGAACAAAAAAAGCTACCAGTGAACCAAAACCACCAATAGTTGCCACCAGCACAGCAGTAAGATTCAGAATGCTGAGGTGATTGAGTAACAGCCAAGAATTTTCATATTCAGTTTCTCGTTTGCGAGTATGCCCGAATAAAAGCCAGCCAAGTAAAATCAGAAAGCCGATGCTTCCAACAACACCCAATGATGAATCTGTGTTTTCTGTCGTAAAGGGTTGCGCATCATATTGCCGCTTTATTTCAGCCCACGCTTCGACACGATGCCCACTGGCAGGCAATAATAGTTGCGTAATTTTCAACCCCATCGTCTCAGCATCAGCCGGACTCCGCTCTACCACACCAACGGTACCGTTCTTATAAAAATAAAGTAAATTCGGGGAAACATTTGCGGCTAAGCCAAAAACGATGAATCCAATCAAAGCAATTGGTAAAAGTAATTGCCGCAAATGACGATGACGCACTGCCACTAAAATTCCAACGCTCAGCAACAAAGCACAACCAAAAAATGCGTAGTAAAAAGTTCCAGTTGAAGCCAGTAACAAACAAATCAGTAAACTTGCCAATATTTTTTTATAGTTTTGCCTCCAATTAATTAATTCGTTCAGACCAAGTGATTCTTCAGCAATCCAAAGCGCAACCATGATAATTAACGGAACGGCATAAAAACCTGCGTAAAAACAATGTCCCTGTGATCTCGTGAGATGATAAGGAATGAAGGTATAGAGCAAAGCTCCTACCATTGCGATTAACCAGCGAATTCCAAAATGCCGGAATACAAAATAAGAAGTCACGGCGGTGAACGGAAAATGAATGATAAAGAATAGGTTAAAAATTAAACCGTGATCAGAGGTAAAGAGTGAAAAAAATTTTATCAATAAAAATGTAAACGCCTCGCTCAGCGGAAAATCATAAAGCGTAAAACCGTAGGGCATTCCAACATTTCGATTATTTAGCACCCAACCTTCTTCAACGATGCTTTTGATAAAAAGTAAAAAGGTTTGTGCGTCTCCGCCATACGAAAATGGAATGTGCAGGTCTGCCTTATCAAGTTCCATGACGCGATACAAAATGAAAAGACAAAGACTACCAATGGAAAGATATTCGACAAAATTGAAAAGCCATTTCCGCTTCACCCCTGTTACGCTATTGGCAATTGAGATCATTTTTTGCTCTACTCAAAAAAGAAATTTTGAAATTTCGTATTAAAATAATTATCGTCAAACAGGCTTTTGGCCGAAGCTCAAACGTTTCGCCAATAATTGCCATCTATTTTATTGAGTGCTATCTTCAAACCTTTTATAAATACCTTTGTGACGAAGCACAAGCTTTGAGAATATTTTTTCCGATAACAAAACCAATCACTCGTAATGTCAATCCCGCTCCTAATGCCTAGTCTGTCCATCGTCATTCCGGTCTATAACAGCGCAGAGACTTTAGAAAACTTGATCGCTCGCTTCGAAAGCGCGTTGGCAGGGTATGACATCGAAGCGATTTTAGTGAATGATGGAAGCCGCGACACAAGCTGGAAAATGATTCAGCAATTGACCGAAAAGTACAATTGGGTACGTGGAATAAATCTGATGCGAAATTTTGGGCAGCACAATGCGCTGCTCTGTGGAATCCGTGCAGCACGGCATGAAATCATTGTGACGATTGATGATGATTTGCAAAATCCGCCAGAAGAAATTCCTAAGCTCTTGGCTCATCTCACTGACGAAATTGATGTTGTGTACGGAACTCCGCAACAGGAACAGCATGGCTTCTGGCGGGATATGGCATCGCAAATTACCAAGCTGGTTTTACAACATGCCATGGGAGCCGAGACAGCGCGAAAAGTTAGTGCATTTCGAGTGTTTCGCACTTACCTCCGCGAAGCCTTTGTCAAATATCACGGACCGTTTGTTTCCATAGATGTGCTGCTCACGTGGGGTACTACAAAATTCGCCTCTGTTCCCGTCGAACATCATCAACGACAAGCTGGCATCTCAAATTACAACCTGCGAAAACTCATTACCCACGCCGTCAATATGATGACTGGCTTTAGTACCTTACCGCTTCAAATCGCCAGCTTGATTGGATTCGTCTTTACCTTGTTTGGAGTTGCGATCCTGATTTTCGTGATCCTTCGTTATTTCATTCAAGGAGATGTCGCTCCTGGCTTCCCTTTTCTGGCTTCTATCATTGCAATTTTTTCAGGAGCCCAATTATTAGCTCTGGGGATTATGGGTGAATATCTCGCACGGATGTATTTTCGCATGATGGATCGCCCTTCCTACGCGGTGCGGACACGCCTCAACGAGATGACAGGGAAAAATGAAGACTAACGAGCTTTGCCAAATTCTTGCTTGGGATACTAATTTTTTTGGGCAAAAGATTGCTCGAATTTCTTCGACTACGCTGACCACAGATGAAGCTGCGCAAGTACGTGCCTGGGCTACGGAAAATTCGATTGCTTGCTGTTATTTTCGCTCCAACGCGAACGACGAAATTTCAATTCGCGTCGCGGAAGAAAATCGAATGAGGCTCGTTGATGTACGAATCACTTTCGAGCAACCTATTTCAAATACTTTCTCGAAGCTTGTGCCGGACAATATACGTTTGGCACAGCCCGAAGATATTCCAAAGCTCCAGGAAATTGCGAAGTATTCACATCAGGATTCGCGTTACTACTTTGACTCGAATTTTTCACGCGCAGATTGTGATCGGCTTTATAAAGTCTGGATCGAACGAAGTTGTGAAGGCTATGCCGATGTCGTTTTTGTGGCGACAATGGATGACAATGCTTGCGGCTATCTCACTTGCCATTTGCAAGCCAATAAAAACGGGCAAATTGGACTGATTGCTTTGGCAGAGAAAGCGCAAGGAAAAGGAAGGGGAACACAATTGTTACAGAATGCGCGACAGTGGTTTCAATCTCAAAACGTCGAGCGCATTTCTGTGGTTACACAAGGCAGAAATATCAACGCCCAACGCTTCTATCAAAAATCAGGATTCACAGCTAGTTCAGTAGAGCTTTATTATCATTGGTGGTTCAGTGCATAAAATACGAAAGAATATTAATGAGTCTCGAACGAATTCCCTTCAATAAACCTACTCTCATCGGGCGCGAGTTGACCTATATCGCCGAAGCGATTGAGCGCGGTCATGCTTCTGGCGATGGGCATTTCACGCATGCTTGTCATTCCTTGCTTGAGAAAATCCTGGGCGTCCCCAAAGCATTGCTGACAACTTCATGTACGCACGCGCTGGAAATGTCTGCCCTGCTGTTAGATATTCAATCCGGGGATGAGATCATTCTTCCTTCGTTTACGTTTGTTTCAACCGTCAACGCGTTTGTCCTGCGCGGAGCCAAACCTGTTTTTATTGATATTCGTCCTGACACCTTGAATTTGGATGAACGCCTACTCGAACAATTTATCACCCCAAAAACAAAAGCTATCGTCGTAGTTCATTATGCAGGCGTAGGTTGTGAGATGGAAGAAATTATGGGCATTGCCGCACGTCATAACCTTGCTGTGATTGAAGACAACGCGCACGGATTATTCGGTAAATATCGAGGTAAGAATTTAGGTACGTTTGGCTGCCTGGCAACACAAAGTTTTCATGAAACCAAAAACCTGACTTGCGGCGAAGGCGGCGCGCTACTCATCAACGATGTCTCATTGATTGAACGCGCCGAAATCATTCGTGAAAAAGGCACGAATCGAAGCCGTTTTTTTCGCGGGCAAGTGGATAAATATTCGTGGGTTGATGTGGGATCAAGCTATCTTCCTTCTGATATTCTCGCCGCTTACTTATTTGCCCAACTTGAAGCACGTGTTGAGATACAAAGTCGCCGTCAGGAAATTTGGCATCGCTATGAGCAGAGCTTGCGTGAATGGTCAAGTATCAATGACATTCAATTACCTTTTGTTCCTGAGCATTGCGATCAGGCATATCACATGTTTTATTTGCTTTTGCCTTCATTGGAGCAAAGGCAAAAATTTATTGTGACCTTGCGAGAAAAAAATATCCTGAGCGTATTTCACTACTTGCCGCTTCATCTTTCTGAAATGGGTTTGAAATTTGGTGGACACGCAGGTGAGTGTCCTGTTACGGAAAGTATTAGTGACCGTCTGGTTCGACTCCCATTTCATAATTCTCTCACGGGAGAAGAACAGCAACGCGTCATTGAGACTGTGTGCGAATTCGAGCTGTAAAATTTATGAAGACACCTCTGGGGGAACCATTTTCTGCGGCGGGTTTTGATGCTACTTTATTTCAGCATCTTTATGAGGCTGAAGACACGCATTTTTGGTTTCGCGCACGCAATCAGTTAATTGCTGAGCTAGTGAAGCAATTAACGCAAAATTTTCAGCCTGATTCTTGTGTTCTGGAAATTGGTTGCGGCAACGGAAACGTCCTGCGAGTTTTAGAGCAAACCGTGAAACAAGGAACCGTCATCGGAATTGAACCATTCGCCGAGGCTGTAGCTCTAGCGCGAGGACGAGTTTCATGCGAAGTTATGCAAGGCGATGTTCGAGCATTGCCATTTTCGACTAAGTTCGATTTAGTATGCATGTTTGACGTTTTGGAACATCTACCTGATGATGCGGAGTCGTTGCGCAAGATCATTGAATTACTTCCGTTGAATGGAAAATTGCTGCTCACAGTTCCAGCACATAAATCGCTTTGGAGCTATTTCGACGACGTTTCACATCACTATCGTCGTTATGAAAAAAATGACTTAGAGAACCTTTTGAAACTACAGGGTTTGCAAATTGAGTATCTGACTTTTTTTCAAAGTATCACATACCCAATTATCTGGTTAGGGCGGCGGCTGACCTTCTGGGGGCAAAAACAAACCGAGCTGACCGAAGAAAAAAAATACCAGTTAACATTACGAGAATTGCAAATTACACCAATCATCAATGAAATTTTTTATATCTTGTCATCGTTTGAAAAATATCTGATTAAGCGACGCTGGCATTTACCATTCGGTACTTCGCTTCTGGCTGTCGCCAAAAAAATTAACTGAATTGACCATTAAATATCTGGTTAAAAAGAAAGGAAATTCTTAATGAAAAAATTTATTCCGCTTGCCTTTTTATTGTGCGGATTGGCTGCCTGCTCAACCCCTGAAGATGGGAAAACAACCACACCTGTCACCACAGCATCAACTGCCGCCGCGACAACTTCCCCAACCGTAGACCCCAATGCGCCTATTGCTTACCTGGAAGGGTTTTATGCACAGGAAAAAAGCGGAGACCTGTCTTGGAGATGGATGGGGGAAACTGGAAATATCAGCCTCAAAAACACTGGCAAAGATGCTGTCCTAAAATTGAAGGGAGCAGTGCAACAAGATTTCTTTAAAGAACCTCCGACCTTAACTCTCACCCTTAATGGTGAACAACTTGATTCGATAGTCACGACCAAAGGAGTGATAGAAAAGACTTATACAATTCCCGCCTCCAAGCAAAAGGGAGACCGTTCGGAATTAAAGATTAGTTCCAACAAAACTTTTACCCCGAAAGAAGTTGAAAAAGGCTCCAATGACCCGCGCAAACTTAGTTTTTCTTTGCGCGAATTAAGCTGGGAATCAAAATAACAAAAGATCTTGTACTGACAAAAAGCTCGCTACTTTTACAACGTAGCGAGCCTTTTAGTTCGATCATCAGAAGCCATTAATCAGGTTATTGCCTCATTTCACCACTCAAGACAACTACAGATTTTCCGCCAACCCGTACAATTTTCACACTTCCCTTTTCACCTTCAACGTCAGCTTCGATATAGCTCGGACGCCCCATATCTACACCTTGTTCGATGATGAATTTTTCTGGCGCAAGTCCATAATGCACTAACGCCGCAGCGCATGGGCCGGCGGCGCTGCCGGTCGCGGGGTCTTCGACGATGCCGACTGATTCTCCGCAAAACATCCGCGCACTCACGAACGCATCAGGCGAATGCGTTTCGTGCGTGACGACGTACACGGCGTGATCGTTTACTTTTTTCAGTATTTCGCCGAGGGCTTGATAATTTAATTTGATGCGGCTAAGCGCAGCCTTATGGCGGACAGGAATAATTTGATAAGGTACTCCGGTTGAAGCCAGTACAATCGGCAAGCCCCAGCCGCCAATTTCTTCTACGCTCAACCCCAATGCACGCGCACAAATTTCTGTTTCGTCCAACGGCTCGCTGACGCTTGGAGTGCCTTGCGTCATTGTGACTTTTACAGGCTTGCCATCAGCAAAATCAATTTCTACGGGCAGAATCCCAAGCTTGATTTCCTGTTGAATGACTACACGACCTGAACCGGAAGCAGGCGGAGCGACTACGCCCAAACGCGCAAGCATATTCCACGTACCGACGACCGGATGCCCTGCCATTGGCAATTCCAGCGAAGGCGTGAAAATTCGCAAACGCCGCAACGCTTTTTCATCCGTCGGAGGCAAGACAAAAACCGTTTCGGACAAATTCATTTCCTGCGCGATTTTTTGCATCGTCGCGCTGTCGAGCGTTTGATTCCACGCTTCGTCAATGAAAACGGCTAACGGATTGCCGGCGAAAACCTGATCGGTAAAAACATCACATTGAATAAATTTCATAGTAAGTAAAATAATTCATCTAATTTTTTTCAGCAATTTTCTTGACCGTCCCAAACCGCAAATATAGCGCAGGCAGCAAAAATAAATTCAACAACGTCGAAGTAATCAGTCCGCCTAAAATTACTGCCGCCATCGGAAATTCAATTTCTTGTCCGGGCTTCATCCCTCCCAGCGCAATCGGCGCGAGCGCAAGTCCGGTCACAGTCGCCGTCATCAAAATCGGCGCGAGTCGCTCTTCGGAGCCGCGCAGCACAAGTTCTGCGCCGAACGTTTGCTGCTCCTCGGTTTCGAGGTAGCGGTAATGGCTGACCAGCATTATGCCGTTACGCGCGGCGATGCCAAGGACGGTGATGAAGCCGATCAACGAACCGAGCGATAAAACGCCACCGCTCAAAAACGCTCCGGCTACGCCGCCGACCAGCGCGAACGGAAACGTCAGAAACACTAGCATCGTCAAGCGCAGCGATTTGAAGTCGGCAAACAACAACATCAAAATGCCGAGCAACGCCAAGCCTGCCAGCGCAAATAAGCGATTGCGCGATTGTTGCCGCGCGGCGTATTCGCCCAAAAATTCAGGATGATAGCCGCGCTCGAAATTCATCGCACGAACTTTGGTTTCGATGTCACGGGCGACGCTGCCGAGGTCGCGTCCTTGCACATCGCACGTAATATCAATACGACGCGAACTGTTTTCGCGTTGCACGATGTTCGGCGTCGGCGCGATGCGGAAATCAACCACATCGCCGAGTTTGACTTCTGCGCCTGTGGGCGAAGTAATTCGGATCGCACGCAACGCCGCCAAATCTACACGCAATTTTTCATTGCCCCACACGACAACATCGTAGGCTTTTTGCTCGTCGTACACTTCGCCAACTTTCGTGCCTTTGATCAGCGTGCCAGCGGCGCGGCGCACATCACCCGGCGTCAATCCGAATCGTGCAGCAACTTCCGTTTGTAACCGCGCTTCGACTTGCGGGACTAACACCTGCTGTTCCAGTTTGAGATTTGTCACGCCATCCACCTTGCCGAGTACGCCTTGAATTTCCGTAGCTTTACTGCGCAGCGTGTCCAGATTCGCGCCGTATAATCGCACTACAATCGCCGCACTGGAACCGCTCAAAACTTCTTTCGTGCGTTCTTTCAGGTACGTCAACACGTCGCGGACGATGCCGGGATAGCCGTACACAACTTCGGTGATGTGCGAAACAGTTTTATCGTAATCCACTTTCGGATCAATGCTGATCCACAGCTCGGTGAAGTTCGGACCAACCACTTCGTCGGCAACTTCGGCGCGCCCGATGTGCGAACCAAAATTTCGCACGCCGGGAATCGCACGTAATTCTTTGCTGACGACAATGACACTGCGAGTCATCGCCTCGAGCGAAGTGCCGGGCTTACCGACCCAGTGCATCAAAAAATCTGTTTCTTTGAATTCAGGAAAAAACTCTTCACCGAGATAAGGTAACGCAACAATAGCCCCTGTGAAGAGCGCGATCATGGTGATGATTGCCAACCACGAACGGTGGACGAGCTTCGGCAAAATGGCGCGATAGATTTTTTTGAGCCAGCGGGTCAAAGGTGCCTCACGTTCAGTTGCGGCGGCTTTCGGCAACAAAATTAACGACAGCGCAGGCGTGAGTGTGAGCGCGACGACCAGCGATGCGAGCACCGCCAGTACATACGAAATCGCCAACGGACGAAAGAACGATCCTGCCAACCCATCCAGAAAAAAGATCGGTAGAAATACCAACACGACAATCATCGTAGCGTAGACAATTGCGCTACGCACTTCGAGCGAAGCCTTCAGCACTACCATAAACGCTGGCTCCGGCGCGTCACTGAGACGATTCAGACGCAGGCGTCTTTGAATATTTTCGACATCAATAATGGCGTCGTCTACGACTTCGCCGAGCGCGAGAATCAACCCCGCCAACACCATCGTGTTCACCGTGCTGTTCGTGAAATGCAAGACCAAGCCCGCTGCCACCAACGACAAAGGAATCGCCGTCAGGCTGATGAATGCTGTGCGCCAATCGAACAGAAATAACGCTAAGACAACCACAACCAACAGGCATCCGATGAGCAACGCTTTATTGAGATTGCTCAGCGCGGTTTCAATAAATGTTGCGGGACGAAAAATTGTCGAATCCACTTCGAGACCTTTGAGACCGGGGCGCAGATCATTCAGCGCAGCCTCAACCGCACGCGTAACATCCAGTGTATTCCCCTGTGGTTGCTTCTCGACAATCAACAACAAACCGGGGCGATCATTGATGACCGCATCGCCAATGGGCGGCGGAAAACTTTCACGAATTTCAGCGACGGAACCCAGCAATAACGGCGCGGCAAACGTGAGCGAAGGTTTGGCGGACTTGAGCGGAATCTGTGCGAGGTCTTGCGCTTTCGTAATCGGCGGAATATGCGTAATCGCCATCCGCTGATTCGGCGTATCCAGGAAGCCACCGTTTTCCGGCGTCACAGCATCACGCGTCGCATTGACTACGGCGTCTAATGTGACGTTATGGAGGCGCAAACGATCCGGGTCAACCAGCACTTGAAACTGCCGATCCCGCTCACCCCAAATCGCTACGTTGGCGACGCCAGCGACAGCCATCAAACGCGGGCGGATCGTCCAACGCGCCAAATCAGTCATTTCCATCTGCGAAAGCGTAGCCGACGATACGCCAATCTTCAGCAAGCGGCTGGTCGAAGACAATGGCGATAAAATTACGGGTGGATGCGCAACACCAGGCAAGCGCGAAGCGGCTAAGGCAAGGCGTTCCTGCACCAATTGTCGCGCGGTCATCAAATCAGTGCCAGTCTGAAAAATCAGTACGACGGACGACAATCCCAACACCGATTTCGAGCGCAAGGTTTTCAGCGAAGTCAAACCATTCAGCGAATTTTCAATCGGAACTGTGACCAGACTTTCGAGTTCGGTGGTGGAAAGCCCCGGTGCTTCGGTTTGAATTTCGACGAGTGGCGGCGCGAATTCAGGAAAGACATCCAACTGTGTCGCAGGCAACGTGCGAATGCCTACGACCAATAAAATCAGGGCGAGAATGACGATGATGCCGCGCAAGGTTAGAGAGGTTGAAACGATCCAGTTCATTATTTATTAAAATTAAAAAGGCAAAAGTGGGATTCGGAAGCAGCGCCTTTTCTGAATTTCTTAAATCAAGTGCCGCCTTTTT
>JAYVZE010000027.1:0-69528 GCA_043783625.1 Blastocatellia bacterium | reverse complement strand
TCAGGCGGAATCTTCGCGTCGCCAGGATTCCGCCTGAAGGCGGTACTCTGAACTAAGAGGCTTTCCAACGCTTCGAGCAACGGCAAATACGCTTCGGTTCCGGCGAGCCGTTCTGAACAGCGTCCGCGTGCGATGGTGCAGGATTGTTGCGCCGACAATTCGGTCAGGAAATCTTCGACGAGAGTTGTTTTGCCGATGCCCGGTTCGCCCGCGACGCACAGCAGGCTGCCGCGACCGGAGCGAAATGCGGCTCGCAGTTCAGCGCGTTCGGTTTCACGTCCCACGGTGTGGCGGAGTGAGAAGTGGTGAGTCTTGAGTGCTGAGTGATGAGTGGCTTCGCCGCTTCGCCCGATGTCTTCGAGTGCGGAGGCAATTTCTACTGCGGATGGTCGCACAGTTGCGTCTTTCGCCAACATTCGTAATAAGAGTACATTCAATTCTGCGGGCAGCGTGGGATTTAATTGCGCCGGAGTGACAGGCATTTGCGAAGTGATGGCCTGCATCACCGCCAGCAATGATGCACCGTTGAAAGGGTGTTGCCCGGTCGCCAATTCATACAGCACAATTCCGAACGCGAAAATGTCTGACGCTGTCGTCACGATTTCGCCGCGCGTTTGTTCGGGCGACATATATCTCACCGTCCCCATCACCGTCCCCGGCATCGTCATGGCATTGGAGAATTCATCGTGCGCCGTGTTGAGCCGCGCCAGTCCGAAATCTAACACCTTCACGTAACCATCGTCGCGCACCATAATATTATCGGGCTTGATGTCACGATGGATGATGTTGGCGGCGTGGGCGGCGCTCAAGGCTTTGGCGACCTGACTTCCCCAATCCAGCAAAGAAGTCAGCGCAATATTTTCCGTCGCCAACGCTCGCAGCGTGCGTCCCGCGACATGTTCCATCACGATAAAGCAGCCCGAATCCGATTCGCCGAGGTCGTGAATAGTGATGATGTTCGGATGATTTAACGCCGAAGCCGCCCGCGCTTCCTGCTCAAAGCGGCGGACGCGTTCACGATCATTCGTGTAGTTTGCAGGCAATAATTTCAGTGCGACTTTGCGTTGGAGTCGTGCGTCTTCCGCCAGAAAAACTTCGCCCATGCCGCCCGCGCCAAGCTGTGAAATCACCTGATAATGATGGATCAGTTTGCCGGTGAATCGTTCGGCATGGACGTGTGCCAAGCCGTCCGCGATGACCTGCGGCGACAGGATTGCAGTCGCGCTTTCGCGGGAATTATCTGCCGCGAGTAAGGCTTCGACTTCATGGCGTAATTCGTCATCTCCCGCGCAAGCTTCGGTGAGAAAAACGATGCGCTCAGCCGCAGGCAATTTCACTGCCGCGTGGAAAAGCGATTCAATTTGTGTCCATTGGTTGGAAGTCATTTGGTTATTTTTTTCGGGTTGAGTTGTATGCCATCATAACGAACATATCGGGATTGAAAAACCCTTTGCCCCAGCGGGCATCGAACGGCTTGGTGGGTTTTGCCTGTTGGATTTCCGGCAATGTTTTCCCAGCCTTCAGTAAAGGAGCAAGCTTGGCGCGAACGCCGATCAGCATGCTGCGATAAGCTTGCAAATCCGCCAGTTGTCCGATGCGACCGTGACCGGGAATCAGTTTGGTAGTGGAATTGAGCAGCGGTTGAACGCGCTCCGTCATGGCAATGATTCCGTCCAGCGTTCCGCCCGATGACCAATCAATAAAGGGATACCCTTCGGTCATAAACGTGTCGCCAAAATGCACAACATTCGCTTTGCGAAAATGTACGATGACATCGCCGTCGGTGTGGGCGCGAGGCTGATGCGTAACCTGAATTTCTTCGTCATTGAAATGAAACGTCATCTCTTTCTGGCAAGTAATGACCGGCCACGCGGCGGCGGGTTCGGCTTTCACCGGAGCTTTGAATAACTCGATGAATTGATCGCTGCGGAGTCGTTTGCGCACGTTTTCATGCGCAGCGATAAGCACGCCCGCTTCACCAAAACGTTTGTTGCTGCCGGCGTGATCGGGATGCCAATGCGTGTTGATAATGAAGCGGATCGGCTGGTCAGTCAGCGTGGCAATAGCGGCTTTGATCTGCGGGTAGAACTTGTCTTCAAAATCGTCCACCACCAGTACGCCGTCTGTGCCAATAGAAACGATGACATTGCCCTGTACCGCACCTTTGGCAGCGAGGAACCACAACCCTGTGGCAAGTTGCGTTTTTTGCACTTCGAACGCGGCATTATTCTGAGCTGGTAACGAGGAAGAACCAAACCGCAAAAACGGCAGGGTTAAAAACAAAATTAGTAAAGGAATTAGTTGTTTCATTGTATCTCCATTTATTGTGGCAGTCCGGCGCGACGCAACAAATCATTGAATCGCGCATCACTTCGCAGCGCATCGAATTCATCGCCGACAGTCAGGTCAAGCATCCAATTGTCGCGTTCCTGGAAGCCTTTTTCCAACCACTCGAACGCCAGGTCTTTGGCGCCCAAAGCGGTATAAATAGTTGCAATTCTCACCGCAAAAGTGTTTCGTTCCGGCTGCGCCGCCTTCAGCTCTTGAATAATTTGGAGCGCCGCTTCCCGGTTTCCCACCAGAGCTTGTGTAGTGGCAATTTCCGACTTAAAGGAAAGGCTCTTGCCTGATAAGTGATAGGCTTTTTCAAAGGCAGCCAGCGCTTCCGGGTATTTTTTCAGTCCGACATACGCGCGACCGATGCCAATGTTGGTAGTGGGGAAGTTCGGATCAAGTTCGAGTGCTTTCTGCGCTTTGCCCAGTGCTTCATCATAACGCTTCAGGTTGTTGAGGCAGAGAATTTCGTACACGTAATAGCTCATCGTAAATGGCTCCACTTGTTGCGCTCGTCGAAAGGCGGTCAGGGCTTCCTCAAATCGCCGCTGATATTTCAAGTTCCAGCCCAGTTGCCCCCAGGCTTGCGCGTAGTTGGGATTCAGTTCTGTGGCTCGTTTGGAATCAGCCTCCGCCCCGCGAATGTTCCAATCGGCTTGCTGCTTGACCAGCCCCAGCGCTACCCACGCTTCTGCTAAACCGTCGTCCAGTTGCAAGGCTCTCGTTGCGGCGGCGCGAGCCTTGGCATGCACTTCCTGCGGGGGGAGCAGTCCATGATTGTTCAGCAATAAATACGTGTCCGCCAGTCCCGTAAACGCCAGCGCATAATTTGGATCAAGCCGAATCGCTTCATTGAATTGCTCAATCGCTTTCTGAAAATCTGCGCCGGTTCGTTTATTCCAAAAATATCGCCCTTTCAAATAAGCCTGATATGCCGCGTTACTCTCCGTACTGTTTTTGTAGAGTTGTGCGGCATGGCTGAGCTGTGGTTGCAGTTTGAGCGAAAGCTCCTGTGCGATGGATTCTTCCGCCTGCAACAGATTGGCGAGCTGGCGCGGCGCTTTGTCCGTCCACAGTACGCGATTGTTGGTGGTGTCTACGAGTTCAAGACTGAGAATCAGATCATTGCCGCGCAGCACCAGCCGTCCAGTGAGAACGGCTTGCACGTTCAATTCGCGCCCGATTTGCACGGGATCAATTTCACGCCCTTTGTACCGCATTACAACATTGCGTGAAATTACCCGTAGATCGGGTAAGCGTGAAAGCTTTCCGATCAAGCTCTCGGTCAATCCTTCGCTCAAGTATTCGGTCTCTGGATTGTTGCTCTGATTCAGCAAGGGCAAGACCGCAACTGATTCGAGGTGGTCAGGCATTCGCCGCCAACGAGAGCCAGCGAAGGCGAGTATCAGTAACACGGCGAAGGCGGCGGCAATTAGCAATAACCTGCGCGGAGTTCGTTTCAGGTAAGATGAAAGAAATTTATCAGGCGCACTTTGTGCGGCAGGATTATTTTGTAGAGGCGGAATTTGTTCTCCGCTGCTGAGACGTTCGCGTTGGGTGTGAAGCTCAAGCTCCAGGCTTAAATTTTTCAAATCGCGTTGTAATTCGCTGGCGGATTGATACCGGTTTTGCGGTGCTTTGGTCAATGCCTTGTTGATAATTGATGACAACACCGGAGGAATTCCGTTTGAATAAACGGGTAACGGCGCCGGTTCGTCATGCAAAATCGCAGCCAGTACGTCCACATTTGTATCGCCCTCAAACGGTGCATGTCCGGCGCTCATTTCATACAACATAATCCCCAGACTGAACAGATCGCTACGTCCGTCCACTTCCTGCCCGCGTGCTTGTTCCGGTGACATGTAACGCACGGTTCCCATCACGACGCCGTTGACGGTGTGAAAACTGTCGTCTGAGTTCACTGTATTGCGTTCTGTCACACGCGCCAATCCGAAGTCCAGCACTTTCACATAGCCATCGGAGCGCACCATCACGTTTTCCGGCTTGATGTCCCGATGCACAATGCCGATTTCGTGCGCGGCAGCCAGCGCACTGGCGATCTGCGCGACGATGTCCAGGATTGTTTGCAGTTCGATCTTTCCCGCCGCCAGCACTTGTCGCAACGTTTGCCCTTCAATAAATTCGGTGACAATGAAATGCCGATTGTGCTGTTGCCCGGTTTCATAAATAGTCAGAATAGATGGATGATTCAGGGCCGAAGTCGTGCGCGCTTCACGCTCAAAGCGACGGATTCGTTCTTGATTGCGAGTGAATTCGAGCGGCAATAATTTCAAGGCGACGTGGCGTCCCAACTGCGTGTCTTTGGCAAGGAAAACTTCGCCCATTCCACCTGCGCCAATCCGGGAAAGAATTTCGTAATGACTGATCCGGGTACCGATGAGATATTCGGTCTGCGCATCGGCCAGCCCTGCCGCAATCACCTGCGTTGGCAGCATCGCAGTCACGCTTTCATCAGATGAATCTGCTGCCAGCAACGCTTCGACTTCACGGCGTAGCGCGTCATTTCCCGCACAGGCCTTCGCCAGAAATGCCTCACGTTCAGCCGGAGAGAATTTCACCGCCGCGTGAAAGAGCGCTTCAATTTGTTGCCATTGGTCAGAAGTCATAGATGTGACGGGTACGATAGGCGTCCCGCCTGTCGCGTTGAAGAATTGCGACAGGCGGGACGCCTATCGTACCTGCGCTACCTGCTCAGTTCTTTGCGCAGCCAGGCCTTGGCCACGCGCCAATCACGGGTGACGGTTTCGGGTGAAATTTTCAAGACTTCAGCCGTTTCTTCGACACTCAAACCGGCAAAAAAGCGCAGCTCGGCAACCTTGCTTTTCCGCTCATCAAACGTGGCTAACGCTTGCAACGCATCATCCAGAGCGATCACGTCGGCAGCGTGTTCGTTGGTCAGCGTCAAAGCTTCATCCAATGGGACGTGAACCGCACCACCGCCACGTTTGACGTAGTTTTTGGTGCGGGCAAAATCCACTAAAATATTGCGGATTAACTGCGCTGCAACAGCAAAGAAATGCGCCCGGTTTTGCCATTGCATGTCGCGCTCTTTCACGAGTTTCAGATAGGCTTCGTTGACCAGCTCGGTGGTTTGCATGGGATGCCCCTGACGCTCATGCAGCAGGCGACGATGGGCAATGGCTTTCAAATCGGCATAGACCAGCGGGATCAGTTGATCCAACGCTGCGCAGTCACCGTTCCCCCAGCTAATTAGTAGTTGTGTTATCTCTGGCAATCCGGCTCCCCTTCCTTCCTGCTACAGACAAATTTCGTTTATGTATTGGCTTCGAGAAATCACATCATAGCGGAAATCTCCTGATCTGCCTAAGCCGGGAACGCGACCTCGCAAGATTTATTTCCAGCCCGTGACGGTTCCTGTGTTTGTTTATCGCATAAACAGGTGAGCAAAGAGTTCACTAAACAATCAGACAGCCTGGATGTGGGGAGCCAATGTCAGCCTAGGCTAAAGCTTAATTTCTAAACAAAAAATCATAGGAGCAAATCATGAATGAACAAGAGAACGTGAAAACAATGCAAGCAGCTTACGACGCGTTTAGCCAGGGCGATATTCCTGCCGTATTTTCTTTCCTGGCGGAGGATGCGGAATACATTGCCGTGGGGCCAGCCGACGTGATTCCCTGGGCCGGAACGTATCACGGGCATGCACAAATTGGTCAGTTTTTTACCCGTTTGGGTGCGGCGTTAGAATTTCTGGCGTTTTCTGCTGAGGAATTTATTGCGCAAGGCGATAAACTTGCCGTCATCCTGCACGGACGCTACAAAGCCCGCGCCACCGGAAAAGAATTCGAGACCAATCCACAGCATATCGTGACCTTCCGCGATGGCAAGGTTGTTCAGTTGATCTCCCTGGATGACACCGCAACCATTGCTGCGATGTTGACGGCGTAGCGAAAACAACGCAGGACAAAATCAATTATTCAAAGAAAGGACAAACAATGAGCGAAAAAGAAAATGTGCAATTTATCAAAGATGCTTACGCCGCCTGGCTCCAGGGCGACCTTGACACTGTGTTCAGTACCTATGCGCAGGATGTTGAATGGTGGTTCGGCGGCCCGCCTGAAATTATCCCTTTTGCCGGACCACGTCAGGGGCATAGCCAGATGAGAGAATTCTTCGCAAAACTCAATGAAGTGATCGAATTCGAGGAATACGAAATTCAGGATTACATTGCACAAGATAATAAGGTCATCGCACTGGGACGCAGCAAAGTACGTGTTCGATCAACAGGGCAACAATTTGAAGATCACTGGTCGGAATTGTTTGAACTGCGCGAGGGGAAGATTGCAAGGATGATTTATTACAACGATACCGGCAGGTTTGTGGAGGCGTTGCAATCCAAATAGGCAGTAGGGAATCCAAGCCAAATCTAAAGCAGCAAGAAAAGATGCTCTTTACTGTAAAAACGCGCCTAATTTATTTTACGCTGAGCCGCAAAATAAATTAAACGGAAGCCATCTTACAAGGCAGAAAAGTATTCACAGCCGGAGGAAAATCATTATGAAACGTATTTCTCTCACCCTCGCCATTACCCTTTGCATTGTCGCGTGGTCGCTTCGTGTAACGCAGGTTGGCGCTTCGATAAAGCCCAAAAATGCTGTCACTTTTACCAAAGAAATCGCGCCGATCTTTTTCAAAAGCTGCGCCGAATGTCATCGCCCCGGCGAAGCTGCGCCGTTCTCCGTGCTGAGTTACAAAGATGTGCGTCCGTGGGCGAAGTCCATCCGGGAAAAAGTCGTGAACCGTGAAATGCCGCCGTGGCACGCTGACCCGCACGTCGGGCAATGGATCAATGATCGCCGCTTATCCCAAAAAGAAATTGACACGATCACTGCCTGGGTAGATAGCGGCGTGACAGAAGGCAATGCCACAGACCTGCCGCCGATGCCGAAATTTGCTGACGGCTGGGCGCACGGCAAGCCCGATGTAGTTTTGCAAATGGCCGAAGAATATACCGTCGCGGCGAGTGGCCCGGACGAATATCAATACTTCTTTGTGCCGACGAATTTCACCGAGGATAAATTCATCAGCTTCGCCGAAGCGCGTCCCGGCAATCGCCGGGTCGTGCATCACATTGTGGTGAGCGTCTTCCCGCCCGGTTCGCAATTTTCAGAAAAAACAACTACTGCTGAGTATTACCAAATTCAGGAAAAGACTCCGAACCCTTTCACTTATCTCAACGGGCTGACCAACCGTTTCAAGATGGATGCGCCCGTCCACAACGACGTGGATTCTCAGCCCAAAGAAATACGCGCCTACAACAATTTCGAGGGCAACTTGACGATGTATGCGCCCGGCAGCAATTACGGCATGTGGGAACCCGGCGCGGCGATGAAAATTGCCGCCGGATCATTGCTCCGCTTGCAGGTGCATTACTCCAAAATTGCCGGATCGGAGCAAAAAGATCGTTCGATGGTGGGGTTGACGTTTGCCAAAGCACCGCCGAAAAAACTGGTCCTCCAGCGTGCGATTGGCAATTCGTTTTTTTTGATTCCGCCGTATGCCGAACGGCATAAAGTCACGTCCTATTGGATTCCGAAAAATGATGTAACGATTCAGGGCTTCTGGCCGCACATGCATTATCGCGGTGCAGCGATGGAATACAAGGTGACGTATCCCGATGGCAAAACAGAATCCCTGCTGAATGTGCCGGTTTTTAAATTCGATTGGCAGACCTATTACGTTTCCGTTAAGCCCGTCAAAATTCCGCGTGGCAGCCGCATTGACGTAACGGCTTATTTCGACAATTCAACCCGCAACAAGGCCAACCCCGATCCCGCGAAAGCCGTGCGCTTAGGCGATCCCTCGTATGACGAAATGATGCTCGGCGTATTGGATTATGCGGTGGACAAGCCCGCAATAGTAGCGGTGATTCCTGCGCCGACTTTCGCTGAGTATGCAGGACGGTATCAATACTCACGAAATCGAACGGCTACGATTTACCAGGAAAGCGGTCAGTATTTCGCGCAAATCTCCAGCAGTCATAAATATGAATTACTTCCGATTGCCGTGGATAAATTTTTGCTGCCGGGTGCAGATGCCACAATTGTCTTTGCCAAAAACGAGCAAGGCGAACGGTTGATTGTCGTGGAAAACAATGACGGCAGCGCTCGTTATAAAAAGCTGGGCGACAGTCTGACGAAGGAAATCAAATAATGGACAATAGATCATTTTTGACCAGCGATCAGATCAATCTCAACTATCTCGAAGCAGGTTCCGGCGCACCATTGGTCATGATTCCCGGCTGGTCGCAAACGGCTGAGCAATACAAGTGGCAAATTGAGGGATTGAGCGCCAACTATCGTTGCCTCGCGCTGGATATGCGCGGACATGGTGCTTCTGACAAGCCGGAGCATGGTTACAGCATCCATCGGCTGGCGAAAGACGTGCATGAATTTCTGACCGAACTCAAGCTGGAAAACGTCACGCTGCTGGGGTGGTCAATGGGCTGTTCCATCATCTGGGCTTATTGGGAATTGTTTGGTGCCGAGCGGCTCGCCAAGCTGGTTTTGGTGGACGAAGCTGCCTTCATCGCCATCAATCCCGCCTGGTCGCCGGAGGAATTGGCGAACGCTGGGGGCGTTCTTCCATCCGAAGTCATCACTGAACTTTACAACGCCATCGCCAGCTTGGACGGAGAAACGGCTCGCGTGAATTTGGTCAGCAGCATGTTGACACCCGACTGTCCCGCCGAATTGAAGCAATGGATTCTCGCTTGTAATGCGCAACTCCCGCTTAAACACGCTGCCACGTTGCTCTACAACCACTGCCATCAGGATTGGCGCAGCATCATTCCGCATATCAACATTCCGACGCTGGTCATCGGCGGACGCATCAGCCTCGTGCCGTGGCGCGCGATGGAGTGGATTGCCAACCAGATTCCCGACGCACGGCTGGAAATCTTTGAGGCAGACGAAGGCGGGCAGCATTTCCTGTTTCTGGAAAATCCGCAGAAGCTTAATCGGCTGGTAGCGGAGTTTATCGGCTAAGAAAACTTATGTTTCAGATATGCAGAAGGAATTAAAGATTAAGTCAATTAACTAAACTGGAGAAAATATGCAAACCATCGAATGGGCATGTGTAGTGATCGGGGGGCTTTTGATCCTAACAGCGCTCTTAACCAATATCTTCAAAATTAATCTTTGGGGGGCGATTGTCGAAGGGCAGAGTCACTGGGGGCAAAAGATCGTTGCCCTCCCAATAGGTTTTTTATTTATCATTGCCGGAGTAGTGATTCACGCTCTTGGAATGTATTCCGCATATGATAGCCAGCGTAATTCTAATTTTTCCTCCTCGCGGCAGGAGAGTAGCCTCGTTGGTGGAACCAGTAGTGTGGCACCGTCGGGAATATCAGGGAAAAGCATTCGAGGTAGAATTGGCACAAATAAAATCCTGATGAGTTTCGATGAAAGTAATGGGAGAATATCAGGAAAGTATGCTTACGTTGGACGTAGTGGTTCCTTGCAAATTGAAGGGAGTGGTGATGCCGTCGGCTCAGCTACTTTAGAGGAATATGACTCAAACCGTAATGTGACCGGGCAAATCCACTGGGAAAATGTTTCTCGGACAGACAACGTCATTTTATTAAAGGGAACGTGGTCAAGCCCTGATGGAAATAAATCTTTACCGTTTCAGCTTGATCCGATTAACAACTAATTGCCTGAATAATTATGACTAAAGCGTTCCTAACTTATGGCTTATACCCTTTTCACTTAAAAAATGTGCATTATAATTTGTCTCGAATTATGCGGAAGCCCTCACAAAATAAAGGCAAAATAGTATACCTACTTCGTGCGTGTTTCTACACTATTGCATAGTTTCTAAGTTAAAAGCGTATTAGTATTCCTAAATGTGTAATTATGGGGAAAGTGCCTACTAACGAAAAACAAAATGCAATTTGGATATTTCTCAATTCACATCTAGGGTTACTCCTGCTTGGTTTTCTTCTGACAACACTGGCTGGTGGAATCATTTCGTATTGGTTTAATATAAAAGCTTGGGAACGGCAAATAACATTTGAAACACAGCGAAACAATTATGAATGGGAGCGAAGTCGCCGTTTTGAAACACTAAGGCGAAAACTTGATGATGGAGAAAAAACTCTTGATGAGATTTCAGATTTAATAAATCTTCGCTCTTTCCGGCTTAACCAAGTGTTTGACAATATCAAGTTGAAAGATTTTGCGAGCGCAGAGAAAAATTGGAAAAAATATTATGAGACTGTCGAGACGTGGAACCATAAATTGATAACATATCAGTACAGGCTTTCCAGGTTAGTAGGTCCAGCGATTGCAGGCGAATTCAATAATTTCGAAACGGATCGTACTAACCTAATCGAACCAAAAAGCATACATGGCAAATTTTTTATGGCTCATAATAAAGTGCTTTCCCTGCTTAGGTGTGGGAGAAAAACAACTTGTTTTTCTGCTGCGGAAATGCTTAGTGAGACGAACGAAAGATTACGTGATCTGGATTTTCAATCGGACTCATTCGTAGACAAGGTTTCAACTATATTTCTTGAGCAGGCTTTTCAATTGGAAAAATCAAATAACTAAAAAAGAGACATATGCGCATAAGGGAAAACGAAGAGTAAAGCCTATCAATAGAGCAAGTTGCTGAGGTATTCGGTTTTTTATTGCCTGCCTAGCATGTTGTTATGTCAAATATATCGCTCCAACCTGAAAACTATCAAACCGCAGGCGCAGTGCTGGCGCGTGCGCTTCAGGATGATCCTGGAATGATTGCGGTGCTGAAGGGCTTTTCGGAGGAAGAGCGGATGAAAGCCTTAACCGTCTCCTTTGGGGCGAATCTTCAAAAGTGCATGCCATCGGGTGCGCCACTTGGCGTAAACAACGAAGAGGAAATGGCAGGTGCAGCGGTGATTCATCGTCCCGGAATGTATCCGCCGCCTGTGTTGACGCAACTCAGTCTGTTTTGGACTGGCTTCACGGCGGTATGGTCGCTTGGCGTGATGTGGCGCTGGATCAAAATACTCACGGTACTGGAGAAGAATCATCCGAAAGCACCACATTATTATTTGGAGTTTCTAGGCGTTGATCCGCCGTGGCAGGGACTGGGATTCGGCTCACGGTTGATGCAGCAACTTACAAGTTGGGCGGATGCCGATGGGGTCGGCTGTTATTTGGAAACCACTAAGCCGCGCAATGTCCCGTTTTATCAACGCCACGGATTTCAGATCACTAAAGAGATAGATGTCATCGGTGTCCATCTCTGGATGATGTGGCGACCGCCGGGCAAGTAGGACTATCACTGACTTTAGCCCCGTTTTCAGCTAACCTGTAGGCTCTCAGCTTACCTTCACAAGAGAGGAATAACTCAATGACCACACTACACAAATTCGTATTTACAACAACCATTGCCCTGCTGCTGATAGTTGGAGCAGTTACGACAACCAGAGCAGATTCGATCACCTTCAGCGTGATCCACACCGGTTTGTCGCTGCCTGACGCGTCTGTCCCGCCGCCGACTATTGCCTTCAAGTCAACTGGCACAGGTACAAGTATTTTCGGTAGCTTCAGCTTTCTTGGGATTGGTAATGCTGATCCAACCAAGCCGAATCCGAATGGTACATTTCCGGGGACGGGAACGTTTACGTTTACGCTGACCAATGGCGATAAATTTTTCGGGACGCTGACGAATGTGTTTACTCCGCCGGATGCGCAGGGCAATGCGTCCGCGAGCATCAGCTACCTCATCACAGGTGGGACGGGAATTTTTGCGGGAGCTACGGGAACGGGTACGGATGTTACGAAGGTCAGTGTTGTGACGGGTGCGTATACCTCGAATGACACGTTTAGCATCACAGCGGCGGGCTTAACCTCACCTGTCCCAGAACCTGCGACGATGTTGTTATTGGGAACGGGCTTGGCAGGACTCGCGGCGAGAGCCAGACGCCGACGGAATCGTCTGTTGTAGCGCAAACTTTCCAGTTTGCGTTTTTTTACAGCGAGTAATTTGTTGGAAACTTGCGAATAACGCGATTTGGTTTTAGCACATTAAGTTGTTCACGACGCGACGCAAACTAACAGTTTACGTTACTTCAGAGATAGCGCGAACTAACAGTTCGCGCTATCTGTTATGCAGTCACGACTTGGGCTTTCTTGATAAATTCAGGATCAATCGTCACTCCGAGTCCCGGCCCGGTTGGCACTTTTAGTAATCCGTTTTGGCTCTTGAGCGACGAGGTTTCTGAACTCACGGGCAATGTATCTTCTTCGCCTTTGTATTCCTGATGCGCTCCGCAATTCGGGACGCACGAAGCGAAATGTGCGATGTACAAGTACCCTAATCCGCCGCCGGACATGTGCGGTGTGCAATCTTTGCCGGCAAGCGCCGCCATCCGCGCTACTTTGATAGAACGTGTCAAGCCACCGAAATAAAGCAAATCAGGCTGGATCACCTGGGCGACGTCGTGTTCGATGATGCGGCGAAAGCTGCGCAGGCTGCTTTCCTGTTCGCCCAGCGCAATCGGGATTTTCAGTGTATCGGCAATCTGTTTCGTTTCGTCGTAATAATCAAACGGCACTGGTTCTTCAAAAAATACGAGCTTGTATTCTTCCATCATCCGCCCAATTTTAATCGCCATCGGCACATCATACGAACCGTTGCCATCCGCATAAATCGCCATCTTATCACCGAAAGTTTTGCGGGTCAGCGGAATCATCGCGTGGTCGCGTTTCGTTGAGGCAGCGTTAAAATTCATTCGTGCGCCGAGCCGAAATTTGATGGCTTTGGCTCCGGTTTCTCCGACGATTTTTTGCAGGAAGGCAATCTCTTGTTCGGGCGTATTGCCGCGATTGCCGCTGGCGCGATAGACAGGAATTTCGTGTCGAATAAGATTGCCGAATAATTCACCGAGCGGTTTGTTGGCGACTTTGCCGAGCAGGTCAAGGATGGCAACTTCGAGGCTGGAAACACACACCCAAAACGCTAAGCCCTGCCATTTATAATTTGAATCGCGCAGGTAAACTTCGTGAATTAACGATTCTAATTCGCGTGCATCTTTGCCGATAAAAAACGGAGCGACGCGCTTGAGAAAAATCGGATAGGTCGTCGCCATGACAGAATCCTGTGCGCTGCCGATGCCTTCTGCGCCATCGGTCGAGCGGACGCGAACGATGAAATTTTTGCCATTTTTCAGCAAATCTATCGAAGCAATTTTGATCGGTGATTTGAAGAGTTCTGTTTTCAATACAGGTGCGTTCATGGCTTGTGCCAGTTTTGCGCCGAGGTCGTTAGCGGTGGCGACTGCGCTTGTTGTTAACGCAACCGCTACCGCGCTTGTTTTGAGGAATTCGCGTCGTTTGATAGGCATGATTTTTCGTCCTAATTATTTCAGTGCCTCAGCTCCGGCTTTGGCGACAATGCCGTCCTGTTCGCTGGTGACGCCGGAAACGCCGATGGCGCCGACGATTTTTCCGTTGACGAAAATAGGCAGACCGCCTTCAATAGGCATTGCCTGATCGTTGCCGAGGATGCGCATTCCGATGCCACCTTTAATGATTCCGTCTTCAAAAACTTTTGTCGAACGCTTAAAAGCGGCGGCAGTGAACGCTTTTTTCTGCGCGACATTCAGGCTGCCGAGCTGGGCATCGTCCATGCGTTGCATCAATACCAGATTGGTGCTGGAATCTACCACGACGATGTAGACATTCCATTTATTTTTGCGGGCTTCGGCTTCAGCGGCTTCAGCTACTTTTTTCGCCTGTTCAAGCGTAATTGCCGGGCCGTAGGAAGGCGGCGCATCTTGTGCAATCGTAGTGCTGAAGAGGACGACAAACATAAAAATCAGGATCGTTGACAGGTGCATTGAAGGCATTTTTTCTCCTTAGAAAGTGATGGTAAAATTTTAGGTGGAAATACTTCGTTGCGCAGTTTACTACACAAAAACATCCGCACCAATCAAGGCTCGACATGAATAAATTCTTACCTGACCAGGAACTCCCTTCTTATAAAGTTATTGGCAATAATTACGCCGAAGATCACGACAATAAAATTCATAGCGATGAAGTCGCAGCGCAATTTGGATTCAGAGGCGGTCTGGTTCCTGGCGTTGGCATTTATGCTTACCTGACGCATTCTGTCGTTGCGACACTGGGGATTGAATGGTTGCGGCAAGGCGCGATGACTGCGAAGTTTTTGAAGCCGATTTATCACGGTGAAGAAGCGACGGTGCAAGGGAAGGTGACGTGCGTTGCGCCACTGTGCATCGGGTTGGAATTGTTCGATGCTGCTGGAACCTTATGCGCGGTGGGCGAAGCGTCTTTGCCGTCCAGCCTGCCAGAACTAAATCCTGAAAATTATCCGCATCAAGTTTTGCCTTTGCCAGACAAACGCCCAGCCGCCAGTATGGCAAATTTGCCGGACGGGAAAATTCTTGGATCGCTGGATTGGGAATTAAATCTGGCAGAAATTGAAACGAAATTTCTGACGGATATTTGTACTACCTTACCTTTATTTTTTGGAACGCAAGCCGTTTGTCATCCGGCTTTTTATCTCGCGCAGGCGAACGAAATTGTGATGGCAAATGTGAAGCTCGGCCCGTGGATTCATACGGCGAGTAGCGTTCAGCATTACTCAATTCCACAAAATAGTGAGAGGCTTTCAATGCGTGGCAAGGTCATTGAATCGTACGAGCGGCGCGGACATGAAATTGTCGTTTTGGATTTGGGGATTTTCGGGGAAGAGGGAAGACCAATTGCGCAGATCAGGCATTCAGCGATTGTGAAGCTGGCAACCCCAGCCGTGGCATAAACTTTTAGTTTGTGCCGACTGACAAGAGATATTTTGCGAAAAAACAGGCGGTACAGCGATCTGTTTCCTTTTTGAGTATTCAGCGATGCAAGGAGCGCAAACTAAAAGTTTACGCCACAATTAGAATTCAATCAGCGAACCCAGTTCATCAAATAAATCCCCGGCCTCACGAATAATTTCTACGCGGTCTTTCACTTCTTCCAGTGCTGCTTCGGAGACATACATTTCACTGACATGCAGGGTGTCTTTGATACGGACAATTCTCTTAGCCTTGTGTGGATCGTGGCTGGCGCGGATGCCCCATTCAAAGGCCTGACGATCCGTTTCAGCGACGACGGGTAGCATTGAATGTTCATAAAATCCGCTGGTGACGGCGTTCATGTAGGTCGCATCCCAATCCACTTTATTCAGTAAGCGGCGCGTCGTAACGTCCGCCAATCCGATACCGCAGGCGTTGCCATGCGAAGGTTCGGTAAGGTCGGTAATGACGATGACTTTGACTTTTGGAAAATCAGGTTCCGGCTCTCCATTGATGCGCATTCTGCCGACGACATTTGGATCCATTCCTGAACCACTGATATTTTTACCGATCTGGTCAATTATCAAAACATCAATTTCATTGAGCGGAAAACTCGGCATTAAATTCTTTGCCATCGCTAATAATTCCGGTTCTCGCGTCAGGATTTCCTGCGGCAAGAGTGCTTCAATGATGGCAGTTTCATCGTAGGCATTTTCGACAATTCCAACACCGAGAATAATTTTTCTACTCCCAATGACCAGTCTTCCGGCTTGCGGTAATAAAGTTTTCAACCCATAAATTCCATAGGTATGAATTTCCGAAGCGAGCCGTTCTTTGCCAAGACCGATGACACTCATTTTGACTAACCCGCTTTCAAATTCGCCGTGAAAAGCGGTGTGTGGCTTAATGCGATTAAGCAAAATTACACCATCAGATTCGTAAGCATGCTTGTCCATAAAGACGGACATTTCTAAATCACTGTCGAGTTTGACGACTTCCATCGAAGACCGAATTTCGCATCCCATCGCGGCTTCAGTCACGTCGTATGATGCCAAAATTTCAAGCTGACCTTCCGCCGTAGCTCCACCATGACTGCCCATCGCGGGAATGATGAACGGATTGCCGCCGCCAGCTCTGACGGCTTCAACGGTAGCTTTGGCGATGCGGGCGATGTTGTTGATGCCACGACTGCCAACGGTAATGGCGATGCTTGCACCGGACTTTATTTTGAGTTTTGAAGTGACCTGTTGATGAACGGTTTGTTCAATATCGGCGATAGATTCACGGGCGAATTGTTGGCGGATTTTAGTGAATTGATAGGTCATAATTTTTCGTGTGAACACCGGGAGCGCAAGCATCCTGCTTGCCCCGTTTGCCAGCGCAGCGAAGCAAACGAACTTGGCGCAGGAAATTAGTTGTCGAATACATTTACTTCTTGCCACGTCACGCGAGCGGCGTTTTACGCGCTCGCGGTGCAAGCAGGATGCTTGCGCTCCCAGTCTATCACTGCCAGCTTTTTTCGTGCCTTGCTAATGGTTCAACGTGAATGGTAGCGACGACATGTCCGAATTCTTTTTCTAATCGGCGTTCCACTTCTTCGGTTAAATCGTGAGTCTTAATGTGATCGCCTTCGATGTTTGGTTCGACGTGCAAATGCATTTCGATAAACATTCCATTGCCTAACGTGCGTGAACGAATGTCGTGAGCAGAATGAACTCCCGGCGTATTGTTGACGATCTCTGCAATTTTTACCGAAGGCACAGGCGCAGCGTCAACCAGCACCGGAACCGTCGCCTTGAAAATTTTGTATCCGTTCCACGCAATGACAAACGCTACACCAAGTGCGATGAATGGATCAATCCAAACATAACCGAGCTTGACGACTCCTAATCCGGTGAGGACTGAACAACTGACCAGTACATCGCTTTTGGTGTGCCCGGCGTCGGCGATTAAAAATTCACTCTTCAACCGCTTGCCTTCGCGGTGCTCATACACTGTGACGAAAATATTGACGATGATGGTCGTGACCATCACTCCAATCGTCAGGTAACTGATTTCAGGTGGAGTCGTCGAAGGAGTAATGATCCGCGAAATAGCACTGATAGAGATTTGATAACAAGTGACAAAAAGAAATCCCGCAATCGCAAACGCCGCGAGCGTTTCAAATTTCGCGTGACCGTACGGATGTTCTTCGTCAGGTTCGGCCGTGGCATATTTCATGACGACTAAGCCGACAATGTTATTGAGAGAATCTACGGATGAATGTACGGCATCGCTGATGACGCTGAGCGAACCGGACAGGAATCCGGCAATGAATTTGCCGATGACGACAATGATATTCAGGACAAGTGTGATGAGGAGGACGCGCTGGACTCCTTTTTTGTAGTCTTGATTTGTATGATTTTTCTCCATTACTTGTTTGCGTTTACCCACTGGCGAAAAGCTTTTTTCAATTTATTTATATCGCGCAATTTTCCCGGGAGTAAGAATTCACTCAAAGTCTTCGGCGTCAAAAATGGAAATAAATCACTCGAAGGAATTTCGTCATAGGCTCCGTTTGTCAATAAATAAAAATGGATGGATTCTCCGTCATAACGCCAGATTTCCGTCACATCCAAGCTGGCATAAATGGGGAATTTATCAAGCGAAGGATGAGAGAGATCAACTTCCAATACTAAATCCGGCCCCGGATCAAGGGCTAGGTCAATGGTTTCTTTTTCTTCAATCAATTCAGCACGTCGAATGTAAAAACAATCATCTGGTTCAGTTCCGCGTGCTTCGGTTGGTAATTTAAAAGTCGTTGAGCCAAGGCTAATCAATGCCATCTCAAGCTCTTCAGTTAATACGGATAAAATATGGGTGAAGAGTACTTTGATAATTTCGTGCTTTGGGGACAGCGTCATAAGTTCCAAGCCTCCTTTATCGTAACTGATTCGGACACAACTGCTGTCGTTTATTTCTCCAAGTAAATATTCGTAATCAGTCCAGGAAACATTTGGTAATTGAAGACGTGAACCAGGTGGCATTTCCGCCATGAATTCCAAATGGCTCACATTAATTAAGTGTTTCGCAGTTCTAACGCTCATCACAAATTACCTTTCTTCGATTCCTCAACAATATATTCACACGCCCGCGCCGTCAGTGCCATCATCGTCAGCGTCGGATTCTGGCAGCCTTGTGAGACGAAGCTTGCGCCATCCGTCACGAAAACATTTTTTGCTTCGTGCAATTGATTGTGCTTATTGAGAACAGATTTTTTCGGATCGTTGCCCATCCGTGCTGTGCCGACTTCGTGAATGCACAGCCCTGGATTCGCCATCTTGTCGTTCTTGTATGAAATTTTCCAGTCTGCGGATGTGACCATTTCTTCCATTGCCCGCAATTGATCTTTCGCCATGGCTTCTTCATTTTCGGAATGCTGGCAATCAACGTGAGCGACCGGAATTCCCCACGCATCTTTTTTATTTTTGTTGATTGTGACGCGATTGGTTTCGCGCGGAAGCATTTCGCCAAAGGCTCCCATCCAGAATGGAGGCGCGTCAGGAGTCTCGCGGATCAATCGTTTTAACTCTGAGCCAAAGCCCATCGCTTCGTGAATATGCGTCGGCGTTAAGCCTTTTTGCGCTCCTGCCTGAATGCCATAACCGCGCAGGAAGTCCTTGGATTTTTCTTTGACGTTGCGAAATCTGGGAATGTAAATTCCATTGTTTCGTCCGTCATCATTGCGGTACGGGAATTCCGCCGCTTTCGGAATAGTGCCGCCCATCCCAACGGCATACGTGTGATCCATCAAATAACGTCCGAGCGTTCCCGAAGAATTGCCGTAGCCTTCTGCATGTTGGCGCGTGTGCGAATTCAATAACAACCGTGTAGATTCAATCGTCGAAGCGCACAACATGACAACTTTGGCAAAAACTTCCTGCGCTTTTTTCGTGTTCTGGTCAATGAACGCCACGCCTTTTGCCTGACCCGTATTCGTATCAATGATGAGATGTGACGCGACTGAATTCGGGCGCAGTGTCAGGCGTCCGGTTTTGGCAGCCGCCGGTAACGTTGAACCGGGCGAGCTGAAATAAGAATGCGTATCACAGCCGCGTTCGCAATGACCGCAATAATGACAAGCGGCGCGACCGTTGTGCGCTTTGGTCAGAATCGCGACACGACCAATAATGACGCGGCGATCATGCCAATTTTTCTCGACGGCTTGCCGGAGCATATTTTCAGAACAGGTCAGTGCCATTCCCGGCAAGTATACTGAATCGGGTAGAACGTCAATGTTTTCAGTCGTGCCGCTGATCCCGATGAATTTTTCTACGTGTTCGTAATAAGGCTTCAGCTCGTTATAACTAATCGGCCAGTCTTCACCGAATCCATCACGGCTCGCAGCTTTAAAATCGTAATCTGAAAAACGATAGCATTGGCGTCCCCATTGCAAAGTGCGTCCGCCGACCTGTCGCCCGCGAATCCAGTCAAAGCCTTTGCCCGTTGCAGTCGTGTAGGGATTATCAATGTCGTCCACAAAAAACTGGTGTGAGTATTCGCCACACGCATAGCATTTGGATTGGATCGGCTGACGCGCTTTATAAATTTCCTGTTGATCTTTGAGACCGCGATATTTTACTTCGTACGGCTCCTTGAGCATCGTGTAATCTTTGGCTGGATCAAGCTTGCGCCCGGCTTCCAGAACGATGACACGCAGACCGCGTTCGGTAAGTTCTTTTGCCGCCCAGCCCCCGGTTGCGCCGGAGCCGACGACGATTGCGTCATAGACATTACTTTTTGCTTGCGCCATTTTTCTTTACCTTAGGTTGTTTGTCGGTTTCTACGAGTTGTGAAATTTGTTGTAATAAAACCTTTGAGCTTCTCATGGTGCTGACCTGCAAGCACAGTTGCTCTAACGCCTCAGCATTCCGAATCCGGTCGAGTTCTGACCCGATGGAGAGGTCGGGAAATCGCTGCGCCGCCAGTTTTCTGAGCAACCCCGCAACGGCTTCAGCGCGTCCTTCGGCAAGCCCTTCAGCAAGCCCTTCGGCTCGGCCTTTCCCGCGTGCTTCCTGTTTCACGTCTTTGACCATGGCTCTAAAAGTCGAAGATTGTTTTGCTAACTCATAAGTGATTGGAATCATATTGGCACTCCCTAAAAATTCAAGAAATTCGTTTTGAGTATAACGCAAGCCGCTCAAGATGACGAAATGTAAATCTAATTCACGCTGACGCTGGTCATCGTCAATATTTTCAATGGCACGAGCGATGTCAGCAATGGCGAGATGACCTCCTTTCATTAGTGGAATGAAAGGTAGCAAGTCTAATTTATTGAGAGCCAGTGCCTTGCGGGCTGAGACTTCCCAGATCGAAATCACTTGATAATGGAGTCGGACAGCAAGGCTTCCGGCTACGAATTGAAATTTATCGGGGATTTTCTGCGGGACTTTGCGCGGGGTGAGAAGTAGTAAATAACTTTCCACCGCTAAGTTATATTTGATCCATAAACGCAGCGCGTAATCCGTCATCCGCCGGGGCATTTTGGGATCATATTCTGTCTGCGCTTCAATATGAACAATTCTTGACGGCTCATTTTTGGTTTTTACCAGATAGACCGAATCCGGCAACTTCGCCGAAACAGTCACTTCGTTTGGTAATAATTCGATGGTTACTTTCTGCTCCGGCTTCAACGCCCCCAATAGAATCAATAACGCCGTGGGGTCTTGTTCAGCCAGATATTTGAAAGCCTGATCGTAGGGTTTTGGCTTTTTCATTTTTTGAGATGTAGTTTTAGCACCCAGTCCTTTTCATCGGGGGCGTGAAATTTATTTTGAGTAGATTCTGCTGCCTGGATTTGCCCGGTACGCGGATTGAACCACTCGGCTTTTATGATGTTAGTTTTAATGGAGATTTCACCGCCAACGGGTAGATAAACAATTGCGACCTCGTTGTTTTTTGAAGCTGAAATATATTTCGCCGGGTCGTTTGATGGCAATTCAACGAGCGAATTATCGGGGCGCAGTTCCCACCACTTGATGGAAGCGAAAAATTCATGCAGATATTTCATCTGCTCGCTGCCGGGCATTTTCATCGCTGCAAACCAGGGCTTGGCAATGCCCGTACCTCCATGGATTAACGGCTCTTTGGCTTCTGTTTCCCAACTCCAGACGCCGTGTGCGCCATACGTTAATCCTGCCGTCGGCGCATTCAGTAAGCTCCAATAAGAGGCACGTCGCACCGTAAAATCAGTATGTCGTGACTTGGAGTGATACGCGATATGATCTTCGTATGGAGGCTCTAAATTAATAAATGGTTTGGCCGGGAGCTGTTTTGCTTCAGTCGAAATCGGCCCCGAATGAATCCATTTTAAAGTATTGTCGTTATCGCCGTGACCGCTTTGATAACCAATCATATCAGCCCATTTTTCATTTTTGTAATTCTCAAAATAGGATTCCATTCCCTGCGGATGCATCACGATTGGCGCGTGACTGGTGCCATCAAAAACGGCGCGACAAATTCTTCGCCATTTCTCGCCATTTACATCTTTATAGCTTGTATCACCCGCCGGAATCCAAACTACGTGATGCGCTCCGTAACGAGCGACCAGATATTTCTCCAGCAAAATAATTTGATCTTCGGGCAAATACCAGCCGGGATTATCTTCGCGTTTATTCGCCCATAACAACACTGGTACAGCCAGCAAGCCTTTCGCATTGAGGGCATCAATCCGGTCATCCATCCGCTTGAAGAAGGCGGGGTTAAGTTGGATTTTCTCTTTACCTGTGAAGGCAACCTCGCCTTCTAAATTTACGGGGACACTGCCCCACTGGGTTGTCACGAATTGAATCGCCGTAAATTTTTTAGTGACCCGATCAGCAAGAAATGTATTCCAATCACTTGGGGTGGATTTTAACGCGCCATTCCAAACGGTATCTGCAAGCCAGAAAAATGGAGTTCCGTCGGCGTGTTCAAGATGCGTTCCGGCTTTTGCGATGCGCACGGAGCCGTGCTGGATAAAACGATTTTCACTTTTTGTTCGACGGCAAATGAATGTCCCGCGCTGCGCATTCAAGCCCGCGTAATCGGGAAAAGCAATGGTGCGATACTTCCATCTGCCCGTCTCATCCGGCATAAATCTGACGCGCCAGATTTTGCCTCCATCCCAAAACGCCGAGACTTTATGAATTTTCCCGTGTGGAGAAGTCAGTCTGACAATCAACCCGATGGTTGGATCGGGCGCAGTGTTTGGATTTGCCGCAAAGCTCTTTTCCCAGCGTCCCCATTGCGGGACGGCTTGGGCTGAGGCAAGGGAAGAGAGCAAGAGCAAAACAATACTTAGCAAAAGGGCGTAGATTCGCATAGATGAATTCCTGAGAAAAAATAGGCAGTAGTCTGAGCAAAGAATTACCGGATCATAATTCTGTATCCTTACAACCGGTTATTTGGGATAGATGGTTTTCATTCTTCATTTGACTAACATTACTAATTTTATTGAATTTTATGACAACAATCGTCGTAGTAAAGAAAGCCGGACAAGTCGTTATTGCAGCAGACACTTTAACGAAATATGAGGACTACACAAAGGAATCAGCCGCCTATATCGTGAATCATAAAAAGATTTTTCAGGTGGGTGATAATTATATTGCACTCTCAGGTTCGGCGACCGCCGACCTTGCCATTCGGGAATTTTTTACGCGTAAAGGGGCAAAAGTTAAACTCACTTCAGTCGTAGAAATTTTTCGCGTCTGGAATGAACTCCATAAAATCCTGAAGGATAAATATTTTCTGAATCCCTCAAAACATGAAGATGATTCGTTTGAATCGTCACGCAGCCGCGCTTTAATTGCGAGTCAACCTGGAATCTTTGGCGTAGATTCTTATCGCTATGTGCAGGAATTTACTAAATTTTATGCGTCTGGATCGGGTGGTGACTTTGCCTTAGGCGCATTGTTTGCTGCCTATGATACAAATCGCAGCGCAGTAGAAGTCGCGGAACTTGCCGTGCAAGCCGCAACCGAATTTGATGACTCGACAGGTGCTCCGATCCAGACATTCACGCTAAAATTAAGGAAGGGTAAGTCCTAATGTTTTATCGGCGCGACCGTTTTCTGTACTGACGTTTTTTATGGACGTGATATGCCGCACCGCCTCCAGCCCCTGCGCCTGCTCCTATTAATGCGCCTTTACGCCCTCTAATCAGCCCGCCCAAGCCGGCACCGATGGCCGAACCTATGCCAATGCGTTTCGCGGCTTTTTTCTTTCCGGCTTCACGATTTCGTTGCAGAGTCGGATGTGCCTGAGCCACAGGAATAACGCTGAGCGTCAGAAAACAAACCAACAGAAACGTAATTATAAATTTGCCTGCTTTCAAATGTTGCATGATGTTTCTCCTTGTCATGGATCAATAAATTGTAGGGGGAACTATTATTACTATAACACAATTGCAGGGCAGGAATTGTCCGGGGTGTGAAGCACTGGTGGCAAAGCAGGAAGCTCCGGGGAATCCCGCAACAATGCAAAATTAAAATCGTAACTAAAAAATGGGCAGCCCTCAGGACTGCCCATTTGATCGAATTTCAAGTTTTAGCTAAACTTTTTCAGGAACTACAAATGGGGCGCGATAGGTACGCTTCATCATTGCCTGCGCTTCCTTGTCGCCGATGATTTCCTCTTTGACTGGATCGAAATTAATGGTTCTGCCAGTTCGATACGCGATGTTCGAGAGATGGAGCAGGGCGCACGAATAATGACCTTCTTCAATGGGAGCATTTTGCTTGGATTTATCACGACTGCGAACCACATCAATGAAGTTCTGCCAGTTATTTCCCGCCTCTTTTCGGGCCGGACCGGGTTCCTGATTTTTACCGAGAAAGCTGTCGTATTTATTGTAGCCTTCAATTGCCAGATAGCCTTTGGAACCGTAGAAAATGTTCCCAATGGTATTGCCTCCACGTCCTCCGGCGGCGCCCATTTTTAGTTCAGGGCTGTCACTGATTCCAGCTTCGTTGTTGGTGATCCAGTGGCGAACTTCGATAACCATCATGACTTTCTTGCCGCCCTTATCAAATTCCAGCATCGCCATTTGGGTGTTCGCAGTGTTCTGGTCGTCATCGAACATGAAATGTCCACCCATTGAACTGACCTTCGTCGGGAGCGTGACGCCTAATCCCCAGCGCGAAATATCAATTTCGTGGATGCCCTGATTGCCGATGTCGCCGTTGCCGTATTCGTAATTCCAATGCCAGTTGTAGTGGAAACGGTTTTCGTTGAAGGCATGTTTGGCAGCCGGGCCGCACCACATGTCGTAATCAACTCCGGCAGGAACCGGACCGTCAGGTTTCTTACCAATGGTTTCCCGCCATTTGTAACAAAGTGCCCGTGAGTAATAAACATCACCAAGCAAATCTTCATGCTGCATTTTGCGGACAGCTTCCTGAACCGCTACGCCTGAGCGTGAATTTGTTCCGTGTTGAATAATTTGCTTATTGTATTTTTTGGCTGCGGCAACAACCTGTTTGCCTTCCCAGTAGGATTGCGAAACCGGCTTTTCACAGTAAACGTCCTTGCCCGCCTGAAGCGACCAGATAGCCTGCAATGAGTGCCAGTGATTCGGCGTCGCAATAGATACGGCGTCAATAGATTTGTCTTCGAGCAGTTTTCTAATGTCTTTATAAGTTTTGGGTTTGGGCTTACCAGCCGCCTCAATCTGTTTGAGATGCTTACCGAACTGAGCATCGTCAACATCGCACAGCGCCACAATCTCAACGTTTGGCATTTTAAGATAACTGGAGGTGTGCGATCCCCCTTGTCCGCGCAAGCCGACGACAGCCACGCGAACAGTATCACTGGGAGCATTGGTCTTGGCTGTGAGGTTCAGTCCCAGAGTTCCGGTGGCGGCTCCGGCTGAAGTCTTAATAAAATCTCGACGGTTAACTGGATTCATAAAGTCTCCTGAAAGTTGAAGGTTAAGTCAGAAGCGAAAATTTACTTCTGTAGTTTGTTATGGTTGATAACAGTGCTTGATGTTTATACGTGGACATTACAGGCGTCGTTACAACGCTTTTCAAGAATGACAGAAAAAGGTAAAATCTTCAAAAGAATTGTCTACAGTTCATCGAATTCATATAGGGCAGGATTAATGTCAGCACCACCAAAATTAAGGTATTCATTAGAAGAATATTTAGAGCTTGACCAAAACGCAGATGAGCGGCTGGAATATTGGGATGGTGAAATTTTCAAGATGAGTGTGTGAATGAAAATCACGCTGACATCGAAGTCAACCTGATCGCTTTCCTGAACCCAAAACTTCGAGCGCGAGGTTGTCGCATGTTTCCTGCCAATATGCGAATCAAAGTTCCAAGCCTGCCGCCTTATCTTTATGGCGATACTTCCGCACTTTACGGCGTCCCGCAATTTGTAAAAATCGGCGGCGTAGATGTTCTCGTCAATCCTGCTTTGCTTATTGAGATTTTGTCAGAATCTACCGAATCGTATGATCGCGGCGACAAATTCTCGCACTACAAATCCATCCCTGAGTTCTGCGAATATTTATTGATTGCGCAGCATCGCCCGCATGTGACGCAATTTATTAAGCAATCAAATGGCGATTGGCTACAGCGTGAGTTCAATGCGTTATCTGATGTTGTAAAAATTAATTCGTTGGATTGCGAGTTGCCATTGATTGAAATTTATCAGGGAATTGATTTTCCAAAACCTGACAATACGTTACGGACGACGCTCCGTCCGCTGGAGTAAAAAAGGCAGAAGCCCGCACGTAGTAAGGGCGTCATTTCTCAAGAAAAAAAAGCCCTTACTACGTGCGGACTTCTGCCTTTGATGGTTGACATTTACAGTAACGGCAAAGCTCGCTGAATGATCGTCGTCGTCTCAATTCCTGTTGGCAAAGTTCCCAAAGCCGCATGTTTATTGCCTGAAAGCCGCGAAGCACAAAACGCTTCACTTACCGCCTGACTCCCATTTTGAATTAAGAGTGCAGCTTGCAGCGCAATTCCCAAATCTTCCACTAACCTTCGCGCTCTAAATTCTACTTCGTATTGATTGGAAAACTCTTTCTCTATTTCAACTACAAAATTATCGTATCGAGCATCCGCACCTTTCGCTTTTCTCAACTCGTGATACAAGGCTTCGACCGTCTCCGGTTCTTTTCGCATGGCGCGTAAAACATCCAGACATTGCACATTTCCTGAACCTTCCCAAATGGAATTAAGCGGCGCATCACGGTAAAGCCGAGCCAGCGGAGCCGTCTCAACATAACCATTTCCGCCCAGGCATTCCAGAGCTTCGGCGACTACAGCAACGGCACGTTTCGTGATCCAGAATTTTCCAATCGCAGTAGCGATGCGGCTGAAATGTTTTTGCATTTCATCATTTTGGGATTCATCAAAACTTCGGGCGAGGCGAAATGTCAGAGCTGTTGCAGCTTCCGATTCAAGGCATAAATCTGCCAACACGTTTTTCATTAACGGTTGATTGATGAGGCGTTCGCCGAAGGCATAGCGATAGTTCGCGTGATGCGTAGCCTCGGCTACGGCACGGCGCATCGAAGCCGCAGAACCAATCGCACAATCCAATCTCGTATGACGAACCATCTCGATAATGTTGGCTACACCACGCCCTTCGTCGCCGATGAGTTGCGCCCACGCCCCGTGAAATTCAACCTCGCTGGAGGCATTCGATTTATTTCCGAGTTTGTCCTTCAGTCGTTGGATGTGAAACGCATTGCGCGTTCCGTCAGGTTTCCAGCGCGGCATCAAAAAACAAGACAAACCTTTTTCGGTTTGCGCGAGAACTAAAAACGCGTCGCACATCGGAGCCGAGCAAAACCACTTGTGTCCCGTAATTTCGTAAGCTTCTCCACCGCCGCGTTTGCTGATGGCTGTTGCTCGCGTCGTGTTGGCGCGGACATCGCTGCCGCCTTGCCGTTCGGTCATCGCCATGCCAAGCAATGCACCACGTTTTTCAGAAGCAGGGAGAAAGCGGGAATCGTATTCGTTTGAGAGCGAACGTGGTTCCCATTCCGCTGCAATTTCCGGCTGAATTCTAAGCGTTGGAATCGCGGAATAAGTCATCGAAACAGGACAGCCGTGACCTTCATCAATCTGGTGGCGTAGAAATGTCAGGGCGGCTCGTGCGACGTGTCCGCCGGAATTTTCGGTCGTCCAGGCGAGAGAATGATTTTGATTCTCCACTGCAATTTTCATCAATTCGTGATACGCCGGATGAAATTCAACTTCGTCAATTCGATTGCCAAAACGGTCATGCGTTTTTAGTTCGGGAGTGAACCGGTTGGCGAGTTCTCCAAATTTGATCGTTTCAGCTTTTCCTAGTAATTCACCAAATTCGTGCGCTTTTTTTGCTAACCAGCCCGCGCCCTCGCGCTGGATTGCTTCCCGCAGCGGTGTGTCCGATTCAAATAAATTGTAGTTTTCTAAAGCCGGAGGTTGATTCAAAATTTCGTCAGAATTTTGAGCGGCAAATTGTTGAGCGTTCATGAAAAATTGTACCGCAGGCTGTCAGCCTGCGAAAAAGTTGGGCGATTAATTTTACTCGAATTAGGCAAACAGGTTGACAGCCTGTTTTACACAACGGGTGATAGCCGCACCGCAACGTGCTTATGCCACGGAGTTCCTGCGACCGGATCGCAATCCTCAGCGGCGGTTAATTCATTGATCGTTGCACCTGATAATCGCCGCACTCCATCTGCCTCGGGGTGCTGCATTCCGTAGCCGTGCGGCAAGGTGACGACTCCGCGCCGGAGGGAAGTATTCAACTCAATTCGTGTCACAACTGCGCCACGTTTTGATTCGCAACGGGCGAAATCTCCATCGTTCAATCCCAGCGCAGCCGCGTCTTCAGGATGAATTCGGAGCGCACCGTCAGGATCATCTCTGCGCCACGCCGGATCACGATAGATGGCGTTGGCGTTATAAGAACGACGTTCGCCAGCCATCAAAACAAAATTGAAATCATTACTTTCGACTGAGGGTTTTAGTTCGCGTAAGGCCGCCAGCATTTCAGGGATTTCCAGATGAATCATTCCGTCTTTGTGTCGAATAAAATTCCACGTCTCGTCGTATTCGCTGACGCTGAAAATAATACCGGAATTACCATTGATGATTGCCTCAAACAAGGCTTCACCCAGCGCGAATCCTTCTCCCTGGTGTCCGGCTCGACGAACGGCTTCCGGGTTTTTTCCCGCGAACTGATGCGCAGTAGCCCATAAATATGCGGCTGCGGCGGCTCCATCGGGCAATGTTGTACCTAGCGTTTCGTATAAAATTATCGGCGCAAAATCCGCGAGTTCAGGTTGTTGTTTGACGAGTGTTTGAAAGGCTCCGGCGAACATCATTCGACCTTGTTCTGCGGCTGACTTTAACGCGGTAAAATCTCCCGACAACGCACCCATCGCGCGAATCAATCGGGTATAAATTTCCGGTTCGCTTAAAGTCCCCGGTAACGGATCGAATAACGGCTTGCGCAAATGAAAAGCATTGGTTGGAAATTCTGCATTGAAAAAAGTCGCTTCCCATTTTTCGTACTGCGACGAAGCAGGCAAAACGTAATGCGCCATCCGCGCCGTTTCCGTCATGGCGACATCAATGACGACGAGCAAATCGAGTTTGGAAAATGCTTCACGATAGGCGGAAGTATCCGGCATCGTCACCATCGGATTCGCGCTGTCAACCAGCACCCCGCGCGTCCGGCTGGGATGATCGTTGACGATTTCGGCAGGCAAAATATTCGGCGGCAGCAAATTCGTAATGAACGGAAACGCGGTGACAGCGGAACGTTTTTGCTGTTCGCCTTCCGCCGAATGACCCATCAACGGAATCAGCGAAGTGTGAAATGAATTTGTTCCGGGCTTACCAAAATTTCCGGTCACCAGATATAGCAATGCCCGTAAATATTGGTTAAGAGTGCTGTTGAGTGTGTGCTCAATCCCAAGATCGGTACGAACTGCGCAGGTCTTTGCGTTCACCATCCAGTTCGCTGCGGTCTGAATATCTTCGAGTGAAATTCCGGTACGTGTTGCATATTCTTCAACCGGAACGTCAAGCAAAGCGTTTCTCACCGCCTCAAATCCAATTGTACGTTTGGCTAAAAAATCCTGATCTTCTTCGCCTTCGCGCACGATGACAGCGAGGATTGCGGCGAGCAAAAATGCATCTGTGCCGGGTTTTAACTGAAGGTGTATGTCCGCCAGCTCTGCCGTTTCTGTGCGGCGCGGATCAATCACGATCATCTTGCGATTCGGGTCTTTGTGAATTTCTTTGAGGACGACGCGAGCATTGCGAATGCCGTGCGATTGCCATGGATTCGTGCCGATGAAAACTACGACTTCGGCATTCTCTACGTCTTCAGTCGGATGGCAATTTTGACGACCATACAAGCGACCATCCACCCAGAATCCTCCGGTTTTTTCCTGTGATAATGCGCTGTAATAATTGCGCGTACCCATCGCCGTTCGCATCGCTTTGCCGTACGGTCCGGCGAGGTGGTTGCCTTGTCCGCCGCCGCCAAAATACGCGAGGCTTTCTCCGCCGAAGGTGTCACGCAACGCCACCAGTTTGGCGGCAATTTCTGCGATTGCGGTGTCCCATGAGATCTCTTCAAAAGTTCCATCCGGTTGACGCCGTAACGGTGAAGTCAGCCGATCAGAATGATTCTGATAGAAATTTAATCGCTGTGCTTTCTGACATAAATATCCGTGTGAAAGCGGATGTTTTTTGTCACCGCGAACGCGCGTCATTTGACGGTCACTGACCTCGACTTCGATCCCGCAATTAAGACTGCACAGAATGCAGGCGGTTGGGTGCCATTGATTCGTTTCATTATTCATATAATCCCTTGCGGAGCGGTTTGATTGTGCTTGCTTGACAAGCCTGCGACTGGACTTTACTGTCCCAGAGTCCACCACAACTGTCAATTCATTTACAGAATTCAATCAGGAAAGGCTCTGCAAAATGCCTCAACAGCAATTACTCCTCAGTCTCGTTCTGGCTGCGATGATGTTCTCCATCGCACTGGATTTACAACTCAAAGATTTTCGTGATGTCGCTAAAAAGCCTTTGCCGATTGTGTGCGGATTAATCGCGCAATTCGGATTGTTGCCCGCGATAACCTGGGGCGCTACGTTGCTGGTGGATTTGCCTCCGAATGTCGAAGCCGGAATGTTATTAGTCGCCGCCTGTCCCTGTGGCAGTTTATCGAATTTCGTAACGTATTACGGGCGAGGAAATACGGCGTTATCGCTGAGCATGACCGGCGTCGCAAGTTTGATGGCATTGGTGATGACGCCGTTTAATTTCGGTTGGACGATGGCGACGAATCCGGCGACAGCAGCGTGGATGAGAAGCATTAACATTGATCCAAATGGAATCTGGGTGAGTCTGATTTTTATTCTGGGGATACCGCTGGGACTCGGTTTGTTGTGTCAGCATTTTTTCCCAACTGTTACAGGTAAAATCAAAAAGCCGCTTGGGATTTTTGGCGTTGGAGCTTTGCTACTGTTTATTATTGCCGCCGTCATTAAAGATCGAAATCTATTGTTCCAGAATTTTTCGTATTACTTTTTGATTGTCGTGTTGCACAATGCGCTTGGATTATTTTTAGGGTGGAGCGCAGCCACCATCGCCAGAGTCAGTGAATTTGATCGTCGCGCCATTACAGTGGAAGTCGGGATGCAGAATTCAGCGTTAGCCATTGGAATTATCGGAGCGCAGTTTAATGCCGACTTTGGAATGCTGATGATTGCCAGCCTCTGGGGCATCTGGCATATTGTGAGTGGCTTCTCGCTGGCGATGATCTGGCGTTCACGTCCGTTGAAGATGTAGCGCAAACTTTCCAGTTTGCCTTACCTTCTTTACCAATGATTTAATAGGAACCAAGCCGTCAAAGGCAGAATTTTCTGAGTAATAATTTGTCGTGAGAAAACGCAAACTGAAAAGTTTGCGCTACCTTTTATGAGGATTTCAAAATGAAATATCGAATGTATGCCTTGCTGATCGGATTAAGTTTATCCATCAGCTTGCAGGCAGCGGAAACAAAACGCGCTGTCGTGGTTTACGATGATAAAGCAACGGAAGTGAAAGCTTCGTTTGCTCCATCAAATAAGCCGGAAGATTTATGGATTAGTCTGGCGGATTTAAAAGCGTCTACCGGGTTTGAAAATAAGCCACAGGGCGTGTGTCGAGCCGAGCTTTGCTTTCCACTTCCGAAAAAACGGCGAGCGGAATTTCTCAAGGCTGAAGGCAAAACTTCATGGTTCAATTTGACGGAGTTCGCACGGTTAGTGAAACAGCCTGTCGCCCGCGATGCCGAACTTTCGACGTGGTATTTCGGAGTGCGCTCCGAAGTGCAAAACACTTTCACGGCTAATTTCATGGCTCCCGAATTCACGTTGCCGGACAAAGACGGAAAGATGCATTCGCTCAAAGATTATCGCGGGAAAAAAGTTTTGATCGTGACCTGGGCTTCGTGGTGAGGATGCCGTGGCGATCTGTCCGGGTGGCAGAAACATTATGCAGCATTGAAAGATCAGAATTTTGAAATCATCTCAGTCGCCGAAGATACCGGAGGCGTCAAAGACGCGGGCAAATGGATTGAAGCCGGAAAAGTTGAATACACTACTTTAATTGACAAGGAACATTTAATCACCAAACTCTACAACATGGTCAATGTCCCGACTGCGGTTTGGATCAATGAAAAAGGGCGAATCGTACGTCCTAACGAAGTCGGATATTCCAGCAACGCCGGAATCAACATCACGAAAGTTGACACGACAAATTACATCAACGGACTTTACGATTGGGTGAAGCTCGGAGAAAAAAGCGTCTTCGCCATGTCCGAAACAGAATTGCGCCAACGCCTGACACCACAAAATCCTGAATGGGCAATGGCGGCGGCAGAATTCAGTTTGGCGCAGTATTTACATTTGGGTGGAAACCCGCAGGCGGCGATTCCTCACTACAAGGAAGCACAACGACTGAATCCTGAAAACTGGAATTTTAAACGTCAGGCTTGGATGCTGACGAGTGCGGATAAAGAGTACGGAACCAGCTTCACGAAGGAAGTGCAGAAGCTGAACGGGAAGCCGTATTATGTGCCGCTGAAATTACCGGAAGTTAAAAAGTAAAAAGTTCAGAGTACAAACTTTAGTTTGCCAACGCCGCGTTTCGCTGGCGTTGGCACGCTGAAGCGTGAACTCTAAACATCCAGAGCTAGTTGCGCTTTGAGCCATTTTCGGAAAGTTCGTAATGCTGCACTTTGTCCCTGCGTTTTGCTCTGTTCCAGCGTTTGAGTTAACGCTTCACTTGTTAGCACCGGAAATGAATGGCTGATAGTTGATAGCTCATACCCCAGCTCGCCGAGTAGAAAAATACGCAGGGATTTTTCATTGTAGAGCCAGACCTCCGGGACATTCATTGCTTTGTAAATTGACAGCTTCTTAATCGAAGGATTAGTAATATCCACTTCGACGGCAATATCTGGCGGTGGGTCAATATTCAGGTCAATGCGTCGTTTGCCAATGATGGCTGCGGCATTGGCAACATAAAAACAAGTATCGGGTTCTGTCCCTTTATCCAGCCAATCCTCAGTAAATGTCGTAGAGCCGAGACATTCAATATCAATTTCCATTTCATCAGCGACTACAGTTCCAATTCGTGAGAGCAGTTCTTTGTATTGCTCATGTTTTGCTAATGGACTCATAATCTCCAGGCATCCTCCATCGAAGGTCAGGCGTTTGCCCGGCCACTCCGTTAATTCATCCGTCAATTGTTTGTACTCGCTCCAGGAAACATTCTGATAGAGCAACGAATCGCCGGGCGACATTTTGGCAATTGAGTTTTTAATCGCTTCAGGTTGATTCAGCGTTAAGGTCGTCATACATCTTTACCTCAATAAATAATAGAAAATTTCAGCCTCAGCAATCATATCCGATCACTACTTCTAGTGCTACGAATTCCTTAATTCACGATTATTTTGTACTTATTTGCGTCCCTAGACTCTGCGCCACTCGCGGTTGATCCAGTACCCAGCGGCGAATAATTTGATAGCCGCGTTCGCTCGGCGTATATCTCCTGCCTCCCTGATGCCCGTCTTCTTTGCCTGTTTGCACATTCAGCGGTTTGCGTAAAACTTTGCTGGTTTCTATGTCAGTCAAATTTACGCGCTGTTGCAGCAGTAAATAATTTTTCAGCATCTTCGCCATTGTCCAATAATTATTTCCGTCGGGAGCTTCGAGTTCCATCGAAGGGACGCGACCTGCTACGCCGTGGCATTTCATGCAGGACATTTCATCCATGCGCTGATTGCGGTTGAGTTCGGGCGCGACGTGATCGTTGAAGTAGCGGAAATTTGTAACAAATGCTTCCGGTAAATTCGGCTCGCCTTTGCTGTCTCTCAGCGCAGCCGCTAACGGTTCTTTTTTGACAGCTTCGCGCAAATCATTCATCCACATCTGCGGATCACTGTTGCGCAGAGCGTTACGAATTGCACCGTTATTTTCGGTTTTTAAGAATTCTCGCCATGCATTTTGGACTTCAGGATTTTGTCGCAGCGCGGTGAGATTTGACAGGCGATAAGCAATACCGCGCGTCATCTCCGGTACGTCGCGTTTGAGCATTTGTAAATATAATTCCACGGCACGAGAGCGAGCAGCGGCAATGTTGACGGGCGTTGTCGCGGTTTTCGCTCCGACTTCGGGAACGCCGTTGCCGTACTCCGTAACCCACGCAACGCTCGGCAACCAGAAATGAGAAGTCAGTGGATTCTTGGAAGAATTTGGAATCAGCTTGAGCAATACATCCGTATGCAAATCTGGATTCGACGCCAGCATGCTGCCCATTCGATCTGAGATGTACCAATCGGCATTTTGGAGTCCCATCGGTTTGACGGCGTCAGCGGCGGCTTGCAAGGTCGCTGAAAGTTCGGCGGGAGTTGGTTCTTTTGATTGCTTGGGAATCAATAATGAATACAGCAATTCCTGCTGTTCGACAGTTTTCGGCACGCTCCAATGCGCACGGCTGAATAATCGCAACACGGGCTGGGCGAGAATTTGCCGACGATCATAATCTTGCGCGCCGCGCAAAATTTGTTCGACTAACGGTTCGACTTTTTCCTGCGTCGCGGGCAGCGTGACCGTACTCGGATCGGAAACGGCAGCGGCTGCAATGTTGCGCAGTGATTCCGGTCCCTGCGTCGAAAAATCAATAATGCGATCTTGTAATGGTTTGAATGCTACGTTCGCAGAACCTTCCAAAATCAAGCGCAAATCCGCTAGATTATTTTTGTCCGTGCGATTCCATAAATAGTTCGCAGCCTTGCCCATCAGCTCCATGCTGCCGGGTTGAATGTAGCCCATTTGTCCGGGACCGCCGTCGCCACCGGAAGTGTTGTAATACGTTGCCGCAATATTGACGAGCCTGCGCGCCAATAAATCTTTTGTCGGGGCTGGTAATTTTTCGTGATCCAATTTTGCTTCCAGCGCGTTGAAAAGCGGCGTCAATTCTTTGTATTGATGCTCTTCGCTGCCGTTGGCTTTGTGTCCGGTAGCAACAAATAAAGCGTGGCTTTGATAGCGAAAGGCATTCTCAACCAAAGCATTATTTTCCGGTGTGAGGAGCTTTTTAATCCACGCCTGATTGATCGCTTCGCGGGTCGTCGGATTCCACACCCACCATTGCCACGCGGCTTTCGTCGCCCAGGCGCGAACCGCCGGAGCCGGATCATTATTCATCGCTTTTGTGAGTAACGCTGTCAATCGTTGATGATTGAAATTCGGCGTAGGCATTACGGTATCGGCTCTCATCCCCAACGATTTTAAGACGCTTTCGCGGGTGATGTCGTCGCCGGAATTATACACCGCAAAGACAGCCTCGAATCCGACATCATCAAGCAGCGTTTGTTCCATCGCCCAACTGGCGGCATCGCGTACCATTTTGACGGAATCGCCCATCAATTTTACTAACGCCGGAACTCCGGCTTTGGTATGAATTCCGCCCAGCGACATTGCGCTCCAGCGGCGGACGTGAGCATTCGGATGCGCCGCCGATTGAATCATTAAATCGGCGAAGGAAATTTCATCCGTATGCGAAAGTGACCGGATGCGGGCGACAGTTGAAGATAAAGATTCATCGCGCTTCGCAGTAAAATCTGCCCGATTAAATTTGACGGGAATGTTCGGATAGAGCCGCGATAATGCGTGCATTGCGTATGCCGTCGTGACAAATCCGGTCAAAGCATTTTTGTTCCACCGTCCATGCGGATATTGCATTTTGAGCAATGCCTGTACGCCTCGCGCTACGTTCGGGTCATCTTTGTCGTGACCTAAAGCTTGGAACGCAATCAAAGCTAAAGCCGTTGGCGCAGGATCGTACTCGCCATTCGTTTTCCATTTATCACCCTCAACTTTTCCCGGATCAAAGCCCCAGCTTCCATCAGAATTTTGAATGGCTCGTAATCGCGCTTCATCTTTTTTTATTTGTTCCTGAATGCGCGTGAGGAGCTGTGCAACTTCCTCAGAATTTTTCAATTGATAAGCCGGGAAGCGAGCAGGTGGAGGCTCTTTTGGTTTGGTATCATTCGGATCAGGTTTGACTTCAGGCGGTGGCGGAGGCTCCGCTGGTAAAGTTTTTTGTTTGGCTTGAGCACGCAAGTTTTGCGCCGTATAATCCTGCGGAAAAAAGCGTTTGAAAAATTCTATCCGGTGCGACATGTCGTCGCTGTAACGAGGAATTACGCTCAACATTTTTTCCGCTTTTTCTTCCAGTGCCGCTAAATATCTGGGATGCCCGGTACGATCCCACGCCGTCCGCAAAATTTCTCCGGCGTAGTTATACACAACCGATTGTCCCACATTTGATCCGGGTCCAGCGGCGTTGATACCGCTCGGATCAGCCGTTTGTAAAACATGATTTGCGGCACGAAGAGCTTGCTTTGAATGCAGTTTCCGCGCCGGAATTACGCGCTCCGCTGTGCAAACATTATGTCCGGTAACACGCGTCCCCGCCGGGCCATCGCCAACATCCAAAGGCGCAAGGCTGGTATTGTTCGCGGCATCTTTCAGGTAATTCGTCGGACGCAACGATTCATACATCATATTCACCATCCGGCGAAAATGCTGAATGTTTTCGGGGCGATAACCCATCTGCATTGGCACGGCTGGCCCCCAGACGCCGGATTGCGTATGGCAGCTCATGCAATGTGTTCCCATTAAATTTCCGGTATCGCGCAAACGGCGTTCGACGGAGGCTCCGCGCGGGCGATTCGAGAGCCACGAGTCCACCTGACCGAGATGATCGTACATCGCCTGTCGAACAGCTAAACGCGGATTGTCATACGGCGCAGGCTTCAATAATCGCAATTCAATTTCATAGCCGGGAGCATTGGCTTCGGCGCGTAAAAAATAAATGCCGCCCGGTTTGAGAAGGCGATTAATCGCGGCGCGATGACCTTCATTTTGCTGATGCGTTCGTTCGTTTTCGTTGCGACCTTCGGTGTATTCCTTGAGCTGAAAAAGCTCTAACGGCATATCATTAGAGTCATTCAATAATTTGTCTTCACTGGTATAAAGCCTCAACTGCGCCGCCAGCGTATGGTCGGGGATGGCTAAATCACAAGTCAGCAAACGCGGCTCTTTGCCTGTGTAAGTGAACTTAAACCAGTCATCGCCGGACTGTCCGACTTTGCCGTTATCGAAATATTCGATGTCGTCGGCACTGCCGGAAATCCGCAGGACTTGAACGCCGTCCGCATCGGCTTTGTCATTAAAAACAATCGGCTGCGCTTGTTCCGGCGTGTCGTTCGGTTCCTGTTCGATGTACATTCCGGTTTGCTGCGCGTCGCGCACATCAAGCGGATTGATCGAAATATTCAGCGGAACCGCTTTGCCCGTCGGCCACGGAGTTTGTGATGGAAATTTAAAAACATTCGGAGCCGAACCTTCTTCACGCCAACGCGCACCTTCAAAGACAGGCGTTTCGTCAACTACGGGAGAGATATTGAGCGAATAAGTTCCCGTCACAGGAGCGCGATACGTGACAAAGACATCAGGATCGAGCGCGTGCAACACCTTGCGCCAGTTGGCGATTGGTTTCGTATAAATTCCAAAATCATTCCAGTTCCGGGCTAATGGTTTTGTCGCTGACAACGCAGGCGAGACATTACCATTTTCAATCAACTCCCAGCGTACCGCGATTCGTCCGTGGGCAGGCAATGACGAAGGATTTGGTAAGCTCACGGCGACATCAAAGGTCTCGCCCTGTTTCAGTTCGATGCGCTTTTCCCACGACTTGGAGAATTGTAAACTCGTCTTGAACGCAGTAAGCGTATTCGGTTGCGACTTTTGATAAACCGCCTCCGCGTTATTACTTAGAATTATTGCTGTAGCAATTCCAAGACCAAGCACAATCAGAATTGTGCGCCAACGTTTGAGATGTAGCATTTTTGCAGGCATAAATCCTCGCTTGCGATGAACTTGTTGTTTGGGATTCACGTAACGGTAGTTATCCTAAATCAGTTGGCTTGCAATAGACAAGATCATTACATAAAGCTTTCAGTTGAGGGTTCGTTTTTAACAAACAAGCTTCGATAGTTTGTGATTTTTAGCTAAAAATTATTGAAGAAATGAAAGCAAGATACTAGCACGTTGCTATTTCAATTGTTGATTATAGGATATAATTTTACCGCCTGAAATTAAACTGAAAAAGTTGCCGCAGTCAATCTATATGCCATTAATACCTGAAGAAAAAGAACTGAAAAAGAAAATTTATCAAGCCTTGCGCGATAAGGCATTAAAGCCTGATGACGAATTTTATGTTGACGTTTATAACCTGCCCGATTGTCCTGATCCGATTGGTAAATTGCTGGAACATATTGATCTTATCGGGGGTGAAACAATCCAGTTTTTCTCGGGTTTTCGCGGTTCCGGTAAAACAACCGAACTATTGCGTTTGAAGCAAGACCTTGAGGAAAGAGGTTATTTCGTTGTTTATGCTGACGCGCTTAAATACATCAATCCGGCTGATGAAATAGACATTACTGATCTTTTGATAGTCCTGGCAGGTGCTTTCAGCGATGCCATCGAAGAAAATGCTAACGTCAAAAAAAATCTCCAACACGAATCCTATTGGACGCGAATTTATAATTACCTCAATAATACAAACTTGGAATTAACGGAAATTACGCCGAAAGCAGGAGTTGGCAAAACGGGAGTTGCGAGTGCGGAAATGGCTTTGAAAGTCGCATTGCAAACTACGCCTTCGTTTCGCCGGAAGATACAAGAGCATTTGAAAAATCGCATCGGCGCATTAAAAGAAGAAGTTGATTTATTTTTTGAAGACGGCGTGAAAGCGATTAAAAGTGCCTTGAGAGATGAGACGCAGATTGTTTTTATATTCGACTCACTCGAACAAATTCGCGGCTCGCTTTTTAACGACAAAGCTGTGATCGAGAGCGTTGAACGTGTTTTCTCGCAGCATTACAAAATGTTGAAGATGCCTTATCTTCACGTTATTTATACCGTTCCGCCGTGGCTGAAATTTGTGATGAAAAATTCACCAACCCGAATTGAGGTTTTGCCGTGCGTCAAGCATTGGGAAAAAGGCGAGGCGCGGAAATCTCACGACGAAGGCAAAAATAAATTCCGTGAAATTATTGTCAAACGATTTGGCGAAGAAGGATTCAAGACTTTCTTTGGTGCGGATTGGAATTCTGCGCAGCGAACGCAAGCAGATAAATTGATTGATTTCTGTGGCGGACATTTCCGCGATTTATTGTCGTTATTGCGCGAAGCTGTGCTTGATACAAACAATTTCCCGATCAGCGATATTGAAATTGAACACGCAATTTCCGGTGTTCGCAGCACGTTTCTGCCGATTTCCAAAGAAGACGCGCTGTTGCTGTCAGAGATTGAAAAAACTCATTCGTCGGCACTTACTGAAGACAACACCGGACGCCTGGCAAAACTTCTGGATACGCATCTTGTTTTGTATTTCAGAAACGGCGAAGAATGGTATGACATTCATCCGTTGATTCGGGAAGAAGTTAATAAAGTTGTTACACAAATTGAACTGGAAAAGGCTAAGCTTGAATCCGCAAAGGCGAACCAATGATTTCCGCAGATTCTCCGCCAACGCTACGGGAAGCGCGATTAAAGGCGTTGGCGAATCTTGCCGAATGGCAAAAGCTACTGACGCACTTTAACCTCGAACCCGACGAATTTGCCTTTATTCCGGTTTTTGTTCCTGATGACGATTGGGCTTCCGTGTGCCAGCAATCGCTCTCCGCCTATCTGCAAACAACTTCAAAAAAACAACTCCATATCATTCCAACAGAAACATCAGGCGAATTAAAAAATCTTGCAGTAACTATTTTTGGCTTGGAACCGGATGCGAATTTTGGCGCAGTTTGGATAGTTGCGCCAGTGACGATCAAAGACGATGAAAGAGATGTTTGGAAATCAGCGTGGCGTGAAGGAATGGCGCGCCTGAATCAATATCGTAATCCGTTTCGGCAAAAATTTAATATCCCGGTTTTGTTAATTGCGGCAGCATGGACTAAGGAAATCATTCGGGATTCTGCACCTGATTTATGGTCGGTGCGAACCACTGTCGTTAATATCGAACCGCCAATTGTTTCATTAGGCGATGGGCAAACTAATATCCAACGGATCGAACGAAGCGAAAACATAAAGTTTACTGGAGGGCGCAGAAATGATCCCGAATTCACCTTGCGCGAAGCGGCGCGTCTGCGCGGGCAAGCAGGCAAAGAATTGAGTTTGGCGCAATTGCTCCATCGTGCTGCGGACAGTTTTAACAAGCAGGCAAAATTTCGATTAGCCTTGGAATCCTCTGAAGAGGCGGACAACCTTCTCCGCGATTTGCTAAACAGCCCGGAGGTACGCGCAAAACAAGAGCAAGTAGAATTAGAAATCTTTTGGGCAGGAATTAAATTCGTCAAAGGTGTTGCGCTGGATACCTTAGGTCAACTGAATGAAGCGATAATCGAATATGAGAAGGCGATAACGATTTTTGAGCCGTTGGTGGAGCAAGGACGCGGAGAACTCGCCAATAATTTGGCGAGGGTGTACCAGAACAAAGGCATTGCTCTGGATACCTTTGGAAAAGGGAACGAAGCGATCATCGAATATGAGAAAGCAATAGCGATTGAGGAAGCGATGGTGAAGCAGGGACGCGGTGAAATAGCCAGTGAATTAGCAATAACGTACGTGAACAAAGGTGTTGCGCTGGACATTTTAGGTCAACTGAACGAAGCGATAATCGAATATAATAAGGCAATAACGATAATCGAGCCACTAGCGGTGCTAGGACGCGTTGAGCTCGACGATATGTTGGCTGTGGCGTACATGAACAAAGGAAATACCCTGCAAGGCTTAGGGCAACTGAACGGGGCGATAATCGAATATGAAAAGGCAATAGCGATTCGGGAAGCATTGAAGGAGCAGGGACACGGAGAACTCGATAAAGGTTTAGCACTGGCATACCGAAACAAAGGTGATGCGCTAGTGAACTTAGGGAAACTGGATGAAGCGATCAGCGAATTACAGAAGGCGATAACGATTTTTGAGCCGCTGGTGGAGCAAGGACGCGGCGAATCTGCCAATGATTTGGCGGGGGCGTACCTGAGCAAAGGGAATGCACTACAACGCTTAGGTAAATTGAATGAAGCGATTGAGGTTTGCGTAGAAGCTATTCGTCTCTTGGAAGAATCGCTGCAAAGCAGTGAAGTTCATTATTTGCCGAATTTAGCTATTGGCTTGGGAAATCGTCTTGGTCTTTACCAAAAAGCAGGAAACACCGATTTAGCCGAAAAAGATATGCGGCGGCTTCACGAACTTTTGGAATTTACCAAACAACACAAGGGAATCGAACATCTTGGCGAATCTATTCAAGCCGTAATTGATAGGTTGCGTTAGGGTTCGTACCACAGCCTGTTATGCAAATATTTATGCTTGATCTAAAAATTACTGGCGGGAAAATAATTGATGGCACGGGCGGAGAATCTTTCTCCGCCGACCTCGGTATTGTAGACGGCAAGATTGTCGAAATTGGCAATGTCGCTACTATTTCCCGCCAGACGATCAAGGCTGATGGTGCGATTGTCACGCCGGGATTTGTGGATATTCATACGCACTACGACGGACAGATTACGTGGGACGAAACGTTCAGCCCCAGCATTTATCACGGCGTCACAACTGTCGTGATGGGGAATTGTGGTGTCGGCTTTGCGCCCGTCAGGAAAGGCGAAGAGCAGCGGCTCATCAATTTAATGGAAGGCGTCGAAGACATTCCCGGCTCCGCTTTGTCGGAAGGTTTGCGCTGGGATTGGCTGACGTTTCCTGAATACATGGACGCGCTCGAACGAATGCCGCATGCGTTGGATTTTGCCGTGCAGGTTCCGCACGATCCCGTTCGGATGTATGTGATGGGCGCACGCGCTGAGGCGAACGAAGCGGCGACTTCTGATGACATCGCCGCGATGCAAAAGGTTGTCCGCGAAGCCCTGGAAGCCGGAGCCGTCGGATTCACTACAGGGCGCACTGACAATCATCGGACGGCGGAAGGGAAATGGACACCATCGTCGGAGGCTTCGGGCCGGGAATTGACGGGGCTTGCGCAAGCTTTTCGCGGATTAAATCATGGCGTGATTCAGGTAGTTTCGGATTTTGATTTGCTGCGTGCGCCGGAACATTTTGAGCAGGAATTTGATTTGCTGGATGCGATGGCTTTGGCTTCGGGCAAGCCGCTTTCGATGACTTGGCTGGAGCGGCAACCCGGCGAAGGACAATGGAAACAAATTCAAGCTCGCGTCGAACAAGCCAATGTTCACGGGGTTCCGATGATGATGCAATGCGCTTCACGCGGCATCGGCGTCATCAACAGCCTTGACGCCAGCTTTCATCCGTTCATCGGATTTCCCGGCTACAAAGAAATTGCAAAGCTTCCGTTGGCGGAACGCGCGGCACGAATGCGCGAGGCGGAAGTGAAGGCGCGAATTCTTTCAGAAAAACCTGAACGGCTGGCAGGTGATGGAACTTCGGTTCCGCCCATCGTAGACATTTTGCTGGCGCAAATTGATTTGCTCGCCGGACGGATGTTTCCGTTGGATGACGCGCTTGATTATGAACCAACGTTGATGGCGTCATTCGCGGCGCGGGCGCAGATGCGCGGCGTGCGTCCGCTGGAAGCGATCTACGATTATTTATCCGAAGGCGACGGCAACAATTTAATCTATTTCCCGATTTTTAATTACGCGACGAATTCGCTGGAAACGGTCTGGCAGATGATGAACCATCCGCTTTCATTGGCTTCGTTGAGTGATGCCGGGGCGCATGTCGGGACGGTTTGCGATGCCAGCTTTTCGACTTCGATGCTGACGTTTTGGACGCGGGATCGGGTGCGAGGGGAAAGATTCACGCTGCCACAGGCGGTCGAAAGATTGACTTCACGCAATGCGAAATATTTGGGCTTCCATGATCGCGGAGTCTTAAAAATCGGGATGAAAGCGGATGTGAATATTATTGATTACGACGGGCTACAATTAACAAAGCCGGAATTGAAACGAGATTTACCTGCCGGAGGCAAGCGATTCGTCCAACGTGCCAACGGCTATCTGGCGACGATTGTGGCGGGTGAAGTTGTCTTGCAAAACGGAGAAATCACAGACGCCCGACCGGGAAAATTATTCAGAGCTGTAGGTTAATATCTAATTCTCGCCAATTAAAACAAACGAAGCCCAATAATACGGATGTCGCCAGGCGCGTTTTTCGCTGCTGAGTAGTTCCAGTTTAGCCTGTCGCAAGGCTTCATCTTTGGGTATTCCGTTTTGCAAATTTTTGTAAAAAGATTTCATCAGGGAAGCGGTTGCCACGTCATTTACATTCCACAGGCTGACGACGACGCTGCTGGCTCCGGCGTAGATGAAGGCGCGGGTTAATCCGATCATGCCTTCGCCGTTCAGCAATTTACCCAAGCCGGTTCGACAAGCGGAAAGCGTCACTAAATCAGCGTTGAGCTTTAATTGCATGACTTCGGTCATTTGCAAAGTTCCGTCTTCTTTCGGGTCGCTCAGTCGCGCCAGCACAATGCCGGAACGGGCGGGATGCGCTTCGTCTACGTTGCCGTGCGCGGCGAAATGGATATATTTGTAAGGCTGCAAGGATTCTGCTTTGACGGTTTTTTCGTTAGCCTCAAGACCTAAAAAAATCCTGCGTTGCGACACGGGAAACAAGGACGCTATTTCGTTGATTTCAATGCGCGTGTACGGCAATTGCCGCAGCTCTCCGCCACCTGTAACTGCGTCCTGCGTTCCATACATCGGATCACCGAACGCGATAATCCCAGAGGTAGCAGCAGTATTTGTTCGATGGTATGAACGAATCTGCGCCAGGGCTGAAGCGGATGGCGCGTAGCGAATTGCATATCGTTCAATTAAATAAGTTGGATTAGGATTTTTATCAGTCAACGTTTCAAACGGTAAATAGGCTAAGGCTCCATCGGGTACGATGATGAGTTTTTTGGCACCAGTGATTTTCGCTTCGATGGTTTGAAAGAGAGTTTGATAGATTTGCTGTCCCAGAATTTTTTGTCTGGCGATGGATTGCAATGCTGTCAATGAATAGACTTTGCCGGAAAAGGCTTGGTTGTACTGCGCGACCAGCTTTTCAATTTCTTTCGCGTTGGGCAGGGTAATGGATGAAAGCTGACCTTGCCACATCACAAACGCCACGGATTTTTGCTCACCGAGGACGAATTCAATTAATGCAGCGTCGGGCGGAATGACTTCGCGGATGATGGTTTCCGGCTTGAGCGGTTGCGGATATTTGACTGCTGCATAACGCGGATTCGCACGGCGAATTTTGATGCGCAACATTTCCAGCTCCTGTTCGGATTGCGCTAATTGATCGGAATAATTTTTTTCAGCAAGGGGCGTGATTTCCGGTTTCCACAACTCGCGTTGAAGCCCGGAAATTTTGGCGAGAATGCGGTCACTCTCAGATTTTTGTTCAGGCGTTAATTCATCTTTGTCGCCATCGCCTGCTTCGGCGAGGACATCCAGAAAGGCGCGCGCGTGATAAGCCTCAGCAATGGCGAGCGCTTCGCTGGTCTGCTTTTGCTCCAATAAAAAATTAATCGCACTGGTGAAAACATCGTGCCGTGAAGCAATAATTCCGGCTCTGGAAATTTCTGTCGGGATGGATAACAGCCGCGCTTCTTCGATGGCGGCGACGGCTTGGCGATAGCTGGTTAAGGCGTCGTCAGTGTGTCCGAGGGCGCGTTGCGCTTCTGCCATCGTTGCCCGAAAACGCGATTCCAGATGTTTATTGCCGCCCAGACTTTGCAGACTGGTGACGGCTTGCGAAGCGGTTTCCAAAGATTGATCGGGCTTGCCTAACTGCAATTGTGTCCAGGCATAATCACCCAGAATCAGGGCTTCACGCGCATGGATCGTTTGTGCGTAACTCAATGCCAATTCAAAAAATTCTGCCGCTTGTTGATATTGTTTGAGCGAAGCATACGTCGTAGCGACGTGATACAGCGTGGTCAATCTCACGTACCGCAATTCTTTGAAATCGTTGCCGGGGATTTTTGGATTCAATGGATAGGCACGAATTAATCCGATTTCCTGAAGCCCGTACTCCAGCGCAGTTTGATAATTGCCTTGTTGCTCATGCGCCAGCAAGTGACTCAATAAAGCATTTTCTTCAAGTGCTCTGTCACCCGATAATTTAGCCAGCTTGAGAGCTTCAGCAGAATGTATCGCCGCATTTTCAGCGTCGCCGGTAAAGGCGTAAACAGCACTCATGCGGCTGAGCATCAGCGATTCACCGGCACGATCACTCTGGTTGCGATACAGTTGAAGTGCCTGATTGAAGCACCATAAAGCCTCTTCATAACGTCCTGATACGCGGAGCAGCGAAGCGGCACGGCTGAGCGCAGCCAGTTGAAATCTGTTCGCTTCGGGGTCGTCTTTGGCTTCCGCTTTGACACTGAAAGCCTGTTTGTAAAATTCGATGGCTTCACTGATGCGACCTAAACGAAAAGCGGCGATTCCGGCCAGATTAGCGGCACGTGAAGCACGTCCACTCAGCTCGCGTTGCTGGCTGCGTGACAGAGATCGTTTGGCTAATTGATAGGCTTCTTCATTGCGATCCTGTCGCAGATAGGACGCGGCACGATTATTCATTTCTTCAATCGTGAAGACCCTTGATTGTTCGGTGGAGGGCTGCGAATTTTCAGGTGAGATTTGCGCAGAAGTGCTACTACACGCAAAAAGTAAAAAGATAATGAGGCTCACGAAACGCTTCATCTTCGCTGTCCGGTTGAACTGAAATTATTTTTTGAGAACCGTCAAATCGTATTCGCCAATTAATTCGTGTTGACTGTCTTTGATGCCGAAAGCCTTGATGACGTATTTCGCAGATGACAGGACGCGGGCAGGAACGTTCACGGCGAGTGCGCCATAACTGTTCAATTTGGCTCCGTTGATGGTCGTCAGCAATTTTTTCTCTTGATTGAAAATTTGTAATTTGTAGCTGGTAAATCGGGAATCCGGCGCAAATTCAATCCATAACGTAGCGGTTTTGGCAGCGGATGGAAGTGCTAATAAATTACTTTCGGATTTAGCGTCGCGTTGCGATTCCAGCAAGACAATCGGAGCGTTAGCGTTGGACTGTACTTGTTCGATAGGCGCAGTGATTCCGGTTGGTTTGTTCTGTGCAATTTGATTCAGTTGCGCTTGTAATTTTGCCTGTTTTGCTTTCGCGGTCGCTAAGGCATCATGCTTGAATCCCAAGGCATCTTCCAGCATATCTTTGGAGCCTTCCAATCTTTTCAATTTCTCATTCGAAAGATATTTCTCATCCGAAATTTGTTCACGAGCTTGGCGTTCACGGGCAAGTTCTTCGCGGAGTTTAGGAATTTGGCTGAATAACGTCCAGCCCAGTCCAATCGCTAAAAGCACAGCAGCGGCAGATGCCAGCGCGAAAGCTGGCTTAAACCAATTTGCCCACCACGCAACGGCTACGGATTCTGATTCGACTTCATACAAAATTCCCCGACGGGATGAATGTTTGGTCGCCGCGACGAATTGCGCCATCGTTTGCACTTTGCTAAAGCATTCATCACAACCGAAGTAATGTTCCTGAAATGCCTTTCGCGCCATTGCACTCAAGCGGTGTATCGTATACCGCTCAATGATTTCCTGTTGTTCAATCTCGTGATGATTCATGCCTTGCCACCTGCTGCTATTATCGTCACCCGTCCTAAAGTATACAACGCTAAACTAGGGAAGCTTATATTGCTTCAACCATTGCCAATTCATTTGCGCACCAGGCAGCGGGAAGTTTTTTCCGTTGGGATACATGTGGGTCATGCCTTTAATCAGGGCAAAGCGAAAAACATTGTTCGGATTGCCCGACACACCTTTGGCATTGAGCCAGACAATTTTATTGGGATCGCCGCCTGTTGTGTACTTCGGGTTTAATTTGTACGTCACGGTATAAGCCTTCATCACTCCCTTGAAAAATTGCGACTGGGCGAAAAGCTGATCGAAGTTCATCGGCAACGGGCTGCCACCGGACAATCCCATGTATCGGTCATCATTCGTCCCGACCTGCGCCAGGACGGGCAATAATCGTTTCGGCGTATAGGTAGTTGCCGGTGACAGGAACCCGGCACTGGAAACTACGGCGGCGACGCGATCCGACATCTCGACGCCAACGCGTGCCGACATCTGTCCGCCGTTGGAAAAGCCGACGACATAAATCATTTTCTGGTTGACGTTGAATTTGCTGCCCATTTCGTCAATTACCTGATTCAAAAACCTGATGTCGTCTTTGGGAACCTCGCCGGGGCAGTATTCAAAGCTGCCAGGATAGATATTCCATTTTGTCGTGTTATGCCGCTGACCATCCTCAATGATGCAATGATGCCACGAGGACGGATAGACCGTCAGAAGGTTTTCGGCTTCCCCGACTTCTTTCCAACCAGAAATGTTGTAGAACTTCTCGCCGTCGCCGCTTGTCCCGTGCAACATGAACACTACTGGAACTGCTTTGGCTTTATCGTAGCTCTTGGGGACATGCACGTAATATTCACGCGTATCGCCATTCACAACCGTTGTGAAACGGTTTTTGCCAACTATGTATGAGCCGTTATGGTTGGATTGGCTGTTACTCGTACCATTATTTTCAGTTTTATTTTGCCGCGCATTGCGAATTTTATCTGCGCGGCGTTGTGCGGGTTGGGCAAATAAACCAAGGGTTGTGAGGGCAACAATTAGGACGAAGAGAAGATGCTGTTTCATGTTGATACCATTCCTTTCAATTTAGAGGGTAAGCCGCCGGTTCAATTCACCGTCTCGCTGCTTAGTGTCACCTAGTTAGAATTTGTATCAACGTTTAGCAATTTTTTTATAAACTTCCCGAAAGCTTTGTAACGTCCGGGATTTTATCAGGCGCAAACGCTCTACTTTTATGCCTAATTTGTTGGCAATTTCGTCACTCGACAGCTCTTCGTAATAATACATGCGCAAAAATTGTTGTTCACGCGGCTTCAATTGTTTGGCAGCTTGTTCCAATGCTTTACCTGATTCGGCATTTAAGAAAGTGCGTTCCATCGAATCATCGCTGGCAATGTCATATTCAAAATCTTCAAGCGAGTCAGTTTTATATTTTTGGCGGATATGTTCACGGGTAATGTTCAGCGCGAAGCCGACAATAAAGGATGGCAAGGATTCGGCAGAACGCAATTTACCTGCCCGCAACGCTTGAATGACGCGCAGGAAAGTTTCGGCACGGACATCTTCGGCGTCAACTTTGGAGTGCAATTCACTGAGCGCGAGGAAATAAATCCGTGCCGAGAATTTCTCATACAGAATTGCTTCCGCTTCAGAATTTCCAGCTTGAATTGTTTGAACGAGTTCGCTATCAAGCAAAAGGTTTTGCACTCCTTAACTGTGGATCGCAGAGTTGCACGAGATGCGCAAGTTTTATAATTATGCCTGTCCGTAGAAAAAAAGTGAATTATTTTTGATCCATCTCAGGTATAGCCTGCACGAACCGAATCAGGCGCAGGTGTTAATATTGTCTTGCGAGTGCCGGGGAAGAAGAAAATCGAAGAAAAAAATAATTGATACGTTTTGGCAATTACGAACACTATGTAATATTAGCGGCAGGCAAGTTGCCAATGCCTTGATAATTTTGAGACCTTAACCTGAAATGGAGATGATAACAATATGAAAAAACTATACTCAATTTGTTTACTGTTAGGTTTGCTTTTCGGATTGACAGTCGTCGCCGGAGCGCAAACTGAAAAAACAACTCCCGGTGTTAAGACGCCCGTGATTAGAGAGCGACAGAAACGGCAGGCGACCCGGATCAGAAGGGGCGTCCGCTCAGGAGAGCTGACCAAAGGCGAAGCCGCTTCGGTTATAAAAGACGAGAAGGCGATCCGCGAAGACAAACGGGCAGCCAGGGCTGACGGGACAGTAACAGGCACCGAGCGGAAAGAAATCCGTCATGAACAAAATCAGGCAAGTCGCAAAATTCATCGCCAGAAACACAATGCCCGTACGCGGAAATAAACCTGCCTGATTCATTTGAATTCGGCATTATGCTTGAACAATAACGAGTAACACGGAGGAGTATTACTCGTTATTGTTCGAGCTTTTTAAATTTCTCGTCGCCATTTCCAGTCCGAGATTTCCGGCGGGTCAATGCCGTACGTTGCTACATATTCGCGGTGTTCGCGGAGTTTGTCTTCATACTTCCGAATCAACGCTTCGGCACGGGCTGCGACTTGCGGGTTTGCTTTCGCCAATTTCTGCGCAGCCTGAATCACGATATGATAGCGGCTGGAGCGATTGCGAATCATCATATCAAATGGCGTCGTCGTCGAACCTTCTTCCCGATAACCATTGATCTGAAATCTGGCATTTTCCGGTCGTTCCCAGACAAGTTGCTTGATCGCGGCAGTGTAACCGTGAAAATTGAAAATCACCGGGCAATCAAGCGGGAAGAGCCGCTGGAAGCGGTCTTCCGTAAGCCCGTGCGGATATTTTTGTGGAATTCCCAGCATCATTAAATCGGTGACATTGACTACACGAATGCGCCACTCAGGTGTTTCTTCGCGCAGAATTTGAGCGGCAGCCATGACTTCGAGCGTCAGGTTGTCGCCACAGGCCGCGAGGACGATTTCAGGGTCTTCGCCGTCATTCACACTGGCCCAATGCCAGATGGAGGCACCGACGCGGCAATGCTCAATTGCTTCTTCCATCGTCAACCATTGGGGCATCGGTTGTTTTCCGGCGATGACGAGGTTGATGTAATTCGTCGAACGCAAACAATGATCCATCGTCGAGAGGAGGCAATTTGCATCGGGCGGCAAATAGATGCGATACGTGCGACCTTTCTTGGTGAGTAAATTGTTGATGAATCCGGGCCCCTGATGCGAATATCCGTTGTGATCCTGACGCCACGCTTCGGAAGTCAGTAAATAATTTAACGAAGCAACGGGTTTACGCCACGCCACTTCGAGCGAAGCTTTGAGGAACTTTGCGTACTGGTTCATCATCCCGTCAACAATGGGTAAAAATGCTTCGTAGCAGGAAAATAGCCCGTGCCTTCCGGTCAATAAATAACCCTGCAACCAGCCCTGACAATTATGCTCACTGAGAATTTCAAGGACGCGCCCGTCGTGACTGGTATGTTCGGCACTTGGCGGCAGCGGCCAGATATATTGTCGGTCGGTCACTGTCAGCACTTCCGCGAGGCGATTGGATTCCAGTTCATCGGGGCAGACGATACGGAAATTGCGTTGCGATTGATTGCGGGTGATGACTTCGCTTAAATAAGCACCAAGAAATTTCATGTGGCTGATGCTTTGTGCGCCGCGCAACTTAATTTCGACGGCGTGAGCGTTCGGCGCGGGAAGTTGCAGCGGGACAAGTCGTTCACCTCCGAAGCTGTGCGGGTTCATCGCAATTCGCTGATCGTGTTGCGGACACAGTGCCAGAATATCAGCGCAGGGACGCCCTTCATTATCAAATAATTCTTCCGCCCGGTAGGAACGTAACCAATGCTCCAGCGCCGCCAGATGTGCCGGATTCGTTTTCGGTTCTTTGACGGGAATTTGATGGGAGCGGAAAGAGCCTTCCACCGGATGACCGTCCATGTTCGGCGGACAGCCCATGCCTTTTGGCGTTTGCAAAATAATCATTGGCCACTGCGGACGCTCCGGCATGTGTCCAAGTCGCGCCTGTCCCTGCAGCGCACGAATTTCACGATACGCCCAATCCAGTGCCTCATTCATCTCTTCGTCCAACTGATCGCTGTTACTGACGATGCGCACCGCGTAGCCGTAGCCCGTGAACAAAGCCTTCAATTCATCATCCGTCATCGTCGCAAAGAGGGTTGGATTGGAAATCTTGAACCCGTTCAGATGCAGAATGGGTAACACTGCGCCATCCGTTGCCGGGCTTAAAAATTTGTTACTGTGCCACGCTCCGGCGGTGGGGCCGGTTTCTGCTTCGCCGTCGCCGACAATACACGCTACGATCAAATCTGGATTATCGAACGCTGCGCCGAATGAAGTGGCCAGCGCATAGCCCAGCTCGCCGCCTTCACTAATTACGCCGGGAAGTGCCGGACTGAGATGGCTGGGAAATCCGTACGGCCACGAGAAGCGTTTCAGGAAAATTTCCAGCCCCGCGAGGTCTCGTGTGACTTCGGGATAGAACTCCGTCAGCGTCCCTTCCAGATACATATTGGCCATATTTGCCGCTGCTCCATGCCCCGGCCCGGTCACGAGCAAAATGTTCGCTTCAGTGCGTAGAATCAGGCGGTTGAGATGGGTATAGATCAGATTGATGCCGGGAGCCGTACCAAAATGTCCAAGCAGTCGAGCCTTGATGTGTTCAGCCTGTAAAGGTTCGCGCAGCAAGGGATTGGACTGAAGATAAATTTGCGCCGCTGAAAGGTAATTAACGGCGCGTTGATAACGTGCGGTTGCCTCATTAATTTGCGCTGGTTGGTTTATTGCGTCGGGTAAAATGGTTTGCGTTGTCATGATCTCCTTTGCTGTGCAAATGTCAGACCACCCATCAGATAATGCCAAAATCTTTAAATCCAATTGAGTATTGGGTGAAATGCCGCAGCTTCGGTGAAAATTCCCCTATCGCGTCATGGCTACGTCTCTAAATCTAACGAATGTTGATGGCACGTTGCTTGCCCTTGTTTTTAGTGCGCTAAGAAACTACCGCGAGTTCCGGGCAATTTTTTCGTTAGCCCAGCCCGTTTACGGCTGGGGAAAATTGTGGAACGCATATCCAGCCCGGTTTACCGGGCTTCCAATTTGCTTTAGCTGAAGCACTTTGCAAGCCCGGTAAACCGGGCTGAGATATTTATTTCGTATCTGACCCAGCCGTAAACGGGCTGGGCTAACGAAAAAATTGCTGAAAGATATATTTATTTTTGATCTCGAACTCACGTTCACTACAAAGGGAATACCCAATGGAACTCATCAACGATTCAACCCTAAAGCAGCCGGATGCGAGCGGGTTGACTGCAATTGAAGCTGCTCGCCGCCTCAAGCAATCCGGTTATAACGAACTTATTTCGCACACCGAGCGTAACGGATTTGTTATTTATCTTTCGCACTTCACGCATCCGCTAGTCCTGATTTTGCTGGTTGCGAGTGTCGTTTCAGCCTTTGCCGGGGAGACCATCAATGCTGCCATTATCGCAGTTATTATTTTACTCAGTGTGACGCTTGATTTTATTCAGGAGCGGCGTTCAGGGAAAGCGGCGGCAGCCCTGCGTGCGTCAGTCGCACTTCGTGCCGCCGTGCTTCGTGACGGGAAATTACGAATCATTCCAGCGCGTGAACTGGTCTCCGGCGATCTGGTGCAATTGTCGGTTGGCGATCTTGTTCCTGCCGATGGAAGAGTCTTCCATGCCAAAGATTTTTTTGTGGATCAGGCTGCTTTTACCGGAGAATCGTTCCCAGTTGAAAAGATTGCTGGAGAAATCACGGATCAGCCCGCAGCTAAAGAGCATCAGGTTTGGCTCGGGACAACGGTGACTGGCGGTGAAGCACTGATTGAACTCACCGGCACTGGTGCGGGAACAGAATTTGCACATCTTGCGCGGACGCTGGCGGACACTCCGCCCGAAACTGAATTTGAGCGAGGCGTGCGCGGCTTCGGTGTCTTCGTAACGAAAGTCATCGGGATTCTCGTGCTTTTTGTCTTTCTGGTTAATCTGGCATTTCACCGTAACGCGCTTGATTCTTTTTTATTTGCGATAGCTTTGGCGGTGGGACTGACGCCGGGATTATTGCCGATGATTATGTCGGTGACGCTGGCACATGGCGCCTTACGATTATCGAAAAAACACGTCATCGTCAAACGCCTGACCGCGCTGGAAGACCTCGGCAGCATTGATATTTTCTGTACTGACAAAACCGGAACGCTCACCGAAGGCGCCATTACGCTGGTACGACACGTGGCTCCTGACGGGCAGGAAAATGAACGTACATTATTATTCGCCTTGTTGAATGCGACCCATCAAACAGGGCTGCGCAGTCCACTGGATGAGGCGATTTTACGCCACGAACATGCGGCACTTCCACTGTATGTGAAAGTAGATGAGCTGCCGTTCGATTTTCAGCGGCGACGCCTCTCGGTCATCGTCGAAGGTGAAAATAAAAAATATCTCATTGCCAAAGGTGCGCCTGAATCCATTCTCGAAGTCTCTACTTCGTGCGAAATAAACGGACAACAGAAAATGCTGGATGAAGCTGCACGGGAACTTTGTAATGCAACTTTCAACTCGCTGAGTCAGGCAGGTTATCGGGTGCTCGGCATCGCTTACCGTGAAATTTCAAGCGATCATGATGCGCATTTTTCGACAGAGGAAGAACGTGAACTTGTCTTTCTGGGCTTCGCAGCGTTTCTTGATCCGCCGAAAAAATCTGTCACTGCTACGCTTCAGGCACTGCAACGGGATGCGGTCGAAGTGAAAGTGCTGACGGGTGACAACGAAATCATCACACAGAAAATCTGTGAAGAAGTCGGGTTGACGGTGCGCGGTGTTATCACCGGAGCAGAGCTTGAAAAAGTTTCCGATCAGGCCTTGCCGCAATTAGCCCAGCGGACGACAATCTTTGCGCGTGTTTCCCCCGATCAGAAACGGCGTGTTATTGAAGCCTTGCAAAAAGCCGGACATGCAGTCGGTTATCTTGGCGACGGCATTAACGATGCGCCCAGTTTGCGCGTGGCAGATGTTGGCTTGTCAGTGGATTCGGCGGTAGACGTAGCGCGTGAAGCGGCGGATTTAATTCTGCTGCGCAAGTCGCTGCATGTTGTCCACGACGGCATTATCGAAGGGCGGCGCACCTTCGGCAACGTCATGAAATATATCCTGATGGGAACCTCCTCGAATTTCGGGAATATGTTCAGTATGGCGGGGGCTTCGCTCCTGCTGCCGTTTCTTCCGTTGCTGCCGCCGCAGATTTTGCTCAACAATTTACTGTACGATTTTTCGCAAGTGACGATTCCGGGCGACCGCGTAGACAGTGATTATTTGCTGAAGCCGCGTCGGTGGAGCGTTGCATTAATTCGCCGTTATATGATCTGGATGGGATTAGTGAGTTCCGTCTTTGATTTCCTGATGTTTGGTATTTTGCGCTGGGGTTTTCAGGCGCAGGCAGAATTGTTTCGCACGGGGTGGTTTATCGAATCACTGGCGACTCAGACATTAGTGATTTTGGTGATTCGGACGCGCCATGTTCCCTGGCGCAGCAAGCCGCACGGTGCTTTGCTGTTCAGCACTCTCAGCTCGGTTGCGGTGGGCATTCTGCTCCCTTTTACGCCGCTGGCTTCAATCCTCGGATTCGTGACTCCACCATTGACCTTGTTGCTGACAATTGCGGTGATGGTTGCCGGTTACTTAGTTGTCGCTGAGATCATGAAGCGATGGCTTTATCGCGGACATTTTGATTAAGTTTGCCGGACAACTTCAACCGAGCAATGCGCCCGGGCTGCGACCGAAGCGGAGACGCTGCCCAGCAACAGGCGTTCAATTTTACTGATGCCCTGTGCGCCCACGAAAATGCAATCCGCTCCCCATTTTTCAGCCTCATCGCAGAGCAGATGTTTCGGGTCTTCCTGCTTGATAACCTGTGAAATCTGTAAGCCGCGAGCCTGTAATTGTTGTGTCGCCTCAATCATTTTTTCTTCGAGTTGTTGTTTGGCTTCGGCGACCCATTCGGCCAATGCCGCAGTTGCATCTTCCGGCCCCATTAACGGTAAATTCCACGAGGCATTTATTAGCCTGATTTCAGTTCCGGCAGGCCAGTTGCGCCTGACTACGGCGTCTACGGCAGCGGTAGCTCCGGCGGAACCATCCATCCCGACAATCAGGCGTAAGGGCGTCTCTGGCTCTTCGATGCGCCCTCGCGCGACACGCACCGAACAATGCGCCGCCGTGACAATTTTTTGCGAAACGCTGCCCAGAAAAAAACGACCAATCGCCGTGTGTCCGTGCGACCCGACCACGATTAAATCAGGCTTCCAGTGGTCAGCAATTTCCAGCAAAATATTTCCGGGGGAACCGAACTGACTTTGCGGTGTCACCTCCCACTCAGGAAACGTCGTGCGAATTGCAACGGCGGCGTCGCGTGCCTGAATGAACGCCTCTGATTCTCTTTCCCGACCTGCGAGTAATTCAAGGCTCGAAGGCGGCGGCATCCAGCTTTCTGTCACAGCTACGACGCGCACTTGTGCTTTAAGAGGCAGACCAGCTTGTAGCAAATCATCTACCGCTGCCTGCGCTCCGCTTGATCCATCATAAGCAAGTAAGATTTTCATAAGTATCCTTTGAAGATTTTTATTCACACTCGACAAGTCATTAATTAGGCAATCCTTGTGCCATTATGATTAGAGAGAAAACATCAGCCGGTTGAGGGTTTTTACGCAAAACAAAGCTGAAGGTGAGGAAGATTTCGCAGTAATGATGAAGGTAGATAGCAGCGTGTCCAATGAAGCAGGGCTTTTTCTGTAGTTTTGGTCTGGAACAATTCTTGCACAGCTCAGCTTGTAGCTCATTAGCAAAATTATCTCCCGACAGGTAAACGTGAATGAACGAAGCTCTGAAAAGTAATCATAAAATCTTGATCGTAGACGATGAAGCTCTGATCCGATGGGCTTTACAAGAGGCCTTACAAGACTGGGGATATGAGGTAATCATTGCTACTAACGCAGTGGAGGCGCAGCAGAAATTCACCCTTTCCGAACCGCTGGCCGTGTTGCTGGATATTAATTTGCCGGATGGCTCCGGGCTGGATTTATTGCGCACCTTCAAACAGCAAAAACCGGAAACCGTCATCATTATGGTGACAGGAGAAATCATCGTTGAAAATACCGTCGCCGCACTGCGCGGTGGAGCCGATGATTTCATTGGCAAGCCGATCAATTTACCGGAACTGGAATTTGCCTTGCGCGAAGGATTAGCGCGACATCCGGCACAGCAGGTGACAACGAAGCCGCAGACACCGCAATTATTAATTGTCAGTGATTCCGAAGCTCATCGCCAGCACCTGGTCAATGCGTTTAATGCTACCGGCATCGAAATTACGCTGGCAACTTCACTCGAAGAATGTGCGGAAGCCTGTCGTGAAAAGCATGACATCGCCATCATAGATATTCCTCCGGCGCAGTTGAAAGCCGTGCTGCAACAGCTCCGCGCCACTGCGACGCATGCCAATATTCCGTTACTGGTGGACATCGGCAGAATTTCCGCTGATCGTTCACTGGCCGGCGTCTTGCCACAATTTCGCGCCATGCCATGCAATCCGCATGAAATGGTCACACTGGCACGGCGAAGAATTATGGCTTTGAGCGAGCATTGACTATATCGCAAGCTTCCCGCTTGTCAGCTTTCGACTTCCTGTATTTGAATATTTTTCGTAAGATACGCGGCGTAGCAGTATCCAAAAATTTTTTGGAGTAAAAGGGCAGAAGGTAAGCAATGAAATTTGAACTCAAGAAAGTCGGACTGATTGACGAAGCTGAAATTGATTTGGCTGATTTGACGCTTCTTTGTGGCGAGAATAACACTGGCAAAACTTATGTAACGTACGCTCTGTATGGTTTTCTACGGAGTTGGCGGCAACTCCTTGCCAACGAATTGCGCATGAGACTTCGTAATGATTTATTGTCCTCAAAAAACTTGATTAATCTCGACGAGCTTTTTACAGGTAAGATTAACACTTACCTTTTACATATTAGTAGGAGATATGCTCAAACCCTACCAACGGTTTTTGCCACAAGCCCTAAGCTATTAACTGAAGCAACTATTAAGGTGTCTATACAATCCGAGCTTGATTTTCTCAGCAAGGAGTACCTCGGTTCCATCAAAAATTCGTCTGGCAATAAAACACTCGCCACTCTACAGAAAGCGAAAGATTCAGCAACCCTTGAAATCCTACTTGCTGATGATCAACTCTCGCGTAATCGCGTTTCTCTTGTTGATTTTATTATAGACGCGATTGCTGAGACTATCTTCGCGCCATACTTGCCTGATGTGTTCATCGCCAGTGCCGAACGCACAGGTGCCGCGATCTTCCGTAAAGAACTTGATTTTGCTCGTACTCGCTTATTCGAGGCACTTGGACGGCAAGATGCCAAAGACCTAAGGAACCCGCGCCTTCTGCACGAAAACATGAAGTCAGGTTACGCCTGGCCAGTGCAGGACAACGTAGACTTTGTGCGCCAACTAGAAGACATAGACAAAGATGTAAGCCCGTTAGTCGAAGCCCATCCTGAATTGCTTGATGCATTTGAAGCCGTGATCGGTGGAACCTATAAAGTCATCAAAGGCAATGGACTTTATTATCAACCAAAAGGTTCAGGTAAGCCCAGGCTGTCAATGTCTGAATCTTCAAGTTCAGTGAGAGCCTTACTCGACATTGGCTTTTACTTACGTTGTCGTGCAAAAGTTGGCGACCTGCTCATGATTGACGAACCGGAGCTCAACCTCCATCCAGTCAATCAACGTGCTTTTGCTCGGCTTATCGTGCGGTTGGTTAACTGTGGTTTGAAGGTCTTTATGACCACTCATAGCGATTATCTTATCAAGGAATTGAACACACTCATCATGCTCAACGCACGCACTGAACACACTCAAGCGATTCAGCGCAAGTATCACTACGCTGACGAAGAGTTGATGGATCCTGAAAAAGTTCGTTTGTTTACGACTTGTACAGTCATCCAAAAACGTAGTGGAAAAGGAAAACGAGGGAAAATGAATGGGTTACGACAAGCCGTTATCCACCCCGATCAAGGCATCGAAGTAGAAACCTTTGACACCACTATTGAAGATATGAATACCATCCAAACTGAAATTCTTTTTGGTGATGATTAATGAATCAAAAACTACTGACCTTGAAAAGTACACTAGCCTGTGTGATTTATTCTGGCGATCAACATACAGAAGCGAAGATTAAGGAAACTGATCCGAATGCTAAGCTTAAACTGGTGAATATCAAGGCACAAAATGGCGACTGGTTCCTCTTCGATCCGGATAAAGGTCGTGGACAACCTGCATTGATGTCGCCCCTCTTAAAAGTCGGCACTAAGCATGACCCACATGACCATCATCGTGCTTGTGACGCTGTTATTGTCGTTTTGAAGGAGCGTACACTCTGGCTCATTTACATTGATCTAAAGTCTTCGGCACCGAGCGGATATATTTCTCAATTTCAAAGTACACGTCAATTTGCCAAATACCTATTAGTATTGCTGGAAGAATTTCACGCCATCACTTTTCAAACAATTGAGGAGCGCTTCCTACTCCTGCACACTTCCAAATCAAGAAAGCTGCTACTCGACAAAAAACCAACTTCATTGAAATTACAAAGCCAGTCATCCAAAGACCCGAAGCAACCACAAAAAGAATTGGTTAATGACGGTGTCACACTTTACTTGAAACAATTGCTGGTCTGATCCTAAAGCACCAAAAGATTTTCAGACGCATCTGGCAGTATCACGAGCCAGTAATAATTCTTCATCTGTCGGAATGACATACGCTGCCAGCCGTGAATCTTCGGTGCTGATGATTCCTTCCTGCCGGGCGATAGTGTTGCGAGTTGCGTCAATTTTCAGCCCCAGCCATTGCAATCCATCACAAATCTGAGCGCGAATTTCGGCGGAATTTTCGCCAATGCCTCCGGTGAAAACTACGGCGTCTGCACCGTTCATCGCGGCCAGATACGAACCGATATATTTCCGTACACGATAACAAAAAATTTCGATGGCTAACTTCGCGCGGCGGTCATTATTTTCTTTGGCTTCCGCCAGCAATTCGCGCATGTCGTGCGTCAAACCGGAGATTCCTAACAGCCCGGATTGTTTGTTCAGTAACCCTTCCACTTCTTCCACTGACCATCCTTCTTTCGTGGCTAAAAAGGCAAGAATGGCCGGATCAACATCGCCGGAACGCGTTCCCATGACCAATCCTTCCAGTGGTGTTAACCCCATCGAAGTGTCTACCGAATTTCCCGCTTTGATTGCTGTGGCGGAACATCCATTGCCCAGATGCAGCGTGATGATGTTGACCTGTTCACGCGGGATATTGCGCAATTGCCGATAACGGTAGGCGACGTACCGGTGCGAAGTTCCGTGAAAGCCATAGCGTCGCAATTTGTAACGGCGATAGACTTGATAGGGCAAAGCGTACAAATACGCCTGCTCCGGTAAGGTCTGATGAAACGCTGTATCGAAGACGGCGACCTGTGGCACTGTTCCCAGCAATTCGCGGACGGCGTTGATGCCCTGTAAATTCGCCGGATTATGCAGCGGAGCCAGTTCAATACAATCCTCAATGCTGCGTAGCACTTCATCTGTGATTAATGCCGATTTTTTGAATTGTTCGCCGCCATGCACGACGCGATGCCCGACGGCGTGAATATCCGCCAGTGTGGAAATTTCCCGGATGCCGGATTTTTCTGAGGTCAGCCAGCGCAGGATATAGTCCAGCGCAGCACGGACATTTTTCAATTGCGCGGTGTAACGTTGCGGGGTTCCGTTTTCCGCGCTGACCGAAATAATTGCTTCACCGCCGAGGCGTTCAATGACGCCGCTCGCTAAGCGTTGGTCGGCATTGGTTTCAATCAGGGTTTCATCGGTGACGATCAATTGAAATTTCAGCGTTGAGCTGCCGCAATTCAGAACCAGAATATTCATAAATATTTTCCACGCTCATTCGCAAAAAAAATGTGGAGCGGGTTCTTTACCCGCTCTTGTTTTCAGAACATGACATTGGCGGGTAAAGAACCCACCCCACATCTTTGCTCAATATATCATTCGGCAAGGAAACTTAGTTTTTGCTGTAATGAGTATATTTCACGGCACAATACTTGCACTAAAAACCACTGTAATGATCGTTTATTCAACATAACCTCTGAAGGAGAAATTCAATTATGAATCGTCCGGCTTTCAAACCACAACCCGTTCATTGGTATATCCTGATCGGGGCTATTCTATTCGGTGCTGCGCTTTTTTTGATTTTGCGCATGACCGGATATTAATCGCACAGAACCCTACTCTATCAAAAAAGTATTCCGGTATCCGGCAATTTTTCAGCAAGAGGCAACGGTGTGCCGTCGTGGACTAAAACCGCCATCCCGACAATTGCTATCGCGCTGAATTCTTTGCTGGCAAACATCGGGATGCGAATGCAGCCATGACTTGCAGGGAAGGTCGGAACGGCAGGATTACCATGGATAGCGATTCCGCCGTGAATGTAATTGGGATAATACAACAGCCCCAACGGACTTTTGCGCCAGCCTGAAATTTTGCGTTCCACTTTGAAACGCCCTAGCGGAGTAACCGCACGGTGCGTCGCGCCATCCTGTGTATACAATTTTCCAGAGCCGGATGAGATGGGAAGAATCAGCGAAATCATGCCACTATTATCAATGATAAATAACACCTGACGTTGTAAATCAACTTCAATATGCGGATCGCCGCCTTCCATCGGCGTTGGCTTTTTCGCAGTGCGGAGCGCGTTTAGCTCATCAGTAGTTAGAATTCCGGTGAGCTTACGCCCTTCGATTTTCTGAAAGGCAATCAGCGCATGGCGAACGGAAGCATCGTCTCCAGAGGCTTCAAAATTTAGCCAATAACCAAGCGAACTTAGCAATTCGCGCGCCATCGCCTTGTCTTCAGGGCTGAGCGAAACAAGTGTTTGCGGAGCAGGGGGTTTTGCCTGAACCAACGCATTGCTGATCGCAAGCAGGAGCAGTAAGCACAATAATTTTGGCAAGGAGTGAGATTTTGTAAAGTTCATAATGAAGGCTACGAGATTTTTTCACAGACGCCAGTAATTCTTTCAATTTCCAAGCGAAAAACAATCAGCTCCGCAGTCCCGCGAATCATTCTTGATTCGACGGGAGTGAGTTGCGGGAGCTGCTGAAAAAGTAAGGTCAGAATTCGTTCCCGTTCTTCGGGGATGGTAATTTCTTCATACACACCAAAGGCAATCACGCTCTGCCAGTTGTACGCATCCTGAATCGTTTCCACTTGTAAGCAGATGAGTGGATGTTTGCGCATCGTACTGATTTTATGCCCCGGCAATGAATGGCTGTAGATGAATTCGCCATCAAACCAATAACTGATTGGAACGACATACGGCTCACCTTCGGAATTGCAACCGAGATGACCAATTTGATGGTTTTGCAAAAATTCACGAGCTTCGCCTTCGCCTAATTTATCAATCATTGTGAGACCTCTTTTTTAATTGGAGTCGTTGGTTTTAAAGGGCGCGTAATTAAGACAGGGCAGGGCGACTGTCGTAAGACGCGATCTGCGTTAGAGCCGAATAAGGCACGCATTGAGAAGCCTGCGCCGTGAACTCCCATACAAATTAAATCTATTTGATTTTCTTCGGCGTAGTTCAAGATTTCACGGTAAGGTTGTCCAGTCAGCACGGTCTGTTTGACGTTGCACCATAAGGAAAATTCTTCGGGTACTGACAGTCGTAATAATTGTGTCGCACGCTGGTAATCGCTTTCGAGGGAGACCGGAAGGCTGGTGACTCCCGCCGCAATTGTGACAGGTAAAACATGGACGAGATGTAATTCCGCCTGATATTCCTGCGCCAGTGAAGCGGCGTATTTCAGGGCGATTTCAGCGTCGTTAGAAAAATCATGTGCGACCAGCAGGCGCTTGAGTCTGATCTCTGAAGCATCCAGCGGAACCCATTCGCGCTCGTCCTGATGGATAACCAGCACCGGGCAGGGCGCGGTGCGGCAGACGGCTTCCGCCGTGGAGCCGAGCAGAGCCGCTGCAATGGGGCGACGGCGCGAACGCATCACGATTAAGTCAATGTTATGTTCAATAGCAGCCTGCGTAATCATTGAAGTCGGATCACCTTCGACCACTACCGCTTCAGAGAGAATGCTTTCTGTGATTGCTTCATTCGTCTGACTTCTGATCGTGTCTTCATAAATTTTGGTGAGCATCCCGGCTTCATCAACCTGTGCCAGCGATTCGACACAATGACAGACATAAAGCTTTGCTTCGTAGGTGCGAGCCAGAGCAACCGCATAGCGTAAGGCACTATCCGCCTCTGAGGTTAAGTCAATAGGACATAGTAAACGGTTGATTTTCAGCATAAATTATTTCGCCTCTCCGCAGCGAAAACCTCCAACCAGAAGAGAGCAAAGTGCGTGCCGGAAATCGAAGGGTAAAATTGGAGGGAAGGGGAGCAGAATAGTGTGAAAATTCCCACTGACGGGCAAAAGTCCGCAGGAGTTGAGAGCAGAGCTGCGTGAGAATTATGTGTGAGTCTGGCGCGGCAAGCGGAGCGTAAAAACGGAGCCTTGTCCGACGGTGGAGCTGACTTCAACCCGTCCGCCATGTGCCCGTGCAATGCGCTGGACAGCAGGTAATCCCAATCCTGTTCCGTTTTCATTCGTAGTAAAAAACGGACTGAAAATACGTTTGAGATTTTCCGCCGAGATGCCGCGTCCATCATCTTTGATTTCGATAATTATTTCGTTGGTTTGCGGGGCTTCGTCGAACTGAATGGAAATTGTGCCATTGCTTTCAATGGCTTCAATGGCATTGCTGATGAGGTTGAGAATCGCATCTTCAATTTGATCGGCATCTATTTTCATGATAATTGACTGCGGGGCGGAGGTGAATTCAACTTGAATTTTGTGCCCGCGTTGCCGTGCGCGATGGGCGGTCTGATGCCGTCCCAGGCTGATGGCGCGATGGACAACCTCATTGAGCGAGGCGTCCTGAAATTTGAACCCGCGCGGTTTGGCACGATCAAGCAGGGAATGAATTGTAGCGTCAATGCGCCCCACTTCATGCCGGACATTTTCGAGTACTTCGCGTTCAGGGTCGTTCGGATTCCGGCGTTGAATCATGATGTCAACGGCTCCTTGAATGCCGGCCAACGGATTTTTTATTTCGTGCGCCAGTCCAGCGGATAATTCACCGAAACGCGCTATTTGTTCGATTCGTGCCAGTTCACGTTCACGTACTACGACATCGGTGATGTCGCGGATCACCATCACGAAAGCAATGACCTGTCCGGTCTCATCGCGTAACGGAGAAACGCGGGCGCGTAAACGTTGATCGGGGAGTCGCCCCTGAATTTCTTCGCTGGTTACAGCACCTGTTTGCAGGGTTTTCTGGCGCGAACAAAAATGCGGTAATTCTCCGTTTTGATCGGCACAGCCAAATACCTCAGAGCAATTCCGCCCGATAACTTTTTCAATTGGCAATCCCATCATCGCTGCAAATGCTTCGTTAGATCGCAGCACCTGACCTGCTAATGATTGAATACAGACACCATCCTCCATGGCGTTTAGAATGGACTCGCAGGAAGGGATTAACAGCGGTTCAGGAGCTGGTAAAATTGGTAGTGAGGAAGGTTTTTTTTTCATGATATTGCTTTATCCCTGACCTCTTCCAGGACCCCTTCCAGTTTTTTTAAGCGGTAACGTAATTGGTCGCGTGAGATGCTCAATAATTCAGCCGCCCGTGTTTGATTGCCATGACAGCGCATCAACGCCTGTCTGACGAGTGACATCTCAACAGCCTCTAATTCCACGCCTTCCGCCGGAAGTAAAAAGGGTACGGGGGCGGTTGTGACAGCCGGAGGCACCGCGACCACCGGAATGACCAGTTCAGGCAAGAAGGCATTCTTCAGCTCTGCCTGCTGTTCGACTGCTTCGGTTACGCTGGCCGTAATTTTAACTTCATCTTTGGTCATTCCGCGCGGCAACCACATCGGCGTTATTTGTTCGCCGTCTTCTAAAATCATGACGCGCTCAATCACGTTGCGGAGTTCGCGGACATTTCCAGGCCAGCCGTAATAACGAAAAGTTGAACTCACTTCAGGCGATAGCCCGCGAATTTGTTTGCGTAATTTTTGGTTGAATTGTTTGAGGTAGTATTCGCTCAGGATCAGAATGTCATCCCCGCGCTCGCGCAAGGGCGGAATATCAATTTGAATCACCGATAAACGATAATACAAATCAAGGCGGAAATTCCCGGCATCGCTCTCCGTTTTTAAATCACGATTGGAAGCAGCAATAACGCGCACGTCGAGCGGTAAATCTTTTAATCCGCCAACGCGACGGAACGCGCCTTCTTCCAGGACGCGCAATAATTTAGCTTGTAGCCCCAGCTCCAGTTCGCCAATTTCATCTAAAAAAATAGTCCCGCCTTCAGCTTGTTCAAATAATCCTTCTTTGCGATTTTTGGCATCGGTGAACGCACCTTTTTCATAGCCAAACAATTCACTTTCAATCAAGGTTGACGGGATAGCGGCGCAGTTAATTGCCACAAACGGACTCTCGGCGCGGCGTGAGCTGTAATGAATTGCTTTGGCGACTAAATCCTTACCCGTACCGCTTTCGCCTTGTAAGAGCACGGATGAGGCTTCGCTTTGCGCAACTTTGCGAGCCAGAGAAATCATCTTGGTCATCGCCGGGGAAGAACCAATAATTTGCTCGAAGCTGAATTTGCTGGTTCGTTCACGGCGCATTTTGGTAACTTCTTGACGCAGCTTGCCGGCTTCGATCCCGTTGCGAATGGTGATTTGTAATTCATTCAGGTTAATCGGTTTCCCGATAAAATCGTAGGCTCCACCGCGCAACGCTTCTAAGGTATCTTCAACCATCACATTCGCTGTAATCATAATAACCACGGCTTGCGGGTGCGTTTGCTTGATTTCTTTCAGGACATCCAGTCCCGAACCATCGGGTAAATTAATGTCGAGCAGGACGGCGGCAGGGTGATCTGCTTCAAAGGCGGAGAGCGCCCCCTTGACGCTCCCAGCTTCGAGAGGTTCATATCCCCACCCTTTTAAGGCTTCATTCAAAGTCCACCGCACCATCCGCTCATCATCTACAATTAAAATTTTTTCTTTCGCCATAAAATTATTCTGTGCGCACAAATTGTGGAGGCATGGTTATCTTCTTCGTCCACGAATTACAATCACCAACTGCAATTACTCTGCCACAAAATTTGTCATGGCTCTCCTCGTTAGACGGAGATGAAAAGGGAGTTTTCTCTTGTAGTGGGGAAATTTGCTCAGCCGGATTGCGGTATTTTCCCCACTGTCAGGAAGTACAAACGCCACTCATTAATGGCAAGCGGGATTGATCGAGGTTTGCGAAAGCGGTGTTGACGCAAGCCGGGGGCTGACCATTGGAATATCTAAAGCCGGACCGCGCAGGATTAATAGGATGGCAACGATTGCCATCCCCGCTTGTTCTTCGATGCTAAGTGGCACTCCTGTGAATGTTACCTCAGCGTTTCCGGCGTGAGTTAACGTCCCTGTTTTATCAAAGACAATTGCGTTCAGGGCAGCCAAATCCGGTACGACACCAATGTTTTTTAGCTAGAATTTTTCTTTGCGAAACGCTTCGTGATTCCAGAGCTGCGTCAGGTAACTGGGCGAAACTTCTTTGATGATGCAAAGCCTGGCACCGCCACCAACCATGCGCCCACCCGCATAAATAAGTTCGCCACTATTGATGGTGACAGTGCGGATCGCATGATTCCTCAACTCAGGGAAAGGCAAATAGCGTTCCAGTAATTCTAAAGGCAGGGCTGCGTAATTTTCCGCATTTATTGGGACAGCACTAAAATTTTACCATCCGGTTTACGGGTATAAAACTCCGGCGATTGTTTCCAGTAATTTTTTAGCCGTGAACGGTTTCGCTAAAAAAGCATTTACCTGTGCTGCTGTGTCCGCGTCTAATTTATCCGCGATTGTGATTCCGCTGACGGCAATGATGCAGATGCCGGGCTTTATTTTTTTCAAGGCTTGAATGGTTTCAGCCCCGTTCATGAAAGGCATCATCATATCAGTCACGACAACGTTAATTTCGTCTTTATGTTGTGCGAATAATGCCAAGGCCGCTAATCCATCACTCGCCGTCAGGACGCAGTAATTATAGGCTTCCAGCGTACTTTTCGTAATTTCGCGGATCGCTGCTTCATCATCAACGATCAGGATTGTCTCGCCCTGTCCGGCTGGTAAAATAATATTGCCCGGGTGAGCTGCCTCCGGTGATTCAGTTTTTATGATCGGCAAGTAAATTCTAAATTGTGTTCCTTGCCCCGGCTCTGAATCGAAGTTGATAAATCCGCCATGGCTCTGAACAATTCCGAGCACGGTCGCCAATCCCAACCCTGTGCCTTTGCCCGGTTCTTTGGTGGTGAAGAACGGGTCAAAGATTTTATCTATGATGCCGGATTCCATTCCCGTTCCGGTGTCGGTCACGGTAATCAGTAGATACGAGCCGGGTTGTGCGCCCGATTGCTGAGCGGCGAAAGCCGGGTCAATTTCCATTTGCGCAACCTGAATGGTCAGCGTTCCGCCCGTTGGCATGGCATCGCGGGCGTTGACGCACAGGTTCATTAAGACTTGATGTAATTGCGTCGGGTCTCCGTTGACGGGCGGCAGGTCAGGCGGCAGGGAACAGCGGATTTGAATAGACCGGGGCAACGTTTCCTGTAAGACCTTCATGATCTCTTTAACGAGATGGGTGATTTGCAGGGGGATTCGTTCATTGCCGCCACCGCGCGCAAACGATAAAACCTGCTTCACCATTTCCGCCCCGCGCAGTGCGCTGATTTGTAAAACCTCCAACAGTTGTCGTCCCTGCTTATCAGGAAATTTTGTTTGCAAAATCTGCACTGCCATCAGGATTGGCGCGAGGATATTATTGAGATCGTGCGCGATGCCACTGGCTAACGTCCCGATACTTTCGAGGCGTTGCGTCCGCAGAAATTGCGCTTCCAGTTTTTTCTTTTCCGTAATATCGCGCAGGATCACCGTGAATATTTTCTGCCCGTCGGCTTCCATTTGTGAAATGGAAGCTTCCACCGGAAACTCTTCACCGTTGCGGCGTAAACCGCTGACGGCTCTTAATGCGCCCATCGTACGCGTGGTGACGCCGGTTACTCCAAATTTGTGAATATGATGCTCGTGAGCGTGACGAAAACTGTGTGGAATCAACTGTGCGAGTGGCTGTCCTAACATCTCGGAGCCGGTATAGTCGAACATTTTTTCTGCGGCGGCATTGAACAGCACAATTTGTTGATGTTCATCTACGCTGATGATTGCATCCATCGCCGAATCAACAATGCCCTGCAAACGTAAGGCGGCAGCTTGTGCCTCAGCAGTGCGCTCAGCGACACGTAATTCCAGCGTCTCGTTCAGTTGCTGCAAGCGTTCTTCTGACCAATGATGAGCAGGGTCTGGCAAGGTTGATTTCATATTCGTATCAAAGGAAGAGACGAATGTTACGCTCTTTATGCATAATTTAGCAAAAATATCCAAAAGAAAGCGTGTCGAGCTACGCCGTTACTTGAGGTGAACTTTTTCACGTCAGGAAAAATCTCCCGGTTTAAAAAAAGAATTTGATAAAAAAGTCAGTGGCGGTATGTCCATCAATCCCGGCTCGGGTTGGGCAAAAGCGAATGGCGCGACGAGCAAAAGGAGAATGATGGTAATGCGAAGGCAGGGCTTCATACTGTGTGTTCAATTCGATGGGTGCGGTGCTTTAGTGGTAGCGTGAAGTGTTAGTTCGTGCAGCTTTGTGAAGGCGCCAACTAACAGTTCACGCCACTGGAGCTAACAATATATTTGAATATTTCCTTCACAGCCCTTGAGCTTGGGTAGTGGGTATGCTGAGCCGTCTCAGAAAAACAATTTGTTGCCAGCCAGGTTGTCCGCAGTCAGTGAGCCAGTTGTTCGCTGCGTTCATTTCTTTTTATCATTTCGGGATTGTCTGAACAGGAGTCCTTGATGCTTTCGTTAGAACGAACGAAAAATAGGTCACACCTAATAGTCCTTGCTAAGCACAATCGGATAGTGTGCGACGAATCCTGCCTGCCATAGTTCCCTTAATCCTTCAGAAAATTCAAGTTCATCACAGAAAGTTTTTCCGGGCAGGCGCAGTGTTATTGCTTGCGCCGCCTTTCACGCATTCAAAGGCGAATTACGGAAAATATTCAGTGGCGGGATGGAATGCCAGCACGGATATGCCGTAGACGGTTCGCGTCTGCGGTACGATGCTGATCTTGCGGTACTAACTTTGCCGGATGGTTCACGATATTTTTTGAATGCATCCGGCGGCGTGCAGTACATTGATCGTCAAGGCAATAAGCTGACCTACAATTCTACTTCAAAGCAATGGACGGACACGTTGGGACGTGTTTTTAATCTGCCACCGCTGAACAATACAGCCGTTGCCGATACGACGTACAGCTTGCCGGGGCTGGGAACTTCAACTGTCTCATATATTTTCCGGTGGCGTTCTCTGCGTGATAGCGCGACAGGTCAGACGATGCTGACGAATCCGAATAATCCGGCTGATCCGAATCCGTGGAATCCGGGGACTGGCACGAACCCTCTGAAATATAAGGGTGACAGAACTTGTACTCCGAATAATCAGGCACTTTCTCCCAGCTTGTTTACTTCGTCTGACCCTGACCGGATTTGTGGAAATACCGGAGTCTACTTCAATCCGGTAGTCCTTTCTCAAATCGAATTACCGAACGGGAAAAAGTATGTTTTCACCTATAACATCTACGGAGAAATTGACAAGATTCAGTTACCAACAGGCGGCTATGAACGCTATGAATTCGCGTTGATTCCCGGCGTTGATCCTGAATTGACGGGATCGTATGCCCAATCCAATCGCGGTGTGACGAAACAATGGGTGAGTGTGAAAGGCGATGGAACCGATGAATATGTGCGGAATTATTCCGCCACACAAACTGGAACCTACGTCACGACAGCCACTGCGCCGGATAATACTCGCGCTGAACGGACAATTTATTTTGGCGGCAATGCGGGATATGGATTTGATGATCCGCGCAATGCTCGCGCCAATGATGAACGAGTCTATGATGCCAATAATGTGATGCTGCGCCGGACATTAACCGAATGGGAAAGCTCAGGGGCACAAGCCGGAGGTTGGATTGGAGCGAAACGCAATCCGCGCCCGAAACGTCAAGTGGAAATCTTGTTGGATACCGGCGGCAATGCGTTAGCCAAAGCCACGGAAATGGATTATGACATTGACCAGAATGTCATTGCGACGCGGCTCTATGATTACACTTCCATCAGTCCGGCGACGGCGCAAACCGGAGCGATTACCGCCATTGCGAATGGCACACTTTTGAAAACGCAGGAAGCCACATTTTTAGTCAACGACACCAGCATTGCGGCAGCGACACGCACGGCTTACTGGAATCGTAATCTGGTCGGTTTGCCGTCCTCTTCACGGCTTAAAAACAGCGGCGGAACCATCGTCGCGCAAAGCGAAGTTAAGTACGACGAAACAGCGTATCCGTTATTGACATATGGCACTTTGAACAGTTGGGTTGATCCCGCCACGACGATACGCGGCAACGCGACGACTTCACGCAGTTGGTTGAATACAAATAATTCGTGGCTTGAAACACATGCGCAATACGATCAATGCGGCAACGCCCGCAATTCGTGGGATGCCAACGGCAATCAATCGCAGGTGATTTATTCTGACAGTTTTAGTAATTCAACAAATTACAATGGCTATGCTTATCCAACCCAGACGACTTCGCCAAATTCGATCTTGATTTCGAGCACCAAATACGATTATCAAACGGGCAAAGCAGTTGAAGCGACTGACCCGAATAACGTCAAAACGCAGATGGAATATAGAACCTGTTTGCAGTTAGGCGATTCTGCGCAGAATTAACCGAATCGCGCAAATCCGAATCTTCGCTTCGCTCGTTCTGAGTAATCCTTCGCAATT
>JAYVZE010000026.1:0-11759 GCA_043783625.1 Blastocatellia bacterium | reverse complement strand
GACCGCCTAAATTCAGGACTTGATCCGTAAAATTCTCAAAGCTGTCGTCGTGACTGATGATGAACAATTGTTTGAATCCGGTGATGCGTCCGATTTGTTGCGCCAAATTTTTGCGGCGATCTTCATCCATATTTGTGGTCGGTTCATCGAAGAAAGCCAGCCCTAAATGATTAGAAAATTCGCGCAATAACGCGAGGCGGACGGCTAACGCGGCGGCCATTTGTTCGCCTCCTGAAAGATTGGAAAAGGGGCGATGATAGCCGCGCTCTTCTAAATTAATTTCGTAGTCGTTGCTCCATTTTAAGGTGCAATCGAAGCTCCCCGTGATTTCGCGGTAGAGCTGATTCGCTTCAATGGAAATCGAAACCAGATACGCTTCAGTGATGAACGGCGCGGCTTTTTGTAACGTGTCGCGGATGAATTCAGTCGTTGTTTTTAGCTCGGCAAGTTTGGCTTGGGCGGCTAATAACTCAGCGCGGCGTTCGCGGACTTCGGTTAAGTAATTGAGTTGAATTTTAAGTTTTGAAAATTGGTCGCGCGTATGCTCAAGCTGTGTCGCAAGCTGCGTCGAGCGTTCGCGCAGGGAGTTGAATTGCAGCACGATTTCCTGATGCTCGCCGGGCTGATATTTTTCTTCTAATGCGACCTGTTGCGCCGTGGCTGCGTTCAGTGAAGATTCGATGCTGGTCAATTCTTCCGCCATCGCCATCGCTTCAGATTCTCGTGCCGTCACGGTGTCAGCGATCTTTTCATTGGCGATGTAGGCTTGGTACGCGGCTTCGCTGGCGATTCGCAATGCGGTGGTTTCCGTCAGGATTTTTTCAAGTGAGGCGAAGGCTTGCAGCTCAAGATTGAGGTGGGCAAGACGGACTGAAATTGTCGCTGCCTGGGCTTCAGATTTTGCTACGGATTCCTGCCATTCAGCGGTTCGCTGGATGGTTTGTTCGAGCGCATTAACGCGGGCGCGAGGATTGCCGAGAGCCGCGATACGATTTTCAGTTTCTTGTAACAAAGTCTCAGAATCGCCAATGATTTCCAGCTTTTTGGTTAATTCATCCTGTTCAGTTTTTTTGACTTTTCCTGCTTCGCCGAGTGCATCTAATTCGCGTTGCAGCACTTCCGCTTGAGAAAAAAGCCGCTGCGCTGCGCGCGATTTTTTTAAGGTTGCGGTGTTTTCAACCAGTGATTTTTCGAGCGTGGAAATTTCAGTTTGTCGTGTTTGTAATCCGCTTTGAAACCGGGTGTCGAGCGTTTCTCCCTGTTTCAAATTTAAGCATTTTTCTGAAATCAATGGGCAAATTCCGCCACTGGCTAACGCCGTCATCATTTCCTTGTCACGCGCAACTTCGGCGCGTAGTTGTGCTAGCTTTTGCGTGATGCTTTGCGCCTCTTCTTCGATGGTGTGAGCGCGTTGCGCTAATTCCTGATGCTGTTCGATGGCTTTAATTTGGGTTTGTAATTCCTGATAACGTTCGCGCAATTTCCGCACTTCATTATCCAGAACTCCGACGGCTTTGCGTAAGCCGGAAGCCTCACCGCGACTTTCCCGAAGTTCCGAAATCCGTTGTTCGAGCTTCGCTTGTTCTTCGGCTTTCGGGAGCAGGGAAGCGAGTTCTTCGCTGGATTGTTCCGCTTCGTGCAGGCGTGAAGTCGCGCTTTCGATTTGAGCTTTCGCGGTGATTAATTCGTGTTCAGCTTTGGTGGCTTGAGATCGCAGTGCATCACGAGTGGCGCGTTGTTGGTCAAGTTCGGAAAATCGTTGAGAGGCCGATAAATATTGGGCGTAACCGCTGGCGGAACTAGCTACAATGTCAGCAGCTTGTCTCGCCTGCGTGGCAGATTCTTGCGCCGATGATAAATTCCCACGGGTCAAATCCAGCTTGATTTGCGCACGTTCGACCAACCCTTTTTGCAGTTTGATGGATTCGAGTAAGGCACCGAATGCAACAACTTTTTGTTCAATTTCAGCACGAGCCGTGAGGACGGTTTTTTGTTCAGCTTCAAATGTTTCAAGCTGTGATCGGGTGGCTTCAAATCGCTGCTTCGTTTCGTCGTAAGCCTTCAGTTCGCCTTCGGCTTCGGAAAGTTTTTTTTCAGTTTCAAGGATGCGCCCGTCGAGATGTTTGTTCGTGGCGCGAAGGTTATCGGAGGCCTGACGATACTCTTCGACTTTTAGAATTTGATCGAAAGTTTTTTTCCGGTTGGCGGCGGATTGCAAAAAATCGGCTGTGAAGGTGCCCTGCGGAACGCCAATCGTAGTTTTAAAAAGGGTTGGTAAATCGGTACTCGGATCAACTCCGATTTGTTGCTTCAACCAACTGATGACATCTTTTTTTTGCTCGACGAGGCGAACTTTATTTTCGATATCATAAACGTGATAGCCGCCTGCCGTATCGCGTGTGACGGTGTATTCGCAGTTATCGGCGTTGGAAATAAAGCTGATGGAAACCTGCCCGCGCTTCTGTCCACGCCGCACAAAATCGTCGCGGTTGTAATCAAGATGGTCGAACAACGCCCAGGCGATGGCTTCGATGATCGAAGTTTTCCCGGAACCGTTCGGGCCGCAGATAGCTGTGACGCCCGGCTCAAACTTATATTCAGCCTGAGCGTGATTCTTGATGTTCTCGAGTTTTACTTCTGTGATTAACAAGGCGGGAAGGGGGCAAGGTATCGGATGTCAGGTTTCGGGTGTCAGATGAAGTCTCGCAATTACGCGGCATTCTGAAACCTGACACCTCACACCCGACACCTGAAATCTAGACAGTCGCGTTCTGAACAGCTTCAGGATTGTCCGTATGACCGAGCAGGTGTTTACCTTCTTCGCTGCGTGGATCAATCGTGCGGACATGTTTCTTGCCGCGCATTTCCCAGATGGCTGTGATCTTTCCATCTTTTTCAACTGCGTGATAGGAAAGCTCTTCAAGTACTTCCGGGACGGCTGCGACTTCCAGGACTGCTGCGACTACTTCCGGCTCAGCGGCGACGGGGGTAGTGGTTTCTGTAACTTCTGTTTCAACGGTTGCGTTCTCGCTCATTAAATTCATTGCTCCTAAAAAAATGGTGATAAAGTAATCGCCAATTTTGCCACAATGAGGCAAGAGTGTCTAGCTGGGAGTTGAGGGAGAGGCTATTTCTGTTGGCGCAGGTATTCTTCAAGCAGTTCCTGCATGATGTCTGAAAATGTCCAGTTCGGGTCAAGCGCAGGGTCTTCTGACAGGCGTCTGTCCAATTCGGCGAGAGCCTGGGCACGCGCTCCGGCAAAAAAACTGGTCAAATTGATGGGTTTGATTTCTTCTTCAATCATTGTGTTTACCTGAAAAACTTTCGCGTATAATTGACCTAAATCCCTGACAAGTCAAGTCACTGATTTTCGGTTTAATTCATAGAAAACAAAGCTTTGGATTTTATTGGAGGTATGCTATCTTGCAGCTCAGTCCCAGCGTCTCGACGCAAGTCCGCGAATAACCCCCAAAGATTAACTTAGTTTGAGGAGTTCAGAATGCTCACCGGATACAATACGGATGTGTCCTATGAAGGAGAGGTCTTTCACGTCCAGACAGAAGATAAGGGGTTGCGTACGCCTTTCATCCTCTCGCTCGTGTACCAGAAAGGTGTCATTCTGGCAGCGAAACGCACTCCCTACGAAAAATTTATTGCCGATGGTGTGATTGATGAGAAATCCGTTTCGCTGTTGCTGGAAAAGCAGCATAAAACAATTCTTGCGACTATCAGAGCTGGCAAAAGTGGACTGTTAATTGAGCTGAGTAAGAAACAATATGAGCCGGTTGTGGCTCCTGAGCCGACGCCGATTCCAGAGGTTGCTGTCACTCCCGATGTTGTCGCCGGAATTCTGGTAGCCGAAGTCCAGGATAACCCCGTGATTGTTTTACCCAAAGTTGCTGCCCGCCCAATGGTCACGGAAAGCTTAACGCAGACGGTTTCCTACCTTCCCAAAAAAATCGTGGAAATTCCGCCTCCTCTGGTGGTTGAAGAAATTATTGAGAAAGCGGTTCCTCTCAAAACTGATGGCAAAGTGGATCATCTGTCCGAAAACTGGAGTTATGATCTTCAGGCCGGGGTTGAAATCCAAGTCTTTGATTCACCGGGTTTTGAGGCGATGATGGATCAGTATCTGGAAACCGCTTCCGCCGTGAACTCCCTTCGAATTGAGTTGTTGCATCCTTCAAATTTCTGGGCCGGGGAAGAAGTGATGATCCGGTTCGCCATTCTTTTGGCAAGTCATAGCCCGGCCAATGATACAAAGGTGAAGTTGCAAATCCTGGGCAATAAAATTAAGTCCGAGTCATTTGAAGCTCGCACCGATTATCAAGGCTTGGTATCATTTAAAGTGAAGCTCCCACAATATACCGCCGGAGTGGCGGCGATTGTGGTGAATGCGACGGGGCAAAGCGGTTTGGCGACTGAACTCCGGTACATGATTCTCAAGCGATAATGAACAACTCGAACACAAAAATATCAATAATTGTTAATGGGGAAACATTGACAATAGCGCAGGATTTGACAGTCAGCGATTTTGTGAGGCAACAGCAGTTAACCCCTGAACGAGTTGCCATTGAATATAACCGATTGATTCTGGCGCGTTCCCGCTGGAGTGACACTCTCTTAAAGCCTGAGGATCAATTGGAAATTGTACATTTTGTGGGTGGTGGTTAATCCTCCCGCAGCTTGCTTCGGATTGAGGATTTGCGTCTCACTAAATCCACCTTCCTCCCTGAACAAGCCAGCCTCTGCCCCTTTCCCAAAAATGAAGCGCGGAATTGCCGGAAGCAATTCTGAAGAAAAAGTAATTGGTCAAATAAACGAGATGTCTGGAAAAACTGTAAGAAATTCATCGGTATACGCGCCAAAGTCATCCAAGACTCCCACTACCTCTGCCAACTCATTAACTAACGCTGAGACTGTTCAGTTACAAAAATGGCTGGCGACAATGGCTATGCAAAACAAAGCTTCAATCGTATTTGAATTAGAAATGTGGATCCGATGTTTTGATCGGTTCTTTCGCATCCGCAACCATCCATTTTCAGAAGAAGAAATGCGGGAAGTCATTCGGCGTGACTTTTCGGAAGAGCTGAAAATTGTGCGGAGCGTCAGCCTCCGCATGAGCCAGCTCTGCACCGACATCATTACGCTGGATCGCACCGATTCTGAATACTTCGGGCAGTACGTGGAAAATGAGGTTTCCAGCGATATTTCGATGCGACTGGATCGCAAACCCGCTGTGCAAATGACCCCTGAGGATTCATTGTCACTGCTGATTGAATCATTAGCGGATATGCGCCCGATTCTGGATTCGTTAACCCTCTTGGCGAACGTTAATTTTCAGGCCTTTAATAGTATTGGGAAATTGATTAGCCGCGAATTGCAACGCTGTCAACACATCGCGCCACTGCTAGCATATAAATTTAAGCCGGAATTCGATAAGATTGAGCATCCTGAAATCGTCGCAATTATTAAAGGGATCACTGATCCTGAATTGCGGCAGGTGCTGGCGCAGGTGTTTCTGGAAGCGTTCCGCATGCTGCGTTATCTGAGCTTTATTGGCGAAGACCTCAAGGCGGATCGTCCTTTGAAAAGGTCGCTGCTGATTTTTACGCTGATCTTTTCAGAAATTCGTTTATTGATGGATTTTGTTGAGAATAAATTGTTAAGTGTGAAAGCTCTGCAAGAGGAACAACGTGATCGGATTGATGGTTGCAGCTACGCGATGAAGATGGAAATGGACAAAGTCTTCTGCAAAGAGCTGACTGGTTTTGTGAGCTTACGTCAGGCTCCGCCGATTTATTCGAAGGTTGAAAATTCACATGGACTGCTGCGTAATTGCCTGCAACAAACCATTATTGGCGTTGGTGCTGCCTTCAATTCAGCCTTAACCGGAAACCAGATTTTCCCTGATTATCAGAACGCGGCGGAGCAATCACGACGCCTGCGTGATGAGCTGTGGCGCTTGATTTGTCACCTCCGTTTCTTTGAAGCCAACGTTGAACTGAGCTTTAGCGGCAGGCTCATCGAAGAGCTGGTCGGTTTCCGCGATGGCGCGATGAAATATCTAATGTTCCGCGATTGGGAGCAATTAGAAAAAATGCATGAAGACATCGTAGCCGCTGCCACCGAAGACGAAATGCAAAGAGTCCTGCATCTTTTTGCCACGTACCTTGAGACCTTGCTCGGACAGGTCAACATGCGTGCCGTGCTGGCCAGCGAGACGTTTGAGTATCCTGAAATCAAGGTCGAGATTGAGCTGGCAGCGAAGGCTTAATTTGTCGCGTGAACTGTCAGTTCACGCAGTTAGTCAGAGCGAAAAGCTCTCCCGGAGTGACCGCAAGGTTGCCGGGGGAGCTTTTGTTTTTTTGATTGTTGGGCAAAAAATGATTGTCTTGGTGCAAAACAAGCCATATCGGGAATTCTACAATCTGAATATATCCTTTAGCTTATATTTCTTCTGAGTTATATTTGTTTCCATTAAATGGGAAGCTAAGGATGAGCGCTGGTACGAAATTTTTGTGCCATTGGCGAATGAATTATTCGCGACGCATCTCCGCTCACTCAAAAAGGAAGGGTTAATCTAATGGCAAAATCATTTCAAACCTTACGCACGAAAATGTCACCTGAACGTCGTGTTCTCAATGCGCAACGCACACAGAAAATGATCGAAGAAATTGCGCTGAAGGAACTGCGTCAAGCACTGAACCTGACGCAGGAACAGGTTGCAGCGTTGCTTCAAATCAATCAAGCTGCTGTTTCTAAAATGGAGCAGCAAAGCGATATGTACATCAGTACACTGCAAAAGCTGGTGCAGGCTATGGGCGGGAAATTAAAATTGGTAGCATCATTTTCCGAAAAAGAAGTAGTTATTAATCAATTTGAAGAGGCGTGATTTGGTAAGAGTTGTGGCGCAAACTGTTAGGTCGCGCAGTTGTCGTCAGAGCTTTTTTATTCTGGATGAATGTTGGCTGGCAACGTGAAATATTTTCAATAATTTACGCGCAGCGCGGGGCAGGTTGCATTTAGGAGACGACGAATCCATTGCCAATGCCTAAGCCACCGCAGAGTTGGATGGCAGGCGGCGCGGAGAAACCTTAACGCTTCAGGAAATGGCACGGCTTTCAGAAACTCCGCTAAAAGCATTGTGGCATGAACTTTCAGTTTGTGCTCCGTCGGCAATCTTGCATTTTGATTGAAACTCAATGCTTACATTAATATTTTTAAGGCTGCGCACTGGTCGCTATAATTTGAACACCAATGTAAATAGCTTTGATTTGATCAAATGACGACTTTCATTAACAGTCGGCTGACCAACTTCCTCCTACTTACACAAAATTTCTGACATCCTCATCTCAATGTTTTTTTGAAAGAATCTTGACTATATTTCCAATGAAAACCCCACCCTCTCCCTCTTGTGAGGAAACCTCGGGAAAGTTATTTTTCAATAAAATATAAATAGGGGTGTTTGTTTCAATTAAATAATCCTGCTGGTATTTTCGATGATTAGTATTGTTTGCACTTTCAAAAAGTCTAATAAGTTCTTTTCTTTCTAAACTTGTTAATTTCTTACTCGGATTCTGAACTTTGATCATTTTTAGATAATTCACTGGAAGCACCATTGTACGTTTTGGTAACGACCAACTTTTATCTGCAAAGACTAAAGTTGAAAAAATTATTATTAGAATCAAAATCTGTAATGGTTTCATTTATAACTCCTTGTTCGACTACCATATTGCCATATGCCGGATTGATAGGTATTAAAATAACCTCTGAAGTCAACACCAGCAGTACGGTTAGTTTTGGGATATACGCTATTATTTGCACCAGTCACCCTTATATCAGACCTCTTACCAGCTCCTAAAAGCCAACTGGTCTCGGAAGCAAGAGAATCTCCGTTACATGCATACAACACAATTTCGGCATTCTTCGCTAAATTAATTTCCCCACTTAATATTGCATCTGTGAGTGCTGTGTTTCTTACACCTCCTTCCCCGAGATCCCGCCTATAATTAGCCGCTTGTGGGTTACTTATATAGAGACCTATCCAACCCTGAGATGATCCGATTAATCCAGCAGGGCCTCCATGGTCATGAATTTTTATTACATCAATCGGGCCAATTTTCGATGCCTCTTTTAATATATTAATGATGTCTTGACCTGTATCAAAGGCGAAGACTGCCCCACCAGCTTGTGTGGCTCTGGCTCTAAAAGCCCCCTCGTCTTTACCTTTTGAACATAATGAAACTACTCTCTGAAAGTTCTGTTTCGTTGCGCGACCCGTTTGCCCCTCACCTTGAACTACAGTTACATACTGAGTCTGTTGCCCCGGCGAACCTCCCAACGAAGATGGAATAGACTGCCCACCCCGCTCCCAGTATAAGGGGAGGTAACGATTTCGCTCATCCTGATCCTGATACGGGAGAGTGGCTTCGTAACTGTTATTTTGTGAATTCCACTTGGCAAAGCCGATTCTTCTACTCGTTCCATCTGAATAGTTTGCCGTCACCGGAACATACGTTTGCGGAGGAGCAATCGCGGCAGAGCCATGCTGAAGCAAATTAAAAAGAGCCGCGCAATCATATTCGACGTTATCTAAGGTGCAGGCGGGATTGCCCAGGTTTCCGCCTCCGGTGTAGGTGGGAACTGGCGGGTCAGGGACATACGGTGGGCTGGTGTTAGCCGGGTCTGAATAACCGACATCTGCGCCCATCGGGTCAAATTCGTGTTCCAATGATACTCCCCCTCCGATTTGGGAGGAAACGTCTGAGCCTGCCGGATCAACATGCATCCAGACCACGGAATTGACTGGGCTGGAATAAGGGTACGTAACGCGCTGTTCCGCTAATACATCCCCTCCCGCATACACATATCCTTTAGACTTTGAACCGAGGCTCCAGCCATTTGAGTCGCCGTGGATTTCCGTCACAATTTTGCCACCCAAAACAGAGGAGCGTAAATAGTAAAAGGTTCCTACTGAGGAATTGTAATGATGCCACTTGACGACCTGTCCATCGCCGTCAAACTCCTGTGTAATGTCAAATTGTGTGGAGTAATTTTGCGGATGAATGATGGTGTTGCGACTGGCTGCGTCATAAGCACCTAAGAAAAAGTTATCAGGTATTTTGAGCCAATCTGAGAGAGAATGTGATCTAATTCTTTGCACAGGTGTTGGTAGGAGCCGTAGGCGTCCCACGAGAGCCAGTCATACTTGATCTTTTCCCATAACATTTCTATTTTGTTGAGACTGGGGCAATAGGTTGGCAGAAAATAGATTTTCAAGCCAAGTGCTTCCCACTCTTCCATCTTTTCTTCAAATTCTTCGCTATGATGAATCGGGGCATTATCCAGCACGACCACGGTTTCCTTCTCAAGCCCGGCGGCGAGCACATCAAAGCAACTGCTGACGACATTGGAAGCCACGCCACCTTCAAAAACAAAGGAAGTAAACTTTTGGCAGCGATGCCACATAAAGCCCAAGACATTCTGCGACTTGCCTTTCGTGACCGGGACAGTAATGCGCTCGCCTCGTTTTTGCCACGCGTACACTACTTTCGCCCATAAATTAAAGCCCGACTGATCAAAATAAACCAAGTCAAGCAAGCCTTTTTCGGCTTGTTTGGTGTACTTCGCCAAGTCCTGGCGGGCTACTTCCCGCTCCGCTGCATCGGTCTTTTTCCATAAACCTAATCTGATTCTTTTCCACCGGAAGTCTTTTTTTTAAGCAGATTTTTGAGCGTATATGAACTGATGACTTTCCCGCTCTCCCGCTTGATTTCACTCAATTGCCGATGGGGAAACTTCGGATTTTTGAGAGCGATTTCCACCGCTTTCGCTTGCTCCTCCGGCGTTAAGATCGGTGGGCGACCTGACCTTTCCTCATCCGCCAGCCCTTTTTCGCCCTTCTCTTTCCATTGCTTCATCCACTCGCTCACCGTATCTCGATCCGCTCGACAGATTCTCGCGATTTCGTCGAGCGGAAATCTCTCTTCTTCACTCAGTCTCTCGACAAATTTCGTTGGTACTTTCATTCCGCCATTATACCTCCAATTATTCTCTTACCTGCTTAGGTATTCGTATTAATCGTATTGTCGGTCAGAATATTGCCAGCGGCATCGTATTGCCAACCACTGCGGCGACCATTCGTAAATGCAATCGTGTTAGCAGTGGTAGAAACGTTGCTCCAATATCCTCCGTTGTTTCCGGTCAGATCGCCCCAGACATTATGCGTGTAAGCCTTCCGATAAGGCACAGCAAGGGTGGCGGGATTGCTGGTCTGATTCAGGAAGTTGCGCGCCTCGATGCCCGAATAGGCTTCCGATAAACGACCTGTGTAATCGTATAAATTCCCGCGATCAAATTTATCATCCAGTTTATTTTGCGAAAATTTGATCTTGCCATCGGCATGATACTGATACTGCGACCATTGCGCCGCATTGCCATTGGCGGCGGAAAGCTTATATTCGTTGATCTGCTGACGGATGTTGTAGCTGGTGGAAAGATTCAAGCCGCTGCCATAACTCGCGGCTTTAATCGCGCCTGAAGTACGATAGTTCATGCCGCTGATGTACTGGCTGACGCCGCCAAAAGTAGAACCCGTCACGCCTGACAGCGCACCATTTTTGTAATAGTCATAGCTGATGGTGTTGTTGTTCGCTACGTCTGTATAGCTGGTTAATTGCCCAATCAGATTGTACGTGTAAGAAAGTGCCCGCGAGCTGGAAAGCCCACTGAAATAACGTGTCTCCGAAGTCATACGAGATAATGTGTCATAGGCATAATTGGTGTACCCTTGTCCATCAATCATCTGAGTGCGATTTCCCGCTTCATCGTAAGCGAAAGACACAGGCTGCGTGACGGCAACGCCGGACGGAACGGTATAGCTTACTCCAGTTTGCAGGTTGCGACTGTTGTAGGAATACATTGCTGATGCACCACGCGCATCAGTAGCCGTTAGCGGACGGTCAGCATTGTCGTATGTAAAACTCGACGTGGAACTTTCAATTGGATATTTGCGGTTCTGCAATCTTCCATGTCCGTCGTACGCCATCGTGATTTCCTGAAAGGTTCCCGTTGTACCACCTTCGTACTGCTTCACACTCGTTGCCTGATCGCGGACGTTGAAGGTGCTGAGTGTAGTTGATTTAACAGTCGTACTATCCCAATCAAAAACTTGCTCTTGAAAAGCGCGTCCGAACACATCCTGTGTGATTTTTTTCTTACGACGTTTCAGGACACCGCCGACCATTTGCCCTTCGTCTTTGACGGTTACTTCTGCGCCTCCGGCACAGCCGCAACTGCTATATTCCATCAATTGCTGTGTGCCGTCAGTGTTGGTTGTTGTTACCGGACAACTGTTCCAATCGTACGCAATCTGCTTCCAGATATAGCCGCCAGTTGGGACCCCATTGACATATACAACCACATCGTCACCGACAGGCGTCCAGTCTCCATTAATTTCTGTCGGGTTGGATTGCATGGAAAACCGACCCATATTGTCATAGACGTTGTAGACAGATTTTTGTCCGCCAACACTGCCGGGATGATCTTCAACCGAGGTGCGAGTACGGTTCATGCCGTCATACAAAGTGATGGAATAAAATTCATTCGCAGCGTTCAAATCATTCACGGTTGACCACGACTGCACATAAAAATGCGAAGGCGCATAGTAATAGCGCGTGTACGCCTGATTCGTCAGATTGGTTTGTCGCGTCAGCCGCCCCGCCCAATCATATTCCTTTGAAAAAGCCGCTCCCTTC
>JAYVZE010000025.1:0-3082 GCA_043783625.1 Blastocatellia bacterium | reverse complement strand
AAATAAGAATAGACGACGGATTTTACAGATCAAGCGGGTTTTCGCCGATCTGAAAATGCTGATCCGCGTAAACCCGCAGCATCCGCGTTATCCGTGGTCTATTCTTCTGTTATCCGGCGGCGGCGACAACTTTTTCAGCGGCATCTTTCATGCCATTCGCAACCGCAAAATTCATCCCGGAATCCTTGAGCACTTGTTGTCCTTCTTCGACGTTGGTTCCTTCAAGGCGGACGACGATGGGGATTTCAATTCCTAGATTTTTGGCGGCTGCCACGACTCCGCGTGCGACCATATCACAGCGCACGATACCACCGAAAATATTGATCAAAACTGCTTTCACGTTCGGATCAGCCAGCAAAATTCGGAACGCATTTTCGACGCGCTCCTGTGAAGCTCCACCGCCGACATCAAGGAAGTTGGCAGGCTCGCCGCCCGCTAATTTAATGATGTCCATGGTGGCCATTGCCAAGCCAGCTCCGTTGACCATGCAGGCGATGTTGCCGTCTAATTTGATGTAGTTCAAATCAAATTTTGAGGCTTCAATTTCGAGTTCTTCTTCTTCGTGTAAGTCACGCAATGCCGCGAAATCTTTGTGACGGAACATCGCGTTATCGTCAAAAGTAATCTTCGCATCCAGCGCGTAAAATTCACCTTCTTCGGTTAAGAGGAACGGATTGATTTCCACCAATGATGTATCAAGATCAACCGAAGCCTTGTACAGCGCCATCATAAATTTGGCGGCTTTGTTGATGAGTTCCGGCGGGAGTCCAAGTCCGAAGGCTAATTTGCGAGCCTGAAACGCCTGAAAGCCGACGGACGGATCAATGTATTCTTTCAGGATTTTTTCGGGTGAATGTTCGGCAACTTCTTCGATGTCCATGCCGCCTTCAGAGGAGGCCATAAATACCAATTGCGACGCCGCACGATCAAGGACGATGCCTAAATAAAATTCCTGTTTGATGCGCAAGCCTTCTTCGACCAGAACAGTGCGTACGAGGCGACCTTCGGGGCCCGTCTGATGCGTGACCAGTGTCATGCCGAGAATTGAATGGGTCACGCTGGTGACTTCTTCAGCAGTTTTGGCAAGCTTGACGCCACCGCCTTTGCCGCGTCCTCCGGCGTGGATTTGTGCTTTGATGACAACCGGAAACCCGCCAAGTTGTTTGGCTGCGTCTTCGGCTTCTGCAACTGTCGTAGCGACAAAATTGCGCGGGGTTTTGACCTCGAAGCGGCGCAGAAGTTCTTTGCCTTGATACTCGTGAATTTTCATAATTAAGCCTCAAAAAATAGCGGTGATAAGTAAAGAAGTTATTGGAATGTGGCAGTGTAATTGCGCGGGTGACAAAAATCAATTAAGACGTAGGTATTAGCTATTAGCTTTTAGGTTTTAGCCAGAATGTGTGGAGAAAATTTTAGGGCTTATCCTTGCAATCTCAAGAGGAAGAATTAAGAATTTATCAACAGCTAACAGCTCAAACATCAACTTTTCGAATTTGTAATTGATCTCCGATTTGCAAATTGTATTTGGAAATACTGGCAGCGGGCATCTCAATCACGCTCCGCGCCGAAAGCTTGGGAAGGCTCACACAGAAAGGTCGCATCTTTTTAATTATTTTGACGATGAATAATTGACGATCAAGAAACACGACATCTATCGAGAAGCGCATCCAGAAAGTATGCACTCCGCTGCAAGGTCGAATCCAAAGAACTTCATCAGGGTCAAGATTTTTGCGCCCGATCAATCCGCGCAGCCGCGTCCATCCGGTATGCGCAAGGGTGACGCGCTGCGCCAGACATTCCCCCGTACTGCGATGAAAAAGTTTCAGGCTCAAAGGGAAAATGTCAGATGTCGTAATCGTCGTCTTGTTCGTGCATTCGTCGTTTGACTACAATCACGCCTAAGATGGCAGCGATTCCGAGTAAGACAAAAAAGATGATCCAGTTGAGGGTCAAATCCTGATCTGGTGGTTGAGCCTGCCAAAGCATGGCTGCTAAAGTCAACATGAAAAATTCTCCTCATTCTTCTTCCCACCGGGAGCGATTGAACGATCACTCCCGGACAAAAATGATGATCTGTGAACTAGCTACGATGATACCCCGAAAATGATAAGTGAAATTACTTTGCTGCACTATCTAATGCCTGATACAACAAAATTAAAGCCGGTCCGAGAAGTACGATTAGTAGCGCAGGAAAGATAAATAAGAGTAGCGGAAAAATCAACTTAATGGAAGCTTTGGAGACTAACTCTTCGGCGCGTTGTCGTCGTTTTGTTCGCATGGAGTCGGCAAAAATGCGTAAGGAGGACGAAATTGACGTACCAAATCTATCACTTTGAATTAAGAGTGCCACTAAAGATTTGATGTCGTCCACTCCGGTGCGGTCGCCTAAATTTCTGAGCGCTTCATCACGTGGTTTTCCGGCGCGGATTTCGCGGTCGGTAATGCTCAGTTCTGAAGAAAGGACTGGTTCAACCAATTCAAGTTCGCGCCCGACGCGCTGAATCGCCGGATTTAATCCGAGTCCCGCTTCAACGCAAACCACCATCAAATCAATGGCATCCGGCAAGGCGCGTGAAATCTTTTGTTGGCGTCGTGTGATGATTTTTGACAAGACGAATGATGGAATAAATAAACCAAGCACGACTCCGATTAAAACCAGCGCCAGAAACTGCGGAGTCCGTGGAAAATCAGTCGAAATTAAAACAAAGAAAATAAGTGCTGGCAGACCAATGGCGGAAGCCAGTCGCAGAACGGAATAGACTAACACGGAATTTTCTGAGAGAAATCCGGCTTTGATCATGCGTCGTCGTAAGCGTCGAACGTTGCGATTGGAAGGTCGCGTCATTCGATAAACAGGACGCGCCACACGATCAACAATGAGTTCATTAACTTTTTCTTTGACCTGTGGTGAGTTGTAATTATCCTGACCCAAGAGCGGGTTGATTTCGCGCAATCGCTCGCCCAGCGGATTCACGGGCGCAGCGTACCAGTAATAAATCGCCAGCCCCGCGCTGATAAAAGCCATCATCAAACTAATTGAAAGTAGTAAAAGCATAACGACACTTCCTCCTTACGCTTCGAT
>JAYVZE010000024.1:0-70575 GCA_043783625.1 Blastocatellia bacterium | reverse complement strand
TTACTGCGTGCGGGCTTCTGCATTCAATTATTTTTTCGGAAATTTCGGATCAGCTTTCACTTCCAAAATTTGCAGCGTATGTCGTTCGCTGTGTCCGGCTAATAACAGCAACCACTGATACGCGTCCAGCGTTTTGAAAGCCGGATGCTCGCCAAAGTGCGAGCGCATGTCATCGTTAGTAGTTTTGACGTACTGCACTGTTTTGTTACGGCTGGCAGTGAAGGCAGTGATGATTTCTTTCTCTGTCGCCCATTTGTTTGACGGCTTCAGCGGTTCAGGAGCCTGCCCTTTTTTGCTGCGATCCGTGATAGTCTTGCGCAACATCTCGTCTTTGCCTTTGACCATTTCTTTCTTTTCGGGCGCGGCTGGCGATTTCATGATTCGCCCAGTGATATTTCCGAAAATCAAATCTTCGCTCAGGGCGATGTGTTCTGAAACTTCCGCGATTGACCAGCGATCAGGTGCGGCTTTAAATTTCAATTGCGCATCGCTCAGACCTTTGACGGAAGCAAGAAATTTCTTGCGCGTTTCTTCCAAATATTTCACGCCGTCAGCGCGTTCCTGTTTGCTCAGCGTAGCCATTGCAGCAGCGGGTTTCTGCGCCGAAGCACTAATCGTCAGCAAGGCAAAAAAGAGTACGGCAAGGGCTGTTTTGTAAATTAAATTTGTAGTCATTATTTTCGTTTCCTGTTGAGTCGAATAATTGTTTTCCATTCGGAGGCTCGCACCGGTTGCACGGAAAGTCGTGAACCCGTACGAAGTAATTCCATTTCCTGAAGTGTAGAGTTTTCCCGCAATTCATTCAATGAAAGCGGGGCCTCAAAAGTGCTAATAAATTTTACATCTACCATGTCCCATCGTGGGTTTCCCGGCAAACTTTTTGGATCGTAGTGATGATCGTCAGGATCAAACGCCGTATGGTCAGGATAGGCAGCACGCGCAATTTCGATGATGCCGACGATGGCGGGAGGGTTCGCGTTGCTGTGATAGAAAAACGCTAACTCACCGACTTTCATCTCACGCATAAAGTTTCGCGCCTGATAGTTTCTCACCCCATCCCAACACGTCGTCTGTTTTGGAGCGTTCGCTAAATCATGAATCGAAAAAGATTCCGGCTCTGATTTCATTAACCAATATTTTTTGGGCATAGACTTGAAAATTTCCATTCGCATTATTTCGCAAAATTATTAATCGTAAAAGTAACGCGAGGGCGTCATTCGCACAAGCTGTTCACGACGATACTTGGCAAGCATCCGCATCTGAATTAGAGTGATTGAGATGCGCCTGAGTTCAAGATTTTATATTGCCGCCGGATTCGTGAGCGTTGCGCTTGGCATTGCGGGAATCCCGTTGCCGTTGTTACCAACGACACCGTTTTTGCTGTTGGCAGCATTTTGCTTTTCTCGCGGCAGTGACCGCTGGCATCAATGGTTGATGACCCATCCAACGCTCAGCCCATACATTCTGGCATTTAGTGAGAAGCGCGGATTGACGCGTGGACAAAAACAGCGGATCGCAGGATTAGTCACCATCACACTGTTGGTGAGTGGTGCTTTCGCTCCATTTCTTTTGGCAAAAATTCTGGCCGGGATTATCTGGATAGCGACGATGTGCTTCCTTTATTTTAAGGCTACGGCTCTATCTGAGTGACGCCCTTACTACGTGCGGGCTTCTGCCTTGACACCCGCCGGACGTGGGGCGCCTTGCAAAGTCACAGGCATCTGCGGAGCGCAACAGACCTTGAATAAACGCTGCCGATCACGTTGCATTTCCTGATCGCTTGAACTCCAGTTTCTCACTTCATTCAAAACCCGCACCGCATGTTCGTCCTTCGGGAGCGTCATTCGATAATGAATCCATTTGCCGTCCCGCCGTGCATCTACAATTCCGGCGCGTCGCAAATACGCCAGATGACGCGAAACTTTTGGTTGTGGCATCTGCAAAATCTCGACAAAAAAACAAACGCAAATTTCGTCGTCGCCCATCAGGTTTAACAGGCGGAGCCGATTGCGATCCGCCAAAGCCAAAAAGAATTTTTCCAGATCAAATTTCTTCACTGTTTTACTCATAACAAAATTATTTTAGCACATTCTACATATTCGTATTGACAGATATGTTATCAACCACTAGAATCTACACATTCGCAAAAGCGAATATGTTTTCCAGTAATAACCTAGGAGAAACCGCTATGTCAGAAAATACCATCAATATCCTGAAACCGCATGTCGCACTGAATGTGAAAAATGTCGAACAAAGCACCGAATTTTACCGGAAAATGCTCGGCATTGAACCAAGTAAAGTGCGTACAGGTTACGCCAAATTTGACATTCAAAATCCGAATTTAAATTTGACCTTGAATGAAAACCCCGTCAATGAACGCGGTGCGCTTTCACATCTTGGCATTCAGGTTGCCACAACGGAAGACGTTCTCACAATGCGCAAAAATTGGGAAGAAGCAGGGCTTTATACCCGCGACGAAATGCAGACCAGTTGCTGCTATGCGGTGCAGGATAAAACCTGGGTCAACGATCCTGACGGCAACGAATGGGAAGTGTTTGTCGTCCTCGAAGATAATTTGCCGGAAGCGGAAGGAAGCACTGGTAGTTGCTGTGCGCTAACCGCAGGATTGGTTCAAATGGGGAGCTGCAAAGCGTGAATCAGAAACTACGAGTCCTAATTCTCTGCACCGGAAATTCCGCCCGCAGCCAAATGGCAGAAGGAATTTTGCGTCACGATGGTGGCGAAAGATTTGAAGTCTTCAGTGCCGGAACCAAAGCCAGTCGCGTCCGCCCCGAAGCGATGCTGGCAATGCACGAAATCGGCCTTGATATTTCCGGTCATCGCTCCAAAAATGTAGATGAATTTGTCGGGCAGGAATTCGATTTCGTCATCACGGTCTGCGATCACGCGAATGAAATCTGCCCTGTCTTTCCGGGCAAAACAGAGCGCATCCATCACAGCTTTGAAGACCCGCCACCACCTGATGTCGGGACAGATGAAGATCGCCTGAATATCTTCCGAAAAGTCCGTGATGACATCCGCAATTGGATGAAAAGTTTTATCCAATTACGCTTAATGTAGAGCAACCAGCCACAATCCATCAGGCCGCTAAGAAAAGCGCATCGTACTTCTTGACATCTCCATGATTGAGGAGTAAAACAAAATCTCCCCAGAAAAATACGTGAGCCGTTCGCAATTTTTAAGCTTTCAGCCAGGATAGAAAGCCACTGTAGTACAGGTAGTATTTTAAATTGAAACCTACGATGAGAGTGAGCTGCCTTCTGCGTTAAGAAGTGTTGAGCTTCGGTTAGTTAAAAATGAATTGATAGCTATAGCCGGGAATTTATTCATAATGCTTGTAATTTCTATCGATAGAATTAAGTCGCTCCTTCAGTATAGAAAACTCAGTTAGCGTAGAACTAATACCGAAGCAGTTGAGCCGGCTTCCAGTTTTTATAGGATAAGTTGAAAGGTCGTATAATTAACGCTAACCAATCGGGTGAGTTCTGATGGTTTCTTCAACTAATGTTTTTCAGATACGTCCATTCTTCTAAATTTCAGGTGAGTCAATGCTTACCTTATGAAAGGTAAAAAATTTTCCATAAAAATTGGATAAATAGGAAATAGATATGAATAACGATTATATGTCTGAGTTTGAAAGAGAGTTTGAACTTAATGACTTTTCATCCGAATACGATGGCGAAATGAATACGTCTGAAGAGTTTGAAGATGAATTAGAAAATGATTTTTCCAATGAATTAAACGATGAACTTGAAACTCAGGATGAATACGAATCAAACGATGAATACGAGTTTGATGGTGAACAACCGGATTCAGAGTCAGAAAACTATCTGCAAGAATATAATTCCCCTGATCAAGAGTTTGAAGATCGTATTTATTCAGCTTTGAATGGAGAACATGAAAGCAGTTTTGAAATGGAGCAAGAGATTGACCGGGTGCTTCACGAAATGGAAGTTGAATACTTTTGGAAAGCCGCTAAAGGTTTCTGGAATAAGCATAAGAAGAAACTTATGCCACTCGCCAAACACCTTATTCCAGGAGGCACTTTAGCAAGTCTAGCCAAATTTGCCGGAGGTGATATTCGTGGTTTAATAAAGAAAGGGTTAATTACGGCGGCTAATGTCTATATGCCGGGTGTTGGTGGGGCAATAGCGGGTAAATTATTGAACAGCGAAACTCCAACAAAGGCTAATCAGTCCCGCGCACAAGCCAGACAAACAGTAAAGGTTGCTAAAGCTGCTTATCAGAATATGGCTGGGTTAGTACCCAATTTACGTCCGGGGAATATTCCAAACCAAATAAGCAATTTCAGTAAACAGGCATTGGCAAAGGCTAAGCAGCGACATTCGGCGTATCAAGGAAGAACCAAGAAAGTGATCTCAATTAAGCCTAATTCAATCGTCGTTGTCCGACCGGATCGCGTTATCATTTATTCAAAGGGCTAACTTCGAACCAGAGTCTTAAAAAATGAAATCTCCTGTTTTTTTTTGAACAAAATAGAATCTTTAAGGATGCGGGCAAAAGCTCTAACCAATCTCCGAGAAGAAGTAGGGCTTCCACCTGAAAGAGACTTAAAAAAAGAACAATGGGATGCGTTGCAGGGGCAGCTAACGAGTGTTTCTAATGGTTTGTTGCAACGACTACGCACTTATACCGATAGTTTTTTGGCAGATAGAGAAAATCCTGCTATCAAAAAGCAACTGGTTGAGTTTTTGGGAAGACTTGAATTAGAGGTAACGCAAGCATTTACCTTTTACGATACTTACATGGATTTGCTGACGCAACGATTAAGCAAACCAATCGGAGAAATGCTTCGAGGTTGTGACAGAATCGCTCTTGACGGAATTCAAAGAGGGTTTTTAGCTGAGACGACCTTGCCTCCTATCGTTTATTGCGAGAGAGGATTCGGAGCTAGTACTTTACGGGAGAGTGTAAATATTTTATCGGATGTTCCCAATCCGATTCAAGTTATTGCTATTCCCTATTCACGATTAGTTGAAAAATACAATTTAATTTCAATTTATCACGAAGTAGGCCATCAAGCGTTGGCAAAACTCAATTTTGTGAAGTTGTTTGAAAAAGTTTTTGATGAACAATTGGCAAAAGCAGGGGCTTCGGATTTGCTTCGTTCTTTATTCATCAATTGGTCAAGAGAATTGGGGCCTGACTTTTGGGCGTTCTGCCTGACTGGTATGGCACAGACCTGTAGTTTACGCGACATACTTTTCTTGCCTCATAAGCATGTCACCCCAATCAACACTTCGCAGCAACATCCGCCTGCCTACATTCGATTTTTGGTTTCGGTTCATTGGTGCAGACATCTTTGGGGGAAAGGTGATTGGGACGATTGGGAGATGGAATGGAAAGAGCAATATCCGGTAAATTCGTTGGATAAGATAACCCGCGAAGTAATTCTTACCGTCGAACGATTTTTACCGTTGCTTGCTAAGATTTATTGCGACACAAGGTATAAGAAACTGGATAACAAACCTCTCTCAAGCCTTTTTTCGCTGGGAGATTTGACGCCAAATGCCTTGAAAGCGATGGCTAACGAAAAGGCGACGACGACTGCCGGATTTAAAGCTAAACCTATCGGCTTTCAGTTGGCGGTTTTTAGACTAATGAGAGAAGACCGACAAAATAAGCAGTTTTATCTTGATAAAACGATGCGTGAGTGGTTGATGACGATTTCAAACTAAATGAAATTCAAGAGAATAAAACTATGGCAAATATAAATCTATTCAAGCAAGACCTAAATATTTTTAAATGGAAAGATGTTGAAACATTTCTTATCAGAAGCCAATATAATGAAATGTTGGATTTCGTAATAGCAAAATACAATAATCAATACCCTTCCGACGAACCCCTCCCTTCCGGTCAACCAAATTTTCTGAATAGGAACTATTGTTTGACTATCGAACCCTGTCGGCCGCAGGTTCAAATTGGATTAGGCAATATACCAACATCCCCTGCAATTGGTAAAAAGGATTCAGGAAAGACTGAAAATAAGGAGATGCCCGTAAACACAGGGGATGAATGTTTTACTGATTGTCCTGATTGGTTTTTACTGCCCAAATTCACTTATGAACGAAAATTATCGTTACCTGCTCAAGAAAAATTTCCTACTGTCCCTATCGTAACTTTACCTAATGGAAAGCCTTCCGATTTAGACTTTGCCTTCCTTACGAATGGTTTAACCGTTGGTGCGGTGATTTGGCTATATTTTTATGAGAGAATGGGGATTTTTAAAATTTTAGGTGCTTTGCTGGATGACTATAATTATAAGGGAAAATACACGATCTCTGGGCGCAGATCATTTACTACTGAATATTCTACTCTGATGGATATGATTTGTACACTCCACCGCGTGGGTATAAGTTCTAATTTGCGAGATAGAATTTGTCTCTATCAACGAGTTTTGGGCGTGAGCATTGAAAACAATCTAGGCGTTGAGAGCGAGCGTAATACTGGTTTTATGAATACCTTTAATCGGTTGCTTGATTATCAGCTAGAATATTACAAAACCAAGCAATTGGCGCAGGCTATTCAGGCACAAGCCGGAACCACCCAGCCACGTTCATCGGTTGCTACGCAAACTTCTATTCGGGATACGATAAGCGTCTTGAAGCAACATTTTGAACCTCTACAATATGGACGAAATCAAATCAATACTTTTATTGGAATTGCGACTGTTCACGCCACACTATGCCTGGTAAGTATGCTGAGATCCGAAATAGGAATTCCCGCTCAATATGAAAAACCAGAGGAATTTATCCCTGCTGCCTACGATATTTTGGTTGCAAAGAAATCACACACACTAAACGAATCCAATCGTTTTATCATCTATGACAATTGTGCTTCGTATGGTTATCGGTTGTTAACAGACATCGAAACAATTAAATTAGACAAACTAACAGTCATCGGATCAGGCTCTACTTTAGATACTTGGCTCAATGACATCGAAGGACTCGTCGAAGGCTACCGCAATGCGTATAGCGCGGTGCCGGAAAGGGCTGAATCAATCGTTTAAGTTTTTGAGTTATGGAAAGGGATTTATTAAAACGCGAATTGGAAGCTGTTAATATTTCTCCCAAGTCACCGTGGAAATATCCCAAAAATGCTTTTGACATTATCCAGATAGATGATTTGGTAAAATTATTTGAGACCTCTCTTATCTTTGGTGACTACTATCAGAATGCTGTGAAAAACAAATTCAATATCAAAGGAAGGATTTCTATAGTAGATGCTCAAGACTTTGACAGAAAAGGAGGACCAAGCGGATCCCTCGGAATTACAGATAAGAAAAAAGGACAGGCTTTTTTGATTGAAATTCACAAGAGAAGAGTTTCGACTATTGAAGCTGCATTACACGAAGCAATTCACTTAATATCTCATCCGTTAAGAGGTGCCGATGACAAGGATATGACTTTTGCCAGAAGGTTCGGCTATTCCTTAATGGAGGCGGTCACTCAATATTTTACGAGAATTATGATGATTGAAGCAGGTATTAAGAATTGGAAAACAACTGTTTACCAGAAAGAAATTGACAACTATCTCAAGCCTTTTTTTAAAGTCTTTACCGTATTACGGATTGATATACAAAAAAGAATGAACATCCTTTGTGAATTGGTCTTTAAAAATAATGTTAACTTGTTGAGAGCCTGCATAACACAACAGCTTATGGTTATAAATAATTCCTTATCGGAAAGAGATTCAACTAATTGGGCAAATAAAATTGATTTGCTTCTCTCCCATAAACTGGTTATTAAAGCCGTAAATTTGATTGAATATCTTATTCAAAAAGATTACAACAAAGCAGAAAAGATTTACACAGATTTTCGTTCAGCAAAAACTTGAAAAACAGGATAATAAATTCTCTCAAGAGATAGAATTTATTAGAGATTAGACATAATCTATGCTGTTCCTGAAAGCTGAACCGACTATTTAATATCTGAAGTTATGGAAAGGAACTTACTGGAAAGAGAAATAGCCGCTTTAAATAGAGCGGCGAATTCTTTTACTAATTTACAATTGGCATCTTCCAGGGATGCCGAGATTATATTGTATTCAACAAAGTTTCCCGGCAAATTAACAGAAACTTCCTTTCTCCGAAAAGAAGATCTCAAAACAAAGCAAATAATTGGTGGAAAACAACTTTACTACCTGTCTAATCAGCAGGTTGAGGTTTTGGGCGAAAACGACGATTGGTTTCTTGTCGAAGGCGAACCCGCGTATTGGGAGAAAGGGAAAGAAAAAGCTTATTTGGTAAATAATAGCCCTGTAAAATTACAAGGTTGGATAAAAAAATCTTGGGTAATTTATAAAATCCCTCCTAAATTGGATGAAGAGCCAAAATCGGGGGCGGCAAAGTCTAAAGAGTACACCTGTTATGTAGAAATTGATTTAAATTTAAAGGCTAACAAAAATAATAAAGCCTGGTTAGCTGATAAGGATAATAATTACAAACCTATCGCGTGGGCGTTGGACTATCCTGAATCGAAAACAGCTATTTATGTACCGGATCGTTTTAAGCCGGATTCGGAAACGGATATGATAATTTACCTGCATGGTCATTTAAAAGACCATCCCGGTATGATACCAACAAAGACAAAAGGTAAATTCAATAGCCCATCTATTCAGCATTATTTAAACTATTCAAAAGAACAATATTTCAATTTTCGTAAAATTATCAACAACTCTCAAAAGAATATTGTTTTTGTTGCCCCTACACTAGGCCCCCGGTCGCAGTATGGTAATTTGGCAAGAAATTTCGATAATTATATAGATCAAGTGATTTGGGCAATAAATGAATATATCTTTAGAGAGCGTCAATTAGAGGGAAAATTAAATCTAAGAAATCTAATTATTGCAGCCCATTCTGGCGGTGGTACAGCGATGTTAGATATTGCACAGCAGCCAAAAAGTATATATGTAAATCGTATAAAATCATATTGGGGGTTTGATTCTTGGTATAACGGTACAAAACCCTGGAATGAAATCGCTGAAACTAAATCTGTTCAAATTTATGCTTATGAAAATAGCTCACATAATTTACCAAAAGCACGACAAAACGTTTCGCGAGTACTGGCAGAAGGAAAACTTCCTAAGCCAAAACACTTTACATTACTGCCCTATTACTTTAAGGAAAGATTACTTGCTCTGGACTTTAGCTGATTGTTCAGGTTCAAAATGAATTTGAGAGAGTTTTGTTATGTTTGAACGAGATTTATTATTTCGTGAATTGGTCAATATTAATAAAGAATATGAGGCTCCGATTGACTGCAACAGCCCTGAGTGGGAAGCCATCAAAAAAACCTTCAAAACGGAAAAATGGAGCTTGGCAAATAAAAAGTTTAGGGAAAAGACTTATAAGATCGTTAAAAATGCCGGGGAAGACCCGGAAAAATGGTTTAATAATTTTACTCAACCAACGTTTTTAGGTCGAAAATTCAATCATCCGGTACATATAGAATTTGCAACGCATTTGAAAATTATTGAAGAAACACTTGCGAAAAGATACGGCAATAATGATCCTAAAAAAGCAGGTGACGTGCTCCGATTAATTCCCAATGAATCTTTAAAAGGCGGGCGGCAGGAATCTTCTACTGCTAAAGGTGGATCAATGCACACCTTCGGTTTGGCAATGGATGTTAATCATGATGGTAATCCCTATTTAGGTGGTGAATATACAACGCCCTCTTTTGATTCGGAAGAAAAGCTACAAGCATATATCGAGAAGCTAGAAAAGGAGATGGGAGTTCAAAAATTAAAATTTAGTATCAAAGAAAAAATAGAAAAAGGAAAACCTTCCAAATTTGCTGTACATAATAAAAAATATCTGGTGAATATCGTTTTCGAACACATGGGACTGCTGCTTAGTTCCCAAAAAGAGACCTATCCGACTGGCTACGATTATAGTACGCGCTTAAAACTTTTTGATGAGTTAGAACGATTGAATAAACTGTTGATTCGTTATTTTAATTTAAATGGAACACAACTCGGTCAATTGCTCTCTCAAGCCAAACCCAATTCCTTTTGGTCTGGAAAAGACCTCCAAACGGCACTCGCACAAATAAATAAGGATTGGGAATGGTTTTGTATTTTTGTAGGTAGGTGGTCTCTTAGAAACGATCTCAAAGCCAACGGTTTTCTAAAATTAGATAGACGCTTTGTCGAAGAGCTTGAATTGGATTGGGGCGCTACTTACGGCGACATCATGCACTTCGATATGCGGAATAAGTGTATTGGTCAAACAATTAACGAAGTAATCTTTAACAAAAAGCCGTCTAATAAGAAACCGTCTGCTCCAACCTCACAACCTTCTTCTGGCGCTAAAACAAATTCAATCCGCCAAAATGTTTCTCCCGATAGCGTCCATGCCAACCGTATTTATGGCGAAAAACTTGGATGGTATCAATACATAGATCAAATTAATGATTTATTACTTCCTTTTTCGGGACAATCCAACGTCAGTCTTGGCGAAGAGGCCTTTGCGGATGCGCTCAAAAAATGGCAGAGAAAACAGGGAATCGGGGCAGATGGCATTTTAGGTCCGGGAACCTGGGCGGCAATAAAGCCAAATTTAAACATTAAAGGAAATCAAGCGATTGTGCCCCCCTCATCTTCTCCCCAAAGTTCATCAAATCAAAAGATTGACAATAAGGGGAAATTTGTAGCGCAAGGAAAGGGTTGGAAGGTTTACGGAGGAGGTAAGATAAAAGCTAAATTACGGGAGCTGCAAAAAAAAGGATTAGCAATTACTGACACAGAAATCGAAGCTTTTTCGATTTTGGCGGAAAAAGAATCGGGCGGTTTAATCAATGTCATCAATTCGTGGGATAGTGCCTATATGAGTATGGGATTTTTCCAATTCCCCATTAAATTTGGCAAGCTGCAAAGAGTCATTGCAAAAGCTCCCGCCGCCTTTAGAAAATACGGCATTGAGTTAGATTCCCCGAGACGCTACCCTATCAAAAGCGAAAATCCGATAGCCATTAAGAACGCGCCCAATATCTGGGATTTAAGATCGCGTGAGTGGGCTGAAAGGTTTTATCTGGCAGGTCTTGAAGACGATGTTATCCTGGCGCAAATAAGCGTTGCTCGTGAAATATTCTATGATGACCTTTTAAAGAAAAATGACCCGAAAAACTACTTAAACAGATTTAAGGACTCACACCCAAATCTGTGGGCGTTTATGTTTGAGGCAGATAACTCCAGACCAGCCCCTTTCCGAATAGCACTGCGAACTTCGATTAAAGAGGCTGCAAATCAAAATATCAATGAACCTGCTGTTTTCGGGCAAATTTTAATAAGGGAATTGAAAATTGCTACAGAGAATTATTATAGTGAGAAAGTAAAATACGACAAAAATCCGATTATAAATGAGGGAAAGAAAAGGGAAAGAATCAAAGAAGAACTGGCAAAAGTCGGACGAATAATTAAGACGACCGGAATTAATAAAGGCTAGTAAGGCTTTACCGTTTCATCAACTTATTATTGAGTAAAATAAATGAGATTATCAATCTGAACAAATCATTTTTCAGATTGATAATTGCCTAATATTCAAGACTTAAAGGGGGTCGGGTGAATTCAATCTGCCGTCAAAGCATTAAAAATAAATGGAACTATCGTAAATGTTTGCCCGCGATGCTGCGGACGGAATGCGAAATAAGCTGTTTCGGCGAGCGCGGTTTTGCCGTTCATAAATTTCTCGCCGCGCGTCCCCCGGCAAAAACAAATCTTTGACGGCGTATTGCACGACGTTTTTTTTCCCGTGCTTCGTTCTTGACTGCAAGTGCTGAACGGTTGGTAAAATAAGCGGCGAGTTCTTCCTTTAAGCCTTTGTCCCTACTCCAATTTGTTGGCTGGCACATTCCACGAAACCAAAGAGAATTTGTTTTCGCCAGGCACTATGATTTATTCGTAACTGTTGTATTCTTTACCGATGCCCACTAAATTAGTCGCAAGTGGTTTTCAACCATTTTGTAATTATTTTCATGGCTCGAAACTTCATCATCAAATCCGATCAGGCGCGTCCGGCTTCGCTCATTAATTACGGCAAAGAACTGAATGATGAGCAACGCGCTGTTGTAAATGCAGGCGGCGGGCCGTTGCTTGTGATTGCGGGTGCAGGCTCCGGCAAGACGCGGACGCTGACGTATCGTGTCGCTCGCCTGATTGAACTCGGCATTGCGCCGGGGAGAATTTTACTGCTCACGTTTACGAATCGTGCGGCAAAAGAAATGCTCAGCCGCGTCGAAGCTCTAATCAAAACCGACACGCGCAAAACGTGGGGCGGGACGTTTCATTCGATTGGCAATCGGATCCTGCGCCGTCACGCGGTGAGCCTCGGTTACGAAAATAATTACACGATTTTGGATTCTGAAGACGCGAAAGAATTGATCGAATCCTGTATTGAAGAAGCCGCGATTGACACCAAAGCCAAACGCTTTCCGAAAGGCGAAGTCCTGCGCGAAATGTTCAGTTTTGCGACGAATACGGACACTCCGCTGGATAGTTTAATTCCAAAACATTATCCGCATTTTGAGCCGCTGACCGCACAAATTAAGCGCGTAGATTTTCTCTATCAAGATCGCAAACTCTCGCGTAATGCGATGGATTATGATGACCTGCTGGTGAACTGGAAAAAGCTGCTCGAAACCAAACCTGAGATTGCCGCGATTTATCAGGATCAGTTTCAGCATATTCTCGTAGACGAATATCAAGACACGAATACGCTGCAATCCGACATCATTGATTTGCTCGCCGTGAAGCATCGCAATGTGATGATTGTGGGCGACGACGCACAGTCCATTTTTGGATGGCGCGGTGCGAACATTGAAAATATTCTCAGCTTTCGAGAGCGTTACAAAGACGCACAAATGTTCAAGCTGGAAAGCAATTATCGTTCGACACCGGAAATCCTGATGCTGGCGAATGCGGTCATTCATCACAATCGAAAACAGTTTCCGAAAAACCTGCAAGCCATTCGCCCCAGCCAGAATTTTGAACCCGCACTGATTCCCTGCCGCGATGCCGATCAGCAATCTGCGTTCGTCGCCGCAAGAATTTTGGAGCTGCGCGACGAAGGCGTACCGCTGGACGAAATCGGAGTTCTTTACCGCTCACATTTTCACGCGATGGAATTGCAATTAGAACTCACGCGGCGCGGCATCCCATACGAAATCCGCTCCGGCGTCAGATTTTTTGAGCAGGCGCACATCAAGGACGTGACTTCGTATCTACGCTTGATTGTGAATCCGCGTGATGAAATTGCGTGGAAGCGCGTGCTGAAATTAATTCCAAAAATTGGCAACGCGACGGCTTCACGAATTTGGGAACGCTTAGCCGAATCGAGCGACGCTTTGGCTTTAGTCAAACCTGATGTTTTCGGCAACGATGTGATTGCTCCGACATTGCCCAAAGGCGCACAAATTGGATGGCAGGAATTTGTCGAATTAATCAAAGCCTTGACGGACGAAGCTTCGATCAACAATCCAACTAAGCAGGTCGAAATAATTCTGGAGCGCGGTTACACCGAATACTTGCAGGCTTCGTTCGACAATGCCGAAGCGCGTGAAGAGGATTTAAAACAGCTTGCACTCTTCGCCGGACGCTATGAAACTACGGAACAATTTTTGAATGAACTGGCGTTGATCCAAACCGAATCCGGCGCATTAACGGGCGAAGATGTCGTCTCCGGCGGCGACGAAGATGAACGCCTCGCGCTGTCTTCTGTGCATCAGGCAAAAGGCTTGGAATGGAAAGTTGTATTTTTGATTTGGCTCAGCGATGGACGCTTCCCTTCGGCGCGTTCGCTGCGCGATCCTGAAGGCGAAGAAGAAGAGCGACGTTTATTTTATGTGGCGTTGACGCGTGCCAGAGATGAGCTGTATGTGACGTATCCAATTGTCGAAAGTGAACGCGGACGACAAACGATTTTGCAACGCCCTTCGCGGTTTATTTTAGAAGTGCCACGCACGTTATTTGAGGTCTGGAATGTAGACGAAGAACCGATTTTGCTGGATGCGATTGATGAATCGAAGATGATAAATTAACCGGGAGTGCCAGCATCCTGCTGGCTCCGTTTGCCAGCGAATCGATGCAAACGTAGTGGCGAGGGATACCCTGAAGATCAAGTGAACCGCTCGCCACGTCACGCGAGCGGCGTCACACGCGCTCGCGGGGCAAGCAAGATGCTTGCGCTCCCGGTTTTACCGCTTCTCCTCAATCGGCGAACGCAATCGCTGCACTGGCGTTGCGCCCGACTCAAGCTGTTCACCGCCTCCAAAAACTTCCTTAAAGGCTCCGATGCTTGATAACAGACTGCTGGTTTCGACGGGCATGAAAATCACTTTCGCATTGTTTGATTTCGACATTTCTTTCAGCGATTCGATGTATTTCATCATAATCATATACTGCGCCGGATTGCCGCCGGAAATTCCTTCGGCGATTTGTCGAAGCGATTCCGCCTCCGCCGTAGCCGCTGTCAAACGCGCTTCGGCTGCGCCCTGCGCCTGTAAAATCGCCGATTGCTTATCGCCTTCGGCACGGGTCACGGCAGCCTGTTTTTCACCTTCGGCGCGTGTGATTGCAGCCGATTTTTCGCCGTCCGCTTGCAACACTACCGCACGACGATTTCGTTCCGCCGTCATTTGTTTTTCCATCGTAATGCGCACGTCTTCGGGCGGCGTAATATTCTTCAATTCTACACGTGTCACTTTCACGCCCCATTTATCAGTGGCTTCGTCGAGTGCTACGCGCAAGTTACTATTGATCGTATCGCGTGAAGTCAGCGCGTGATCCAAATCCAAATTTCCTACCACATTGCGCATTGCCGTAATCGTCAATTGAATCATACTTCCGGCGAGATCATTCACCTCGTAGACGGCTTTAATCGGATCAGTTACTTGCCAATAGACTACGCTGTCGCAGGTAATCGTGACGTTATCGCGGGTGATAACAGGTTGCGGAGGCAGATCAATAAACTGCTCGCGTAAATCAATCGAAGTCATCCCGGAACGCATCCCCGACCAAAACACCGAGCGTGGCTTATCTACAAACGGCGTGACGATATTTAATCCGCTGGTCGCAACGCGATCAAATTTTCCGAGGCGTTCAATAATTAAAACTGTCGCCTGCGGGACAATGCGAACCGTCTTGGCTGCCAGCACCATGACGATGCCTGCGATAATAATTAACGGGAGTAGAATTTCCATAATTTACCTCTTGAAAATATCTGCGCTTACTGTTTCCCTGAAGTTTCTGTAAACAAAAATTCGCGGCGCGGATTATTGCGGCGCACATAAATTGAATTGCCTTCGATACGCTCAATCTCGACAGATTCGCCTTCAAGCAAAGGCGCTTCACCTTTTACAGGAAATGCCGTCCAGACTGATCCCGAAGCTTTCACCGCGCATTCATGGCGAAGGCCCTGACTGGCAGCAACCACTGTCACAATACTCCCAATCATTTTATCAACGCCAGTTTTTATGTCGGCGTCACCCGAAGTGCGCGGTAGATATTTCTGAAGAATCGTTCTTGAAAAAATAACCAGTAAAATTGAAACGATCAGAAAAGCGATGATTTGCAGGGCTAAGCTTGTCACGCCAAGCAAGGCGAGGACGGCAGCAACAATGGCTCCGATGCCGAACCAGAGCAAAAAGAATCCAGTCGTCGCGGCTTCCCCCGCGATCAGTATTGCTGCAATCAAGAGCCAGATAATCCACATAGAATTGAATCCTAACGAAAGCCGTATGCTATGTCAGGGACGAACATCACACAAGAAAATTTGTTCACGTCGGCTAACATTTCTTTTTATAGATTCGCTACGATGGCAAGCTTGATTTTATTGGCGGCGGCTAACGTTTGCTCGCGGTCAAAGATCAGCGTTTTATCCGCCGTGATTGAAACGGCGGTGACGTTGCATTCCTTCATCGTGACAATCGTATTCAAACCAATCACCGGAACATCAAAACGCATGTCTTGATTTGGCTTCGCCACTTTGATGACAGTCAGCGGACGCCCACGCACTAATTCCGCCGCACGTCGAATTGTCGCGTCAGTCCCTTCCATTGCTTCGAGCGCGACCACTGCTTGATTTTTGACGACGATGGTTTGACCGAGGTCGAGCCGCGCTAATTCATTGGCGACGTGCAAGCCGTATTCAATATCGGCAAGTTCGTTTTTATCAGGAGCACGTTTTGTCAGAGTTCCAACTCGCGCCAGCAACGGTTGCAAAAATGTCGTCGAATCAATCAGCGTAATGCCTTCGCTGGCAAGTTCATCGGCGACTGCGCCGAGTAGTGCGTCGGTATTGCGGCGTTTCAAGCGTGCCAACATTTTCGCCATCCGCAAATCCGGGATGGCATTAAGCTTGAAAATCTGGACGTGCTTCACCTGCCCCGCCATCATCACGTGCGTGATATTTTCACGCTTGAAAAATTTGATAAGCTTGCCGAGTTGACCAACGCTCACAAATTCAATCGTACTGGCGGTAAGATTTTTATCAGCTTCTTCGCTGATGGCAGCCACGGCTAATTCTACTCCTTCCGCTCGCGCACCTTCGAGCACGAGAAAAGGGAAACGCCCGTTGCCTGCTATCAGTCCATATTTCATTCGACAATCTATCTCCCTGACAAAATCTTTCACTTCTTCTGTGCGGCAATCCATTCGTTAATGCTCTTCTCTAAAACTTCCAGCGGCAACGGCCCATCGTCCAATACGGCATTATGAAATTTTCGTACGTCAAACTTATCGCCTAATTCCTGCTTCGCTTTGGCGCGTAATTCTTTGATTTTCAGTTCACCAATTTTGTATGCCAGCGCTTGCCCCGGCCACACAATATAACGATCAATTTCGACGATGATGTCTTGTTCAGATTTCGCCGTATTTTCCTTCATGAAATTAATCGCCTGTTCCCGCGTCCAGCCCATCGTGTGCATTCCTGTGTCTACCACGAGACGACAGGCACGCCACATTTCATAAGTCAGTTGTCCAAATTTTGAATAAGGGTCGGTGTAAAATCCCATCTCCGTGCCTAAGCTTTCGGAATACAATCCCCACCCTTCAATAAAAGCGGTGTAGCCCCCGTTGCGGCGAAAATCCGGCAAGTCTTTCAGCTCTTGCGCCCGCGCGATTTGCAGATGATGTCCCGGCACTGATTCGTGTAGTGACAACGCTTCCATTTCGTATTTCGGACGCATCTCCAGGCGATATGTATTGACCATGTAATAACCCGGTCGTGAGCCGTCGCTCGCACCCAGGCGATACTGTCCCGTAGTTTGTGCAGGCGCTTCGTAATCGGCAAAAGCTTTGATCCCGTAAGTATTGCGCGGCAATTCGGCAAAAAGCTTGGGCAACTCAGCATCAGCACGTTTGGCAATCACGGCGGTCGCGCTCAACAAATCTTCCGGCTTCGTAAAATAAAAGCGTGGATCAGTACGCAGGAAGGTCAGAAACTCCTGAAATGAACCTTTGAATCCGGCCTGCTGCATGGCGGCAGCCATGTCCCGGCGGATGCGTTCGACTTCGCGTTTACCGATTTCGTGAATTTCCGGCGGCGTCAAATTCGTAGTGGTTTCGCGCCTCGCTGAATACACATAAAAATCTTTGCCATCGGGCAATTCCGAAACTGCAATGGATTGTGTGCAGGCTGGTAAATAGGTGTCTTTGACGAAGCCATGCAATTTTTTCAGTGCAGGAGTGAACGATTCGCTGATCGCCTTTTTCGCAGCTTCGATTAAGCGTGGGCGTTCGTTTTCAGGAATTTCAGCGGAAAATTTTGTGAATGGATTGAACGCTGTGCTTTTGGTTGGATCGTCAAAAATCTGACCTTCAATTTGGGCCGGAACTGTGCGCAACGGAACCGCCGGCTTGACCCATTTTTCAGTGATGCCACGTTGCAGTAAAGCTATCGTTTGCTCAATATATTTGGGATAAACGTTAAGTCGAGCGACATAATTTTCATAATCCTTAACCGTCTTGAGTGGCATGTTTTCCAGGACACCGGGAAAGTCAATTTGTGGCCCATTCATTTGCGTAATTGGCGCAAAAGCTTCTTTGAAACGATGTCCGTCAATAGCCATTTGCTTATCACGCAAAAACAAGTCGTAAGAAGTGGCATCCTGCCCCGCCAGCTTCGTTCGATCTATCGCTTGAATCCTCGTGAGCATTTCTTTGTCATGCGCTTTTCGTTTCTCACGTGCTTCCAGTGAAATATCCGTCAGCATATTATTATAGCGATTGTCTCCGAGCATCGTCGCCATTTCAGGAAATTCTTTCAATTGCCATTCCCAATCTTCTTTGAAAAGATCGTGAAGATTGCTTGTTTTGTCAGCAACAGATGGAAGCTGCTGGCAAGCAGTCAAACTAATTCCCAAAAGCAGTAATAAAAATATTTTCATAAGAAATACAACCGTGAATAGAAAGCCTATCGTACTTATGGATTCGCACGTTTCGATGAAAACCAGGCATCAAAAAAATCATTCTGTGGCTTCAGCAAATGATTACCTGTTTTGATTTGATCTCCGAATTCGATGAACGGCTCGCTCTTTTCTTCATAGCTGCTCCACGCGGGCAATCCCTTCCTATTCGGGTTCCCTGTTGTAGCAAAATTCACCCAATAATCCGACATCGCATTCGCTACTTCAAAATCAGCTTTCTCATTTGTAATAGGCGAGCGGCTCAAATTATTAAAAGCGTATGGAATTTCAGCCGCATGATAGGCACCGTAAATTTCGCGGTCAGGACGCGGTGGAATGCGGGAGAAAAAATACATCCACGCCTTTGATGCAGTCGTCATCCGCGCCCACGTCCGCATCTGCCACGTGAAAATTTCTTCTCGAAAAGCTCCCAAAAATGAATTTCTGACTTCTGCATCCGAAGCCGCCGGATATACTTTTAGAAAATCTTCCGTCATCGCGCCGTAACGATTTTTCAAATATGCTTTGTAACCTGTCAGCGTTTTCGGAACCATGGTCGGAGGAATCAGCGAATTTCCTTCATTCGCGTTGGAGCCAACAATGACGGGCACATTATTCTGTTTCCCTTTCGCAAAAATCGAATAGACTTCTTCAGGAAAAACGTAACCGTCAACAATTCCACGCGCTGAACCACCGCTTTTATCAAAGGCGGCGATCAACTCTTCGGCAGATTTTGAGCGCAACTCCTGTAATGCATTCACCCCATCATTCACACCCAAAGATTGCGCTAACGCCTTGCCCGTTTCTTCCGCCGAAATAATTCCGTATCGCTTTTCCTGCAAAAATTGCATCGGAGAAAAGACGCCTCCGCTTTCACCAATCGCCCGATGAAATAAGCCTTTCGCCAGCGGCGAAGCGACTAAAGAACAAACACTCCACGATCCGGCAGATTCACCAAAAATCGTAACGCGATTTGGATCACCACCAAAGGCTGTGATGTTACGCTGCACCCATTGCAACGCGGCGATTTGATCTAAAATTCCATAATTTCCTGACGTGTTCCGCTTCGATTCCGCACTCAACGCCGGATGCGAAAAATATCCGAGCGGGCCCAAACGATAATTGATCGAAACAAGAATTACTCCCTTCGCCGCCAGTGCCGCGCCATCGTAAAAAGAAATTGAACTGGAGCCGCGCGTCAGTGCTCCGCCGTGAATCCAGACCATCACCGGACGCTTTTCATTGGCTTTTTTCGCACCTGTCCAGACATTCAAGCAAAGACAATCTTCGCTCATTTTTTCGGCTTGGTTGAAGTACAGCGAAGTCGCCGGATAAGGCGATTGCGGACAGGCATTGCCGAACTGATCGAAGGCTTTGACGCCATCCCATTTTTTAGCGGGCTGCGGAGCTTTCCAACGCAAATTTCCTACCGGAGGCGCGGCGTAAGGAATGCCTTTGTAGACGCGAATGTTTTTGTCGGTCGTGCCAGTAATCATTCCCGAATCAATTTTGAGCGGAGCCGGATCAAGTTTTTTCGCCGTCACCGAAGTGAAGCTAAGAAAAATTGTGAGAAAAAGTAGTGTTAATTTTTTCATAGTAAAATCCGAGTTAGTGTAACGGTACAGTACAATGAGCGGTAGCGATTTGGTAACTCGTCGCATTTACCAAATCGCTACCGCTCATTGTACTGTACCGCACTCATACACGCGCCAACATTCCCGCAAACAACCAACAAAAAATCGCACCGACGACACTCATCAAAAATCCCCACAGCATTAATTTCCGAAATAAAATTTTCGCCGCGCTCGCATCCTTGATCGTAGCGATGCACAGCGCACCCAATGTTGACAGGGGTGAAACGTCTACTAACGATGAACCGACATTGATGCTCAGCGCGATAGCTAATGAATCGCCGCCGCCCATTTGTTGCACTAATTTTGTCGCAGTCGGCAGAAATGCCGGAAGCACTACGCCGGACGTGCTGCCGTAGGTCGAAATAATTCCGGTCAAAAAAGCGATGACTCCATTGATGCTGTTCGGCGAAGCGAGGCGTGCCAGCAAAGCCGTGAACTGATCCATCCCGCCGGTTTTTTCCAAAATTGCAATCAACAACGAAACGCCGCAGACCATTAAAATCACGTTCCACGGAATTTGTTTGATCGCTTCCGTTTCATTCGCCGCACTCACGCCAATAATAATTGTGGCAGCGGCGAACGCGCTCAAGCCTAAATTCAATTTGAAAAATATCACTCCAATAATCCAAAGCGCGATGATCGCAATGGTAATCATTTGCGTCCGCGAAAGCGATTCAGCTTTCACTTCCGACCTCTCAACATCAGTTGTCACGAGCTGTTTGCGGCTCAGGACAAAATACGCAACAGCCGCCACCAGAGCGTGTGCAATGAAATTTGCCAACCAGACTTTTCCTTCGTGTCCACCGATGCCTGCTTCGGTCATTTTCGTATTCGCAATGACGCCGACGGAACTAATCGGCGAAAGATTTCCGGCATTCGCGCCATTCGCTACCATCAACGCAGTCAGGAAATTCGGGACGCCTGCCCGTGTGCCAATCACCATTGCCAACGGAACAACTAAAGCAACACTGGAAATTGCGCCGGGGCCGACACTGGAAATAACACAGGCGAGAACAAAGAATAATAGCGGTAATAAGCGATGATTGCCGCGTACGAATTGCACTGCACGGTGTGCCAATAACTTCAAAGTACCATTCGTTTCGGCGCAAGCGAATAATAACGTCACACCTGCGAGCGTCAAAAATAATGTCGCTGGAAAGCCCGCCATTACTGCTTCCGGCTTCATCCCCGCGATAAATACGCCGACGATCCACGCGAGCGCAATCGCCACCAATCCGATATTCAAGCGCGAAAACATCGAAAGAATGATGGCGAATAATAATGCGAGTAAAGAGGCGATTGCAGGATTCATATTTTCTTGCATGGAGTACAAGCTTTAGCTTGGTAGTACTTCTCATCACTGTAAAACCAAGCTAAAGCTTGTACTCCATGCTTACAGGCGGCAACAAATGTTTCTGAATTTTGCCAAGCGCAGTGCGAGGCAAATTTTCGACGCGAATAAACGCACGCGGTTGCTTGAATGATGCCATTAATTGGCGGCAATTTTCGGCGACGGCGACCTCGTCAAAATTTTCATCCGTGACAATGTATGCCACAGGCAATTCTCCGCGCCGCGCATCAGGTACGCCACAAACAACAGCTTCGAGGATACCCGGTTGATCTAATAAAACTTCTTCGATTTCACGTGGATAAATATTGAAGCCGCCGGAAATAATTAAATCCGTCCGCCGTCCGCGCAACGTGTAATACCCGTCAACGCTGCGCTCGCCAATATCGCCCGTACGAAACCAACCATCAATAAAAGCTTCCGCCGTCGCGTCCGGTCGGCGCCAATAACCTGCGCACAGATTTGGCCCCTTGACCCAAACTTCGCCGATTTCGCCATCGGCTACGGGCTGCATTTCGGGACTCAGAATTTTGACGGAGACGCCGGGAAGCGGAAAACCAATACTGCCCGCACGTCGCTCGCCTTCGTACGGATTCGTAATATTCATCAGCGTTTCGCTCATGCCGTAGCGTTCCAAAATGCGATGCCCAAATTTCACTTGAAAATCTTCCATCGTCTGCGCGGGCAAAGGTGCAGAGCCGCTCACAAACAACCTCATTTTCGCGCCGATAATTTTTGCTTGTTCATCAGGCAATTCCAGCAAGCGCACATAAATTGTTGGCACGCCAAAAAATAGGGTGGGCTGAAAACTGGCGAGAATTTCCGGTGCACTCTTAATGTCAAAGCGTTCAACCAAGCGCATTTTACAACCGCTCGCTAACCAAATGTGAATGCCGTTGCCGAGTCCATGTACATGAAATAACGGCAACGCAGCGAAGTAACGATCTGTACTTGTAATGCGCCAGCACGCTAATAAATTCGTCGCGTTCACGGCAAAATTATTGTGCGTGAGTACTGCGCCTTTTGATTTTCCAGTGGTGCCTGACGTATACACAATTGCCGCCGGATCGTCGCCATCCAACGCCAACCGTACACGCGCACTGTCATGATTTTTCGCTTCCGCAACTAATTCATCAATATTCCAAACGTTCGTATCAGCCGGAATAAATTGTGCGAGATCAGTCGTTGTGACTACGGCTTTAGGTTCAGCATCAGAAATGATGTGGCTGATTTCGCGTTCACGGTAAAGAACATTGATCGGAACGACGATGATGCCGGATTTTATGCAGGCAAGAAAAAGATCAATAAATTCAATACGATTCGGCAGAAAAAATCCTAAACGGTCGCCGCGCGTGATGCCGCGTGAGGCGAGCAAAGACGCGAGCCGATTGCTCCGCGTTTCGAGGTCGCCAAACGTGAGCGTAACAGTTGTGCCAGCTTGATTGTATTCAACGGCTTCTGTGTTTGTGCGTCCAAGCAGGGAAAGGTCAAAAATATCTGTCAGTTGCATAATGCTTAATTCACCTTCTCAATTCTGCTCCGGTAACAGAAGGGTCAAATTAGGTTGCCCGTAAGGCTTTTTATAGTTTTTGTCTGAATAATTTCGTGTGTGTTTATTCGTGCTGTAATAATTAGATTAAATAATTCGACGATGCGCGAACTTGCCTTACCTGTTTGTTTGCTTTCATGCTCAATGTAATGGTCAGATCAACAATTTTGCCTTCAGCATACCGAAATCCAGCGGCTTCGTGAAGTAGTCATCGCAGCCGTAATCCACCGTTGCGCGGCAAGCGCACGATGAATTCCGTAAACTCGCCCGGTTTGGTTTCCACGTCCAATTGCCCGCCGTGTTGCTGTACCACGATGTCGTGGCTGATGGATAAGCCCAAGCCCGTGCCCTGCCCCGTAGGTTTCGTCGTAAAAAACGGATTGAAAATCTTGTCGCGCACTTCCGCCGGAATGCCCATGCCATTGTCGCGGATGCGAATTTCCACAGCATCGCCGAGGTTCACCGAACTCACGCGCAGCTTCGGCACAAAGCCTGCGCCGTTCCGTTTCGCCTTGTCATTCACCGCGTAACAGGCGTTGTTCAGCAAATTCAAGAACACGCGGCTCAGGTCTTGCGGGATCGCTTCGACCGTTCCGGCATCGCTCGCCAGCGCGCGTTCGATGGTGACGTTGAAGGACGAATCCTGCGCGCGCATGCCGTGATAAGTCAGGTTCACGTATTCGTCCAGCATCGCGTTGATGTCGGTGGGTTGGCGCTCGCCCGCCTGTCCGCGCGAATGCAGCAGCATGCTGCGCACGATGCCGTCGGCGCGTTTGCCGTGTTCGTTGATCTTTCTGGCGTTGCCGGACAAATCGTCGAGCAAGGCTTCGATGTTCTCGTAATCCTTCTCAGGAATCACGGCCTTGTTCTTTTCAATGTCTTCGCGCAATTCGCCCATCAATTCCACCGAGAGATCGGCGAAGTTGTTGACGAAGTTCAGCGGATTCTTGATCTCGTGCGCGATGCCTGCCGTCAAGGCTCCAAGCGAAGCCAGTTTTTCCTGCACCAGCAGTTGTTCCTGCGTCGCCTTGAGCCGTTGATACGCCTCGTTTTCGGCTTGCAGCGATTTCGCTTGCGCGGCTGCGGCATCGGCACGCAACTCGGCTTCGCGCAGTGCGGCTTTCTCACGTTCGCGCACTTCGACTCGTCGGCGCAGCAAGCGCGAAGCCGCATAAATCGCCGCCGCCAGCAGCAGCGCGTAAACACCATAAGCCCACCACGAGCGATACCACGGCGGCAGGATCGTGAAGCTGAAGGCTCCTTCTTCGCTGAGGCGACCATCGCTGGTGTGCGCCTGCACGCGCAGCCGGTACGCGCCGGGGCCGAGGTTGTTGTAGTTGGCTTCGGTTTGCCTGCCCCAGCCCGACCAGTCTTTGTCGGCTCCTTCCAGCCGGTATTGATAAACGGTTCCCGCTTCGTCGCCGTAGCTCGGCGCGGCGAATTCAAAGTGCAGCGAGTTGCGGGCGAAGGGCAGCCGGAGCGGAGCGGCCAGTGTTGCTCCACCAAAGACGACGGCGTTTGCTCCCGCACTGACGCGGCGCACCAGCGCGGAGAAAGGCGGCGCGGCAGCGGGTTTCATCCGCTGGTCAAAGCGAACGAGGCCGTCATCACCGACAATCCAGAGGCTGCCATCCGACTCAGACAGAACGTTGCGGATTTGGAACCGGGACAACCCACGGAAAGGCGCTTCGTCAAGTTGATACGTCCCATCGGCCTGACGGCGAAAGATGCCCTGCCGCTGATCGGTGGAAGAGTTGTTGACCGACCAGATGTCGCCGTTCGGAAGTAATTCCAAAACAGTCTCAGGCTCGGGGTCATTCACCGGGAGCAGGAAGCGGTTGTCAGGGACGAAGCGGCGGGCAGCCGCATCCCAGCGCAGGAGGTTCTTCGTCGGGGCCGGAATGACGAAGAGCTGTCCGTCGGCGAGGAACACATTATGCCCTCCTTTCCCCAGTCCGTCTGTCTCAGTGAATCGTTCCACTTTCGCCTCGCGTATCCCAGTGGCGGGAACGACCACGCGCAGCACGCCGCTCCTGGCGGTACCGACCCACAGCGTGCCATCCGCCTCTTCGACTAATATCCTCACATTGCTATTGATGAGAACGCTGCCTTCATCAATCCATTGACCGTTTTCCCAGCGCATGGAAGACAGGCTGTCTGAGCGCCCCACGAAGACCCGATTAGGAGACTGCCGAGATTGCAGTAGCGAGGAACCCCACTCTCCTCGCCTTTGCTCTTGTGGCAGGGTCGGGGAAACTACATCGCCCTCAACTTTCATGACGCCGTAATAAAAAGCGGCGGCGAGCAACTGGGGCGGCGCTTTTCCAGCGGGATCAAGGAAGGAAAGCAGGCGATAAGCCTGAACAGCCTGTGAAGGGATCGGTTGCAGAGCGGCCAGGCCAGTGCTTCGATTCGGCTCCAGGCGATACACCGCGACCCCCGTGTGTAAAGACGAAACGTAGAGCGAGCCGCCGTGGCGCAAAAGATCGAATCCGCTTTGGCGGGAAAAGAGAGAAATTGGGGAGTTGAGGTCTATGCGCGTGATGCCGGAGCCGAGACCTAGCCATAAAGCGCCCTCACGATCAATAAAGGCGGCATTGACCTTCTGGGTTGGCAGCCCGACTTCCTTGTCAAGAATGCGACGCAAGCGACCATCGCGTTCGATGATCACCGCGCCACCTGCCTGGGTGTTGAGGCAGAAGCTGCCGTCGGGGAGCGGGGTGGACGAATAGAGTTCGTTTTTTCTGAGGTGGTCATCCGCCTGCGTCGGAAACGGGGTCACTTGCTTGCCATCGTAAAGAGTCAGCGTTTCCCGCTGGGCAGAAACCAGGATGCGTCGTTCGTCATACTGATGCAGCAAGAGCTTGGTAGAATCTTTATAGGCAGCTCCTCCGGGCAGGTCGCGCAATTCATCGCCCACAATTTCCTGCAGGCCAATGCCGATTTGCGAGGTATAGATGCGGCCACGTACTTCCGAGAGCGCTTCAAAGCGGGTCTTCGTGGCCCAGACCTGCATGCGCTGACCATCCCAGCGAAAGAGGCGCGCGTAGGATTGAAAGAAGGTTCCCTGCGCAGTGGACAACACCCGCCAGACATCGTTGAAGCTGCGGTGCTCCGGCGGAATCTTCTCGACCAGCGAGACGTATTGCAACGTGCCGTTGGCGTCGGGTTCCAGTGAGCCGAAATCCTTGATGGTGCCTACCCAAATCTTCCCGGCGGTGTCCAGGGCGAGAGCGCGACCTGCGCCGGGGAGGCGGATCTTGCGCCAGGTGACGCCGTCGTATTCCAGCACGGCGTTTCCGAGGTTGCCGACGTAGAGCACGCCACGACGATCCTGCACGATGCTCCAGTTCTGGGCGGAAGCTCCGTATTCCTTCGGCGTGTAATTGCGCAGCAAGGGCATGCCGATTTCGGCCTGGGGCGGCGCGGGTTGCTGGGCGAACGCTTCAGACGAAATCAAAAGGCAAAAGGCAAAAGGCAAAAGGCAAAAGTTCAGAAGGCCGGACACAAAAGGAAAAGGCAAAAGTTCGGAACTCGATTTCAGAAATACAGAAAGAGCTTCGCTTCCGCATCCCACTTTTGCCTTTTGCCTTTTGCCTTTTGCCTTTTGATTTTTCTTCATTTCAGCCCTTTCAGTGCGACATGGAGTGCTGCGGCTCGACGCAGCTTTTCGTTCGCAATTGACCGCTTGGGCATTCTTAATATCGCCGCAGGTTAGCGTTCGCAGTTCGACCGCTTCGGGTATCCTGAATCGAATAGCGGCGAACGAAAAGCTGCGTCGAGCCGCAGCACTCCATACGCTACACATACCGCACTCCCAGCACCGTCATATCGTCCGAGGCCGGTGCGCCTTCCGCGAACGTGGTCGCAGACTGCGTCACCAACCGCACCAACTCATCCACGGCCAGCGCCGATGCCTGCGAGCTGAGCAATGGCACCAGTCGCTCTTCGCCGTATTCCTCTTGTCGCGGATTCATCGCTTCGGTGATGCCGTCGGTGAACAGCAGCAGCGTATCGCCCGGTTCAAGTTGCACCGTCGCCGTGTCGTACTTGACCGTCCTGAGCATACCCAGCGGCAACCCGCTCGCCGCGTCCAGCGTTTGCACTTGATCGCCTCGCACCAGATACGGCGGATTGTGTCCGGCGCGGCTGTATTCCAGTTGCCCGGTCGCCAGATCAAGAATGCCGTAAAAACAGGTGACGAAATGCGACGTAGCGCGGCGTTCGCCATACAAAAACTGATGCGCTTCCAGCAAACAGGCTTGCGGCGACAAGCCTTTCGTGGCGGCTACGCGCAACACCGTGCGGCTGACAGCCATAAACAGCGCCGCCGCGATGCCCTTGCCCGACACATCGCCGATGGTGAACGCCAGCCGCTGTTCATCGAGCATGAAACAATCAAACAGATCGCCGCCGACTTCCGCCGCCGGAATCATCGAGCCGTAAACCGACAGGCGTTCGTGCTGCGGGAAGACATGCGGGACGAGCGCCGACTGGATGTTGCGGGCGAGTTCGAGTTCGCGGCTCAAGGCCAGCAAGCGGTCACGATCCTGCGCCGCCTGTTTGCGTTCAATGGCTTCGGCAATTGCGCGGTCGAGCGTGATTTCCAAATCCTGAAAATCAATCGGCTTGGTGATGAAATCAAACGCGCCTCGATTGAGCGCCGTGCGGATGTTCGGCATATCGCCATACGCCGACACGATCACAGAGCGCAGCAGCGGATGCGCTTCGCGCAAGCGCGACAGCAGCGTCAGCCCATCCATCACCGGCATATTGATGTCGGTGAGGACTACGTCAACGAGGTTGTCGGCTTGGAGTTTGTGCAGCGCCTCTTCGCCGTTGCTGGCGAACAGAAAGCTCAGTTCCTCGGCGCGAATGCGTTTGCGGAAGCGTTGCGTAATCAGGATTTCAAGGTCGGGTTCGTCATCTACGACGAGAATTCGGTTTGGCATTTTGTGTGTAGAAATCTCCAGGTTGTCCGGCGTGGACAAGATTTGCGTATGAACGAGTGACATGAACAAGTTCGTAATTATTTCGCATCACCGACCGTCTTATATTTTTCTTTTTCCTTGTCGCGCTGCAAATACGGAATTCCTTTTTCTATCCATTCGGGCTTGGGTGCGCCTTTCAATTCGTAGTCAAAAAATTCTTGCATGCGCCGCGCATAATCTTTTTGATTTTGACGCTGCCGCAGGTTGTGCGGCTCTCCGTTATAACTTAACATGTACGCCTCTTTGCCCAATCTTCGCAGTGCCATGAAATATTCAATTCCCTGATACCACGGGACAGCATCGTCCGCATCGTTGTGGATCATCAGAATCGGAGTTTGTACACGATCCGCCCTGAACACTGGCGAATTCTCAAGATAACGCATTGGGTATTCCCATAAATTTCCACCGATGCGGCTCTGTGAATGTTCGTACTGAAATTGTCGCGGTAGTCCCGTTCCCCACCGAATTCCGCTATAGGCACTCGTCATATTGGCAACGACTGCACCGGGTGCGGCGGCCTTGAAGCGATTCGTTTGCGTGACCATATAGGCGATTTGATAGCCGCCCCAACTGTGCCCCTGAATGCCGATAGCGGATTCGTTGACAAAGCCCTGATTGACGACGGCTTGAATTCCCGGCATCACGCATTTCATCGCGCTGTCGCCCGGATAGCCCGTCGTGTACACGATGTCCGGCAAAAACATGAGGTAACCGTTGCTCGCATAGTAAGAACGATTGATGGAATTTCCCGGTGTAGGCGGCGTGAATTGATGCACTCCCTGCGACATCTTTTCGTAGATGTAAACCAGCATCGGATATTTCTTATTCGGGTCAAAATTTTCAGGCTTGATGAGGATTCCGCTCAACTCAATTCCATCGGTATTTTTGAAGCGGACAAGCTCAGACTTACCCCATAAAAACTGGTCTTTTTGCGCTCCGACGTTGCTGACTTTTTTGAGATTTTTGAAGCTGGCATCTGTCACTTGCAAATCTGGAAATTCATCAAACCGTGAAGCCGTCACCATTAAGACATCCGCGTCTTTGGCCTTGATTGGGTTGCCAAAATTTTTTGCGGAGAACAATAATTTTTCCGGTTGTCCACCGTCAATTTTGTCGCGGTAAAACCCGCTGTCGTGTGTTTCAGTATTTTCTGCGCTCAGCAATAAAGGCTTCGCCGGATCAATGAATTTTTCCTGCGGATCAAGCCGCACGTAACGAAATTCGAGCTTTTCTTTGCGTCCTACTCCATCGGTTAAATTTTTCGCTCCGCTGCCGTCAGGCGAGATTTGCCAAATGTCGAATTTATCATAGAGCAAAACAAATTTGTCATCCTTCGTCCAACCGCCAGAGCCATAAGAAGGCGTATTCATCGGCATATCGAAGTCTTCGCGCCAGAAACTCACGCCTAAGCTTTTCGTCAGATTAACGTCTTTTCCATCGGAAATCGAAATGCTATGCCAATCCTTACTGTCGTGATATAGCGCGTATTTTCCCTGCGGCGAAAACGAGACTGCGCCTTCGCTTTTTTGTTTGAGTAACTGCCGTTTGCCGTCCGTTGTATGCACCAGATAGACATCGTTAATAGTTCCGCCAGTTTCCCATCCGGTCATCGTCCGGTAAGCACGATCATCTGTTCCAATAGCCAATTTTCCGCTGGCATCGGTGTTGATATTTTGCAGTGTTTCATCGGCGAGCTGAACAATTTTTTTATCCTTGATGTGATAAACAGCACGGTAGGAACGAAGGCGATCTGCGGCAGCGCGAACTTTTTGCATCGGCTGAATGTAATCGTCTTTGTAATGCCACAAATCTACGCTGACTTTATCGGTATTGTTGGTTTCGGCTTCAGCATCTTTTTCCGGTTCGGGAGGCGGTGCGGTTCCAAAAAATAAACGCGAACCATCCTGTGAAAAATTAATTCCGGCTGATTCACTAATGACAAAATCTACGCGAAGGCTGTTAATTCCTACGATTTCCACAGCTTTTCCACTATTGCTACGGTTCCAGTGGAAAACTTTATATTTCGGTTGCTTGGCGGCGGAATCATCACGATCACTAATAAAAGCAAGCTGTGTTTGCTCTTCATCCCACGTGATTTTGGAATATTTTCCTTTGCCTGCCAATAGCTCTAACGGAGCAGAATCAGTGCCTGGCATCGCCGCAAAAATCCCATTGGCTTCTTCTTTTTTTGCCGCGACCGTAAAAACCAAATTTTTTGCGTCTTTGCTAAAACTGAAATCCAGCGCATCCGAAAATTTTTGCTCTTTGCCGTCACTCAAATTTCGCAATACTAAATCACTACCGAATTCTTTTTTCTTGTTGCCTGTTGCAGCGGCAGCTCCGCGTCCGCGCTGAAAATCTTCACCATCATTCGCTTTGGGAGCTTCGATTTTCTCTTCGGTTTTTTTCTCTTCTGTTTCAAGTTGATATGCCAGCCATCCGCCTACGTCTTCAGGCGTCTGGAAATTTTTCACTTTCTCGATCCGCGTCATTTGCCCGTTCGACAAATCGAAAATTCCGAGCGCATTCTTCGGCATTTCCTCCGGCTTCTTTTTATCTTTTTTTGCCTGAGCAATTTCGGATTTTGTCGGCTCAATGGTGAATAATAAATATCGCGCATCCGCCGTAAAGATGGGGCGTACCATTCGATTCATCTGCGCGAAAAAAGCTGCTCCGGCTCCCGGTTCCGAGACATCAGGTGGCGGAGTTGGCGGACGATAACCGCGTCCAGCTTTCCATTCCGCGCCACTTGCCAAGTTGCGAACGATGATTTCACCATCGCCATCCTGCGCAATCACTGCGTACGCAACCCACTTGCCGTCGCGTGAAAGTTGCGGCGCTTGAATTGACTTCCACGCGTCATAATCCTGATGCGTGAGCGGACGCTTTTGCGCGACGACTGCGAGTGAGAATCCAAAGACAAAAACAAATACCAAAAGCTTGCGAGAAAGAGTAAGCATAATTTTCCTTAAAAAATTTTCGTTAGAAATTTACGTGATGAAGGAATGATTATACAGGTGAGGAAAAGGCGCAAGGATGAGCAATCAATTCTCGTTTAGAGTTACGCATTTATTCGTGAAAGGGTGGCACACGCATAAATGCGTAACGCTGAACAGCTATTTCACGACGCCGCGTTCCGAAGTCTCAATGAATTCGATCAGATAATCCACTTCAGGAATTCCAGTCATTTCGGCTTTGAGTTTTTCCAGAGCTTGTGAGGTGTTGAGCTTTGAGGTGAGAAGAATATGAAAGGCGTGTTGAATGTGGCGAATGGCTTCGTTGGTGAAACCTTTGCGACGAAGTCCTATCGCATTTGCGCCGTAACAACTGGCGTGATTCCCTACTGTTCGTGCATAAGGCAACGCATCTTTAACAACGACGGAAAAGCCTCCGACGAAAGCGTGACGACCGACGCGGCAGTATTGATGCACTGCGCTATACGCCCCAATCGTAGCGTGATCGCTGACTTCGACGTGGCCTGCGAGCGTTCCAGCATTCGCAAAAACGATGTTCGATCCAACGTGACAATCGTGCGCGATGTGTGCCTGCGCCATGAATAAATTATCATTACCAATCGAAGTCAATCCACCGCCGCCAGCCGTTCCGCGATTCATCGTAACATACTCACGAATGACATTTCTTTCGCCGATGACGAGCCGCGTTTCTTCGCCCTCGTATTTCAAATCCTGCGGCGGCTGACCAATCGAAGCGAACGGGAAAATTTGCGTTCCGCTACCGATTTCGCACGGGCCTTCGATGACAACGTGTCCGGCAATTTTCACACCCTCGTGGAGCATGACGTGATCTCCAATCAATGAATACGGCCCGATGGAGACATCGCTGCCGATTGTGGCTTGGGTACTGATGATGGCGGTCGAATGAATCATAAATGCAGGCGTGAGGTGTTAGGTGTCGGGTGTCAGGGTTATTTCTGGCACCCGACACCTAACACCTCACACCTATTTCCCCGGTTTATCTGCGACGGCAGATTGGACTGTCGCTTCGCAGACGAGTTTGCCATCAACGAAGGCTTTTCCTTCTAATTTGCAGAAGCCCATTTTGTATTTGAGAACGTTGACTTCAAAACGGATTTGATCGCCGGGAACGACAGGTTTGCGGAAGCGTGCATTTTCAATTCCGGCAAAATACATCAATTTGCTTTCGCGGTCGGGCACTTCACGAAACAATAAAATTGCGCCGGCCTGCGCCATCGCTTCGATGATAAGAACTCCGGGCATCACGGGTGCGCCGGGAAAATGTCCTTGAAAAAATGGTTCATTCATCGTCACGTTTTTAATCGCCACGATGCGCTTCAGCGGTTCAATTTCGAGCACGCGATCAATTAATAAAAATGGATAACGATGTGGTATCAATGATTGGATTTCAAGAATGTCCATAAGCTAATTAGTCTGTAGAGTCCTTTGAGTCTTGATAGTCGGAAGAAAGTTAAATCGTTGCTACGCAGAGCGGGCTGTTGACTCTAAAGACACTACAGACTTCCGCCTCCTCCTTCTTTTTCCAGCTTTTTCACTCTCTCAAATAGTTCGGGTAATTTAGCGATTAAGGCCTGAAGCCTGCGCCATTTTCGGTGATCCTGCACCGGCAAGCCGCCAACAATTGCTCCGGCTTCGACGCTTTTCGTCACGCCCGCGCGGGCGGTCACAATCGCACGATCACCAATATTGATATGTTGATTCGTGCCAACCTGCCCCGCGATGACGGCGTTGCGTCCAACTGTAGTGCCACCGGAAAAACCCGTCAAGGCGGCGACGACCGTATCTTCTCCGATTTCACAGTTATGCCCGATCTGAATTAAATTATCGAATTTTGCGCCACGGCTAATCCGCGTGATGCCAAAGCCGGCACGGTCGACGCAAACGTTCGCGCCGATCTCAACATCGTCTTCAATAATGACTTTGCCGATTTGCCAGAGCTTGTATTGATGCCCCGCTTCGTCAGGCGTAAAACTGAAGCCATCTGCGCCAATCACGACGCCACTGTGAAGACGGCAACGCGCACCAATTTCTGAATCATCATAAATTGAAACGTTGGGAAAAATTACGGAATCATCGCCCACGAAACAACGATCTCCCAGCACCACTCCGGGGTGCAGAGTCACGCGCTTACCGATGATGCAATCGGCTCCAATTGTGACCCGTGGATGGATCGAACAATTGTCTCCAAGCGTTGAATTATTCCCAATTTTCAGATCATCGCTGACGCCGCGTACAGGTAAAGGCTGCCCATAAAAAACATTAATCGCCCGTGCAAAAGCGAGCTTGGCATCTTTGGCGATCAATAAATTTTTCGGTGCTAACGCCTCGTGCTGCGCCAGTTTTTCGGGAACGATGAAAGCGATTGAAGCATAAGAATCAAGCTGCGCTAAGCGCACGGCATCCGCCAGCAAAGTGACCTTGGAAGCGGCTGTATCGCTCAACGATGAAACACCCGTTGCGGCAAGCGAAGCATCACCTTGCAATCGTGTCCCGATTAAATTGGAAAGCTCAATAAGGGTCATGACCACTTATAAAAGAAAGCAGTGAGCAGTAAACTTTTTAGCTACTGCTCACTGCTTATTTACCATCAAAGGCAGATTTTTATTTGCCAGCAGCTTTCGCTGGAGCGGCTGCGCCAGGATTCGCCTTGTTATATTCCTTGACGAAATCCGTCGTGATGTCAGTTGACGGTAAAGCGTAAAGCAAGAGCTGTCCATTCTGAGCTGCGACGCCGTCAATCACGATAGCGATGCCACGAGCCTGCGCGTATTTGCTGAGTGCCTCAGAAATTTTGGTGTACACCGGAGTAGCGACTTCAGCCATGCGTTTTGTAACGAGTGCTTCGTAATCTTCGCGAAGGCGTTTGTCATTTTTTTCCAGTTCTTGTCCCTGCTCAATCCATTGGGCACGGGTTTGTTCATTCACTGTTCCGCCCTGCGCCTGAACTTTTGTTTTGAGGTCTTCGATTTGCTTCGCAATGCCTTCAATTGCTTTCCGCTTGGGATCAAGTTCTGCGCCAAGTGCTTCGAGCCTGGAACGTAATTCAAGAATCTCTGCATTAAATGCCGACGAATTGACAACCGCAATTTTACCTTCTGCGCCTTGTCCACCGGTTGGTGCGGCGGCGGCGGTTCCACCCGGACGCGGGGTTTGCGCTAACGCGGTGATTGCTAACAAACTGATTAAGCTACATAAAAAAACGATTTTTTTCATGATTTCTCCTTCGGGGTTAAATAAAAATTGATCGAATATTTCGATGTTTATGAATGATTCCTGCGAGTTATGGTTTTTTGGCAGCAGGAGCAGCGTTTTGCGCGGCACCTGCCGGACCGGGATTCACTTTGTTATATTCCTTAACAAAGTCGTCAGTGATGTCAGCTTTGGGATCAATATAAAGAACCACTCCTGATTCAAAGATTTTTCCGGTATTCCAGACAATCGTGATGCCTTTATCCGCCACATATTTTAACAGGAAATCATTAACCTTCTTATAGGTTTCTCCGGTCACGGCATCTTCGCGTTTGGCGACATCATTTTGATAATCTTCAAGCTTCCGCGTGCCTTCTTTGCGCAAAGCTTCAATATCATCCTGAAGCTTTCTGGTCTGTTGCGGGGTCATCGTTGGAGCTTTCGTTTGAAGCACATTGGTCTTTTCATCCACGGATGTTTTCATGGATTCAAGTTCAGTTCGGCGTGGCGCAAATTCAGCCTCCAACTTGACATACAAAGCTCGCAGCTCGCCAATTCCTTCTCGAAAGGCTTCGACGGTGACTAAGGCGATTTTCGGTTTGGGGATGTCTCCAGCGGGAGCGGTAGTGGCGGCTGGAGCAGCCTGTCCCGGCCTCGGCGCAGGAGTCTGTGCAAATGCCACCACCACGGTCAGCAGCAACACAGGGACAATTAACCAGTTAGGTTTGAGGGTAGAGTTCATAAAACAATTTTCTCCAGATCAAAATATCCGGCAAAGATTGCTTTACCGGGGCGAGCTTTTTCAAGCTCCAGGGGTCGCAGACAAGCTCACTCATCGAAACCTGCCTGACTGAAAAACTCAATGGCACACGCCTAGAACGTTCGACCAACCGCAAAACGAATGGCAGTACGACGCTCCAAATAAATCGCAGTCGGGCCAATGTTAGCATTTGGATTATAGGCAAAAATCAAACGGAACGGCACATTCAACATTGGCACCTGAACGCGAATTTCAGCGCCCAGCGAGGCGCGGACATCAGAAAAGATTTTATCTTTTGTAATCGCTTTCAAGCGAACAATATCATAAGAACGCGAATCGCCGTACAACGCCACCTGCCGATACCCGGCAGGTAAAGTTCCGTCGTTACCGGCGGCGTTCGTCAATTCTTCAGCCGTTGCGACACGTCCCGCCGGATTCAGCGTAACTGAGGTAGTAAGCTGTTGCCCCACAAAATTGCTGACGCTTAACTGATCGTCCTTGAACCGTCGCACGTTGAAAACCGTCCCCACGTCAGCGAAAGCTGCAACTGACAAAACACTCAGAATCGGAATACGATATTCAAGGTTATACACGAGCGAAGTATCGCCGCCAATCGGAGACGGATAGGCAGAACTTCTGACCACATTACAGGTTGCTGAAGCACCTGCGAGACAAGTCTTTTCAGGAGCATCGTAAGTAAACGAACGAATAGCACTAGGCGCAATATATCCGGCGGGCGCATCAATAAGCTTGGTACTGTCGGTCGGATCAACAATTTGCGCTTTGACATTTTGCGTCGAAAGATACTGCTCAATAGCTACCAGCGGTGCAATCGAACGGACGTTATACCCGCGAATATCATATTCGCCGCCCAGGAAGAATCTTTCGTAAATCGGTACCCCGCCCACAAACGCCAGCGAATTTGCATCAAACCGCTTTCCGAAGGCTAATGCATGCTGCCCCAGAAAATGCATTCCTATAACATGTGGCTTATCTGACCGGCGATGGAAAACCGGACGAAAATATTTAAAATCTACCGTGGGAGAGAAGACGTTAACGTCCCCACCGAGGAAGCCACCCGCTAACTGTAAATTCGCCTGAACGCTCATCCCCATCGTTGGATCCAGCGAAGAGTTCAATGAGCTATAAGAAAAATAGGGAGAGACACGGCTCGTCAAAATTCGCGGTGTCGCATACGAAGCTACGTCATTTGTCCGGTCAGCGTCACGATTGATTTTCGGATCAATGGTTTTATTCGTGCTGAGCGTATAAGAAAGACCCATCCTGGCAAAGCGCGCCAGCTTCGGATATTTCTTCAAATTAAAGGCCGCAAACGGAGCCGAAAAATTCACCGTTCCGCCAACTGTTTGCTGCGTGAAGAGAGTGTCAGCATTAAGGCTGGAGAGTCCAAACAACTGACTCTGCTGAGCCAGTAATAAAGAGCTTTGATTAAAAAACCCTCCACCCAGATATTGATATTTTGAAGCAAAAACACTGGCACTCATGCTGATGCTTTTGCCGAGGAAATACGGCTCAGTGAATCCAATTGAAACCTGTGATTGACGATTTCCTCCCTGAAAACTCAGGTCAAGAGTTTCGCCGTAGCCTAACAGATTATTCGTCGAGTAACTCAACCCGAAGAAGCTGCCTTGATAGCCGGAAACACCACCGTTTAAATTGATTGATTGACGACCTTTTTCTTTGACCTGTAAATCAATGTCTACGGTCTGATCACGGTCATTCGTGCGTGTAATCGCATCCTTCTCTTTGACTTCATCGAACAAGCCTAATTGATTCAACCGTAGAATTGATAAATCCCAATAACGACGGCTGTACGGATCACCTTCATTAATGACAACTTCACGGCGCATCACGCGATCACGAGTGTTCGTATTGCCAATAAATTCCAGGCGGCGCAAGGTATATTGCTTCCCTTCATCAACTTTAATCGTGAACTCAACTTCACCTTCTTCGTCGGTCTTATCCGTAAACTTCGGCTCTAATTCAGCGGAAGCGTTGATATATCCGCGATCACCATACAACCCTTTGATGCCTTCTTTTTCGTAAATGCCTTTGCGAATGGTTTCCGCGTTGGCGTACTCACCAGCACGAAGCCCTGAGACTAAACTGACAACTCCGGCTTGAAAAAGGGTGATCCCTTCTTCTGTCACTTTCGTAACTTTGTAACGGCGACCAACCTCAATCGGAACCGTGATTTTTAAGCCGGGCCCTTTACGAGTGAAGATCGGAATTCCGCCGCCAACATTCTCGACACGCTCGACTTTGGGTTCTTCGAGTTTAGCGTTGAGATAGCCTTTCGAGCCTAAGTACTGGCGAACATTTTCGAGGTCGTATTCCAGTTTCGGTTTGAAGTAAACATCCAAAGATTTGAAGGTTGCAATCAAGCCGGCCTGCTTCACTACCTTCATTGCGCCGCGCAATCGTTTTTGTGAGAACTTAGGATCAGCACCGGTGAAGCTAATGCTTTTGATGCGAACGCGCGGCCCTTCATCAACATTAAAAATCAGCGCAATCGTCGTTTGAGAAATCTCTTCGACTTCGATTTCCACTTTGGCGTCGGGATGCCCTTTTTCCGCCAGAGCTTCACGGATCACTAACTTCGCGCCGTTGATTTTACCGGGATCGAATTGCGTTTCTTTGGTGACGCTGACGCGACGTTCTTTAAATTTTGTGAATAATTCACTCTCTGTCGCAGATTTCAATCCACGATACTGCAAATCACGAATGATGGGATATTCTTTAACTTCAAAGATGAGAACTTTGCCGCCGCGCGGTCCTTCGGCTTCCAGCAGACGGCTCTTGAGCGGATCAAAGAATCCAAGATTGAGCACTGCTTCAAAATCGCGTTGTGCCTGCGCACGATTGAAACGATCACCCTGTTTGGTGGTCACACTATAAGACAAAGTATCTTTCGGGATTCGGCGATTGCCACGAAATTCGACATCTTCAACTAAGACATCCTGCTGGTTCGCTTCCTGCTGAGCGAGAACCGAGAGAGAGAAGAAACAAATAAAAAGACTAAATAAACAAAAGGTAATGCGCTTGGGCATGCATTATCTCCAAGATAATAAAAAGCAGCTCGAAGAACTGCCGTTGGACCAGTTACCGCATCCGATTGCGTACGGAATTAACGGCAACATTTTCAACCCACACAACTCAATGCAACGCTTTGATGAATCATAACGGTGTGCGATTGATTGATCCTTGACTATCAAGAGCTGGCGGTAAACAAGATTGCTTATTATACGCTAAGAAATGGATCATTGGTAGTGGCACAGAAGATTAACGCTATCCTGCCTGAATTGTGTTAATTACCGCCAACTTACAGGTTACTTGAAGGAGCCGGTTACACTGCCTATCCCTGGCTCCGGGTTTTATCAGGAGGAGCGTCCTCTCGACCCGTTTTCATCCTCAATTAACCTTTGGATCAATCACTTTCAAGGAGCTGTGTGATGCGAGACCTGCTTCAAGCGTTGCTAGTCGTCTCAACTATTATTACCATCAAAGCTTCGGCAGGATACGATGTTTTATAAAAAAAGGTGTCTCTTGAAAACAGTTTCTCAGTTCAGTTTAAAGTTCGTCATCCTTACGACGCTTGCATTTTCATCCGCCGCTTCAGCACAAGCAAAGCTGACTTTCTATGAAGACTATCGTGTCTCAATGGCTTGTACCTACGCCATCTCAGCTTATGGAAAAAGCGGAACTGATTTAAAACCAATCGTAGCTGCCGCCTTCGATGAAGTAGACCGCATTGATCGCCTGATGAGTCATTACAAGCCTGACAGTCCGCTTTCAAAAATCAATCGTGAAGCCGCACGGCATCCCGTCAAAATCGAGCCTGAGCTGTTCGATTTTCTGATGGAATGTCTTCAGTACAGTAAATCATCTGCTGGAGCCTTTGACATCACCGTCGGCCCGTTAATGAAAGCCTGGGGATTCTTTCGCAGTGAAGGGCGAATACCAAGTCACCGCGAATTGAGCAACGTCCGTCAAAAAATCGGCTACCGGCATTTAATTCTTAACCCGCAAGAAAAATCCATCAGCTTTGATCGGGCAGGAATAGAACTTGATTTAGGCGGCATCGCCAAAGGTTATGCCGTTGATCGGGCAATTGCGGTGCTAAAAAGTCATGGCATCGAACGAGCGTTAGTGAATGCAGGCGGCAGTACGATTTACGGCTTAGGTTCTCCACCCGAAAAAGATGCGTGGGAAGTTGAATTGCAAGACCCGCTGGATGCTCGCAAGATTGCATTGACCATCCCATTGAAAAATCAGGCACTGTCAGTTTCCGGTAGCTCGGAAAAGTTTTTTGAGCTGAACGGAAAACGCTACTCGCACATTATGGATCCGCGAACAGGTCAACCTGTGATGAATGTTCTGAGCGTTGCGGTCATCACTGATACCGGAACGAAAGGTGATGCACTTGATAATGTTTTCTATGTACAGGGAGTCAGGAAGGCGAAGGCACTGCTCAAAAATTATCCTGCTACACAGGTACTTTTCTTTATACCAGAACGGCGCAATCACTGGAAAATGCTGCGTTATTGACCTTTGATAAGGATTACGAATAGACTATCGAAGTATCAAGGAGGAAGCTATGCCAACACCAACAAACGTCCTCACAGTTGAAGAACCGATGTATGAAATTGATGTCGAGCATTTAATCACGGAGGATGACGAGCCAGTGGATAACATCTTTTCAGAGAAGCAACAACGCTTGCTAACGGAAACTCTTTACAGTTCGTGGGAAGGTCCCGGAGATGGGCGAAAGTTTTTTGCCGCTGCCAACATTGGCGTTTTCTATATGGTGAAAGCGGCTCCGCTGGTTCCCGACGTTTTGCTCAGTCTTGATGTCGAAGCGCACGAAGACATGTGGGCGAAAGAACACCGTTCTTATTTCTTATGGGAATTTGGCAAAGCACCCGATGTCGTAATTGAGATCGTCTCCAATAAAATTGGCGGCGAGCTGAGTACTAAACTGGAAAAATATGCTCGCATGCGAGTTCCGTATTATGTCGTCTTCGATCCAGCGCATCACATCACCGAACAATCCTTAACGATTTTCAGCTTGAGCGGATATTCATATCAGGAATATTCTTCGCAGCACTTACCGGAAGTCAGCCTGCGCCTGAAAATTTGGGAGGGTGAATATAACGGCTCTGTGAGCACGTGGCTGCGGTGGGAAGATGAGAAAGGAAACCTAATTCCAACGGGCAAAGAACGTGCCGATAAACTCGCTGCAATGTTACGTCAACTCGGACACGACCCCGACAAAATCTAAAATAGAACCACGCACGTATGCGCCCTTACTTCGTGTGGGCTTCTGCATTTGAAAGCTCAACCATCGCGTAGTTTCCTATTTTGGGAATCGTGAATTCCGTCGCGCCGCCTGCGGTTATAAAATCCTGCAATTCTTCGCGTCCGAACCCTGCGACCATCGCTTCTTTCCCTGCGAGTTTCCCGCGCACACGAATTCGTAATCCCTCCAGTTCGCGTCCGCTGTAATTCAATAAATGCAGGCGCGTTTTATTGCTATCACTGAGCAGACGGGCAATCACAATTTCGCTGCCATAAATTCTGAGTGAACGTTTGTCGTCTCCAAGCTGACGACGAATTTTCTGAGCGAAAGCACTGGGATTTGCGGCTTCGTCTTCTGAATATTCGCGTGATCCGATTCTGATATTGATAGGAAAAAGATTGGAAGGCGCACTCGAAATCCGAAACAATAAATTTCGGCGGGTCAGCAGATTCAGCACCTCACCAGTCGCCGCTGAACCATTATCAATCACATTTATATCTGCCACCGGAGGCAATTCATCCGTCGGCAAGGTACGCAAAAAAGTAAGTGCTTTCCCGAATTCGATCACATCCGCAGGATCAATTTTCACCACGACATCAGCCTTATAGACAAAGGCTTCCAGAGCAGCCAAAGCCGCTCGCCCCTTTGGTACATCATATAAAAACTGACCTAACGGTTGTCGAATAAAACGCCATCCATTGGCATCTACCCACGGCGCACTCGTTGGCGAAGCCACATTCACTTTGCGCTGAATGCCTGGAATCAGTAACCGCTCGCGGCCTTCGATTTCGCTCCTGGGCATCACGACAATTCTCAGATCAGTCCGGCGCCACGCTTCAGCCATTTCCGGGGAAACAGCGATCTGCTCAACGCCTGCCTGCTTGAGCTGCGACGCGGTTTCAACGCCTTGCTGCCAGTATAGCAAGGGAAAAGAAAGCAAGAAGAAGAATAAAAAATGCACGAGATCAAGCTCCGCTAAAGTTTATTGTTTCAAGTCTAATCACCAGATGGCACAGATTACCAAAACATCCTACCGAGTAATCCCTTACGGTTTTGCTCAGATTGCTGACTTATTACAGCACAATAAGCCGCTAGGCTTATAGGAGTAATATCCTATAGAAGATAGACGCAATCGTCTATTGCTAATCTTCAGATAACCAGCTATTTTAAAACAGTAGTCCAAGCATCAAGTTACTTATATTAGGTAAATAGTCAGAATACAACTATTTGATTTCTGGTTGTCTCGTTTTACCCGCGTTAGAGAGCCAGATCAGATAGGTATTGTATTGGTATTGAGTAAATGGGTTTTCCGGCACGAACCCAAGCGTCTCTAAAGTATTACTAATAGTGTTAATAGTCTAGCAGTCATAGCTACGACACTACGGTCAAAATACCTCCCCCTTTCTTTAATAAAATCTGAAATTGTGAATAGCTCTAGGCTAGACACGAATGAGGCTTGTGTAAAGTGTTATCCCAATTTACTCCTTTCTGGTTGCTTGGTAAGCCCAACCTTCGCCCGCATATTCGCGGGAAATTTATTTACACTGGGGAGCAGAAGATATATGTCCGTGGTGTGACCTACGGCACGTTTCGACCCGAAGAAAATGGTGAAGAAAGTTTTGAGCCGGAAGCCGTGGAACGTGATTTTGCCTTGATGGCTGAAAATGGAATCAATGCCGTTCGGACTTACACTGTGCCCCCTCGATGGCTATTGGATGTCGCGCTAAAAAACGGATTGTGGGTGATGGTGGGAATGCCCTGGGAACAGCATATAACATTTCTGGATCAGCCCAAATCGGCCCGGAAAATTCTGGCGCGTACCCGGCAATCTGCACGTATTTGTGCTGGACACCCAGCCCTGTTGTGTTTCGCCATCGGGAATGAGATACCGTCGCAAATTGTCCGTTGGTATGGGCGTGTGCGGATTGAGAAATTTCTCAGGCAACTGTATCAGGTCGTCAAAGCCGAAGACCCGGAGGCACTGGTGACCTATGTCAACTATCCTTCGACCGAATATTTACAACTTCCATTTCTGGATTTTTGCTGCTTCAACGTTTATCTCGAAACTGAAGACAAGCTTTCCGGCTACCTGGCGCGTTTACAAAATCTGACCGGAGATCGTCCTTTGGTGATGGCCGAGATTGGTCTCGACAGTCGCCGCAATGGTGAAGAGCAACAGGCCGTGACATTAGCCTGGCAAGTACGGAAGGTATTTGCGGCTGGTTGTGCTGGAGCCTTTGTCTTTGCCTGGACGGATGAATGGTGGCGCGGTGGTTTTGACATTGAAGATTGGGATTTTGGCCTGACGCGGCGGGATCGCAGCCCAAAGCCTGCTTTAACAACAGTACGCCAGGCATTTGCAGAAATCCCTTTTCCAGCGAACACGCATTGGCCACGCGTTTCAGTGGTGGTTTGTACCTATAACGGTGCGCGTATCATTCAGGACTGTTTGGAAGGGTTGATGGAATTAGATTACCCGAATTTCGAAGTCCTGATCGTCAACGATGGCTCAACTGATGAAACGGCACAGATCGTTGCTCAATATCCTTTTCGCCTCATCAACACAACGAATCACGGCTTGAGCAGTGCTCGCAACACTGGAATGGAAGCAGCAACGGGGGAAATTATCGCGTACACAGATGATGATGCGCGACCTGATCCACAATGGCTGCGGTATCTGGCGTGGACATTTATCACCGAAGACTTTGCCGGAGTGGGCGGACCAAATATTGCGCCACCCGGAGATGGCTGGCTGGCAGATTGTGTCGCGAATGCTCCAGGTGGGCCCGTTCACGTACTCCTTTCCGACCGGGAAGCCGAACATATTCCCGGTTGCAACATGGCATTTCGGCGCGAGGTGTTGCAAGTAGTGGGGGGCTGCGATCATCGTTATCGCACGGCAGGAGATGATGTAGATTTGTGTTGGCGCGTACAACAACAGGGCGGAAAACTTGGCTTCAGCCCGGCAGCGATGGTTTGGCATCATCGGCGCAATTCCCTCAAAATGTACTGGAAACAACAACAAGGCTACGGTCGCGCAGAAGCCTTACTGGAAGCGAAGTGGCCGGAAAAATACAATGCAGCAGGGCATCTTAACTGGACCGGGCGGTTGTATGGCAAAGGGCTGACGCAAACTCTACTCGGCACTAAAGCGCGGATTTATCACGGGACGTGGGGGAGTGGACTATTCCAATCACTCTATCAGCCGGCGCAGTATCATCTCGGTTCGCTTCCGCTTATGCCGGAGTGGAATTTACTACTGGCGGGTCTGGGCTTGCTTTCTGTACTCGGTCTGGCGTGGCACCCGCTGCTGCTGGCCTTCCCGTTGTTTTTATTGGCACTCGGCGTGTTTGTCGGACAGGCTGCCAGGAGCGCGGCACAGGCGTCATTTACCAGCCCGTGTGCTACCCGAGGGGACTGGTTTAAATTATGGAGTGTGACCACACTGCTGCATCTATTACAGCCACTCGCGCGTTTGCGGGGACGCCTACATCTCGGACTGACACCATGGCGCAAACGTGGATTGTGTGGATTCAAACTGCCCTGGTCGCATACCGTTTCGCTCTGGAGCGAGCATTGGCATTCGGCAGAAGAGCGTCTGGAATCCCTGGAAAAAATGTTGCGCGAAATGGGTGCCTGTGTCTTTCGGGGCGGGGATTTTGAGGCTTGGGATTTGGAGGTACGAGGGGGATTACTGGGTGCGGCGCGGCTGCGGTTAGTCGTCGAGGAACACGGCGCTAATAAGCAATATGCGCGCTTTCGGTGTTGGCCGCATACCTCGCTCCCGGGTTGGGGAGTAATTGCGCTGTTGACAGGACTTGCACTTGCCGCAGCATTTAGTGGCAGCAGCGAAGTCAGGATCGCAACAGTAGTTCCAGGAGTCATGGCCTTCCTATTTGGCTGGCGGAAACTATATGAGGCAGGAACCGCCCTGGCGACTATTCAGTTCGTACTGCGCCGCTTGGAGCTGGCCTTCCACTCCGACGAGATTCCGGCGGTAAGCGGCGCAGAGGTTGAACTACCGATCAGCGTTGCTGTCGCGATGGCTCCGATGCAGGCTGTTTCCTCTATCGGATCCTCTCATTTCCGGCATCAGGGAACCATCGAAAGCAGTTCTGCGCAAACGACGTGGCAGGTAACAAGCGGTGATTGAAAGGAGTTCCTGAGTCTTGCAAATTTTTCTTCGTCTGTTGCGGTATGCGCGACCACACAAACTGCGATTGGGGATGGTTTTCATGTTGGCTCTGCTCGGCATTGTCATTGAAATGGCTCGTCCCTGGCCGATTAAGATCGTGGTGGATTATGCGCTCCACCCGGAACGTCCAATACCAGGTTGGTTGAGCGCGTTAAGTTCAATGTTGCCGGGTGCTGCCACGCGAGAAGGATTATTGCTCTGGGCGGTTACGGGCGGAATTCTGATTGCGACTGGCAGCGCGTTGCTCACCTGGGGGCTGATGAAAGCCACAGTGCAAGTGGCACAGGCTTTGGTTTCCGATCTTTCAAGAGAGCTATTTGCCAAATTACAACGCCTCGCACTGACCTGGCATGGTCGGCACGAAATCGGCGACTTGTTACAACGACTGAGCGCAGATGTCTTCGTCGTTTATTTTGCAGTGGCACAGGTCGCTTTGCCTGTTGTCGTCTCCTTGCTTTGCCTCGGTGGAATGTTTGCGATTATGGCGCAACTGGACTTCACGCTGGCATTGGTGGCGCTACTGGTAATTCCGCTCTTGGCCCTGGCTTTGATTGCGTTTGTCAAACCAATGGATCGCACGGCAACGGCACAATTACAGAAGTTGAGTAGCCTCACCGCCTTCGCGCAACAAAGCTTGACAGCCATTCGTCTGATTCAGGGATTTGCCCGCGAAACTTATGTGCGGAAGAAATTTCATGACCGCGCCTACGAATTTGAGGAAGCTTATGTCACGGCTAACGTGGTTTCGACGGCCTACAAGGAATTGACGACCCTGATAACCGCCGTGGCTGCCGCCGTCTTGCTCTGGCTGGGAGCCGGACGTGTCCGGGAAGGCCGGTTGACAGTCGGAGATTTGCTGGTGTTTCTCGGTTACTTGGCAGCGATGTACGGGCCGGTCAATGCGCTGACGGCGGCGGTCGGATATGCAATTGCTGTAGTTGCGCGGGGACGGCGGGTGTTCGAGATCATTGATTCGCAGGAAATCGTGCAGGAAAGTTCGCAGCCGATCATTCCTCATAAGAAAGCGCATGGCGAGGTAACATTTGAAAATGTCACGTTTGGGTATCGGGCAAAATCGCCGGATACGGGAGCTGAAGGGCAAGTCGAAACACCCGTACTATGCAATGTTTCATTTCAAGCCTGCCCCGGACAAATCATTGCTATCGTCGGAGCGACAGGCGCAGGCAAGACATCGCTGGTATCGTTGATCGTGCGATTTTTCGATCCGTGGCAGGGACGTGTGCTGATAGACAATTGTGATGTACGCGATCTGTCTTTGGCGTGGCTACGGGAAAATATTTCGCTGGTGTTACAGGAATCTTTTTTGTTTCCGATGAGCGTGGCAGAAAATATCGCGTTTGGGCGTCCGGGTGCAACGCGGGAAGAAATTATCGCTGCCGCTCAGGTTGCGCAGGCTCACGATTTCATCGAACGCTTGCCACAGGGATACGACACAATTCTAGGTGAACGCACCGATGTGCTTTCCGGTGGAGAACGACAGCGTCTGGCGATTGCGCGGGCGTTACTGAAAGACGCGCCGATTCTGATTTTGGATGAACCAACGTCAGCACTTGACGCGCACACCGAACGGAAAATTTTTGACGCGCTTTCGCAGTTAATGGCGGGGCGGACGACTTTCATTATCTCACATCGCCTCTCTACCATTCGGCGAGCCGATTTGATTCTGGCACTTGAGAATGGCTTCATCGTAGAGCGCGGCACGCATGAATCGTTACTGGTGGAAGATAAGGTCTACGCACACTTATATCGCCACCAACATATCGCGGCATTATAAATCGGCACGAGACATAAGGCAGCAAGAAGGAACCAGATGTCTAAAAACATTACCTATCGCCTCTTTCAGGACAGCGATTTACCCGGCGTGCTGCGGCTCTGGGAAAAAGAATCAGGATGGGGAACGCTCACACCTGAAAAATGGCGGAGTTGGTATCAGCACACGCCATACGGGGATGCGCTGATTGTTGTAGCGGTAGATGAGGAAGGAGAAATTGCCGGACAGGAAGTCTTCCTGCCGTCGCGTCTGGTAATTGAAAATCGAGAGGTTAAGGCGCTACGATTGTCGGCACCAATTCTGCGCAAGGACTTGCGCCAAGATTCGTTGCGTGCGGCGGATCATCCGGTTGTAAATCTTTACCTGACTGCCATCACCTCCGCAATAGCTCATCAATACGAGGTGATTTATTCATGGCCGGAACACGGTTGGCTGCCCATTTTTAGATGGCTGCCCCGCTTTGGACTACCGCGTTTTGAATGTGCAGAATATGAATGTATGGCGTTGTCTCCGGGCGATCTGGCAGTTCAATCGGACAAGTTTATTGCTCGCCCGGTTGAAAGATTCGGGAGCGAGTACGAAAAGCTCTGGCACACCGCCCGGGCAAGTTATCCGATTCATTGCGGGGTAAAACGCAGCCCCGCCTGGTTACAGTATCGAAATGGTGCGCATTTGACTTTGGCGGTGCATGAACAAAGTAATGATGCACTGGTGGGATATGTTGCGATCAATCGGCACACTGGGCTGCTGGTCGATTTCCTGGCACATCATCCGTCACAAATAACAGATGTTCTGGCAACGGTGATCCATCACGTTGGGCGGCGTCAGGGAAATACAGAACAAGAAATTCCGACTGTTCTCAAAGCACTGAGGACTCCACTTTTGAGCGATGCCTTGCGGACACTAGGCTTTATGCCGATAGATTTCAAATTTGCTTTTGTTTGTGTCTGGCGTGATTCAGACACTAATGGCGGTCTGAGCGCAGAAGCCATCAATCCAGAAAACTGGTATTTAATGCCAGGAGATTAAAGGCTCTTATTATGTCACTCACATACAGACTCCACCAGGATGATGACCTCCCTGCGTTGCAAAAATTATGGGAAGAAAACACTAACTGGGGACTGCCGACTCAAGAGCTTTGGCAGCAATACGTGATTGACGCTCCGCTGGGTGGAGCTGTCATCGTGGTAGCAGTTGATGAGCAGACCCAGCAGATTGTCGGAGAATTTGTCTTCGTCCCATCGTTAGTGTCAGTCAATGGTCGTGAGTTTCGCGCATTCCGTCCGGGGGCGCCAATCGTAGCAAAATCGCTGCGATTTCGCAGCCCAAACCCTCTAAGCCATCCAGTGGTTGCCATGTACCGACATGCGGCGGCAGCCTTGCGAGAACGCGGCGATGGATTGATCTATATGGTTCCCGATCCGCGCTGGGTGCGATTCTTTCGCATGTTTCCTGATTTTTATGGCGGAACTTATCCCTTATGGCGACTTGACCTGCCGCTCACTGCGCCGTTACCACTTCCCGCCGACTGCGTTGCCGCACCACTTCAGGTATTAAATGACGAGCGGATAGATCGGATCTGGAATGCCTGGTCAACGTTTCATCCTTGTCAGGTGGTAAGGGATTCGCGTTATCTCCCCTGGAAAATCGGCAAAGGTGAATACATCGTGCTAGGAGTCGAACAACAAGGAGAATTAATCGGATTGGTAGCTTCGCGCCGGAAAGGAGATCGTCAGTGGCTGATCTGTGATGTGATGGCGATCAATCCTGACGAAGCATTGCGCGCAACGCTAATCGCCGTGAGCAATCTGGCGCACGAACAGGCGCTCAACGCGCTTCCTGAACAGCCCCTGCGCAAAGCGGCACTACTCGTGACACCCGTGATGGAACCAGTAGTGCGGAGTCTCGGTTATGTGCGTGATGAATATGATTTCCCGGTGGTAGTTCAGTTACTCAATCCGGCGATAGCCAAGGAAGACATCATGCCCTCTAAGTGGTATGTCAGCGCCAATGATTGAACGTATGGTGGATAGAGGTAGTAGATGAAGAAATTGCGGATCATTGTGGGAGGTTTTATCGGGCTGCTTCCGGCGGGTGGTGTGACCTGGGATTACGTGCAATACCCGATAGGATTCGCAGCACTCGGTCACGACGTTTATTACATTGAAGACACGCGGCTCTGGCCAATTTATCAACCAGCAGGTAGCGACTGGGGTGATGCTTCTGCCAATGTGACGCATCTGCGCACGGTCATGGAAGCGTTCGGACTGGCGGAACACTGGGCTTACCGTGATGAAGCGACTGGAAAATGCTTCGGGCTGACACAACAGCAGGTACAGGAAGTCTGTCGTACGGCGGATGTCTTCGTCAATATTTCATGCGCTACCTATTTGCGGGATGAATATCAACAGATTCCGGTGCGTGTGCTGATTGATACTGACCCGATGTTTACACAGATTCAGTACCTTTCACAGCAAATGTTTACTCCGGGCAAACCAGGTTTGCGGGAAATAGTGGACGGGCATTCTCATCATTTTACTTTCGGTGAAAACATCGGGGCAGATGATTGCCGCCTGCCGGATTGCGGGATCAACTGGCGTCCGACACGCCAGCCAATATGTCTTTCGCTATGGCCGATCACAGAAGCACCGCCCACCGGGGCTTTCACGACCGTAATGAACTGGACAGCCGCTCCACCGCTCCAGTACAACGGCGAAACGTGGGGACAGAAGGATGTCGAATTCCAGCGGTTCTTTTCGCTGCCGGAACAAGTGCCGGAAATTTCGTTGGCGGTTGCGGTTGGACAAACAGGCGGAGTCGGAGCACCATTCCCAACAGACGAAGCCCGCCGCGCAGGTTGGCACGTGCTTGATCCGAACAATTGTGCGACAAATTGGCAGACGTATCGAGAATTCATTCAGGCTTCGCGCGGCGAGTTTTCGATTGCCAAGGAAACTTATGTCAAAGCGCGGACCGGATGGTTTTCTTGCCGCTCTGCTTGTTATCTAGCTGCCGGGCGTCCGGTAATTACGCAGGAAACCGGGTGGTCGCGTTTTTTGCCGACTGGCAGCGGACTGCTAAGCTTTACAGATGAGGCACAAGCCACAGTAGCGCTACGTCAGGTCGTAGCCGAATATCCGCATCACGCACAGGCGGCTCGCCAAATTGCGGCGGAGCATTTTGCCAGTCATCGTGTTCTCACTGAGTTGCTGGCGCAATTATAAGTTAAAAAAGGAGCCTAAAATGTCTGAAGTCCTTGCTCAAAAAATTATTTCCTGGCTGGCAGAGTCGCAGCAAATTTCCCCGACAGAGATTACGTTGGACACCTCATTTGAAGACCTGGGTGTAGATTCTCTGAGTGCGCTCAATCTGATTGCTGAGCTGGAAAACGAATTCGACATCATAGTTCCTGATGAAGAAGCGGTGAGTATCAGCAGCGTCGGTCAAATGGTTGAGAGCTTACAACAAATTTTGGCGGACAAAGCGGCACAGTCCTCCACCAGATAAGGAACAAACATGCAACGAGTGGTAATTACCGGACTGGGAACAATTTCTGCGGTGGGGCGCAATACATCTGAATTCTGGCAGGCTTTATGTGCCGGACGCTCAGGGATTCGCCCGATTGAAAGCGTAGACCGCACGCGGCTCCGATTTCAAAACGGCGCAGAAATCCACTCCTTTGTGGTAGCGGAGCATTTCGACAAAAAACAGGCCGATTTGCTGGATCGTTTTGCACAGCTTGCCCTCGTCACCACGCGAGAAGCAATTGCCGATGCGACCGTGGAATGGACGCCGGAACTACGCGAACAAACTGCGATTGTCACCGGATCATGTCTGGGTGGAAAGATTGCGGAAGACCAGGCTTTTTGCAATGTCTATAGCACGCCGAGCAAAGGCGCACATCCGCTGTCTATCCCTCGCTCAATGACCAATGCTGCGGCCAGCCACATCTCAATGGAATTTGGCGTGACTGGCCCGACCTACACGATTTCGACTGCCTGTGCTTCTTCAACTCACGCCATCGGGCAAGCGTTTCTGATGGTGCGATCAGGAATGGTCGAAATGGCAATTACAGGGGGCAGCGAATCTCCCTTCACATTTGGGCATCTAAAAAAATGGGAGCCGCTACGAGTCGTTGCGCCGGATGTTTGTCGTCCCTTTTCAAAAGATCGGCGCGGTATGATTCTGGGCGAAGGCAGCGCCACCATCGTGCTTGAACCGCTCACAGCCGCGCAGGCGCGCGGGGCGCACATTTACGCAGAAATTGTAGGATTTGGAATGTCAGCGGATGCGCACCACTTAACGCAACCGCTGGCAGAAGGGGCTGCGCGGGCGATGCGTGCCGCGTTGCGAGATGCCGGAATTACGCCGGAGCAGGTGGGATATATCAATGCGCATGGAACCGGGACATTGGCTAACGATGCAATGGAGATAGCTGCCATTCGCGCTATTTTCGGGACACACGCCAACCAGTTGGCAATCAGTTCAACGAAATCCATGCACGGGCATGCGCTGGGCGCGGCAGGCGCATTGGAAGCCGTGGCAACGATTCTGGCGTTACAACACAGCGTCCTGCCTCCGACTATGAATTTTACCGAACCCGATCCGCAATGTGATCTGGATGTCATTCCAAATATAGCGCGAGACGCAGACGTTGAATACGCTCTTTCAAATTCATTTGCCTTTGGCGGACTGAATGCTGTATTAGCTTTTCGTCGTTGGACCAATTAACCCAACAACCTGTTTGTGATTGATGCCTAACCGCGCAAGAGAAAAGGAATCGAACTCTGATGACAACCAACAACAACTCACAATTGTTTTATCCCCTCCTTCCTGACACCACCCTCCCTGGAGATTGGTTTCCCGGTCGGATCCCCGGCAACATTGAAGTCGGTGCGAATTCAGTGATTGATTCGTCGTTCTGCTTCAAGCATTTCTATGCGAAGGCCCCCATTGGACTGCGCATTGGTCGGCACGTCACCATTTGGCGCACTTCGCTGGCGGCGGATGAAAACGCACTCATTGAAATTGGAGATTACTGTTACATTGCCAATGCTTCCCTTGTCGCGGCAGAACGAATTTCCATCGGCTCACACGTGTTCATTGCAGGCGGAGTGACGATTGCAGATTCCGACTTTCATCCTCTTGAACCTGCTGCGCGTCTGGCTGATACCGTGGCACTTTCGCCTGTCGGCGCACGCCATCGTCGCCCAGCCATTGAAACTCGTCCCGTTATTATTGAGGACGATGTGTGGATTGGCTGGAATGCTACGATTCTCAAAGGAGTACACATCGGAGCGGGAGCTATTATTGCGCCCGGCTCGGTTGTCCTGCGGGATGTCCCGCCCGGTGTCGAAGTGCGTGGCAATCCAGCGCGTGAAGTGGAATCATAGATGAGCAAAACCTTCCCCCAAAGATGGAGCAATAAGCGATTAGCGGAAAAGAGTTCTAACCTACCGAGGTATACTCATTTTATGTCGTGGCAGGAAACTGTAACAGCCTCCTGTCAGGAGGTTGAAGACATGCTTTCGATATTGGACAACAAGCAATGAACGAAAATATCCCAACTAGCCCTGGCACAATCAACAGTGGGCGCCTTCATCTGGATTATGACTGGTATAGCATTGGTCTCCCAGCAAATGTCGAACTGGGTGAGAATGTTTACATTGATACTTCGTATGGGTTTGCGCACTGCTTTTCCGAACAGCAGCCGGGTATCGTGATTGGGGAAGCGACAGGCGCGTATGACCGGACAGGCTTCATTGTCGGCCCGCAGGGTTGCGTGCGCGTGGGAGCCTATACCGTCCTCAATGGCACTTATCTAATCTGCAATGACCGCATCGAAATCGGAAATCATTGTCTGCTCGCCTGGGGTTCTGTCATCACTGACACATGGCCGGAGCAGACAGCAGCAATAGCAGCGCGGCGGCAGGTTCTACAGGCGGCGGCGGCTGATCCGTGGCGACGCCTACAGCCTGTCACGACTCCACAACCGGTAATTCTTGAGGATAATTCGTGGGTCGGATTCGATGCCGTGATTTTACCCGGTGTACGGTTGGGACGCGGCTGTGTAGTGGGCAGCAAAACAATCATTTATGAAAACGTACCGCCGTATGCTGTGGTGGTCGGCGATCCAGCGCGAATTGTTCGGTATCTCGAACCAAATGACACCGACGCGGTTCGGCAACAGGCGTTGCAGGAGTATCGGCGTTGATTCGGCGTTGATGCGGAACACAAATCAGGCAGCACAAACATCTGCGTTCTGAATATGCCTGCTTGCTGGACAATGAACGAATATTGATCTTTTCTCTGCACCAAGCGAGGTCGTAGCGATGCTCTTTACTGATAAATTTGTATATGTTCACGAGCCGAAAACCGGCGGCACATTTGTGACTTCGGTGCTGTTTCGCCTGCACGATTTCAATTGGACGCGATGGACACATCTGAAAAGCACACTCCTCACGGAACTCCATCATTTCAACAAATACGGAGCGTTTGTTTATCACAATCACAAACACGGCGGATGCCGCCACATCCCTGCCACACAGCAACACAAACCGATTCTCGCCACTATCAGAAACCCTTACGATCAGTATGTTTCAGAATACGAATTTGGCTGGTGGCGGCGGCGGGAATTTTACCGCTACTATCGCGCCGTTCCTGACTTTGCAGAAAAATACCCGCAGTTCCCGAAGCTGTCATTTGCTGACTATTTGGAATTGAGCGCGGCTGCGTTCGGCACATCACCCAAAACTGACGAACGTCCGGGGCTGATGACGGAGCGATTCGTGAAATTTTACTTCCGCCAGCCGGATGAAGTTCTCCAGCGCCTTGATGATGAATACATCACGGCGCAGCAATACCAGACGGATTTGTTCCCGTTACATTTCATCAGAACGGAAAATCTGAACCGCGAATTGTACAATTTTCTAACCAGCATGGGATATGCAGAAGAAGACCTCCGCTTCATTCCCAATCTGGACAAAATCCTGCCCAGTGGCAAAGGCCGCAATCCTGAACAGAAGTGGCAGAAATATTACTCCCCCGAACTGAAGCAGGCGATCCGCCGAAAAGATCGCCTGCTCTTCACAATGTTTCCTGCTTTTGACATTTAACAATCATTCAGGAGGTTAGGCATCGTGTTGAATTTTTCGCGCAGTGCCAATCAGCGTCTGCGTATTATCGTGCTCGGTTACATTGTGCGCGGCCCGCTGGGCGGCTTGGCGTGGCATCACTTGCAATATGTGCTGGGATTGGCGCGGCTCGGTCATGACGTTTACTTTCTCGAAGACAGCGATGATTACCCTTCGTGTTCTAACCCGGAACGAGACACCCTAGGGACCGATCCCACTTACGGTCTGCAATTCATCAGGAACGTCTTTGCGCGGCTGGGGCTGACGGAGCGCTGGGCTTATTATGACGCGCATACGGGACGTTGGTTCGGATCGGCTGCCGAGCAAATTCTTGATCGCTGCGCGACGGCGGAGCTGCTCTTAAACATTTCCGGCGTTAATCCGCTACGTGCCTGGTGTCAGCAAATCCCGGCGCGTGCCTTGATAGACACTGATCCTGCTTTTACCCAAATCCGTCATCTAACAGATAGCGCGGCAAACAGTTTGGCGCAGCAGCATACGTCCTTTTTCACGTTTGCAGAAAACATCGCGCACGGCACTGCCCGGTTGCCGAACGATGGCTTCCCCTGGCAACCGACGCGCCAACCCATTGTGACTGCGGCGTGGCCTGTGACCGCCGGAATCAAACAGGGCAAATGGACGACGGTCATGCAATGGGATAGCTACGCGACGAGAGAATATGATGGGCAAAAATACGGGATGAAGTCAGATTCATTTGCGGAATATATGTCGTTGCCGGAAATCACCGGAGATCACTTTGAACTGGCTGTCGGGGGTCGAACGGCTCCGCGTGAATTGTTGACGGCGCAGGGCTGGCAGGTGCTTGATCCGCGCCTCCCAACACGCGATCCCTGGACTTATCAAAAATATATTGCGCAGTCAAAAGCGGAGTTTAGCGTAGCGAAACACGGATATGTAATTAGTCACAGCGGCTGGTTCAGCGAACGCAGTGCCGCTTATCTGGCGAGCGGGCGTCCGGTGTTGACACAAGATACGGGCTTTTCCGAATGGCTGCCCACGGGGGCAGGTATCCTTGCCTTCAAGTCACGCGCGGAAGCCCTGGCAGGATTGGCGGAAATCAATCAGCGATACGAATTTCACTGTCACGCGGCGCGGGAAATCGCGTCTTCATATTTTGATTCTGACCAGGTGCTAACGGAACTGATTGAACGCGCGATGAGTTGAATTTTTCAGACAACAATTTCTTTCACACGGATTTTTTTCAGATCACTCACGCCCAAGCCTAATTTCCCTGCGAATTCGACGTGTCCGGGTTCACGAATAATGATGTTGACGTTCGGATCGTTATCACGATTTTTCTTATTGATAAAATCCAAAGAATTACGATCACGATTCCAAATCGAAACCGCACCACGCGCCTGGCGTTCCTTATCCACAAGGTCGAGCAGTAACCGATCAATCGCTACGGGATCAGTCCCAAACATGATTTGCTTCGGATAGAACACGAATTTCTTCGTTGCGGCGAACGGGCCACCGTGCCACACGCCGCGTATTCCATCCAATATTTGCAGCACAGTTTTTGACTTCACCGGCTCCACCGCTGCCAACGTTCCGACAAATGAATAGGTATGCGAAACGCCGTTTTGATGCGTGCGCGCCACGTTGGAAAAACTGCCGTAGGCAATATTTTTCAAGCAGCCTGTGGCCCCGACCGCACCATGATCTTTCATGTTTGGAATATTGATAATTTTGGTCAGCGTCTGCGAAACTAATTTCATTAAATTGGAGCGCGTATCCTCTTCACCAAAGAAATCAGCTTCGACATAAACATTGGGATCGTAGTTGATGCGATCCGTATTCCGATTGCCACTTTCTGCCGCGACAATTTTCACACCTTCAGGAATATGGGGAACGTAATTCACGTCGCGCAATTGATTTTCAAATCGCTCGAAGATGTAAATATTCGAAGGCTTGATGCCAATTTCCATCAGGTTGCGAATGCATTCCGCGACAATCGGATGGGAAGAAACCACCCATGGATAACCACCCGCGTTGACCTTAATTCCAACGACATCAGAAGAGACAAAAAATCTTTTCCAGGCATCAATCGTCTTCTTTTGTTTGGTTAATTCACACATGCCGCGACTCATCATTGCTTGGATGACTTCAACATTGAAATTATCACCGCTTTCGTCCAGACAATTCGCTGCTTTCACCGAGACAACCTGACCAGGATAAGGCCCCGGCATGCCAAGCCTGCCTGAAGATTTATGCGGAGTGACAACCCGATATTTCGGAACCCCATCCGCATCGTCAGCAAAAACAGTTTTCGCTAGTGGAGCCGCCGCCAATAAGTGCACGAATAATCTACGATCCATTAAATCCCTCTATAAAGTAAGACCCTTGCTAAAGACATCGCCGAGTAACCTTCACCCTTTTCCATTGAAATCTTACCATGCTCAAGCGAGTTTCAAGTCTGATTTCAACAGGAGGGGCGAATCATTGAAATCTCTTAATTAATCCCGCCTTGACCTCCACTTATCATAAGTCTAACATTCAGGTGTTATTTTTTCTTTTATCAAATTACGTGATAAGTATCCAAACCCTAAGGTGCTGATTGTCAGCATTCTGTTTATCTGGAGAGATTATGCAATCCCGAATTTCAATCCGTTACCTGATCGGCTCTTTAGCCTGTTTCTTAATTCTTTTTGCCTCACAAAGCGTCCAGGCGCAGTTCGACACGGCCACCGTCGTCGGTACGATCCGCGATGCCAATGGAGCCGTTGTCCCGAACGCTTCGGTGAAGTTGAAAAATACTGCCACTGGCATTGAAGCTTCGTCCACCACCGACAATGAAGGCAATTATCAATTCAACAACGTCAAGATCGGAAGCTATCAGGTTTCTGCCGAAGTGCAGGGATTTTCAAAAGCGTTGGCGGAAAATATTCAAGTCACGGTCGGAGCGCGTCAGCGCGTTGATATGGCACTGAAAGCCGGGGCGGTCACTGAGACTGTTACCGTCACCGCTGAAGCCGCGCGACTGGAAACGGAATCCAGTGATCGCGGTCAGGTCATCACCAAAGAACAAATCGTCAACCTGCCGCTCAATGGTCGGTCATACGCAGATTTAGCACTGCTTTCGCCGGGCGTGCGCCGCTCGGTTCTTAACGTTCAGGAATCCGGTACGCGTGACGCTTCGTTCAATGTTAACGGGCTGCGCAGTTCGCTCAACAATTTCGTGATGGACGGCGTAGACAATAATTCTTACGGCACGAGCAATCAGGGATTCTCGAATCAAGTCGTCCAGCCTTCGCCCGATGCCGTGCAGGAATTCAAGGTGCAAACCAACAATTTCAGTGCCGAATACGGACGCGCTGGCGGAGCGGTCATCAATGCCAGTTTGCGCAGTGGAACCAATGGATTTCACGGTTCCGCGTATGAATATTTGCGCAACACTTCACTCAACGCGGTAGGATTTTTCAAACCGACGCGCAACCAGAAACCGACATTGATTCAGAATCAATTCGGCTTCACGATTGGCGGTCCAATCATCAAAGACAAAACATTTTTCTTCCTTGATTACGAAGGCTTCCGCCGTATCACGCGTACCTTGGCAGGCAACATCCAAACGATTCCAACCGTCGCAAATCGAACTGGCATTCTGACTTCTGACGTCGTCGCGCCGTTTACGTTTGTAGATTCCAATGGAGTCACACAGGTCGCCGGTACGAAATACCTCGCAGGCACTGCTGTGCCGATGACGAAATTCGCCAAACAGGTAATCGCGGCAATCCCGCAACCAATCAATGCCAACGCCACAAACAATTATGAAAACCTGCCGCGTAATCAGTTTTTTAACGACAAAGGCGATTTGAAGCTTGACCACACCTTCAATGAAAAGACGACGGCATTTGTTCGATTAAGCCAGCGCAAAATGAACAACTACGAAGCACCGACGCTGCCGGGCCCATTGTTCAGCTCCAATGCGAATGCTTCCATTCGGGTACTAAATCAACAGCTCGCAGCAGGCGTTACGCATAATTTGACCAGCAATTCTGTCCTGGAATTTCGTCTGGGAATTTCACGTACCCAAGCTGGCAAATCTCCGACTGGCGTCGGCGATCCGAATTTTCTATTACCGGGCTTGCCCACCGATCCGCGCTTTGCCGGAGGCTTGAGCACACAGGCGATTGGCGGATATTTAGGGCTGGGTCGTCAATCCAGCAACCCGCAATTTCAAAATCCAACGTTTTATGATCCCCGTTTCAACTACACATTTATTTTCGGCAAACACAGCTTCAAATCCGGTTATGAATATCAGCGGATTAGCACGGAAATTGACGACTTCAATCCGAAGTACGGGCAGGATTCTTACTCCGGGCAGTTCAGCCGTCCAAGCGGTGCAGCCAGCAACAATATTTATAATCTGGCTGATTTCTACTTCGGCGCACGCAGCCAATATGATCTGAACAATTCGGTCATCGTCAACCTTCGGCAGCGCATGCATTTTGCTTATCTGCAAGATGATTTCAAGGTCAATCAAAAGCTGACGTTGAATTTAGGGTTGCGCTACGAATTCGCGACACCGCAGTGGGAGAAAAATAATTTATTAGCCAACTTCGACCCGGCAACAGCAACCTTAATTCCCGCGAAAAACGGGACGCTTTACGATAAAACTTTGGTCAATCCCGACAAAAATAATTTTGCGCCGCGCTTTGGGTTTGCGTGGAATGCGCTTGATAAAACGGTAGTCCGTGGCGGATATGGCATCAGCTACGTTCTCTTCAATCGTCTGGGCGGTGAGAATCTGCTTTCCTACAATGGCCCGAATATTGTGAGTAACAGCATCACGCAACAAACGTCGCAGGCACTTTGCACCGGTAATAATTTTCTGGGTTGTTTCCGTCCGACAGAATTGGGTTATCCAAACGATTTCGTTTCACCCTCACGCTTTAATCCGTTGACAGCGCGGGTGAATTTTACGCCCAAAGACACCCGTGCCGGATATGTGCAAAGCTGGCATTTCAGCGTCCAGCGCGAACTGCCTTCCAAGTGGTTAGTTGACGTGGCGTATGTCGGAAACCACAGCACGAAGTTAATTGTGTTGGGAGATTACAATCAGGCACGTGCGAATACGACCAGTGATCCTGCCGCAGGCACGCCGTTACAAGCGCGTCGTCCGTTTGCGAATTACTCATTCGTTCAGGCTTCCATGAATGGTGGATGGACAAATTACAATGCGCTGCAAATGAAACTGGAACGAAGATTTTCCGGTGGATTATACGTCCTGAATTCTTTCACCTTCTCGAAAGCGATGGATAACGCCGCCGGACATTTAGAAGCCAGCTTCGGCGATAATTCACGTGGCAACCTGCGCAATTTGCTCAACGACAAAGGACGTTCGAATTACGATCAACCGTTCAATAACACGACGAGCATTGTGTACGACTTACCTTTCGGCAAAGGTCGTCACTTCCTGTCAGCCAGCCATCGGGCAGTTGATTACGCGCTCGGCGGATGGCGCATGACGTTGATTAATACGATGAATAGCGGCTTGCCAGTCAATCTGACGTACGGCCCGGCTTCGGCTTTTGTGGTCGGTTCGTCGTTAACCTATCGCCCGAATCTGACGGGACAAGCGTTGTATAACAATACCAACGATCCGAACAACTATCTGAATCCATTAGCAGCGGCAGTGCCGACAGATCGCAGTCAGCCGTTTGGAACAGCAGGACGTAATATCGCCCGTGGACCGAGTTTTTATCAGGCTGATTTAGGATTACACAAAGCGTTTCCGCTGTGGAAGGAAAGTACCAAACTGGAATTCCGCATGGAGGCATTCAATCTCTTCAATCGAACGAATTTTACGACACCGGATAGCAACGCCTCCAATATCAGATTTGACTCGGCAGGAACTTATACCGGAAGTTACGGCAAGATCACCGGGACTTTCGCAGCGCGGCAAATTCAGTTTGCATTGAAGCTGATTTTTTAAAATGGAAAGATTCTCAAGTGGACACAATTGGTCAGTCTGAGCAGTCTCAGGAGAAACCGGAGGCCGAATTCCAGTGCCTCCCGTAACTAGAAAGACCACTTGTGTCCACTTCAAAATCCTTACGAGACATTTTTCGGACGGCTTATTTTTTCGACTTTCAGTTCCTCGTCTAACGTCTTGCAGAGCCACAATAAATCGGATTTCAACTCTGCAATGTAAAGGGATAATTGAGCCGGATTATTCTTCGAGGCAAAGTTATAAAAAACTACCTGACCGGGTACTTCTAAGTTCTGATTTTCTCCCGCCTTGCCAATTTGCGTTGGTTTCATTTTTAGCTAAAAAATTACCAGGTTCGCTTACCCACTTGCTGAACGAATTTCGTGTTCACGGACTAAGGCATTATTCAAGAGGGTTTCGTAATGAGCTATCGTCCGCTGAGCCTTTGCTAACTCCAGACGCAGAGCTTGAATTTCAGCTCGGAGTTTTGCACTGTTTTGCTCTTGATGCGGCGCAGACAGTGGCTCAAATTGAATAAGATTGGCTGTCGCCGGAGAGCTGTCGCCATTAATTAGTTGCCTCGCTTTGCTCATTACGGGTTGAAAATTTTAGGCACGATGACCATCCTGTTTGTTACAGATGAACACAAAAATTATCTTTCACTAAGCGAGTACCCACCGGAGTTGAGAACATTCAAACCTGTCAAACAAAGGGTTTTTAAGCCTTCTTGCTTTTCCAAATTTTCCCAGCCCGTCCTTGATCGTTCGTTTCAAAACCAAGTGGATTCCCGCTCAATTAGTAATGTGAATCTCAATAAAACATCCCGAACTACGCAGGTAAGTCGAAGTTCCGGTTAATCAGAAACAGACATCGCCCTTACCGCTACGGGCGTCTCATTGAGCTATTTTTTTGGAGTCGAAAATGAAATTCCTGAGGCGGAATTGTGCTACTGAGCTTAATGACATACTCAGTGTTGGTAAGGGTGGCAACTGGAAGATTAAGTACAACGATGGGGGTAGATTTCTCGTAGACCAATGATAGCGCTTCCCAAACTTTGATGGTCGCGCCTTCTCTGGTTTGGAGGACAGCACGAAAGTTTTTCGGAGCCTCAGAGCTAAGCTCTAGTTGTAAGCGTAAGATCGTCACATCTAATGTAATTGGCAATACTAGCGCCGCTTCATTCCCCCTGATAATTTCTGCCGACAACAGAAAAGAAGCAATCACAGGCGCAGGCTGATTTTTGATGAGTGGCTGAACTGATCTTGGTGAAGGTTGAGGAATCGAAGACTTCGGACTACTTTCGGGAGTACTATCAGGAACAGGGGGCAGTGGTACTTCCTTCTTCACCACTTCCTGCCTGACTATCTGAGCTTTTTCTGGCGTGAAGCTATACCAAATGCCTCCAACCATCAGCCCCAACAATAAAACTGCCGTGACTGCCGCAGGAAAACTTATTTCCGACCACCATTGCGACAAAGACCACCGTCGGGTGCTGCCTGTTCGTTGATTACTTTGATTTGCAAAAGCAGTGAAGGAAATATCAAGAGCTTGTAACAAGGCACGATCAGTTTCGACTTTCTCACGAATGGCAGGTAGTTGCTTGAGATGCTGTTCAAATTTCCAGCGCTCCTGTAGCGATAATTTCCCACGTAAATAATCATCAATGAAATCATTAGAATCCGCCCAAAATGCCATCAGCGCTTCAGGGTTGGCGAAATATTCCTCTTCAATCTTCAGACGCTCGACCTCAGGCATTTGCCCTAATAAATAGTCTCTGATTTGATCGTTGTCTGCCATAATAATTTCGATAACAAAATGCCGATACTACCCGGCTCAACCTCGTCCGTAGACGAACTTACTAAATCTCTGGAGAAAGTCTAGAGCCAGCTTTACCTGAGTTCGTGTAACGTAGAGGTGAGACGACAGTAGCGCTGACCAACCAACCTCCCAGTAACTTAGCTCACGCCTCCTGTCTGCCTCACTTCTACGTTACATTCCCAGTGACACATTAGTAATGTAAATTTTGAGAAAACATCCCATGTGACTTGCTTCGACTATGAATATTACCTGGACGGGTCGAGTGCATTTTTCAGACAATCCGCCAACACTGCCCGGAGCAAAGTAGTTTTGTTTCTGAGTGTCTTGAGCGAAATCCCAAACCGTTCAGCTAACGCTTGACGATTTTCAATCTTGACAGCTCCGGCATCCTGATAATATTCGATGAGCAGTTCACGATCTTTCGCTGACAGGCTTTCGAGGCAGCGATTTAGATGCGCCAGTTTTCGCTCAAAATCACGTTGTTCTATTTGTTGTTCGAGGACTTCGTGAGGATTCGGAGCCGGGCTTTTCTGACCGGAAAGCCCCTCATCAAGCGGTTGTAATTTACCTGTTTTAGCCAATGTCTCCCGCCAGATATTGCGAGCAAATCCGTAAAAATAACTGGCTGGATTCCGGGCAAAAATCTCAGCCCCCTCATGCAAGCGGCTGGCCACACGATTCAGTGTTTCATCAGCTAAATCGTCAGGGTCAGGAGCGCCACGAAAGGAAAAAAAAGTAATCATCGCCTGACGAATATGCTCATACATGTCAGCCGCCATCCCTCGATCAGGATGAAGCGCGAAAAGAAGTTTATTAAATTTTTCTTGCGTTAATTGGCTATGTTTTTTTGATTTGGGCAAAGAACTTGCATCCATGTTTGATCTTCCCGGCAGAACTGAAGGTCAGAGCGGTAATTTTGTTTCGGCCCAATCGAAAATTATCACTCACAAGGTTGATTGTAAGTTAATTGGTTACGCTATCACATTACCATTCACCTTGTAAGGTAAATGCTGCCCAATAATAAGGCGCCTTCCATTTTTTATCATTCCACATTTCGATTTGTGCGGCTCGCAAGGCAGCCGTAGGCGACATTTTCTTTGCCCCAAGCATCCCACGATAGAAGTGCTGCATCAGTTCCGCTGTGGCGTTGTCGTTGACATTCCACACACTCGCCATCACACGCCTGGAACCCGCATACATAAACCCGCGTGTCAGCCCTACTAAACCTTCGCCATGAATATCCTTGCCCAAACCCGTACGGCAACCGCTCAGGACAACCAATTCTGCGTTAAGTTTCAAGTTGAAGACATCCATTGTGCGCAGGAATCCATTTTGCGTGTTGCCTTGGACATCCACCAACGACAGCACCAAACCGGATAGCTCAGGGTGAACGCTATTCAGCAAGCCGTGCGTCGCAAAATGAACGTAGCGATATTGACCTAAATCACCATTGATCGCGGCATCCCGATTGACTGCAAAATCAAGCACTACTTTTGTGGTAGCTTTCGGAGCAACCGCCAGGATCGCATTTGCTTCGGTGCGCGTGTAGGGCAAGCGAAAGAAACTGGCGGGTACAATATTACCTGTGGCGTCGCCTTCAGTCGTTTCCGCAACTGCCCGCTGTAATTCAGTAGAAAGGGACACTTGCGAGAGTTTGGATGCTGGAGTACGGGCGATCTGTAGCCGTTCGTCAGCTTTCTCAAACACGGGGTCAGCCAGAACGACAATCGTTTTGGCCGCAGGCTGGCGGTTCGCCATTTCGCGTCGTAATAAGGCCAGTGTCGAGGCGGATGGCAGCGTGAGAAGTTCGTGATCTACGATCAGCGGTGGTCGCTGATCGGTGGTCAATAATCGGTTAGCAGCCTCTTTCTTACCGACTGCTAACCACCGACCACTGACTACCGGACTAGGCAATGCTGCAAATGGCACATAATGCAACGCCCCGTCGGGTACGATCAACAGACGCTTACTTGCTAGTTCGGCAGCAAGGGGCTGGAGTACTAATTGGCTCAAGGCGTCCGCAGCTAGTATTGTCTCCCGATCCAGTTGCGCCAGCCATTGCTGTTTGGCAGCGAGGCTGTGGAACACAGGTGGTTTACTACGTCGGGTCAGTCGTTCCTGAAAGAGCCGCGCAGCCGTTTCAATGTCAGTGCGTTTGGACAGTGTAAAAACCTTCAGCGTAGTAGGCGTAACAGTGAAGACATAGCTGCGTTCCGTGCCCAACGCATATTCTAGCAGCACGGTATCGCGGTCGAGTACCTGCTGTTGGATCTCCGCCAGTTTGAGCGGCTGGGGTTGCGTCAGTGCGGCGTAAGCAGGACTGGCAACGCGAATGCGCGATTCGGCCTCACGCAATTCCGCCGTCAGCGTCACGATTTCTGCTTCCAGCAATTTTGCTTGTTCCTGTCCGTTTTTTTGTGTCCCGAGTCGCTGCATCAGTTCGGCTTTGGCGGAGAGGCGTTGCTGCAAGATATGTTCGCGGCTCAGTAATTCGGGGTTGACGCCTTGCCGGATGTCGGTCTGCGCTTCGGTCAGTAATTCGAGTAACGAGCGGGCGCGGGCGCGTTCGACGGTTTCCAGTGCCTGGGCGGTCAGCCGTTCATCGCCTCCCTGTTCGCGCTGTCGCAGGAGTGCTTCAATATAAATTTCGTAATAACTCTGCTTGCTGCTGCGATAATCGGCACGCGTGGCAGGATTGACCATCCTGCTGCGCGAATTTTCAATGATGTCGAGGGCGGTCTCAATTTGTGTTTGCGCCTCATTGTACCGCTTTTGATGTAAGGCAATCTGTGCCAGATCATGCTCGGCTTCGGCTTCCAGCAAACGGTGTTTTATGGTTCGGCTCAGCGTAAGCGCCTGTTGCAATAATTCTCTTGCTTTGTCTGTTTCGCCCAGTGCGCGATGCGCACGACTGGTATGGAGCAGGGCCAACGCCTCCCCTTGCGGAGAATTCACTTCACGACTCAGCACCAATGACTCTGAAAAATGAACGAGTGCTTGTCGCGGCTCACCCTGCCCGGCGTATTCGATGCCCAGATATAACAGGTCTGTCATTAATTCAGCAGGCATGCCGAGGCTGCGATGAAGCGTGAGTGCCTGATCCAGCAAGTTATGCGCTTCGGTTGCATCACCTCGACCGCGATGAATGGAACTGAGCAGCCTTAGACAATTGGCTGCTTGTTTGCGATTTTCGTTACCACGATAGATCACCAACGCCTGATTAACAGCATCCAGCGCCAGTTCGAACTCGCGCATTTCAATATGAACCTGACCCAGATGTTCAAGCGTAAAAGCTTCATCATCCTTCCGACCCGCAGCACGCAGGAGCGTACGCGATTGCCCGGCAAGCTCAAGCGACTGCTGAAACTCGCCTAAGCGCATCTGCATGCGCGACAAGTCGAGCAAGGTCGTTGCCTCAGCGTCGCGGAGTCCCAGTTCACGGCGCAGCGCAAGCGCTTGCTGGAAATACGCCACAGCTTGATCTGGCTCTCCAATCCCCTCGTAACGAACTGCCAGGTTTCGCAGCATTGTGGCTTCGCCACTGCGGTCGCCAATTTCCCGCGCGATTTTCAGTGCCTCCTGGTAATAACCAATGGCGAGATGCCTTTGCCCCAGTGCCGCGACGGCAATGCCAAGACCGCTCAAAATCGCTCGTTCTTCCAACCGCTCATGCAATTCGCGGCTCAGCACAAGCGCCTGTTCCAGAGTTTTCCGCGACGCTTGATAGTCATTCAACGAGTTCTGTAGCAAACCAACATATTTCAAGCTCTTGAGTTCTAAATCCTTGAGCCTGGCAGTGCGCGCCTTAGTGAGCATCTCCTGCGCCGCTTCCATCGCCGGACGAAACTCGCCCAGCACATAATGAGTATCGGCGATCAGCCGCAGTGCCTCAAATTCCTGACGCAACTCTCCACTGGCACGCCAGAGTGATAAGGCTTCGCGGAATTTCGCCAGTGCCTGCCGCCGCGCTTCTGCCGTACGCAGGATATTTAGAGAATTTCCTTCCTCCGTCAGGCGATGCGCCCGCGTATATTGCCGATCCTGCTCGGTTGCGGCGTGCAAGACCTTAACTTCAAGTGTATACGTGCCTGTATCTTTCGCCGTGCCACGTCCGCGCACAATGAGTTGATAATTACCCATCGTTGGTGCAATAACAGCGACCTCAGCTTCGCCCAGAGTTTCAGTGCCACCGCCCCGTTCCAACAGCGGTTGTCCCTGTGGATCGTTGAGCGATATAGAAGTAATCTGCCCCTGATACTTAATCGTCAGGTTCAAATATGTTTCGGCTGGTAGCGTGATTTGATAAAGATGCTGTTCGCTGCCTTTCAGATCGCGTGCCATTGATTTGCCAGTTTCAAGCTGAGTTATTGTGTTTTGCCCTGACACGGGGATGAGACCAAACAAAAGCCCGACGATGAACGTCATAATAACTTGATTAGCGGGGGGCAAGCGCAGCATTTTTACCTTTCAGAGATCGCCTTACTTCTCACCTTTCGGACTGGAAAGTCCCTCGTGAAACTAATAAATAAAGCGAATTAAATTACCTTGATCTGCTTGATCCTAGCTGGATCAGCTCAACTGTGCAAGCAAAACTGAGACCTTCTTAAATTAATAAACCTGCCGCTAAGCATTTATAAATCAATAACTTGCATAGCAATTATACGACAAAAATGTAGCGTTACAGCTCTTCGTCTATAACGCTACATTTTGATAACTTCAGGTAAATTGGATTATCCGACTAAAATGCCATCATTTTCGAACCTGGGCGCATGTTCACCCAGCGGACGGCATTCCAACTGGTCGCCATCAACATAAACTTCAACCATTGGAGCGCTGCCGATTCTTCCCTGAATAATTGCTTCAGAGATCAAATCTTCGACGTGCTTTTGCAAAGCGCGACGCAAAGGACGAGCACCATAACTGCGATCTGCACACGCCCGCTCCACCAGCCAGCGTTTCGCTTCCGGCAACAGAATAATTTCCAGTCGCCGTTTTTCTAAAAGTTGATTGGTCTGCGCGACCAGCAAATCCAGAATGCGATATAAATCCTCATCGCTGAGCGGCTCAAACGTAATAATTTCATCCAGACGATTGATGAATTCGGGATTGAAGGTTTCGCGGACGGCTGCCATCACACGCTCTTCGGTTTTTTCGGAGGAATTTTCGCTCTGGAATCCTACCGCGCCGCGCTTGAAAATAAATCTGGCGCCGATGTTCGAAGTCATAATAATAATGACATTTTTGAAATCTACGGTATGCCCTAACGCATCTGTCAACATTCCATCTTCAAACACCTGCAACAAAATATTGAAGACATCGGGATGTGCTTTTTCGACCTCATCCAACAACAAAACTGAGTAGGGATTTCGCCGGACTCTTTCGGTTAATTGTCCGCCTTCGTCGTGTCCGATATAACCCGGAGGCGAGCCAATCAATTTTGCGACAGAATGCTTTTCCATGAACTCTGACATATCCAGTCGAATCATGGCGCGGTCAGAACCAAAAAGATAATTCGCCAGAGTTCTGGCAACTTCCGTTTTGCCAACTCCGGTCGGACCTAAAAATAGAAATGAACCGACGGGGCGATTCGGATTTTTTAATCCGGCGCGAGAACGACGAACCGCCCGCGCTAAGGCTGAAATGGCAGGCTCTTGACTGATAATTCGTTCATGTAAAACTGCTTCAATGCGCAGCAGTTTCGGTAAATCTTCCTCTTGCAATGCGGTCATTGGAATGCCCGTCCAATTCGCAATTACGGCGTCAATATCGTTTTTATTGATTTCGATAATAGGTTCGTTGAATTCAATCGAATCCAAAAATCGCGGCTCGGTATAATTCGTCCGACGCGCCGGAGATTGATAACGCGGTTCGCGCCAGTCCCGGTCAAAGTTGCGATCTACATCACGAAATCCTCGATCATAACCGCGCTCAATGGTGCGATCATTCGCTCGATACCTGGGCAGCGGAGGCAATGGTGGAGGCGGCGGCGGTTGATAGCCACGCTCACGTTGAATTCGCAATTTCGCCTGCGCCCCGGCTTCGTCAATCACGTCAATCGCTTTGTCCGGCAGGAAGCGATCCGGCAAATATCGAATGGATTGATACACCGCCGCCGCAATCGCTTCATCCGTAAAACTAACGCTGTGAAATGCTTCGTAGCGATCTTTGATTCCGTTCAGAATTTCAATCGCTTCAGATTCGTTCGGAGCGGCAACTTTAACGGGCTGAAAACGCCGTTCGAGCGCACGATCTTTTTCAATGGATTTACGAAAATCTGCGGTCGTCGTCGCCCCGACACATTGGATTTCGCCGCGTGACAAAGCAGGCTTCAAAATATTCGCGGCATCAAGTGTGCCTTCGGCTGAACCTGCCCCGACCAGCGTATGAATTTCATCAACGAAAACGATGTACTGCGGATTGTCTACGAGTTCGCGCATAATCATTTTCATGCGTTCCTCAAATTGTCCGCGATATTTCGTCCCGGCTACGACGAGGCTGATGTCGAGCGCGAGAATTTTTTTATCGGATAAAAATGTCGGGACTTCAAAATTAACGATGCGCTGTGCGAGACCTTCAATGATGGCAGTTTTACCAACGCCGGGTTCGCCAATCAGAATCGGATTATTCTTCGTGCGACGACAAAGAATTTGAATGACGCGCTCTACTTCTTCGTCGCGCCCAATGAGCGGATCAAGCTTCCCTTCCAGCGCGGATTCCGTCAAATCACGGCAAAATTCAAATAAATTCGGAGTTTCCTTGCGCAACGTCGAATCGCGTTCCCGTCCGGTTTGCCGTAGTAATTCACTGCGAATATCAGTCAGACGAATGCCCCGTTCATACAGAATTTCTGACGCCAGAGAAGTTTCTTCGCGCAACAATCCGAGCAATAAATGCTCCGTACCGATATGACGATTCGCCAGCCGTTCGGATTCTTCCGCCGCAAATGCCAGCACCCGTTTCGCTTCCATCGAAAGCGGTAAATCAATTGTATTCGGATGACGCGGACGCAACACAATGCGGCTTTCAACATCCTTGCGAATGGATTCCACCGTCGCCTGAGCGCGATTAAAAAATCTTTGCGCAATCGTTTTATCTTCACGGATTAAGCCCAGCAAAACATGCTCGGCTTCGATTTGCATCGCACCGTACTGGCTGGCTTCGTAGCGAGCAAAAAAGATGACGCGGCGAGCCTTTTCTGTATATCTTTCGAACATTTATGATCCTTGCAACAGAGCGCAGAAACACGCACGAAGTAAGTGTGCTAGTAATACGCCCTTACTTCGTGCAGGCTTCTGCATTATCCTTCTAAATTCCCGCCTGCCAGATGTAATACGCGATCACAGGTGGCGGCAAGAGTTTCGTTATGCGTAACAATCACTGAAGTCAAATGCGCTTCCGCGTGAAGCTCTCGAATTAAATCAAAAACTTCGGCTCCAGTTTTCTGATCTAAATTTCCGGTCGGTTCATCGGCGAGTAAAAGCGATGGAGAAGCAACCAAAGCTCGTGCCAGCGCAACCCGTTGCCGTTCCCCACCGGATAATTCTCCGGGACGATGCGAGGAACGATTTTCCAGTCCAACTCTTTTCAAAAAATCACGTGCCTTCTCACTCGCAGCAGTTGAATTTTCACGGCGAATCAATAACGGCATCATCACATTTTCCAACGCCGAAAATTCCGGCAACAAATGGTGCGATTGAAAGACGAATCCAATCCGGCGATTGCGAAACTCAGCTAACTCTACCGCACCATTTTTGAAGATGTCAAAATTATCTAAAATCACAGTTCCCGAAGTCGGTAAATCCAGTCCACCCAGCAAATGCAATAACGTAGATTTACCTGCGCCGGAAGCTCCAACAATGGCGACCATTTCACCTTGCCAAATAGAAAAATCAAGGTTTTTAATGACGGTAATTTCTTCGCCGACCCCACTGTACACTTTCGTTAAGGCGTCAGCTTTGAGGAACACCGCAGGTTGTGATGATGCAATAGTCATTCATCAATGACTATGCCATTAATTAAACTTTTAGTGAATCATACTTTCAGCTTCTGACTTGCACTGGATGAATTTGTACGCCTTCTCTTCACTTGCTATACTCATCCTTCGCAGTGATTGGATTTTCCAAAGGACACTATGGCAATCATAAAATTCTGGCTCAAAAGCACCTGAACGACCTGTCGCAACGCGCGGAGTTTCCTGCGCGAAATCGCCAACGACAATGAAATTATTCAATACGACTATGCGCGTCAGAGCCTGACCGCCGCCGAAATCAAAGCCATTTTCGGTCAGGATAAAATAGATCAATTTCTGAACACGCGACACGCTCTCTACAAAGAGAAAGGTTTCGCTGAAAAGCTCCCCGGCCAGGCTGAACTTATTGAGATGATTATCGCTGAACCGAATTTGCTGCGACGCCCCATCACGCGGATCGGAGCAAGATTTGTCGTCGGGTTCGATCAAGAAAAAATGCAACGGTTGATAAATAATGAATGATCGCAGACAATAATCGGGCTATGACCGTATTGTTGACCGCAGCTTTGTTATTGTACCTCGCCAGCATTTTTTATGCGGTGCTGACGTTTGCCGGAAGCCAGCAGACGAAAAATTCACCTAACTGGTTAAGCTTTCTGGTCGGCTCAGGATTTGCCGCGCATACCGCTTCTTTAGTTCTCAATTGGATTAGCCTGGCTCACTTCCCCATCGTCAATTTAAAAGAAATTTGCTCATTTATCGCGTGGGCGATTGCCGGGTATTATTTAAGTGCGGTTCCGCGTCATAAAGCGCGGGCGCTGCCTATCGTCTTGCTTGCTGTCACCTTCGTCCTGACTTTATTGTCATTGCTTTTGCCAGAGCAACAGGCTTCGGAAACAGTCGTCAATTTGATTACGGCTTCCACTTTTACACGGGTTATTTTTCCGCTGCATGTCACGATGCTGGTGCTTTCGTACGCCGCGTTTGTCGTGACTTTGGCGGGCGGAATTATGTATTTAATTCAGGAACGGGAACTAAAAGCCAAGCGTTTCGGCGCAGCTTTTAAGTGGCTTCCGGCGTTGAATACCTGCGATGAAATCGGCTATCGCTCGTTGACGATTGGTTTTGTCTTACTGACGTTGGGAATGGTGACGGGAATGATGTGGGGCAAGCAGCACGATGGACGTTTCTGGCATAACGATCCCAAAGAAGTCATGGCGTTAGTCACGTGGATTGTGTATCTGGGAATCATGCATTATCGCCTGACGGCTGGATGGCGCGGACGCCGCGTCGCCTGGTTGGCAATCGGCGGTTTCGTCGCCGTCCTGATGACCTTCATCGGCGCACGCGCCATGGGCGGCTATCACGTCTTTGGGTGAGCTGAGTGCTGAGTGCTGAGTGCTGAGTGCTGAGTGCTGAGTGCTGAGTGCTGAGTGCTGAGTGCTGAGTGCTGAGTGCTGAGTGCTGAGTGCTGAGTAGGATTGT